>NZ_JAKVCW010000014.1 GCF_022448905.1 Shimia sp. | reverse complement strand
ACGGCCATAATCGGCCTAGAGATTTTAAGTCTCCTGTGTCTACCATTCCACCACGCGGGCAACCAACACGCCAACCAAGGTCAGCGGCGCGACAATAGCCGCTTTGCGTCTGGTGTAAAGTGCCGAAGACTAGAGCTTTTCGCCCGGCGCTTCTTTCACTGGGGGCGGCTTGTACAAACTGCGCTCTGGCAGCCAAGGATTCAATTCCAGAGCAGCAGCCAAAGCATCCTGCGCCTCCGCCTCACGCCCCAGCCCAATAAGGGTCAACGCCTTGCCGGATAGCGCAGCCACGTGGCGTGGAGACAGCTCTATCGCGCGATCCAAATCCGGCAAAGCGGCTTCAAAATCTTGCCGTAGGAAGTTCACAAACGCCCGCTGATTGTACCCTTCCGCGTAGTCCGGACAGTAGCTCACCAGCCGGTCAAAATCTTCGCGCGCGCCCAACAGGTCCCACGACGACCGTTTTTGCATTCCCCGGTCGAGGATTTCCTGCGCGGTTTCGTCCGGCGCATCTGCCCAGAACGCCCACATGTCATTGGAAAGCTCCTGCGCGGTAGCTTGGTTGTCCGCCACTTGCACCTGCGCAATCAAAGCATCAACCGCATCGGAATGGTCCGGCGGTTGCGGGCACTCAGCAGCGAACGCAGAACTGGCAGAAAACAGAAGAACAAGAACGGGTTTCATGCCTCATGCTGACACGCCGGAGCCTAACCAACAAAGTCACATCTCCGCGAGGCCGGTTTCTTTCACCGCCTGCATGGCAACGTAAGTCGACGTGCTCGCAACATAGGGCAGCGCGGAGATTTTCTCTCCAAGAACATGACGATAAGCGGCCATATTGGTGGTTCTGACCTTTAGTAAATAGTCAAAATGGCTGGCAATCATATGCGCTTGTTCAATCTCGGGAACTTCTGCCACCGCGGCATTAAACGCCTGCAGCGCCTTCTCGCGGGTTTCAGACAGCTTCACCTCCACAAAGGCCACATGATCCAATCCAAGTCGGATAGGATCCAGCAACGCACGGTAACCGGTGATCACCCCTTCGCTCTCCAACCGCCGCAACCGCGCCTGTGTTGGGCTTTTGGAGAGGCCAATTTCCTTCGCCAGATCGGTAATCGAAATCCGACCGTCCCGCGCCAGAACATCCAGAATCGACCGATCATACCGATCCAGATCAAACTTATCGTTTTGCACAGACTGCACCCCAAATTTTAGCCACAATAGCGGTCAATGCGCCAATAATCAGTCAAATGGCCCGCAATTGCAAAGGTATACTGGAGCAAAGAACAGGAGACCACCATGAGCCCAGCGCGCGATCTGATCGACACCAGCACTTACCGCAAAGAAGCCCCCTTGGTGGAGGACTTGAAGACGGCAAGCGGCCTGAGTAGCGCGGACCGCAAAGCCATTTGTGCCAAAGGCGCCTCCCTTGTGCGCGAAATCCGCGAAGAGACCAGCCCCGGCATGATGGAAGTCTTTCTGGCGGAGTACGGCCTCTCCACCGACGAAGGCGTGGCGCTGATGTGCCTGGCCGAAGCGCTTTTGCGGGTGCCGGACGCAGACACCATCGACGCGCTGATCGAAGACAAAATTGCCCCCTCCGACTGGGGCAAGCACCTTGGCCAATCCACCTCCTCTCTGGTGAACGCGTCCACATGGGCGCTACTGCTGACCGGCAAAGTGATGGACGACCAAAATACTGGTCTGATCGGCACGTTGCGCGGCGCGGTCAAACGTCTTGGAGAGCCGGTGATCCGCACCGCTGTCGGGCGTGCGATGAAAGAAATGGGGCGTCAATTTGTACTGGGCGAGTCCATCACCTCCGCTATGAAACGTGCGGAAGGTATGGAGAAAAAGGGCTATACCTACTCCTACGACATGCTTGGTGAAGCGGCCAAAACCGACGCCGACGCCATGCGTTACCACCTCGCCTACTCCCGCGCGATCACAGCCATTGCCTCAGCCTGTACCCATGCGGACACGCGCGACAATCCCGGAATCTCGGTAAAGCTCTCCGCCCTGCACCCACGCTATGAGGTTGCGCAGAAAGAGCGGGTCATGGAAGAGTTGGTCCCCCGTCTTCGGTCCCTCGCGTTGCTGGCAAAATCCGCCGGGATGGGCCTTAACATCGACGCCGAAGAGGCCGAACGCCTGGCGATCTCGATGGATGTGATTGAAACCGTGCTCAGCGAGCCTGCCCTGGCCGGTTGGGACGGCTTTGGCGTTGTGGTGCAGGCCTATGGCAAGCGCGCTGGCGCGACGCTGGACTACCTCTACGAGTTGTCCACAAAACTGGACCGCAAAATCATGGTGCGTCTTGTGAAAGGCGCCTATTGGGACACCGAAGTCAAACGCGCGCAGGTCGAAGGCATTGACGGCTTCCCGGTCTTCACCAACAAAGCCGCCACCGACGTGTCCTATATTGCCAACGCCCGCAAGCTGCTTGGCATGACAGACCGCATCTATCCGCAGTTTGCCACTCACAACGCCCACACAGTGGCGGCAATTCTTCATATGGCGGAAGACAAATCTGCCTTTGAATTCCAACGCTTGCATGGCATGGGCGAAGCGCTGCACGACATTGTGCTGAACGACCAAGGCACCCGTTGCCGGATTTATGCACCCGTTGGCGCGCACCGTGATCTGTTGGCATATCTCGTGCGGCGGCTGCTTGAAAATGGCGCAAACTCTTCGTTTGTGAACCAAATCGTCGACGAAGAGGTTCCCGCTGAAACCGTCGCCAGCGACCCCTTTGATCAGGTGCAATCCACCGAAGGCCAGCTGCCACGTGGGCCGGAACTGTTTGAACCGGAGCGGGTGAACTCCAAGGGGTTCGATCTGACCGACAAACCAACGCTGGATGCATTGGACACGGCGCGCGCGCTGTTCCGCAACACGCAATGGAACGCCGCTCCGTTGTTGGCGAACGATCCTGCGCCCGAGGCAACGCACCCCGTAGACAACCCGTTCCTGCCAACGGACAGCCCCGGCACCGTGGCACATGCGAGTGCGGCAGATGTGGAAAGCGCCTTTAGCGCGGCCAAGCCTTGGAGCACATCCCCTGAGAAACGTGGCGCCGTATTGTCCAAAGCCGCTGATCTCTATGAGGCAAACTATGGCGCGCTCTTTGCCCTGCTGGCGCGCGAGGCCGGCAAAACGCCTAACGACGCAGTCGCAGAACTGCGCGAAGCCGTTGATTTCTTGCGATATTACGGCGCCAACGCGCCTAGTGCGCCAGCGGCGGGTGTCTTTACTTGCATCTCTCCGTGGAACTTCCCACTGGCGATCTTCTCCGGCCAGGTGGCCGCCGCACTGGCTGCGGGCAATGCTGTGCTCGCCAAGCCTGCAGATCAAACCCCATTGATCGCTTTTGAGGCTGTCAAGCTGCTGCATGAGGCTGGCGTACCGCGTGATGCGCTGCAACTCCTTCCGGGCTCCGGTGCCACCGTTGGGGCTGCGCTCACCTCCGATCCCCGCGTCAACGGCGTGGCCTTCACCGGCTCCACTGCGACCGCGTTACGCATCCGCGCTACAATGGCAGACAACATGGCCCCAGGTGCGCCGCTGATTGCCGAAACCGGCGGTCTGAACGCCATGATTGTCGACAGCACAGCCCTGCCCGAACAAGCAGTGACGGCCATTGTTGAAAGCGCCTTCCAATCCGCAGGCCAGCGCTGCTCGGCCCTGCGTTGTCTCTATGTGCAGGAAGACATTGCCGAAAACCTGCTTGAGATGCTGACCGGCGCAATGAAGGAACTCTCGCTGGGCGATCCGTGGCTGCTGTCCACCGACAGCGGCCCGGTGATTGACGAGACTGCGCGGCGCGGCATTGCCGACCATATTGCTTACGCCCAATCAGAAGGCCGCGTGCTACTCCAATTGCCCACACCACAAACCGGCACTTTCATTGCGCCAACCTTGATCAAGGTGAACGGCATTGCCGATCTGGAGCGGGAAATCTTTGGTCCAGTTCTGCATGTCGCCACCTTCAAATCCAATGAACTGGACACAGTGATCGATGCGATCAATGCCACCGGCTATGGGCTGACCTTTGGTCTCCAGACCCGGATTGACGACCGTGTACAACATGTCGCCGATCGGGTGAAAGCGGGCAATATCTATGTGAACCGCAACCAGATTGGCGCGATTGTTGGCTCGCAACCCTTTGGCGGCGAAGGGCTTTCTGGCACCGGCCCCAAAGCAGGTGGCCCGCACTACCTCGCGCGGTTTGCTGCGGTACCAACTGAACAATCAGGCGTATGGGACGGCATCATGCCAGCCGACGTGGCACAGGTGGAATTGGACAAGGCCAACAGAGCGGCAAGCACCCAAGGCACAACCATTTCCCTGCCAGGGCCGACCGGTGAATCCAACCGCCTGACCAGCTATGCGCGAGAGCCGCTGCTCTGCATGGGACCTGGTGAGGCAACAGCCAAGGAGCAGGCTGAAATTGTGCGGAGCCTTGGTGGGCAAGCTGTTGTGTGCGCAGGAAAACTCCCGGAAGATGCACTCACCACGCTACAAGGGTTCGCAGGTGTACTTTGGTGGGGAGACACAGATCAAGCACGATCCTACGACCAGGCCTTGGCACGGCGTGATGGGCCGATCCTGCCCCTGATCACCGGACGACCAGATGCGGCACGGGTGTTGGGCGAACGGCATGTCTGTGTGGACACCACAGCGGCAGGTGGCAACGCGGCGCTTTTGAGCGGGAGCAGTTGACCTTCCGCGCAAATCCCCGCAGCTTGGCCGCATGTTTCCAATACGCGACCACAACCCTTCCGGACGCACGCCCTATGTCGTCTATGCGCTGATCCTCCTGAATGTCGGGATCTTCCTGAGTTATCAGCCGATTATGGGGGACAATTTCCGGCTGGCCCAGCTCTTTCAGGACTGGGCCTTGCTGCCTGGCGAAGTCACCGAAGGCCGCCAATTGCATGGGCTTGTGACATCCATGTTCCTGCATGGAGGTTGGATGCACCTGCTGGGCAACATGCTGTTTTTGTGGATTTTTGGCGACAACCTCGAAGACGAGATGGGCCATTTTGGCTTTTTGGTCTTCTATCTCTTGTCGGGCCTTGGCGCGGACTTTGCCCAGATTGCCGCCGATCCGGACAGCCAAATTCCGATGGTCGGTGCCTCCGGCGCCATCGCCGGGGTGATGGGCGGTTACCTTTTGCTCTTCCCCAAAGCGAAGGTCGATATCCTGCTGATATTGATCATCATTTTCCGCATCTTCACCATCCCTGCCTGGGTCATGTTGGGCGTCTGGTTTGCCCTGCAGGTGTTCAATGGCGTGGCGGTGGACACTGCCGGCGGCGGGGTTGCGCATTGGGCCCATGCGGGTGGTTTTGTGGTCGGGGCCGTTCTGGCGATCCCTGCGTGGTTAAAGCGCGGCGGCACTAGCTATTGGCAACGGACCCATGGCCATCCACCGCACCCTGAAGCCAAGTATAAACTGAGCCAAAGTTCCGTGCCCCGTGTGAGGAGAAAACGTCGATGAGTCAGAAACTTACCTGCCACTGCGGCTCTGTGGAACTGCGCGTCACTCTCGCACAAGACCCAAGCGAAGCCATGCTCTGTGACTGTTCCTTTTGCCGCCGTCGCATGGTGCCAAATGTAGATGTGAAGCTCTCCGATCTGACAATCGTAAAAGGCCATGAATGCCTGACGCTGTACACCTGGGGCACGGGGACCGCGAAACACTACTTCTGCCGCAATTGTGGCATCTACACGCATCACCAGCGCCGCTCACGCCCGGACGTCTACGGCGTCAACATTGGCGCGCTGGAGGGCGTAAATCCCAGCGATTTTGCACCTTTTGGCTGGGTCGATGGCGTCAATCATCCGTCAGACAAAAAAACCTGACCCAATTAGGCCAGGTTTCACAATGTCACAGAGATACAAAAGCCGCGTAAGGGCTGCGTACGTTACCCGTTGCGGATGACTTTTGCGAAGGTGGAAAAGATCGGCTCGTTGGCCACGATCATCTCGCCATCTTCCAGAATGTTGCCTTCCGGGTTCATTGGCTCAACCAATGCGCCAGCCTCTTTCGCAATCAGCAAGCCTGCGGCCACGTCCCATGGTTGCAGCTTGCGCTCCCAGAAGCCCTCATAGCGGCCTGCAGCCACATAGGCGAGGTCCAGAGAGGCAGCGCCAAAGCGGCGTACACCAGCGGTGGCTGGCAAAATCCGCGCGAGGTCCTGCAGGGTTTCTGGCAGGTCGGCACGACCGGCATAAGGCAGGCCAGTGGCAAAGATCGACTCGATCATGCGGTGACGGCCAGACACACGCATCCGCAGACTGTCATTCAGCCAGGCGCCCTCGCCTTTTTCGGCATAGAACATCTCGTCCTTGGCGGCGTCAAACACCACACCCGCAACGATTTCACCCTTATGTTCCAGAGCGATAGAGATCGACCAGTGGGGCAGACCGTGCAGGAAGTTGGTGGTGCCATCCAGCGGATCAACAATCCAGCGGCGGGTCGGATCTTTGCCCGCAATCTCGCCACCTTCTTCTGCGATCCAGCCATAGGTTGGACGCGCGCCCAGCAACTCTTCTTTCAGGATTTCCTCAGCAGCAATGTCTGCGCGGCTGACAAAGTCGCCTGCCCCTTTGGTCGAGACCTGGAGGTTTTCAACTTCACGGAAGTCTTTGACCAGCGACCGGCCCGCTTTGCGAGCGGCCTTCATCATGATGTTCAGATTTGCGCTGCCCGGCATGGCACGGCTCCTTTTGACACAGAGCGCGCGTATACGCCCGTAATCCCTTTTTGCCAAGGCCTTATAGGGCCTATTGCGCCGGTTAGGAAACGCCGCGTCACAAAAACTGGTTAAAAACCGCCACCCCTTGCCAGAAGGCGGTGCGCCGACCAAGCTGACGTCAAAGCTTTGGAGGATGCCCAAATGACAGAACAGATGCAGCGCATGGTGCTGGCCAACCGCCCGACAGGTGAACCGCAAGATGAAAATTTCCGTTTAGAAACAGTGGATGTGCCTGAGATTGGCGAGGACGAAGTGCTGGTGCGTGTGCACTACATGTCGCTTGATCCTTATATGCGTGGGCGGATGGATGATGCGAAGTCCTACTCCGCCGCAGTGCAGATTGGCGAGACCATGGGCGGCGGCGCTGTGGGCGAGGTGATAGCATCTAACCATAAAGACTTTGCGCCCGGCGATTTTGCCCTTGGCATGTTTGGCTGGGCAACCCATGGCGTGGCAAAAGGCCATGAAATGCAAAAGCTTAACCCTAACTTGGCCCCGATCACCACCGCGCTTGGTGTGATGGGGATGCCCGGCTTTACCGGCTGGTACGGGTTGACCGAATTGGGCAAACCCAAAGAAGGCGAAACGCTGGTTGTGGGGGCGGCAACGGGGCCGGTTGGGTCCATGGTGGGGCAAATCGCCAAATCCATGGGGCTGCGCGTGGTTGGCATCGCCGGCGGAGCAGAGAAATGTGCAAAGGCAACAGAGACTTACGGCTTTGATGCCTGTATCGATCACAAGGCCTTTGAGACGGCAAGCGACTTGCGCAAGGCGGTGGCGGCGGAGTGTCCGCAAGGCGTTGATATTTATTTCGAAAATGTCGGCGGTAAGCTGTTGGATGCGGTGCTGCCGCTGATGAATGTCGGCGGACGTATTCCGCTATGTGGCATGATCGCCTGGTACAACGCAGGTGGGCTTGGCGCGGATGCGGCGATGGAGAGCCTGACCGGCCCCCGGCTGTGGCGCACAATTCTGGTTAACCAACTGTCGGTAAACGGCTTTATCATCTCCAACCACTATGACCGCTATGGCGATTTCCTGCGCGACGTCGGGCCAAAACTGGCCGCCGGAGAGATTGCCTATGGTGAAGATATTGCCGAAGGGTTGGAAAATGCGCCTGCGGCCTTCCGCTCCCTGTTAAGGGGCGGAAACAAAGGCAAACAGCTGGTAAAACTGATCTGATTTGATTTCGGCGCAACGGCGGCGGTTAAGGATTGGCATCCGCCAAAAACCACGTCGGTATTGTGTCGGTATCACGACTGTTTCGCGGAGGTGGGGGTTTTGTGCCTCTGCCCTGCGTAAACACAAGGCGCGGCGCGTTAATGCACCAGCAACCGCGCCTCACGTGCTTTCAACGACGGGCGGGCATCTTCTCCGTAGACATGTAAGCCTTCGCTCAGCAGCTCCGGGAACAACTCGTAGATTTCATCCTGCACCGCCTGCGCCATGGAAGAGAGCCCCTGCTCGCCCGGCATGAAGCTTTCGCTGGGAATGCCGCCGCCGTAGATGATTTCGTGGCAATCAAACAGCAGGTGCAGATAGGTAACGTCGCCGCCCTCAACCTGCACCACGGTGTCGCCATTGATCAGCGCCTGCGCTGGGACCAGCACTTCGCTTTCGCCAAAGTTCACCTCGATCCGCCAGCCACGCAGCATCATGCGGTGTTGCGGTGACACCATCAGCGGCAAGTCATTGCCAAGCGCGCCCGGTGCAAAACGGATGGGCGCAAGAGACCCACGTGCGGGCACGGTGCGACGGCCGATCCAACGCAGAGGTTGGAAGCCATGGTCCATGGTCAGGATCATGTCGCCGGGTTCAAGCTCTTCCACCGGACGTTCGCCTTTCTGCGTGATGATCTTGGTGCCTTCCACAAAGCAGGGCACAAAATCCCATTCCTCACGATTTGAAGTCAGGCCGGAATAGCGGTTGCCCAGCAGGCTATCGAGGCTGATCGATTGGATTGGGCCCGCTTCCAGGGCCGCCTGATCCGCGTTGTTGGAAAACTCCGGCGCAAGATAGGCGTTGCCGTTGGTGTCCTGAAACAGCACGGCGGTATAGGTGGCGGTTGTGCCGTCCACATAGGTGATTGTGGCATTGTAAACCGCCGTGCCGTCAAAGGTCTGCGGGCTGCCGCCATCGACCGTGAAGCGGTCGTTTGGACTGTTGTCCATGTCGTAAACCGAGCCGACATTGCCAAAGGGTGAAATCTCGACAAAATCATTCACCAAAGGATTGCCCGGCCCACCAAAGGTCAGACCTTCCAAAGCGGCAGCGTTTTCGGCACGGGTGTTGCCTTCGATGGTGTCGATGTCAGCCAGTTGACCAACAGAGATTGCATTAAACGTAGTCGGCATAGACAAATCTGGAGCCGCCCGCGCCGCGACCCTGGCAGGGATCAAATGCGCGCTGGGAGATACTCCACCCCCTAAACTGATGAACCGTTACACAACAACATGGACGTGACGGCCCAGATTGTTCAGGGGGAGAAATACCAGAAAAGTCTCACCGTATGGTTTATGCAGATTGCAATCGGCGCGCTTCTTCGCCCGCCAATTGAATCAAATCCTTCATGTAAGGCTTGTCCAGATCCTCAGTGCGCGTGGCCGCAAATAGCGCGCGCGTAAGCCCTTTGTCGGTGATCGGGCGGGTCACATAATCCGAGGAATACTTCACCTCGCGCACCACCCAATCCGGCAGCACCGACACCCCTCGGTTGGAGGCCACCAGCAGGAGGATCACGGCGGTGAGCTCCGCTTGCCGCACGGCCCCCGGTTCCACTTTGGCCGGGGTGAGCAGCTGCGAAAACACATCCAGACGCGAGCGCTCCACCGGATAGGTGATAAGGGTCTCGCCACGAAAATCTTCGGCTTCAACAAAGGCTTTCTGCGCCAAAGGGTGCGAAGCGGACGCCACAAACACCGGTGCATAGTCAAACAAATGGCTGAACGACACATTGGGCAAGTTTTCCGGGTCGGAACTGACCACCAGATCGACCTCTTCTTTCTGCAGCGCGGGCATGGCGTCAAAAGCCAGACCGGGGCGAATGTCCACATCCACGTCTGGCCAGTTTTTGCGGAATTGCTCCAGCACCGGGAACAGCCATTCAAAACAGGCGTGGCATTCAATGGCGATGTGCAGGCGGCCAGAACTGCCGTCGCGCAAACCGTTAAATTCCGCTTCAAGTTTTTCGACCTCCGGCAACACCTGATTGGCGAGGCGCAAAAGACGCAACCCTGCGGAGGACAGCTTCATCGGCTTTGAGCGGCGCACAAACAGCTCTACGCCAGCCTGTTCTTCCAAACCTTTGATCTGGTGGGACAAAGCCGATTGCGTGATGTTGAGCTGATCGGCAGCACGGGCCAGACCGCCACATTCATGCACCGCGCGCACGGTGCGCAGGTGGCGGAATTCAATGTGCATCTTCATATCGGACTCATGACTTTCTTGAGAATTATGAATTTGCGTAAAGATGACATGTGTGGGACATGAGGACAACAGCAAGTCACAGGATGTCCGTTATGACCACGCCTCAAGTTTCTTTTGAATTTTTCCCGCCGCAGAATCTGGAGGCGTCTTTCCGGCTTTGGGACACCGTGCAATCTCTTGCACCCCTAAATCCACGTTTTGTTTCCGTGACTTACGGCGCTGGCGGCACCACACGTGACCTGACCCGAGAGGCAGTCGCGACCCTGCACAAATCCTCCGGCCTGAATGTGGCGGCGCATTTGACCTGTGTGAATGCTTCCAAAGCGGAAACGCTGGAAATTGCCGAAGGTTTTGCGGCGGCCGGTGTGTCTGAGCTGGTGGCACTGCGTGGCGATCCGCCAAAAGGCAGCACCGGGTTTGTGCCGCACCCTGAGGGCTTTGCCAATTCCGTCGAATTGATTGAGGCGCTGGCGGGCACCGGCAAGTTCACTATCCGCGTGGGCGCCTATCCGGAGAAGCACCCGGAAGCGGCGGACATGCAGGCCGATGTGGAATGGCTGAAACGCAAGATTGACGCGGGTGCAAATGAAGCGATCACACAGTTCTTCTTTGAGGCAGACACCTTCCTGCGCTTCCGCGATGCCTGCGCCAAGGCTGGCATCGACGCACCGATCCTGCCCGGGGTGCTGCCGATTGAGAACTGGAAAGGCGTGCGCAAATTTGCCGAGCGCTGTGGCACCTCTGTCCCGGCCTGGCTGATCGACGCCTTTGAAAAGGCAGAGCGTGACAATCGCGAAGACTTGTTGGCGACGACTGTTTGCACAGAAATGTGCTCTGAGTTGTTGGATGAGGGCGTGGACAGCCTGCATTTCTACACGCTGAACAGGCCTGAGTTGACCCGCGATGTGTGCCACGCTTTGGGTGTGACCCCGGCGGTGAAACTGGAAAACGTAGCGTAACAGCCGCCCAGCCCCTCTTGAGGCGCAGACAAATTTGCGGCCTTCTTTGCGGTGTCAAAGGAGGCCGTTTCTATGAGCGCACATCACTACGCCACATCTGTTGAGCAACTGGCTTCGATGGACACAATCCTGTCGATGAGCGGCCTGGAGTTTATGCGCGCGATCATCAACGGCGAATTGGCGGGGCCTCCTATTGGGCAGACGTTGGGTTTCAAACCGATTGTGGCGGACGAGGGTACCGTGACCTTTGAAGGTGCACCGGAGTTTTCCACGATGAACCCAATTGGGACTGTGCATGGCGGTTGGTACGGAACCATTTTGGACAGCTGTATGGCCTGTGCGGTGCAGACCATGTTGAAACCCGGACAGATCTACACAACGCTGGAATATAAGATCAACATACTGCGCCCGATCCCGGTTGGCATGACCGTGCATGCGGTGGGCACAGTGCAGCATGTGGGACGCTCGACGGGTATTTCCGTGGGCGAAGTGCGCGGGGTTGAAGACGGCAAGCTGTACGCCACCGGATCGACCACCTGCATCGTGATGAATGGCCCGAAGCCGTAGCATAGGAGGGCTCTGCCCTCGGGCCAGCAGAGATATTTGTGGAATGAGAATGCGGGGTTGCACCGGTTGCGTGCCTGTCGCAGGGTCGCGCAAAACTTGGAGGGTGACATGCGGGCTTTGTTGCAACGGGTGAGTGAGGCGCAGGTGCGTGTCGATGGCGCGGTGATTGGCCAATGTGGGCCAGGATTGATGGTGCTGGTCTGTGCGATGCAGGGCGACACCGAGGCGCAGGTAGAGAAGCTTGCCGCCAAAGTGGCCAAGTGCCGGATTTTTCACGATGAAAACGGCAAGATGAACAAGTCTGTGGCCGATATAGGCGGCAGTGCGCTGGTGATCAGCCAGTTTACACTGGCAGCGGACACCCGCAGCGGCAACCGGCCAGGATTTTCCTCCGCCGCCGCACCGGAGGACGGCAAACGGCTTTATGAGCTGTTTACGCAGAAGCTTGGCGAGGTTGTGCCGGTGCAGACCGGGGAGTTTGGCGCCGACATGAAAGTCTCGCTGACCAATGACGGGCCGGTCACCATCTGGATGGACGTTTGAGGCCGACCGGCCTCAACTCTTCTTCACAAACTTGGTCAGGATCACAATCCGCTGATTGTCCACGCGGCCTTCGATCTGTGCAGGATTGTCCATCACCAGAGAGATGTTGCGTACAGCGGTGCCACGTTTAGCGGTAAATCCCGCGCCTTTCACCGGTAAGTCTTTGATCAGCACCACAGTGTCACCTGATGCAAGCACCGCACCGTTGCTGTCGCGATGCACGAGCGCCTCTTCCGCAGTGACAAACCCAGCTTCCGCCCAGGCCAACACATCCGGTGCGAGATAGGCCATATCAAGCAAATCGCGCGCCCAGGGCGACTCAGGCAAGCCTTTGAGCAGGCGCCAGGCCAGCACTTGCACCGCGGGATCCGAGCTCCAAATCGCCTCATGTAAGTATTGCCAAAATGGCCCATCCTGCGGACCGTCCACGACTCCCGTGGCGCAGACCGCGCACAAGTCGACAGAGGTTTCCAGCGGTACCACCGCCACAGGGGAAACCGTGGCTGTGGCATCACAAAGAGCACAAGACGTGGTCAAGGCGCGTTCCATCTAGAGAGGTTACTCGGTCATCGCCAGCGTGGCGTTGATGGCCTTTTGCCAGCCCGCATAACGCCCTTCGCGCCAGCTGTCATCCTGCTTTGGCGTGAACTGGCTCTCTTTCTCCCAGGTGGCGGCAAAACCTGCCATGTCCGGATAGGCCCCAATCTGCATGCCCGCGAGCCAGGCCGCGCCTTTGGCAGTGCTTTCGGCAACCACAGGCCGATCCACCGGAGCGCCCAGAATGTCCGACAGGAACTGCATCGCCCAATCGGAAGCAATCATGCCGCCGTCCACCCGCAGCACCGTGTCGCCGGTGAAGTCAAAATCGGCCTGCATCGCTTCAAGCAGGTCGCGGGTCTGGAAGCCCACGCTCTCGAGCGCCGCACGGGAGAACTCCTTGGGGCCAGAGCCTCGGGTCAATCCAAAGACCGCGCCGCGGGCCTCCGGGTTCCAATACGGCGCACCAAGACCCACAAAAGCGGGCACAAGGATCAATTCTTGACCCTGGTCTGCGGCATCGGCCAACGCGGCCGTTTCAGAGGCATCGTTGATGATGCCCAGCCCGTCGCGCAGCCATTGCACCACTGCCCCAGCGATGAAGATGGCACCTTCCAGTGCATAGGTCGGCTTGCCATCGAGCTGATAGGCGATGGTGGTCAGCAGGCGATTTTGCGAGGTCACCGGCGTGTCACCTGTGTTCAGAAGCGCAAAGCAGCCGGTGCCGTAGGTGGATTTCAGCATGCCTGCCTCAAAACAGGCCTGCCCAATAGTCGCCGCCTGCTGGTCACCTGCCACACCGCGAATGGGGATGGCCGCGCCAAACAGATCGGCATCGGTTTCGCCAAAGTCGGCGGCACAGTCTTTGACCTCTGGCAGCATCGACATCGGAATGCCAAGCAGCGCACAGATGTCTTTGCTCCAGACACCGGTGTGGATGTCATAAATCAGGGTGCGGGCCGCGTTGGTGGCGTCAGTGGCATGCACCTTGCCGCCGGTCAGCTTCCAGATCAGGTAGCAATCCACGGTGCCAAACAGCAGATCACCCGCCTCAGCCGCCGCCCGCGCGCCTTCGACGTTGTCCAAGATCCACTTGATCTTGGTGCCGGAAAAATAGGGATCCAGCAACAAGCCGGTGGTGGCCTGCACCATCTCCGCATGACCGCCTGCCTTCAGCTCTTCGCAAATCGCGGCGGTGCGGCGGTCCTGCCAGACAATGGCGTTGTGCACCGGCTCGCCGGTTGTCTTGTTCCACACCAGCGTGGTTTCGCGCTGGTTGGTGATGCCGATGGCGTCGATGTCCTTGGCCGAGAGCTTGGCCCGCGCCAGCGCGCCGGAACAGGTTTCCACCGTGGTGACCCAGATGTCCGCCGGATCATGCTCCACCCAGCCCGACTGCGGGAAGTGCTGTTCAAACTCCAGCTGTGCGCTGGCAATGGGACGGATGTCTCCGTCAAACACAATTGCGCGGCTGGATGTGGTGCCCTGATCAATGGCGAGAATATGGGTCATCGGTCCCCTCCCTGAACTCTGTTGCTGGCACAGTAGGCGCGCAAAACTGTTACCGCAATCAGGAAGGGCGCCGCTTGACGCCGCGCCCTACTATTTTTTTCGTAGATATCTTCTCATTCCCGAAATATCCCCGGGGTGAAGGCACCGCCCTGCGGTGACGAGGGGGCTGGCCCCCTCCCCTTCGTGCCGGATCAGGCTGCCGATTCGTCGCTGGCCCATTCCCATGGGCGGACAAAATCGCCAAGCACCTTGCCAACTTCTTCGTCTGTGGCGTCGCCGGATTTCTTCAACTGCGCCACCAGACCACGCTTCTTGTCGTCCAGGACAAAGTCGACCCGCGCTGGCACGCCTTCTTTCTCAAGGGCGGCATTATAGATCCGAGTGATGGCCGCTTTGCGCAGGTCCGGTTTGAAGATTTTGCCCACAGCGGTTTTGGGCAGCTCTGGCATGATCTCCACGTACTTCGGATGCGCGGCGCGCTCGTGCACGTGCACTTTGGCGTGGCTCATCAGATCTTCAACGGTCACAGTCGCGCCGTCCACCAGCTCGACATAAACGCAAGGCACCTCACCGGAGTGGCTGTCCGGCTGACCGATGGCACCGGCAAAAGCCACATCATGGTGCGCCAGCAGCGCCTCTTCGATCTCCGCCGGGTCGATGTTGTGACCGCCACGGATGATCAGATCTTTGGCACGACCGGTGATCCAGAGATAGCCGTCCTCGTCCAGACGACCGAGGTCGCCGGTCCGCAGGTGGGTGCCGTAGTGGAACAGATCAACGTTTTTATCCGCTTCCGTGTAGGTGTTGCCTGCGTAAACGCCGGGGTTGACAACGCAGATTTCGCCCACTTCATCGGCCGCACATTCCATAGGCCCGTCCGGCGTGTTCTTAATGATACGCACATCAGTATAGGGGAACGGCAGGCCAACCGAGCCAACTTTCTTGGCCCCCGAGGGCGGGTTACAAGACACCAGACAGGTCGCCTCGGTCAGGCCGTAGCCTTCGACAATATCCACACCACAGGTGCTTTCAAAGCGTTTGAACAGCTCCATTGGCATCGGCGCGGAGCCGGAGAAAGCGGTTTTCACGGAGGAAATATCCGCATCCACAGGACGCTGCATCAGCGCGGACACGGCGGTTGGCACGGTGATGATGAAGGAGATTTTCCAGCGTTCGATCAGCTTCCAGAAGTTATCAAACACGCCGTCGCCGCGATAGCCTGCTGGGGTTGGGAAGACCACATGGGCGCCGGATTTGATCGCCGCCTGCATGATGACGTGCACGGCAAAGACATGAAACAGCGGCAGCGGGCACATGATGTTGTCTTCTTCGGTGAAGAGCAAACGGTCGCCAAGCCAGCCGTTGTAGATCATGCCGGAATAGAGGTGCTGTGCCACTTTTGGCATGCCGGTGGTGCCACCGGTGTGGAAGTAAGCTCCTACACGGTCAGCCTCGCTGTCGGCAAACTGCAGCGTGGTTGGGTACTTCGCCAGTTCCTTGTTGAAGTCTTTGAAGTCCGCGTGTTGCGGGCCGGAGACTTTGGGCCGGATCAGTGGCACGATCCAGGACTTTGGCGGGGTCAGGTATTTGACCAAATCGATTTCCAGCACCGTGTGCACATGCGGCGCGTGGCGCACGGCCTCGGCCACTTTTTGGGCCACGTCGGTTTTGGGGAAGCCTTTGAGGGTCACCACCACTTTGGCGTCGGTTTCGCGCAGGATGGCAGAGATTTGTTCCGGTTCTAGCAGCGGGTTGATCGGGTTCACAATGCCCGCAACCATGCCACCGAGCAGCGCATACATGGTCTCGTTACAGTTCGGCAGCACATAGGCCACGGTGTCTTTTTCGCCCACACCCAGATCGCGGAACATATTGGCCGCTTGGGTGGTCTTGGCATGCAGCTCTGACCAGGTGACGGTTTCGGCTTTGTCTTTGGGGCCAGAGAAGATCTGATAGCTGACCGCCGGACGGTTTGGAAACTTGTCCTTGGTGTTGGTCAACATCTCATAGACCGTGGTGGGGTTGTCCCGCTGATCCCACGGTTTTTCGTTCTCGATGGCTTTCAGGTCTGCCAAAGATTCAAAGCTCATAGTCTATTCTCCCCCCTTGGGTTGCTTGCCCCAATCCGCCGGACCTCCGCCAGTCCAGCCCACGTTGGACGCGTTCCGTCAAGATGATCCCAAAAACACCCTGCGCCCCGTTCAAGGCCAGCCGAACCTAAGGTCAAGCGGACCTGAAACGTTACGTCAGATTAACCGTAAAAGGAATGCAGTCCACCTCAAAATCAGCCTGCGGTCGCGCGCGCTTTAATGCGGCGCGACCCTACAGATTTAGGCAGCGCCAGCGGTGAATTGAAGGCGTGCCAGTTTGGCGTAGAGCCCGCCTTCGGCGACCAGGTCATCATGGCGGCCTTGGGCCACGATACGGCCCTCCTCCATCACGATGATGCGGTCGGCTTTTTTCACGGTGGCCAAACGGTGGGCCACGATGATGGTGGTGCGACTCTCGGCCAGTTCATCCACTGCCGCCTGCACCAGACGTTCGCTTTCCGCATCCAGCGCCGAAGTGGCCTCATCCAAGAGCAGAACCGGCGCGTCGCGCAGGATGGCGCGGGCGATGGCGATCCGTTGTTTCTGTCCCCCAGACAGCATCACGCCGCGTTCGCCGAGCGGGCTGTCGTAGCCTTCAGGCAGCGCGGTGATGAACTCATGCGCCGCGGCGGCTTTAGCGGCGGCTTCTACCTCGGCATCGGTGGCGTCCAGACGGCCAAAGCGGATGTTTTCACGCGCGCTGTCGGCAAAGATTACCGGATCTTGCGGCACCAGCGCCATGTGCTGGCGGAAGTCATCGCGCTGCATGGCTTCAAGTGCCATGCCGTCGAGCTTCACCTGCCCCTTGGACGGGTCATAGAAGCGTTGGATCATCTGGATGATCGTGGTTTTGCCAGCGCCGGATGGCCCCACCAGCGCAACCGTCTCGCCGGGTTGAATGGTCAGGGTCACGTTATCCAGCGCAGAAATATTCGGACGCGACGGATATTGGAACGACACGTCTTCAAAGGTGATTTCGCCTTTGACCGGTTCGCTCAGCGCCTTGGGCTGGGCCGGGTCATTTACGGTGTCCTCGGCATGCAGCAATTCCACCAGCCGTTCGGTTGCCCCGGCGGCGCGTTGCAGCTCGCTCCAAATTTCGGACAGAGCCCCTACGGCCCCGGCCACCATCACCGAATAGATCACAAACTGCACCAGTACGCCGACACTCATGCCACCAGCGCGCACGTCGCGCGCGCCCATCCACAGCACAACCACAACGCCGGTGAAAATCAGAAAGATCACGATCATGGTGAGCAGCGCACGGGTGTTGATCCGGCGCATAGCCGCGCTCAGCGACAGGTCGGTCACACGGTTGAAGTTCGTGCGAGATTGCGGCTCATGGGTGAAGGCCTGCACGGTTTGCACCGACAACAACGCTTCGGACGCATTGCCAGAGCTTTCGGCAATCCAATCTTGGTTTTCGCGGCTGCGTTTGCGCAAGCGACGGCCCAGAACCATGATCGGCACAATCACCATTGGCACAACCAGCAGCACCATCAGGGTCAGTTTGGTGGAGGTAAACAGCATCAGAACCAGCCCCCCGATGAACAACATGACATTGCGCAACGCGATGGAGATCGACGAGCCAATCACGGATTGGATCACGGTGGTATCGGTGGTGATGCGGCTGAGCACTTCGCCGGTCATCAAGTTCTCAAAAAACGCAGGGCTCATGTTGATCACACGCGCAAAGACAGCTTTGCGGATGTCTGTGACAACCAATTCGCCAAGGCGGGTCACCAGCAAATAGCGCAGCGCCGTGCCCACGGCGAGCAAAGCAGCAAAACCCAAGGCGGCGAGAAAATACTTGTCCAGAAGCGCGTCGCTTTCAGTGCCAAAATTGTCGACCACGCGGCGCACAGCCACCGGCAGCATCAAGGACACAGAGGCAGTCAGCGTCAATGCACAAAGCGCCAGCACAACAAGCAACCGGTAAGGCGCCAAAAACGGGCGCAATCCACGCAGCGCGCCGATGTTTTTGCTTTTCTCACGGTCGAGTTCCGCGTTTGCTTGTTGCGGTTGTCTGGCCATCTTCGGGTCCTTGGCTTTGGTGTTAGCCGTTAGTGGACGCAGCGCGCGGGCGGGTCAAGGCGTCAGATATGCATAAGGACCAGGCAGACCTGCGACATGGCATAGCACCCCAGAAAAAGGTGGGGGCCAGAACGTTGAATTGTCAGGAAGTTTGACCTTGGAGCGGGTAGCGGGAATCGAACCCGCACCTTAAGCTTGGAAGGCTCTTATGATACCATTTCACCATACCCGCCCGAGGTTTGCTTGATGTATTTCAGCCTCTCGGGGAGGTCAAGTGGGTTCAAGACGTTTCCCGCAACTTGGGCGATTTTTATGGATCGGGCGGAGGTTGGCCCAAGCGGTTTTAGCTTTCGTTGGAAACTGTTTCGCGCTCTATCGGGTGCTTGCCCGTGTAGGTCCAGCGGTAGTGCGGTGGCGTTGGTCCCTTGTTGCGTCCGCCTTGCTCCATCTGTTCCCAGGCGTGGGCAATCACCCCCACGGATCGGGACAGGCAAAAAAGCCCGCGTGCCAGCGGGCCGGCAAAGCCCAGTTCGGCGTAAACCACCGCCGTGGCGCCGTCGATGTTCATCGGCACCGGCTTACCTTTGCGGGCGTTGAGTTCCGTCTGCAGGACGCGGCCAATGGCGGCAAAGCGGCCAGAGACAACTCCTTGGCTGGCGGCTTCGTCAACCAGTTGCAGCAAGCGCGGCGCGCGTGGGTCTTCGGGCTTGTGAAAACGGTGACCAAAACCGGGAATGAATTTGCCGCGCTCGGCCTGCCATCTGTCGATCATTTCTGCGGTGGCGGCTTGTAGGTCTGCGCCCTTCTGCACGGCTTCTTCGATCCAGCTGTAGAGTTCCACGGCCTGCTCTCCAGCCCCGCCGTGTACGTCATCGAGAAAATTCACCGCGGAGGCCATGGCGCCGTTGAGACCCAACCCACAGGTCACCGCCATACGCGCGGCGGCAATCGACGGCGCTTGCGGGCCGTGATCTACCGCAGCAACCAAGGCACATTGCAGCAGGCGGGCTTGCTCTGGCGTTGGCAGATCGCCACGCGTCATCAGCCAGATCATTTGTGGGAAGGACACATTGCCGATCAGGTCCTGAATGTCGTGACCGCGAAACCGGATTTGACCGGGGGCCATGTCGATGATCGAGGTGGACCACCAATCGGATACGTCAGAGTTGGGTTTTGTCATATCGCGCCGCCTTGTTTGAGGGTTTCGAGGGCGTCGTTGGAAAAACCGAGACTGCCGTAAATATCGTTGTTGTCTTGGCCCAACTCCGGTGGCGGGCTGTCCACGGTTAGCGGCGCGCCGTCGAGTTTCACGCCGGTGGTGACCACATCAATGTTCCGCCCCACCCCCGGCACGTCGGAGAAACGATGCAGGAAGCCACGGTCTGCAATCTGCGGCATGTCGAGCACCTCTGGCACGGTCAGAACGGCTCCCGCTGGTACGCCGATTTTGTTGAGTTCTTTCGCCCAATCCCGCGCGGAGCGGGTCTTCAAAACTGCTTCCAGCTCCACTTTAAGAGCCAGTCTGTTTGTCTTACGGCTCTCGCGTGTTGCGTATTCCGGACGATCGCGCAGGGCCGCGAGGCTGAGGTGATCTGTGAGCAGCACCCACTGCTCGTCTTTGTTGGCGGCGATATTGATCAAGCCGCCGCCTGCCTCAAACGCCCCGGAGGGCGCAGAAGTCGGGTTTTCGTTGCCATTGGCCTGTGGCTTGACGCCAGCGATCAGATAGTTGGACACCGCCCAGCCCATGGTGGCAAGCACGGATTCCAACATGGAGACATCGATCAAGGTGCCGCGTGGACAGGCGTTGAGCGCGGCGGCGATGGCAAAGGCCGCTGTGATGCCCCCCACACTGTCGGCGATCGGGTAGCCCACCCGCAACGGCGCGCGGGCCGCGTCGCCAGTGACCGACATCACCCCCGATGTACCTTGGATGATTTGGTCATAGGCCGGGCGGTGTTTCCACGGGCCATCTTGGCCAAAGCCCGAGATGGCGCAATAGATCAGGTCCGGCTTGATTTCTTTTAATCGGTCATACCCCACGCCCAAACGGCCCATAACGCCGGGGCGGAAGTTCTCCACCACCACATCGGCGGTGGTGACAAGCTTCTCAAACAGGGCTTTGCCATCCGGGTTCTTAAGGTTCACCGTGACGGATTTTTTGCCTGCGTTTTGGGCGAGAAAGGACACTCCCATGTTGTTTTGGCTGAGCTCGGGATCGGCCCCCAACTGCCGCGCAAGATCGCCGCGCCCGACCGCTTCGACCTTGATCACTTCGGCCCCCATGTGGGCCAGTTGGTGGCAGGCAAAGGGGCCCGCGAGCACGTTGGTGAGGTCCAAAACGCGAATGTCCGTGAGTGGTTTCATGGGATGTCCTTTCGCCATGGGAGCTAGACGCGCGATCCAAATGGTGCAACACATGGAGTCAATGGTTGCGCAGAGTGGAACAGTTGACCGAAACCCGCGTGGAATCCGTTGAGAAAGCTTTGTCGATTTTGGAGGCGTTTTCGGCTGAACGGCGGTCGCTCACGCTGACAGAAATCGCCAAGGAAACCGGGCTGTACAAAAGCAATGTGTCGCGACTGGCGGCGTCTTTGGAGCGCTATGGCTACCTCAAACGCGATGCGGACCGGCGGTTTCGGCTCGGCCCTGCTCTCTGGCGGTTAGGCACACTCTACCGGCGCAATTTTGAGATGGGGGACGCCATACGCCCTGTATTGCGCCAACTGGTGACAGAGACCGGGGAAACGGCGTCTTTCTATGTGCTCGACCAAGATGAGCGGCTGTGTCTCTATCGGGAAAACTCGCCCGAACCCGTGCGCCACCATTTGGACGAAGGCGCGCGGCTAACGCTACGCGCCGGGGCGGCGGGGCATGTGCTTGCGGCCTATAGTTTGCAGGAAGCTGCGGCCAGGGCGCGGCTAAAAGCGGACGGCAGCTGCACCTCGGCGGGGGAGCGCAATCCGCATATTGCTTCGGCGGCGGCGCCGGTTGTGGATGCCACGGGGCAGTTTCACGGGGCTTTGGCGGTGTCCGGGCCTTTGGAGCGGCTCAGCGGCGATGCGCTGGAAATGGCGCGGCTGCGCGTGTTGCTGGCCGCTCAGAGTTTGGGCCGCGACATTCTTTAGAGGAACAGCACATCGATCGCCGTCAGCACCAAAAACACCGGGATCGAAATCACGGTGGCCAAGAGCACGGCGCTGGCCTTGGTCCATTTCACGGTGGGTGCAAATTGCCCCATTACGGCGGATTGTTTTGACTTTCTCATTCTTTCATTAACCATGAATTAGGTTTCAGATGCGTTAATGGCGGACATGTTGGATGTCTCCCTCCCCCTCCCCGCGCGCCCTTTGCAGCAGAGCGACGAATACCGTCAGGCTTTGTCTTTGACCGAGACGCAGACCAAGACGCTGAGCGACGGCACTTTGGTGCTGCGCCGCAAGATGGGTGGCGTGAATATCGCCATGCTGCCGCGCGCCACAATTGAGAAAGCCACCCTGCCCGGTCTGATCCGCGAGGCGGGCCTGCGGCGCGAGGTGTTGGTGATCAACCCGGACCACCCCGCGCCTTGGCTTGGCAATCTGGGCGCTGTGCCGGTGATGACTCCGACCCACGTGGCAGAGTTGGACCTGACTGGAGATCTGCGGGCGAAACTGCATCAGAAATGGCGCAACCGGTTGGTGTTTGCCGAAGGACAAGGCCTGCGCGTGACGCGACAGAACCTGCCGATCAAACCCGACAACTGGATTTTGCAACAGGACGCGCAGCAACAGGCATCACGCGGCTACTCCACATGGTCGGACGCGCTGACGTTGGCCTATAGCAAGGCCAACCGTGGCAGTGCAAAGCTCTTTACAGCCTTTGACGGCAAAGAGCCTGTGGCAGCGATGTTGTTCCTGTGTCATGGCGACAGCGCCACCTATCACATCAGCCACACCACCGAAGCCGGCCGCGCTGCCAGCGCACACAATCTGCTTTTGTGGGAAGGTATGAACTGGCTGGCTGGCAAAGGCGTGACCAAGCTGGAATTAGGACAGGTGGACACCGAAAAAGCCGCCGGTCTGGCGCGGTTTAAACTGGGTACCGGCGCTACACTGCGGCCTTTGGGCGGCAGCTGGATTTGGTGGCCACCCTTGGGCAAGCTATTGTCGCCATTGAGGCTTTTGGACCGCAAGGCAATGTCGGCAGGTTAACCCCTGCCGATGTGCGCCGTGGCTTCGATCTCCAGCAGGGCTTCGTCTTCCACAAGATCAGCAACGACCACCAAAGACATGGCTGGGAAATGCCTTCCCATGACCGCGCGGTAAGCCTGCCCCACTTCGCGTTGATGCGCCAAATACTCGGATTTGCTTTTCACAAACCAAGTCAGCCGGGCAATGTCGCTGGGCTGACCGCCTGCGGCTTCGACGATCTCACGAATGTTCTGCAAAACCTGCGTCATCTGGCCGATGAAATCATGGCTTTCAAAGACCTTCTGACTGTTCCAGCCAATCTGCCCGCCAATGTGCAGCGTGCCGTCTTCGGCCAGCATGCCGTTGGCGTAGCCCAGCGCGGGTGCCCAGCCCTCAGGATGTATTGTTTTCAAACCCTTAGTCCTCGTCTTACGTCACACGTGAGCGCACGTTGTATTTGTCTTCGCGCCAATGTTCATTGCTCATGACATCTTCGATGATCTCTGCCGCTGCGACGATATCCGCGTCGTCCAGATAGAGTGGTGTGAAGCCAAAGCGCATGATGTTGGGCGCGCGGAAGTCACCAATCACGCCACGATCAATGATTGCTTGCATCGCCGGATAGCCGTGCTCAAATGCAAAGGACACCTGTGAGCCACGCGCATTGGCGTCCCGTGGGCTGGCGAGTGTTAGCATGGGGCAGCGCGCCTCGACCTCATTGATAAACAGATCAGACAGACGTTGGGAGGCGGCCCGTAGCTCCGCCATATCGACCCCGTCCCAGGCCTTAAGCGCTTCTTGCAAAACGCCCAGTTGCAGGATCGGCGGCGTACCCACGCGCATACGCTCGGTGGCAGAGGCTGGGCGGTAGTTGAGCTCCATCGCAAAGGGCGCGTCATGACCAAGCCAGCCGGACAACGCCGGTTCGATGTTTTTAACAATGTCGGGACGGACATAAATGAAGGCCGGGGCCCCTGGCCCCCCGTTGAGGTATTTGTAGGTGCAGCCGACGGCAAACTCTGCGTTGCTGCCCGCCATATCAACCTGCACCGCGCCAGCGGAATGCGCCAGATCCCAGATCATCACGGCGCCAACCTCGTGGGCACGTTTGGTGATCGCGTCCATGTCGTGCATGCGGCCCGAACGGTAATCCACCTGTGTGAGCATCACCACGGCAACCTCTTCTGTGATGGCCTCGGCCACATCTTCGGGCGCTGGTGTGCGCAGCTCGTAGTCTTGGTCCAGCGTCTTGATCAGCCCTTCAGCCATGTAAAGGTCCGACGGGAAGTTGCCGTTGTCAGACAGGATCACCTTGCGGTCGGGGCGCATTTTTAACGCCGCCGCCAAGGCCTGATAGACTTTGATAGACAGCGTGTCGCCGGTGGCCACAGAGCCTGCCGGTGCCCCGATCAAGTCTGCCAGCCGGTCGCCCACGACCTGTGGCAGCGCCATCCAGCCTGCGGTGTTCCACGCCTTAATAAGCTGTCCGCCCCATTCTTCGGTGATGGTTTTCTGCGCGCGCTCAGCCGCGCCCTTGGGCAGCACGCCCAGCGAGTTGCCATCGAGGTAGATCACGCCCTCGGGCACATCAAACAGCTCTTTTCTCGGAAGCGAAACGCCCATGCTCACAAATCTCCGCGCAGGTGCCAAAGTTCGGGGAAAAGTTCCACATCCAGCATCCTGCGCAGATACTGCACGCCCGACGTGCCGCCGGTCCCGCGTTTAAATCCGATCACCCGTTCCACCGTGGTGACATGATTGAACCGCCAGCGGCGGAAGTAATCTTCCAGATCGACCAGTTTCTCGGCCAGTTCATACAGCCGCCAATGGGTGCCCACATCCTCATAGACAGTTTTCCAGCGCGCCTGAACCTCTGCCACCGCTTCATGTGGCTGCGTCATCTGCGGCGCAGGCATGGCGCTGTCATCCCCATCCAGAGAGACATAGAGATAGCGGATCACCTCGTCATAAAAACTCGGCTGCGCCAGTTCTGCTTCCAAAGCCGCCTTGGCCTCCGGCACATGGGCGTGGGGCTTCACCATATTGGGATTGCGGTTGCCCAGCACATATTCGATCAACCGGTATTGATGGCTCTGGAAACCGGAGCTTGGCCCTAGTGCCTCGCGAAAGGTGGTGTAATCCGCCGGGGTCATCGTACGCAGCACATCCCAGGCGGAGTTGAGCTGTTCAAAGATCCGGCTGACCCGCGCGAGCATCTTGAACATATGGCTCAAATCCCCAGCCTTCAGCGCCTCCCGCGCCGCGCCAAGTTCGTGCAACGCCAGTTTCATCCAAAGCTCGGAGGTCTGATGCTGAATGATAAACAGCATCTCGTCATGCGCGTCGCTTTGCGGGTGCTGCTGGTTCAGGATCCCGTCCAGATGCAGATAGTCGCCATAGGACATGGCATCCTTGAAAGACATTTTGGCCCCGTCGGTGGACGGATCATAAGCTTGCTTTGTCATCATTTCTTCCTCAGGCGGAACCGCTGAATTTTGCCGGTTTCCGTCTTGGGTAATGCGTCGGTGTACACGACCGAACGCGGGTACTTAAAGGGGGCGATGGTGGCTTTCACGTGATCTTGCAACGCTTTGGTAATGGCCTCATCACCAGCCCCGCTGGCCAGGACCACATGCGCCTCCACAATCGCGCCGCGCGCCTCATCCGGCACGCCGATCACGGCACATTCTGCCACCGCCTCATGCGCCAACAAAGCAGCCTCAACTTCCGGCCCAGCGATGTTGTAGCCGGAGGAGATGATCATGTCGTCATTGCGCGCGGCAAAGTGGAAGTACCCGTCCTCGTCTTGCCAGAAGGCATCGCCGGAGATGTTCCAGCCGTCCACAACATATTCGTCCTGCCGTTCGCCGCGCAAGTAGCGACACCCGGTTGGGCCGCGTACGGCCAAACGCCCTACCTCACCGCGTGGCAAGGTCGCGCCATCCAGCCCCACCACTTTGGCCTCATAACCGGTCACAGGCTTGCCGGTACAGGCCGGGCGGTGATCGTCAAACCGGTTCGAGATGAAGATATGCAACAACTCCGTTGCGCCAATGCCATCCAACATCGGCTTGCCGGTTTTCTTTTGCCACTCCTCATAAACCGGCGCAGGCAAGGTCTCCCCCGCACTCACCGCCGCCCGCAAGGAGGACAAGTCTGCCCCCTCGTCCATCGCCGCCAACATCGCGCGATAGGCGGTTGGCGCGGTGAAACAGACAGTGGCCTTATACTTCTCGATAATCTCAATCATATTGGGCGGCGTGGCCTGCTCCAGCAACGTCGCCGCAGCGCCAAAGCGAAGCGGGAAGATCGCCAGCCCGCCAAGCCCAAAGGTGAAGGCCAAAGGTGGGGAGCCGACAAAGACGTCTTCCGGCTGCACGTCCAGCACCTCATTGGCATAGCCATCGGCAATGATCATCAGATCGCGGTGAAAATGCATGGTGCCTTTCGGCTCCCCCGTGCTGCCAGACGTGAAGCCAATCAGCGCCACGTCATCCGCCGCCGTCGGCACCGCCTCAAAGGTCACGGGCTTTTCGAGTGCCAGCCGGTCCAGCTCCGCATCGTGGTTGGCCGTGCCGTCAAAGCCAATCACTTTCAGCCCGTCGCAGGCCTCGGCACTGGCCGTCATTTCCTCCATCAGCCGCGTGTCGCAAATGGCGTGGCTGATCTCCGCTTTCTCAACATATTTGGTCAGTTCCACCGCGCGCAGCATCGGCATGGTGTTCACCACAACCGCACCAGCTTTGGTGGCCGCCAGCCAGCACGCCACCATCGCCGGGTTATTGGCCGATCGAATAAGTACGCGATTTCCGGGCCTTACCCCCAAATCCTCAACCAACACATGCGCCAGCCGGTTGGTCCAGTCGGTTAGCTCCTTGTAGGTCCGGCGGCGCCCATTGCCGATCAGCGCGGTGTTGTCGCCAAAGCCTTTGGCGACCATGCCATCGGTCAACTCCCAGCCGGCGTTCATCTGTTCCGGACAGTCAAACCCCGCCAACAACAGGTCCGGCCACGTCTCCTTTGGGGGGAGATTGTCCCGCGTGAAGCTGTCCTCATGTGCGCTGGCGCCCATCATTTTCCTGCTCCTTCTGCTGTCGCGTTTGCCAAGGTCTGGCGCGCAATCACCACGCGCTGCACGTCGCTTGCCCCCTCATAAATCCGCAAAGCCCGGATCTCGCGATAGAGCCGTTCGACCACCTCGCCGGATTTCACCCCGTCGCCACCAAAGAGCTGTACCGCTTTGTCGATCACCTGCTGCGCGTGGTCGGTGGCAAAGAGCTTCGCCATAGCCGCCTCCCGTGTCACCCGTGGCGCGCCGCTGTCTTTGGCCCAAGCCGCACGATAGACCAGCAACGCCGCCGCATCCACATCCAGCGCCATATCCGCAATGTGCCCCTGCACCATCTGCAACTCAAACAGCGGTGCGCCCTGCACCTCTCGCGCCTGAACCCGTGCCACGGCTTCATCGAGTGCGCGACGGGCAAAGCCCAGCGCCGCCGCCGCCACGGTGGAGCGGAACACGTCCAGCACCGACATGGCGATGGCAAAGCCGCGCCCTGCTTCGCCAATCAAGGCGTCGGCTGGAATGCGGCAATCGTCAAACTTCAAAGTCGCCAATGGATGAGGCGCGATGGTCTCCAACCTCTCCACCACCGACAGGCCCGGCGTGTCCGCAGGCACCACAAAGGCGCTCAGACCCTTGGCCCCCGGCGCTTCGCCTGTGCGCGCAAAAACCGTGTAGACATCGGCAATCCCGCCGTTGGAAATCCAAGTCTTTTCGCCATTCAGAACAAAGTGATCGCCGTCCCGCGTCGCGGTCATGGTGGAGTTCGCCACATCAGAGCCAGACTGCGGCTCGGTGAGCGCAAAGGCAGCG
The DNA here is from genome assembly GCF_022448905.1 of Shimia sp. Lineage (GTDB taxonomy): Bacteria > Pseudomonadota > Alphaproteobacteria > Rhodobacterales > Rhodobacteraceae > Shimia. The sequence goes on along the minus strand of NZ_JAKVCW010000014.1, from coordinate 109,610 downwards.
ATCGCCTTACCAGCCCGCGTCAACGGCAGCCATGCCGCTTTCTGTTCGTCCGTGCCAAACAGAGAGAGCGCCCCAGTGCCCAGCCCCTGCATGGCAAAGGCAAAATCCGCCAGCCCATCATGGCGCGCCAAAATCTCCCGGCTCAAACAGAGCGTCCGCACATCCAACGCGCCCTCCTCAGACGCCGTGGCCTGCAAAAAGCCTGCATCGCCCAATCGCGCCACCAGATCGCGACAGGTGCCATCCACATCCGCATGGCTCACCGAGGCCAAGGCGCTCTCAGCCCAGGCCTCCAACTCTGCAGCCCGCGCACGATGGGCCTCCTCAAAGAAAGGCCAGTCCAAAAAAGTTTGATCCGCCATGTGAAAGCCTCCCCTGCTTTCTCATTCGTCAAATATCTCGGGGGTCTGGGGGCTGGCCCCCAAGAAACCCTCAGTCGCCCTCAAACACAGGCCGCTCCTTGGCGACAAAGGCATGATAAGCGCGGTGGAAATCCTGCCCCTGCATACAAATTGCCTGCGCCTGTGCTTCGGCCTCGATGGCCTGCTCAATCGACATCGACCATTCCTGCGCCAGCATGGTTTTGGTCATCATATTGGCAAAGCCCGGCCCATCCGCGATGCGCCGCGCCAAGGCCTGCGCCTCGCCCATCAAAGCATCCGCCGCGACCACGCGGTTGAAATAGCCCCAGGCAAATCCTTCTTGCGCTGTCATCGCGCGGCCCAGATAGAGCAGTTCTGCCGCCCGGCCCTGTCCAATGATACGCGGCAGGATCGCGCACGCGCCCATGTCACAGCCTGCCAGCCCGACGCGGTTGAACAGGAACGCCGTCTTGGCCTCCGGCGTGGCAATGCGCAGATCCGACGCCATCGAAATGATCGCCCCCGCGCCCGCACAAACCCCGTCCACCGCCGCGATGATCGGCTTGCCGCAGTTCACCATGGCTTTGACCAGATCGCCGGTCATGCGGGTGAAGGCCAAAAGCTCTTTCATACTCATCTTGGTCAGCGGGCCGATGATGTCATGCACATCGCCACCGGAGCTGAAATTGCCGCCGTTGGGGGCAAAGACCACCGCTTTGACTTCATCATCATAACTCAAATCGCGGAACCAGTCGCGCAGCTCGGCATAACTGTCAAAGGTGAGCGGGTTTTTCCGCTCCGGGCGGTTCAGTTGCACCGTCGCGATGCCGTCCACAACACTGCACAAAAAGTGCTCCACATCCGTGCGCATCGCTCAGATCTCCCTGTCTTCCAATGTCTCAATCAGCCGCTCCAGACGGGTCGCCATGCCGTCCACATCGTCTGCGCCAAGACCGCCAAGCATCTCGTTAAGCCAGCTTTCGTGGGTCGCAGCATGGTCTGCAAAGGCGGCGATGCCCTTGTCAGTCAGCTTCACCAGCGAGGCCCGGCGATCTCCGGGAACCGCCACCCGTTGCGCCAAGCCTTCATCGGACAGCTTGTCCACAATGCCGGTGACATTGCCATTAGACACGCGCAGCAAATCACTGATCTGGCTCATCTTTTGCCCTTCCGGGAAGCGCGCCAGAACCGACATCACGTCAAACCGTGGCAAAGTGCTGTCAAACTCGCGGCGCAGGCGGCGGCGGATTTCATCTTCGATCATGCCGGAGGCTTTCAGAAGCTTCAGCCAAAGCCGCAGCCGCTCTTTGCTCAGGTCATTTTGTGTCTCGGTCATACTTCCCCTCCCGACAGGGTCATGGCGTGGCCGTTTACAGAACGCGCCGCGTCTTCGCACAGCCACAGCGCGGCGCCTGCGACCTCATCCACCTCGATAAACCGCCCCTGCGGGTTGCCCCGCGTGAGGCTGGCGCGGGCTTTTTCCGCGCTCATACCGGTCTTCGCTACGATGTTTGCAATCGAGCGGTCCAGCATCGGCGTGTCGACAAATCCCGGGCAAATCGCGTTGGCGGTGACGCCGCTGTCGCCCAATTCGATGGCCACGGAGCGGGTCAGCCCCACAACCCCATGTTTGGCGGCGCAGTAGCCGCTCACATAAGGGTAGCCTTTGAGGCCAGCGGTGGAGGCCACGGCGATCAACCGTCCCCAGCCTGCCGCCTGCATATCCGGCAGCGCCGCCTGCCAGACGTTCACCACACCGGCCAGGTTCACATTCAACATGGCCGTCAGATGATCCGGTGTCATCTTGGCAAAAGGCACGCTCTCCGCCGCGCCGGCGTTCGCCACGACGATCTCGATCGGCCCGTCCAAAGCCCGCGCCTCGGCGAAGGCCGCACGTACGGCGTCTGCATCGGTCACGTCACAGACCTTCCAGCCGATGAACTTGTGTTTGCCCGCCACTTCGCGCAATGGCCCCTCGCGTCTGCCCACGACGGTGACCTTGGCACCGGCGTGCGCCATGGCCTCCGCGATCGCAGCGCCAACGCCGGTGCCGCCGCCTGTCACCACCGCATGTTTGCCCGCAACACTCATACCCGGATCATCTCCGCTTCACGGTCTGCCAAGCGCCAGGCCTGATCCCGCCCCGCCTCGTAAGGCTTGGGCCAAGTGGCATGGCGGTCCCCAATCCGCGCCGCCTCATGGTGCAGCCAATAAGGATCGGCCAGATGTGGACGGCCCACCGCCACCAAGTCTGCCCGTCCTGCAATCAGGATCGAATTGGCGTGATCCGCCTCATAAATGTTGCCCACCGCCATGGTTGGAAGACCCGCCTCGTTGCGGATGCGGTCGCTGAACGGCGTCTGGAACATACGGCCATAGACCGGCTTGGCCTCGGTGCTGGTTTGCCCCGCGCTCACGTCGATGATATCCGCTCCCGCCGCGCGGAAGGCTTTGGCAATCTCCACCGCCTCCTGCGGGGTTACGCCATCCTCACCGACCCAATCACTGGCCGAAATCCGCACCGACATGGGCTTTTCTGATGGCCAGACCGCCCGCATCGCTGCGAACACTTCCAGCGGATACCGCAAGCGGTTTTCCAGGCTGCCGCCATATGTGTCGTCGCGCTGATTGCTCACCGGTGAGATGAAGCTAGAGATCAGATAGCCGTGCGCCGCGTGCAATTCGATCATGTCAAAGCCAGCGCGCTCTGCCATTTCCGCCGCTGCCACAAACTGCGCCTTGATCGCATCCATATCTGCGCGCGTCGCGGCCCGTGGCACAGCGTTGTTTTCGCTCCACGGGATCGCTGAGGCTGAGACCAGTTCCCAATTGCCCTCTTTCAACGGCGCATCCATGATCTCCCAACCCACCTGCGTGGAGCCCTTGCGCCCAGAGTGGCCAATCTGACAGCAGATCTTCGCGTCCGTCTCGGCATGCACAAAATCCGTCAACCGCCGCCACGCCGCCTCATGCTCGGGCGCATAAAGCCCCGGACAGCCTGGCGTGATCCGCCCCTCAGCACTCACACAGGTCATCTCGGTGTAGACCAGCCCGGCCCCACCCTTAGCGCGCTCCCCGTAGTGGATCAAATGCCAGTCGGTTGGACAGCCATCCACCGCCTTGTACTGCGCCATGGGTGAGACCACGATGCGGTTAGCCAGTTCCATATCGCGCATCTTGTATGGGGCAAACATTGGCGCGCGCACCGGAGCCTCCGCAGGTGCCCCCGCCTGATCCTGAAACCATTTTTCCGCGGACTTAAGCCAGTCCGCATCCCGCAAGCGCAGGTTCTCGTGGCTGATGCGCTGACTGCGCGTCAGCAGCGAATAGTTGAACTGCACAGGGTCCAGATCGAGGTAGCGCTCCACCTCCTCAAACCACTCCAGCGAGTTGCGCGCCGCCGACTGCAGCCGCAACACATCCAGCCGCCGCTCGTCTTGATAACGCTCAAAAGCCCCTTCCATGGTTGGTTCGGAATGCAGGAACTCCGCCAGTGCAATGGCACTGTCAAACGCCAGCCGCGAGCCGGACCCAATCGAGAAATGCGCCGTGGCGGAGGCATCACCCAGCAGCACCACATTTTCGTGGTGCCATTTCTCACACAGCACCCGCGGGAAATTCATGAACACAGCCGAGCCACGCAAATGCGCCGCGTTGCTCATCAACTCGTGCCCACCAAGATGGTCGGCAAAGACCGCGCGGCAGGTCTCAACAATCTCTTCTTTGGACATGTCTTCGAACCCGAAGCTGTCCCAGGTCTCCTGCCCGCACTCCACGATGAAGGTCGCCGTCTCATCATCAAACTGATAGACATGCGCCCAGATCCAACCGTGCTGCGTTTTCTCAAAGATGAAGGTGAAGGCGTCGTCAAACTTCTGATGCGTGCCAAGCCAGACAAATTTACATGCGCGCACGTCGATCTCTGGCTTGAAGTGGTCTGCGTAAGCTTCCCGCACGCGGCTGTTCAAGCCGTCACAACCAACAACCAGATCATACTCCGCGCGGATCGCTTCGATGTCGTCAAACTCGGTCTCAAACCGCATCTCGACACCCAACTCCCGCGCGCGCTCCTGCAACAGGATCAGCATCTGCTTGCGGCCAATCCCGGCAAATCCATGCCCACCGGACACCGTGCGCACGCCGTCATGCACCACCGCAATGTCATCCCAATAGGCAAAATGATCGCGAATACTCTGAGCCGATTTGGGATCATTGACCTGCAGGTTCTCTAGCGCATCATCAGACAGCACCACGCCCCAACCAAAGGTGTCATTGGCGCGGTTGCGCTCGATCACTACAATCTCATGCGACGGGTCGCGCAGCTTCATTGATATGGCAAAGTAAAGTCCAGCGGGACCACCGCCCAAACACGCAACTCGCATCATCCCCTCCAATGTCGACTTGCGGAGCGGCAAGCGCCCCGTCGCTGACTTCACGCTAGGATGAGTCGCAATTTACTTCAAGCTTGAAATTTCTAACCTGTGAATTTCTCAAGCATCCCTTCCGCCACGCACCCCATTGCGCAATGTCTCCCGCCGTGGTTCGATCCGCGTGAGTTTCGAAAGGACGCGCCATGACTCTGCCTGCCATAATGACTGCCATGATCCTCACTGGTCACGGCGGTATGGACAAATACGAATGGCGCACCGATTGGCCGGTACCATCGGTTGGCGCAGGCGAGGTTCTCGTGCGGGTCAAAGCTTGCGGCATGAACAACACCGATGTGAACACCCGCGCGGGTTGGTATTCCAAGGCGGTCACCGGCGCGACGGACAGTTCGGCAGAGGAAGCGCCGGACGGCGACGATCCCAGTTGGGGTGGCAAGCCGCTCGCTTTCCCGCGCATTCAGGGTGCCGACATCTGTGGAGAAGTAGTGGCTGTGGGCGATGGCGTGGATGCCGCCCGCATTGGCGAACGGATCATCACCGATTGCTGGTTGCGCGACCCGGACAACCTCACGGACAAAACCAAAACCGGCTATGTTGGCTCCGAATGTGACGGTGGCTTTGCCCAGTATTGCGTGCTGCCCTCGCGCAATGCCTTGGCGGTCAACAGCCCGCTTTCGGATGCCGAACTGGCCACCTTCTCCTGCTCATACTCCACCGCCGAAGGCATGCTGACCCGCGCGAAAGTCAGTGAGGCCGACACTGTGCTGGTGCCAGGTGCCTCCGGCGGCGTTGGTGGGGCCGTGGTGCAGCTTGCCAAACGCCGCGGCGCGCGGGTGATTGCCATGGCGAGCGAGGCGAAACACGAGGCCGTGGCAAAACTTGGCCCCGACCGCATCCTGCCGCGCGCGCCAGAGAACCTGCGTGCCGCCTTGGGTGATGAGAAAATCACCGTTGTAGGCGACGTTGTTGGCGGCCCCTATTGGCCGACATTGATTGACGTGCTGGAACGCGGCGGGCGCTACACCTGCTCCGGCGCCATCGCAGGGCCGATGGTCGGTCTGGACCTGCGCACGCTCTATCTGCGCGACCTGACGTTTACCGGCTCCACGGTGATTGATCTCGAGGTCATGCCTAATCTGATCCGCTACATCGAAGCCGGGGACATCCAGCCAGCCTTGGCCGCGACCTATCCGCTCGCCGATCTGGTGGCCGCGCAAACCGCCTTCATCGCCAAAAAACACACCGGCAATATCGTGGTTTTACCATGACATCAGAGGTATTTGATCTACTGCTCAACGCAGTAAGGGCCACGCATGAAGCCCACCCTGACTTGTCCGACTTCTGCGCCTTCCCCGAATATGTATGGCAAAACCCGTTCACCCCGCGAACCGTAAGGGCCAGCACAGAGATGCAACGCGCGCCAGGGCAAACCATCGAAGCGCTCGCAGTCATGCGAGACGCGCTTTTGGCGGCGGCGCCCAGCGCCAACTGGCTGGACGTCTATCAGGACACGGATATCGGAGAAGATTTCCTCACCCGTTTTGGCTTCTTTGGTCTGATCGGGGACACCGCGCCATTCATGAGCGACACGATGCGCGCCTGGATGGTCTACATGCCCGCTGGCCTGCATTATCCCTTCCACCAGCATCCTGCGGAGGAGATGTACCTTGTGGTCTCCGGCAGCGCTGAATTTCAACGCGCGGGCCATCCGCCTAAACTGCTGGGGCCTGGCGACACCGTATTTCATGCCAGCAATGAGCCACACGCCACAATAACGCATGACAGCCCACTGATGGCTTATGTGATCTGGCGCAATCGATTTGAGACGCCGCCTGTTTTGACCACTGCTGAGACCGGGGCATGAAAGAATCAGATGTGGAGGACTATTTTGCAAACCTACCAGCGTCTCCCCGTGCGGCCTGTCTCGCTTTGCAATCCCTGATCCGGCGGGCTGCCACCATCGCAGACATACCGCTCACAGAAACCCTCAAATGGGGACAGCCAAGCTTTGCGCCTCCCAAGCGCATCGGCACGCCGATCCGGCTGAGCTGGTCGGCCAAATCGCCAGATCGCGTCGAATTTCTGGTACATTGCCAGACAACGCTGGTAGAGGCCTGGCGGCACAGGTTTGGCGATTTGTTTGACTACGACGGGACGCGCGCAGTCCACATCCCACTTGGGCAACCTCTGCCGGAAGAGGCCTTGCACATCATGGCGATGATGGCGCTGACCTACCATCAGAAAAAGGGCTGAGTTACGTCCGGACCTCAACCAATTGATCCACCGACACGGTGGTCAAGGCCGTCATCACGTCCGCCACAACCATGGCGGCAATCACCTCGGGGCGCTTGTCTGTGCTGCCGCCTGCCCCAATTGGGCAATGCAGCGCCGCCGCGCTCAGCCCATCACATTCGGATTGCGCAAAGCGCTCAAACTTCACCCGTTTGGTGGCAGAGCCAATCATGCCGACCCAGCGCGCGTCCTGGCGGGTCAATCCCTCAGCCGTCAGCAGAAAGTCCAGCGCATGATCGTGGGTCAGCACAATAAAGGCACTGCCCGCAGGCGCGCCGCGCACCTCGGCTTCGGGTAAAGCGGTCAGGCGTTTTTCGACGTTGGCCTGCGACAGCCCCAACTCTTCTGTGCGGCTATCCACCAGAAGACAACGCACCGGCAAATGCTGGAACAGACTGGCCAGCGCCCGGCCCACATGGCCCGCGCCAAAGACGTAGACATGAGGCAATGCGGCCTCTTGTGCCTCAACCTCTGCCACTAGATTGGCACGCGCCGCGCTGTCCATTTCGGTGAGCGTGATTTCCACACGCCCGCCACAGCACTGGCCGATCTCTGGCCCCAAAGGCACATCCATGAAGCCGGAGGACTGACTTAGTTTCAGCAACTTACGCGCCTCATCTAAAGCCATGTACTCGAGTTGCCCGCCGCCAATGGTGCCGACCATTGCCATTGGCGACACCACCATCACAGCGCCTTCTTCACGCGGAGAACTGCCACGCACGCGGGTGATCTCCACCCGCATGGCCCGCGCTTCGCGCTCCAGAAATGCTATGAGGTCGGCCGCTTTCATCCGCGCAGGCGCTCAACCGCCATCAGCACGCACTCCGGCGTCGCGGGCGCGTCGAGACGTGGGCATTCGGCGTAGTCCGCCACCGAGGCCACCGCCATGCCCAGTGCCTCAAAGACACAGATCGGCAGCATAAACGGCGGCTCGCCCACCGCTTTGGAGCGTTTGATGGTTAGCTCGCGGTTCTCAGACCAATCGGCCAGATTGACGTTGAACTCGCGCGGGATGTCGCCTGCCAGCGGGATCTTGTAGGTGCTTGGCGCATGGGTGCGCAGCTGGCCTTTGTCGTCCCACTTGAGCTCCTCGGTGGTGAGCCAGCCCATGCCTTGAATAAACGCGCCCTCAACCTGACCTTTGTCCAAAATCGGGTTCAGCGATTTGCCCACATCATGCAGCACATCGGCGCGATCCACGGTGTATTCGCCGGTCAGCGTGTCCACCGAGACCTCGGCCACCGCGGCCCCATAGGCGTAGTAGTAGAACGGACGCCCCTGTCCCTTTTCGCGGTCCCAGTGGATTTTTGGCGTCTTGTAGAACCCTGCGGCCCAGAGCTGCACCCGCGCCATATAGGCCTGCTTGATGAAGTCGCCAAAGGCAAAGACCTGATCGCCCACATGCACCTCATTCGGGGCAAACTTCACGAGCAGCGCATCAACGCCAAAGTGATCACAGGCCCAACGGATCAGGCGCTCCTTGATCTGCTCACAGGCATTCAGCGCCGCCATCCCGTTCAGATCGGTGCCGGAACTCGCCGCCGTGGCGGAGGTGTTGGGCACTTTTTCGGTGGTGGTCTTGGTGATCTTGATGGTGTCGAAATCCACCTGAAACGCCTCGGCCACAACCTGCGCGACCTTGGTGTTCAGCCCCTGCCCCATCTCGGTGCCACCGTGGTTCAGCATGATGGAGCCGTCGTTATAAATGTGCACCAGCGCCCCGGCCTGATTGTACCAGGTGGCGGTAAAACTGATCCCGAATTTCACCGGCGTGAGCGAGATGCCTTTGCGGATGATGCCACCTTTGGCGTTGTGCGCCAGCACCGCTTGGCGCCGTGCCTGATAATCCGAGCTTTGCTCCAGCTCTTCGACCAGGCGCGGCATAACGTTGTCTTCAACCGTCTGGTGATAGGGCGTCACGTTGCGGTCTGTATCGCCATAGAAATTCGCCTTGCGCACCTCCAATGGGTCTTTGCCCAGCTTGTAGGCAATCTCCTCCATCATGCGCTCTGCGGCGACCACACCCTGCGGGCCACCAAAGCCCCGGAAGGCGGTGTTAGAGACCGTGTTGGTCTTCATCGGGCGGCTTTGCAGTTTAACATGCGGATAGAAATAGGCGTTGTCCGCGTGGAACAGCGCGCGGTCGGTCACCGGCCCGGACAGATCCGAGGTCCAGCCACAGCGCGCGGCAAAAGTGTTGTCCACCGCCTGGATTTTGCCGTCCTCATCAAAGGCCACGTCGTAGTCCACAACAAAGTCATGCCGCTTGCCAGTGCTTTCCATGTCCTGATCGCGGTCCGGACGGATTTTCACCGCACGGTTCCACTTCTTCGCGGCCAAGGCTGCCACGGCGCAGAACTGGTTCATCTGGCTTTCTTTGCCGCCAAAGCCACCGCCCATGCGGCGTACATTGACCACCACGGCGTTGGATGGCACACCCAAAACATGGGCCACCATATGCTGCGCCTCGCTTGGGTGCTGGGTGGAGGAATGCACAATCACATCGTCGTCCTCGCCGGGCATGGCAAAGGCAATATGGCCTTCCAGATACATGTGATCCTGACCACCAATGCGCATCTGGCCCTGAATGCGGTGCGCGGCATCGGCTTGTCCTTCAGCCACATCCCCCCGTTTCAACGTCATCGGCGGAGTGACATGCGGGTAGCCTTTGGCCACCGCCTCATCGGCCTCAATCACATGCTCCAGTGGCGTGTAGTCGATCTTGGCCAGCTCCACGGCGCGGCGGGCAATGTCGCGGCTTTCCGCCACCACGGCAAACAACACCTGCCCCCAAAACTCGACCTTCTCGGTGGCAAAGAGCGGCTCATCATGTCGCCCCGTGGGGCTCACGTCGTTCACACCGGGCACATCTTCGGCGGTCAGCACCCCAACCACACCAGGCGCGGCGCGCACGGCAGAAAGGTCCATCGACTTAATTTCGGCGTGGGCCACTTTGGCGGTGCCAAAGTAGGCGTGCAGCGTGCCAATTGGCTCGGCGATGTCATCGCAATAATCTGCGCTGCCTGAGACATGTTTGATCGCACTGTCGTGGATCAGATCGGTGTGGGCGGAACCGCGAATGGAGACGGTCTGTTTCATAGGTATTCTCCTTACGCGCTGGCCAGACGGGCGGTGTCGCCGTTGGTTTCATGCCAGAAGCGGCGGAACAGGTTTTGCGCCACTTTCATGCGGTAATCCGAGGTCGCGCGCATGTCTGTCAGCGGCTGGAAGTCCTCCGGCAGCTTGGCGGCGGCGGCCACCAAAGTGGCTTCGCTCCACGGTTGGCCAACAAGCGCAGCTTCGACAGCGGCAGCGCGTTTTGGCGTGGCGGCCATACCGCCAAAGGCCAGCACAGCCGAGGCGATCATACCATTTTCGACCTGCACATTCATCCCCACGGCCACGGAAGAGATGTCCTCATCCCGGCGCTTGGATATCTTATAGGCCGCATGGTGGCCGGTGGAGACACGCGGAATGGTGATGCTTTCGACAAACTCACCGGCGGCGCGGTCTTGTTTGCCATAGGCAATAAAGAACTCTTCCAGCGGCAATACACGGCGGGTCGCGCCTTTGCGCAGCGTGATCGACGCACCCAAGGCGATCAGCACCGGTGGCGTGTCCCCAATGGGCGAGCCGTTGGCGATGTTGCCGCCCACGGTGCCCATGTTGCGGACCTGCCAACCGGCGATACGGTCCCAATAGTCACTCAGGTGGGGATAATGCTCCGCAATCACATCTTGCGCTTCGGTGTAGGTCACGCCCGCGCCCATGGTCACGGCATCTTCCGTGACGTCGATGGCCTTCAGCCCATCCAACTGACCAATGAAGACAGCCGGCGAAATCCGCTTGAGGAACTTGGTCACCCACAGCCCCACATCGGTTGAGCCTGCAATGATTGTGGCCTCTGGTTCAGCTTCCAGAACGGCGGCAAGGTCATCCACATCTGCTGGCAGAATGGCGCGACTGTCGCCTTTGGCAACTTCAACCCGCTTGCCATCACGCAGGGATTTAAGTGCGGCCACAACGCCATCGCGTTCGGTCGCGAGGTGTTCCGCAGAGGGCGTGCCATAGTTGGTCACTTCCTGCGCGGCGCGGATGATGGGCGCGTAGCCCGTACAGCGGCACAGGTTGCCTTGCAGTGCAGTTTCCACCTGTTTCACCGTGGGGTGTTCATGCTGCATCCACAGCGCATAGAGCGACATGACAATGCCCGGTGTGCAGAAGCCACATTGGCTGCCGTGGTGCTCCACCATCGCCTGTTGCACCGGCGACAGACGGCCATTTGGCCCGCCAAGGTACTCGATGGTGACCACGTGACAGCCGTCCAGTGACGCCAGAAAACGGATACAAGCGTTCACAGTCTCATAGACCAAGCCGCCATCTGTCAGCCGCCCAACCAAGACGGTGCAGGCCCCGCAATCGCCCTCGGCACAGCCCTCTTTGGAGCCGGTAAGCCGTTGATCAATGCGCAAAAAATCAAGGAGCGTGTCATCCGCTCCAACGTCTGAAAGCGCAATGTTGCGCCCGTTGAGTAAAAACCGAATTTCGCTGCGGTGCTGCATCCTGACCTCTTGCTGGGAGTCGGCACGGAAGTGGCCTTGATCCACTCTACCTGTGGCCTAGCCTTCAATGAAACGGGGGTTTTGGAAAATCTATTTCAACGATTTATTGAAAATCAAATTCCCAAACGCGCGCTATTGAGGCACAATCCCTAAAGGAGGCGCTCTCATGCCCTATCTGGAAAGCCTGCGAGTCTTTGTACGTGTGGTGGAACTTGGCTCCATCACCTCGGGCGGCCGCGACCTGCGCCTGACCCCGGCAGTGGCCTCCAACCGCGTGAAAGAACTGGAAAGCCGCCTCGGCGTACGCCTGTTCAACCGCACCACCCGCAACCTCTCCCCCACCGAAGTGGGCAAAGTGTTTTATGACCACGCCCGCAAGGTGATCGAGACCTTGGATGAGGCCGAGGCCGTGGTAGCCGGGTTCTCTGACAAACCACGCGGCACCATTCGTGTCACCGCGCCGCTTGGCGTGGGCCGTCGCATCGTTGCGCCGCTCATTCCGGCTTTTGCCGACAAATACCCCAATGTGGATGTGCAGCTGCGCCTGTCAGACCGCAAAGTGGACCTGTTTGAAGACGGGTTGGACGTGGCCTTTGTGTTGGGCGAGCTCAAAGACAGCAATCTCAAGCTGCGCAAAATTGCCGATTGTGACCGCGTGCTGGTGGCCGCGCCGGAGTACCTCGAAGCGCATGGCACGCCTCAAACGCCAGATGATCTATTGGGGGATCACAATTGCCTGCTGCTGCGGTTTCCGCGCAGTCCCGAGTATTTCTGGACCCTACAAACCGCAGATGGGCTGCGCAAGATCGAGGCCAAAGGCCGCTATGACGCGGATGACGGCGATGTGCTGACCCAATGGGCATTGGAGGGCGCCGGGATCGCCAACAAACCGCGTTTTGACGTGGCGCAGCATCTCAAAAGCGGGGCGTTGGTGGAAGTGCTCTCAGACACACCACCCCTGCCCGCGTCCTTTGGATGCCTCTATCCGCACCGCAAATTACAGGACCCAAAAATCCGCCTGTTTGTGGATTTTGTCGCAAGCGAAAGCAAGCAGCGCATCGCGCAACTTTGATCTTACGATTTCACAGGCTCAGTGATTGATCGCGAGCGAGCTGTTTTCCCGCAGCTTGGGCGCATACAGCGTATAGGTCGCGCGGCCATCATGTTTGGAGGCATACAGCGCCACATCGGCGTCATCCATCAGTTGCTCAGCAGAGGCATCGCCTTCACCATTATAGATCGCAATGCCGACACTGGCCGAGACCTTGCACAGGCTGTCTTTATAAGCGACCGGACGCTCCACCTCTTTGATGATACGGGTGCAGATCCGCCCAAGGATTTCCGGATCGATGGTGCCATTGATCACCAGCACAAATTCGTCGCCGCCGACCCGCGCCACCACATCGTCGCCGCGGCTGCTGTCCACCAGCACCTTGGCCACATGTTGCAACACGATGTCCCCGGCCGCGTGGCCCTTCGTGTCATTGACCTCTTTGAAAAAGTCTAGATCCACATGCAGCAAGCCAAAAGGCGTGCGATCTTCCACCATGCGCGGCAGGATATGGTCCAGCGCGCGACGGTTTTTCAGGCCGGTCAACGTGTCGGTATAGGCCTGTTCCTCGGCGGCAATCTTGGCGCCTTGCAGCCGCTGATTTAGCTTGCGGTGCGCTTCCATGGCGGCGGATTTTGCCTCCACCAGATAAAGCATCTCAATGGTCAGGTCTGTCGCCGCAAAATCCGACGCGTTCAGGGAGTATTCCTGCACCGCGTCCAGAATGGAGATGCCAAAGCTTAGGTTCACAATTGCGCCGCCGTCGCTGCAGGGCATCAACACGCCTTTGAGCCCGGTCTGCGGCTCCACCCGTTTTTTCAGGTGCAGCTTCTTCCCCGCCGCCGCCAAAAGCGTTTCCATCGAGGTGATGGAATGGGGTCGGTTCAGCTCAAACGCTTCCAGAAACCGGTTTCCGAGAATGGTTTGGTCGCCGTACAGCTTGGTCACAGTAGGACCCGCGTGGGTGATCTTGCCAAACTTGTCCAGGCGCACATGCATTGGACAGAGCACATCCAGCGTCGCCAAAACATCGCAATTGTCGACAATTTCGGTCATCCGGCCCGCGCTCCCAATTCAAACTCTCGCCCACTGGCAAAAGCTTGCTCCACCAGAGTGATGTCGATCACTTCGGCATCTGCCTGCGCGCCACGATGTTCCAAAAACACCAAAGCGCCATAGTCATCTGCCAACGTACGCAAAATGCCGATCATGACATAGCCAAAGCCCGGACGGTCGCCTTTTAGCGTCAAACTAAAGGTCTCAGTGGAATGCTGGCGCACTTCCATCGAGGGCAAGTCCAGATCATCCACAGCCAGTTTGGCACGATCCGGCAGTTCGTCCAGTGAATGCAGAAAATCGACGAAATCCACCCCGCCAAAGCGCAACAAACGGCGCAAGGCCTCCACATTGGGATGGGTCACAAGATAGGTGCCGAGGTCCTCAAGCACGGTTTCCTCAGGCACGCCAATCACATCCTTGGCCGCGGCAATCAGATTGTCGGTGATGTCGTCATCATAGTGCAGCATGGCCTCGAAATCCGTGACTTCGACACCCGCACGGCGAGTCACCTCAAGCCAGCGCGACAGCCCATAACTGTCGCGGACAAAGCACTGTATTGCCCTGTTGACCAACCCATGCATAACGTCACCTCATTCGTCGTGGTCCATAAGACCAGACTCACCTTAAGATTTTCCCAACAGCCTCAGAATTCCGGGAACAGTTCCACGTCCCCGATCCAGAGTGAGCGCCGGCTGCTGGGAGCAACCTCATAGCGCCCCTCCAATATAGAGCGAACTTCCGTCACCGTCACCACTTTGCCGCCAAAGGGCGCCAGTCTTTCACCTATGACGAGATCGCGACCGTCAACAAACACGCTAAATACGTCAAATTTGCGATTTTCAGCTGGGATAAACAGCACACCCTGCTGCGCGCCTTGCTCCGGAGCGAACTGATCCAGCAGCAAAACACAGCCCGGATCGGGGCTATTTACACAGCTTTTGGACCATTCCCGCAGCCGGTAGCTTGGCCAGTCCTCCAGCATCTCCTCAGTCACTGCCGCCGTTTGCGGCAATACGGTCAAATGTGCGTGGATTTCCGCCGCCTGGGTCTCGGACCGGCGGTCCGCCTGTCCGCGCTCAAACTGCCAGCGGCTGTCAGCCGACAACGCCTTGGTCACCTGCGCTTGAAGGGCCGCATCTGTCTGAGCCGCGCCGTCTTGCAGTTGGGCGATCCCCGCCCGCCCCGGCTTGCCCCAATCATGGGCCAGTTCATACAGTGCCATATCCGGCAGCGGCACATTTCCGCTTTCGATCCGCACCACCTGCGACTTGGAGGAGATCTGCTCCGCATTCAGTAGCGGGCTTTGCCAAGCGGCGGCGGTTAAGAGCACCACCACTGCCACCAGAATATTGGCCTGACGAATGCGCGCCATCCAGGGGCCGCGCAGCACCACCGCCACCGCATAGGTCAGCGCATACAGCGCCACAATTGCGGCTGTTGCAGCCGCTGCCAACCGTGCCGGTGTCCAGCCATATTGCGCCACCCGCAACGACAACGCGTAAATCGCCAGCCCGGCAATCACCGGCAATAACAGCGCCAGTGCCGCCGTGCACAGCCGCATCCACCGCGAGCGCACCGCATCCGCATCGCCGCGGTCCAGCGAAATGCTCACCAGGCAAATCATTGCTAAACCAACAAACAAGAGCACCGCTGTGCGGCTCAAAGAGCCAAACAAGGTGCTCGGATCTTGCGACAGCGCCGCCACCACAAAAATCAGCACCACGGCGAGCACCACCGGCACCAACAGCCGCAACAGGCGCAGTACCAGGAAAGGTGAGAGATATTCGCGCATCTCATGCACCACCGACAGGCCCAGTCCCAGCGCAAAGCCGGTCACCACAAAGGGTACGCCGTCGATGTCGAGGATGTCCTCGATGATGGTGAGGCCCACAATCTCCAAAAGCGCGTGGCTCATGAACAGCACCGCCCAGAACAGCCCGGCAAACAGCCAGCCCGCCGAGTAGCGCACCAGAATGCTCCAACTCACGTCAAACAGGTGGCCGTAGTCGCGCAAACTATGATGATCGCGCAGAAGCGCAGCGGCAAAGGGCGCGCCAATGGTGACAAAAACACCCCAGGCCATAATCGGGTGCCCGGCCTCGGCAAAAGCCTCCAGCGTGTCAAAGCGCCAGCCTGCCCAGGTCACCAAGAGCGCGGCCAACGCGGACAGCCACAGCGCCGGAAGCGCTGCGCGCACCACGCGGTACGGACCGCTCAGCCCCATCAAAACGGCAAAGAACCCAGCCACAAAAGAGGTCACAGCCAAATAGACATGCGGGTGGTCGATGACATCGGGGAGATGCTCCGCCAATGCCCAAATCGCCAGGCCTGCAACAGACCCGACAGCGGCCATTTCCGCGCGCCCTGTGACCGTGCGCCCGCCCTGAGTGTGCATGGTACCCCTCCTGCAACCCTGTGCGGCGTTTATAGCGACGAGCGTTTCAAAAACAATGATTTATAGCAAAGGTCGCATGTGACAATTCTGGCAGGCGCGCCCTGCGCAAATTGCATAAAAGCCTCAGAAATCTGTTGGCGCACCGCCTTCTTCTTTGCGTTTGGCGACAAACTCCACCAAGGCCGCGCGATGCTCCGGCGGCATCGGCGGGGCGTCAAACTCGGCCAGAATATCCTTGTAAAGGTGATGCGCCCGCTCTGCGGTCCACGTCCCGCCCGCTGCCTCAAATGCTTCATAATTGCGCCAGTCCGAAACAAACGGCTGATAGAAGGCAGTGGTATAACGTTCCTGCGTGTGATCGATGCCAAAGAAGTGCCCGTCTGTGCCGACCTCAGTGATGGCGTCAAAGGCAATCTCGTCCGGTCCCGTGGCGCAGATCTCCGGCTCCAAATAGCGTTGGATCATCTGTAACTCTTCGCAATCCATGACAAATTTCTCAGGACTGGCAATTAATCCGCCTTCGAGCCACCCCGCTGCGTGATACACCATGTTTGAGCCCGACTGCACCGCGCTCCACAGGCTATTGCTGGTCTCCCACATCGCCTGCCCGTCAGGCACATTGGCTGCACAGACACCGCTGGCCCGCATCGGCAGGCCGTAAAACCGCGCCATCTGACCGGTCATCTGGGTGGCGCGCATATATTCAGGCGTACCAAAGGCAGGCGCACCCGACTTCATGTCCACATTGCTGGTAAAAGTGCCAATCGCACAAGCCGCACCGGGGCGGATGTATTGTGCCAGGGCCACCGCACTTAACGCTTCGGCCAGCGACTGCGCCACCGCGCCCGCCATGGTCACAGGCGCCATCGCCCCTGCCAAGGTGAAGGGCGTGACCACGAGGCCTTGATTGCGCCGCGCCATGCGCATCCAACCATCCATCATCGGGTGGTCGTGTTTGAGCGGCGAGGTCGAGTTGATGTTGGTGAACATCCGTGGGCTGGCCTCAAACGCCTCATGGCTCAACCCGCCCGCCAGCCGCACCATCTCCATCGCGTCCTCAACCCGCTCCGCGCCCAAGGCATAGGCATGCACCACCTTGTCGGTGAGTGTCAGCGCGTCAAACAACACGTCCAGATGCCGGATCGAGGCGTGGATGTCCTGCGGCTCCACCGGATAACCTCCGGTGAAGTGGATACAGTTGAAATACTGCGTCAGCTTAAGCAGGTTGGCGCAGTGTTCTCGCGTACCGGGCACCTTGCGCCCCAGTTCCAGATCCCAATAGTTCGGCGGGCTGGAGACGTTGCCAAAGAGGATATGATTGTCCCCCATCACCAGCTGTCGCTCTGAATTGCGCGGGGTCATGTTCCAGCGCGCGGGCGCCCTTCGGACCATTTCCATCACAAAGGTCCGATCAAAGAAGACCTGATCCTCGACAACTTTACACCCGGCGCCTTTCAGGATGGTCCGCGCCTCATCATTGTAAAAAGCGATGCCAATTTCCTCGAGGATGCGCATCGCGCCCTCATGGATGGCCTGCGTGCCCTCTGCGGAGAGCGGTTCCGTTGGGCGATCCGTATTGACCGGCAAGCGCCAGGGCATCTGCTCGATCACGCCAGATTTCCTGCGCCGCGCCGCATTGCCCGCGCGCCCACCGCCGCGCCGCCCTTTGGGTTTGCTGTCTGTGTCCGACATCTTGGCCTCCCCTTCGCGTTGGGAAAAGCAAATGCCATCTCCGCGCCCAAGTCTGCGCGTTTGCGACAAAAGCTGTCGTTTTTGCCGTTTGGGATTGGCGAGGCACGATTAAACGCAAAACGGCGCGCCCAAAGGCACGCCGTTCACAAACCCAAGTTCTACTGACGCGTCAGGCCGCCATCCACGCCGGGATATGCCCGATATTGGGCAACACCACATCCGCATGCGGGGCCAGTTCTGCCTCCAGTGCCACACCGGTCAGCACGGCCACGGTCTGCATCCCCGCGCGGCGACCGGCGATCAGGTCGTGGGTGCTGTCCCCCACCATCGCCACCCGCGCCGGGGCCAGCTTGGTGTGTTCCGCAAAAGCCAGCAACGGGCCGGGTTCCGGCTTTGCGCCAAAGCCGCTGTCAAATCCGGCGATAAAGTCAAACCGGTCCATCACGCCCGCTTCTGTCAAATGCGCCTTGGCGCCGTATTCCGTGTCATTGGTCATCACGCCCAACTTCAGACCGACCTCACGAAACCCGTCCATCAACGGCGCAAGCGGCACGGCCGGAGCCAGTGGCGCCTCTGCGGCAGCCAACATCAGTTCTTCGTCAATGGCGTCCACATCAGACCCCGGCAACGCGCTTGCCACCGCCTCTGCCGCCTCGCGGTTGGTGCCCGCAATCACAAAGCTCTCTGGCAAAAACGCCTTGGCCGTCAGATCAAACATCAAAGCCTCGGCAATCCGTTGCGACACCGCGGCGTCGCCTTGGGCAAAGCGGTCAATCATGCTCGCCGCCCAGCCGTTCCAAGTCGCCCCGAAATCAAACAGGGTGCCATCTTTGTCAAACAGAAGTCCGTCTACGCGCATGTTTGATCTGCCTTGCCTCACTGTGGTCCTGCCGCAGACCCTGCCCTGCCGCCAACCTCAGTGCAAGCGGATCTGCGCCATTAACCCAATCTTAGGCTCAGGTCCAATGGGTTCGGGCGGTCCCAAGCAGGGTCGTAGCCGCCATCATCGGCACTTCATAGGCGAGTGCATTGCTGTCACAGAATTCAACCACCCAAGCATCATCCATGGTGATAAACTCAAGCACAGAGCCCAGAAAATCAGGCTCCGCCGCCCGTGCGCGCAGGTCCTCTACTGACGCACCGGTTGAGCCCAAAAATACAGAGCACACTTCCTCGTTGTTGACCAACCAGGCCAGGGCCTTCAAGGCGGTGGTCTCGGCGACCTCCTGAGAAACACTCATTTTTTCTCACTTTCGAAAGGGTTTGTTAACCATTCATACCACATTATGAACGTGTCCCTTCTTTCCACAGTTTCAGGTTTCTCTATGGCAGCTCGTGTCTTGATCGTCGACAGCATTTCGGCGAACCGTATCTTGTTGAAAGTCAAACTGGCCAATGCATTCGCTCAGGTTGAGCAGGCTGCCAGTGCCGGGGAGGCGTTAGACCTCCTCGAAAACGAAGCCGCGCCCGACCTTCTGGTGCTGGGGGGCGACCTTGTGGACATGAATGCAATTGACCTTTGTTCGGTCATCAAGAAGCGCCCGCAACTGGCCAATCTGCCGGTCTTGCTGGTGCACACCGACGGCCACCGCGCCGATCTGATTGATGCGCTGCGTGTGGGGGCCGATGACTCCTTTGACATGTCAGTCAGCACCGACGCGCTGCTGGCCCGCATCCGCTCAATCGTACGCGCCCGCAACAGCTTTGAGGAACTGCGCCTGCGCGAAAGCACCGGACATATTCCCGGACTCGCCGAAACGCCCGCCGCGTTTGACTCCCCCGCGTCCGTGCTGATCGCTGCCCGCAATGAAACCGAAGGCGCGCGCTGGCAGGCGCAGCTGTCCAAGCTTGCCCCCTTTGCCCTGCGCCACCAGATGGAAGCCGACATCATGCGCAACATGGGGCAGTTCACTGCGCCGGATGCCATTGTCATTTCCCTCGCCGTGGCGGCTCCGGAAGAAGCCCTGCGCCTGCTCGCGGAAATCCGCGCCCGCGCCGCCACGCGCCAGGCCGCTGTGTTGGTTGTGCTGGATGAAAACGACGACACCGCGCGGATCAATGCGCTGGACCTTGGGGCCAATGACGTGATTGCCGACGGTTTCCATGCCGAAGAGGCAGTGCTGCGGCTCGATAAGATGATTGCCCGTAAGCGCCTGACCGATCGCCTGCGCCAGAAAGTCGAGGACGGTCTGACCGCCTCGGTCACCGACCCGCTGACCGGCCTGTTCAACCGCCGTTACGCGATGCCGCATCTGGACAACATGGCGCAACGCGCCACCGGGCACAGCGACCAGACCGGCGATTTTGCCGTGATGCTGGCCGATCTCGACCACTTCAAAGAGGTGAATGACAAATATGGCCACGCTGCTGGCGACATCGTGCTGGCCGAGATTGCCCGCCGTATGCGCGCCAACATCAAATCCGCTGATCTGATTGCCCGAATGGGCGGCGAGGAATTCCTTGTGGTGGTGCAGACCGACAACCGCGAAAGCGCGGCCAAAGTGGCCCAACGCCTCTGCGATGTGGTGCGAGCGGAACCGGTTTATCTGCGCGGCCGCGACATCCAGATCCCTGTGACCGTCAGCATCGGCGTCGCCATGGGCAGCGACATGCTGGCAGCCAGGAAAGCCAAATTTGGCGGCGGCGAAGACAGCCTGGCCAGCGCCCTGATCGATCAAGCGGATCAGGCGCTTTACGGCGCCAAGGCGGACGGGCGCGACAAGGTGCTGCTGTCGTTCGCTGCGGCTTAAATCAAGCGCCGTTGGGGGCGCTGCCCCCGCCCCATCCTGTGATGGGGCTCCCCCGGGATATTTATCGACAGATGAAGATCAGGGCTGTTTGGAGGAGCGTGGCTTGCCATCCTTAGACGGATGTTTCTTATTTTTGTGCCCTTTCTCCAGCACTTCTTGAAGCCTGTCGGCATAGGCCGCACGCTCCGCATCACTCATCGACAGGATTTTCTGCAGAAGCACCTCACGAGCCACTTTTCGACGATTTTCGCTTGCCTGATCCAACGTCGTGACCAAGTCGCGCAGCGCCGCCTCGTCAAACGGGCTGGTGCGTAAAACCGCGAGCGCCTCTTTGTAATGTTGATGGTCTGCCCGATGATCCACGTCACCTTTACGGTAGGCGTCCCGGATGGCGCGGCCGACTTCGCGCTTGTCATCAAAGGTCAGCGCCTTGATGTGGGGCGAGCCGTATCGGTCTGACACCGGGGGTTTTGATCCATGTCCGCGGATGCTGATCGCCGCGCCGCCAACAACGCCGATGATCAACAGGTTCAAGGCCAGCGATCCGATAAGGAGCGCACGGGTCAAGCGGCGGGGTTTAGGGGTGGGCAATTCGCTTTTTGGCTCAGTCATGCTCACTCCTCCGCTGTAAAATCAAAGGCATAGGTATCATCCAGATCAGAGAGATAGCTTTGAGCGGTCTCTCCATAAATATCAAGGCCCAGGGTATTCTGCATAAAAGTAGTGCCAGACGCGACGCCGATCCAGACACCGGCCACCCCAGCCATAGCCACGCCACTGAGCGCGGGCCAGCCGCCGACGGCCGCCACCAACGCTGCCCAAAGGCTTGGTCGCAACGGTGGTGCAGACGGGACAGGTTCCGCAACCTGGAGCCCCTCGGCCTCACTCAGCACCCGTGCCGGAAGGTCAGGCGACGGGGTGGCGCGGCTGTCATTTCGGGCCGCTGCAAACAGATCGTCCAGCATATCGTCGTCAAACTTCTCAGCCATCGGTATACCCCAGTGCCTCGCGCTGGCTAGCCAAAGCCTGTGCCAACGCCCGTTTACCCCGCGCCGTGAGGCTTTCCACCGCCTCGACGCTGATCTCCATGATCTCCGCAATCTCGGGATTGCTTTGACCCTCTATGTGCCGCAGCACCACTGCCTGCCGTTGCCGGTCCGGCAATGTTGCCAACGCGTTTTGCAAAGCATCCGCACGGGCACGGTCCTGCATTTCTTGGGCCGCCGATTTGGCCCCGTCTTCCGGTTCTGGAATGGCATCTAGCGCCACCCCTTTTGTCTTACGCAACCGGTCGGTGCACAGATTGGCGGTCACGCGATACAGCCAGGTTGTCACCTTGGCCTCACCCTGCCGCCAGTCAGGCGCCTGCTTGAACAGCCGGATCATTGCCTCTTGTGCCACATCTTCGGCCTCTGCCCGATCCCCCAACATGCGGAAGGCATGCGCAAAGGCGCGCGGCGTCAACCGCAGCGTCAAAACCCGCGCCGCCGAACCGTCACCGTTGGCATATAGCACCAACAAGGCGTCGTCCGGCGTGTCCTCCTGTTGATCGTAAGGCATCGTCATAGTCTCGATGGCTAGCCTCTCATGGGCGGTTGTGCAATCAGTCTCAGTTGGGCGGCCCGAAGGCCGCCCTCCCGTGAGCGGGATCAGTTGTCCTGCGTATCGCCACGCTTTTTAAAGCCACGCGCTTCTTTGGCAGCATCCCATTCTTCCTGAGAAATCGTGCCGTCGCCATTGGTGTCGAGCTTCTTGAACATCTCCGCCTTACGCTCAGAGCGCTTGGTCTTGCGCTCTGCCTGCGCGGTTTCGAACTCGGCTTTGGAAATCTTGCCGTCGCCGTCCGTGTCCAGCTTCTCGATCATCTTAGCCAAGCGATCTGTTTTGGGTTTCATCTCATCCACGCTCAACTGCCCGTCGCCATTGGCATCCATCCGGCTGATCATGCGATCCAGCTTTTTCACCATTCGCTCGTTGCCTTGGGATTCGGCATGTGCGGTCAGCTCTTCTTTGGTGATCACCCCGTCGCCGTTGGCATCGATGCCGGCAAAACGCTCTGCAGCCTTCGCCTGCAGATCTTCAGCGGTGATAAAGCCATCGCCATTGGTGTCGAGTTGCTCAAAGCTTGGCATCTGCCCGCGCATGTGGCGCATCTTGCCGCCTTCTTTGGCGGAAGCGGACACGGCGGTCACACCCAGGGCTGCAATCACTACGGCGCTGATCATCATTGTGCTCTTCATGGTGGTCTCCTTTTGGGCCTGTCTCATGGTTGTCTGCGTCGGCTCATTGCCTGTTCAGTGATGGTAAAACGCGGCGCCTCAGAGTTTCCGTCGCACATTCTCAATCTTTTTTTGGCAAGACTGTTTTGAGGGGGCTTTTGCGACATCGCGACGCAAGTCAGATTGCCCCCTTTCATGTTTGCGCAAACCGACACATCTTGGCCACGCGAGCACCGAGGGGAAACGTGATGAGTGAAACCAATATGTCTGATGCGGTCATTGCCGAAGAGGACCGCCCAATGAAGCAAGCCTTGTATCGAGGCTGGCGTCGTAAATGCCCAAATTGTGGGACAGGCCCGATGCTTAAGGGCTATCTGAAAGTCCGCGACCATTGCCCGGTCTGCAAAGAGGACCTGAGCCACCACCGCGCCGATGACGGCCCGGCTTATCTGACGATTCTTGTGGTCGGCCACCTGCTGGCCCCGCTGTTGCACGTGGCCTTTGTGCACTGGCGGCCTGACCCGTTCATTCTTTTCACCGTTTTTTCGGTTGGCTGCGTCGGGCTCTCACTCTACCTTCTGCCGAGATTGAAGGGGTGTGTGGTCGCTTTCCAATGGGCGCGCCGGATGCACGGGTTCAAATAGAGCCCGGCCACCCCATCCTGTGAGGGGAGCACAGCATGACCAACGCCACCACAGTGGACAAAACCGCGATCCGCAACGCCGCCACGGTGATTGTGCTCAGAGATCGTGACACCAATCCACAAATCCTGATGGGCCAGCGCGGCGCCAAGGCGGCGTTCATGCCCAACAAGGTGGTGTTCCCCGGCGGGGCGGTGGACCTTGAGGATGCCGACATCCCGCTGGCCGCGCCGATCTCCGACTTTTGCAGCCAGCGTCTGCTGGAAGACCGGCGCGAAGACACAAGCGAAAGCATCGTGCACGCGCTGGCCGTCGCCGCTATTCGCGAACTCTGGGAAGAGACCGGCCTGATCCTTGGCACCCAAGGCAACTGGTCGATCACGCCCCCTGCGGATTGGGAAACCTACGCGGCCACCGGCCACGTGCCCACCGCAGAGGCCCTGCAATTTGTCTTCCGCGCCATCACCCCTCCGGGCCGCCCGCGCCGCTTTGACGCGCGCTTCTTCCTGTTGGATGCAGACGAAATCACCAGCGATCTGGATGACTTCTCCGCCGCCTGCGAAGAGCTCTCCCATCTGCAGTGGATTCCGCTCAAAGAAGCCCGCAGCTTTGATTTGCCCTTCATCACCGAGGTGGTGCTGGCCGAGATCGAAGCCCGCGTGACCGACCGAACTCCACCCGAGGCGGTGCCGTTCTTCCGCAATGATGATGAAGAGAGCCTGTTTTTGCGCCTCAAAGGCCGCTTGCCGGATCTGAACGGGCGAGACGATTAAGCCAAAAGCACCAGCGTCAAGATCGACACCGCCAAAAGCGCCATGCCGAGGTATTCGCGGCGGCTGATGGTCTCTTTGAAGATCAACACTGTGCCGAGGATGCCAAACACCAGTTCGATCTGCCCCACCGCTTTCACATAAGCCGCATTTTGTAGCGTGAAGGCAGTGAACCAGCAAAACGTCCCTGCCATGCTGGTCAGCCCAATGAACCCCGCGCTGCGCCAAGCCGACAACACCCGCCCCACTTCCCCCGGTTCGCGCAGCGTGAGCCAAAGCCACATGCTGACCATCTGCATCAGCGTCACGGCCGCCAAGGTTACCAGCGCGCGCAACAATGGCGCATCCGTAACCACCTCAAGCGACGCGCCGCGATAACACACGGCTGAGACCCCAAACAGCGCCCCCGCCACCAAGCCCAGCGCCGCCGAAGGCGTCAAAACCCGCCGCCAGCCGGTCGCCTCGGCTTCAATCGGCCCGGACAAAACCAAAACCCCACCAACGCCAATGGTGATCGCAATCAGCCCCACGCCGGAAATGGTTTCCGAGAACAGCACCAAGCCAATCAACGCCGTGAAAAACACTTCGCTTTTGATGAAGGCCATGCCGACAGCAAAGTTGCGCCGCCCAAACAGCATCACCGTGCAGACCGTCGCCGTGATCTGCGCCGCACCGCCTACAGCGCCAAACAACCAGAAACTTGGCGTGACATCCGGCAAGGTTACACGGCCCGTGGCCACCAGCGTCGCCAGGACTGCCGCAGCAATGGGCGCGGAATAGACAAACCGCGCAAAGGTCGCGCCCGCGGCGGACAAAGACACCTGCGCCAGATGTTTTTGCAACATGAAGCGCACAGTTTGAAAAGCGGCGGCGGCGACGGAGGCGATGATCCAGAGTTCCATGGCCGCCTTGATGCCCAGCTAAGCCATGGAAGTCACGAGAAAGATTGTACCCTTACACGCGCCGCTGTCAGCCATCCCGTTTCCAAAGCGGATGCGCCACCGGGTCCTTGCGCCGCCAGAAAAACCGCCGAAACACCTCGCCATAAGAGGCAAAATAATAGCCGTCGTTGCGCGACAGGTAGCGCTCCCGATTGCTGCGAAACAGCTCCGGCAGGCGATACCACGGCATCTTGGGGTGCATGTGATGCACCACATGTAGATTGTTGTTCAGGAAAATCCACGCCAGCGGCCCACGATCCTCAATGATCACCGTCCGCCCCCGCGCCCGCTCATGTGCCTGATGTTCCAGAAAGGTGCGGATTTTGAGGATCGACAGCGCCGCATACGCACAAATCAGATAGGCCCAGCCAGGGACTGCACCAAAAGTCCTCATCCACCAAACAACCACCAAAACCGCAGGCACATGCCACAGCCAGCCTGCCAAAACTCGGCGATCTCCGCCCAAGATCGCCTGCCAATCGCTCACCATAAAACAGACCTGCCCCACCAGCGGCCCCACCAACAACCGTCCCACCAGCGTGTTGTTGAACAAGAGCACAGCCTGCCGCCATTTTGACAAGGCCTGCCAGTCCTCGGCGTAAAGGTAATTGCTCTCCGGATCGTCATAAGGATCAGTCAAACGGCTGTCCAAATGGTGATCCAGATGGGTGTCTTTGAACCGCAGATACGGCACAAACAAACCAATCGCCGGAAACACCAGCGCTGCATTCAACACTTTGTTTTGAAACGGATGTCCATGCAGCACCTCATGACTTAACGAGCTGTGCAATGCCAGCGCGACAATCGTCAGCGCCATGCCCAAAGGCAGCCAAAGCTGCGCCGCCCAAACTGTGCCCAAAGCATAAAGCCCGTAACACCCTGCCACCAAAACCAGCGTGGGCCACTCCACTTTGGGCAAGCGCTGCTCAGCCATGCTGTCGCCCCCAGCGCACACGGGACCAGATCCGCTCGTAAATCACATACATGCTGAACCCCAATCCGGTGTTGATCAGCGCCATCTTTCCCCCAAGAGCCGCTGATCCGGTGGCCAAAATTCCCACCACGGACATCGATATGATGCCAATCACATTCCAAATCACCGCTTTCACGATGGAGCGTTTTTGCGTGTCCATTGCGCCGTCCCGTGCGTCTGTCTTCACAGATGTGTTACCGGCAAAAAAGGCGTTGCAGAATTCTGTATCTGATTAACAAAACTCGACAGCTGTGATATTTATCACCTTATGATTGAAACTATCGACAAACGTCTGCGCGCAGATCAGTTCCGCAAGCGCCTGGCCACCGCCATGCGCAACAAAGACACCACCCAAGCTGGCCTGGCTCGCAGCATCGGCGTGGACCGCTCCACCATCAGCCAATTGCTGAAGGACCAGGGCGCGCGTCTGCCGAATGCACAAGTCGTGGGTGAATGCGCCGCTGCGCTTGGGGTTTCTGCGGATTGGCTGCTCTCGCTTACCGACAGGCCTGAAAACACCGCCGATATTCTTGCAAACGCTCTGACGGTCACAGAGGCTCCCCGTGCGCTGGTGGATGAACAGATTTTTGCTTGGCACCAAGAAGCTGTCGGCTACAAGATCCGTCACGTACCTGCCGGTCTGCCGGACATGTTAAAAACCAACGACATGTTGGATTGGGAATATGCCCCACATTTGGGCCGCACCACGGAACAGGCGATCAACGCGTCGCGCGACCGGCTGAACTGGATGCGCCAATCGCAATCGGACTACGAAATCGCCCTGCCGATGCACGAGCTGGCCGCCTTTGCCCGCGGCGAAGGCTATTACGCGGGCCTGCCCGAAGACCTACGCGCGCAGCAGCTTGACCACTTTGCCGATCTCAGCAGCCAACTCTATCCGCGCCTGCGCCTCTACCTGTTTGACGCGCGTCGGCTGTACTCCAGCCCCATCACCGTCTTTGGTCCCCTGTTGGCCGTGCTCTATCTGGGCCGCAATTACCTCGCCTTCCGAGACCGCGAACGTGTCACCAGCTTCACCGAGCACTTTGACGACCTGATCCGCCAAGCAGATGTCACCGCCCGCCAAATCCCGGACCATGTCGCCGCCCTCAAATCTGCCCTGTAAACTCATGCGGTAGTCCAGCCAGCAAACGCGTCCCCGCCCCGCTTCTTCTTACCAAAAATATCCTGGGGGAGTCGCAGCGCCGCTGTGACGGGGGCAAAGCCCCCTCTCGCCCTCTGGCTACCCGCGCCTAAACCTTCGGGTCCGGGTTCACCGTAAACCCATCCACGGCGATCACCTGCCCGCTCACCAGCCGCGCCTTGTCGCTGCACAAAAACACCGCCATCTCGGCCACATCCCGCCCCTCCACAAAGGAGCCCAGCGCCGTGCCAGAGGCATAGCCCTCATACACCGCATCCCGCGTCATGCCTTTGGCTTCTGCTTCGCGCGCCAACACCCCTTCCATACGCGGCCCTTCCACCGCGCCGGGACAAATCACATTGGCCCGCACGCCAAACGCCCCCAACTCCATGGCCAGCGTTTTGGTTAGGCCGATGACGGCCCATTTCGCCGCCGCGTAAGGCGCACGATAAGGATAGCCATATTGCCCCGCCGTGGAAGACGTCACCACAATCGCGCCCTGCCCTGCCGTCTTCATCATCGGCGCGGCATATTTGGCCGCCAGAAACGCCCCTTCCAAATTGACCGCCACGCAGGCCTGCCAATCTTGCAGGTTTATGTCTTCCACCGCCGCCGTTGGTCCGGCAATACCGGCATTTGCGCAAAGCGCATCCAGCCCGCCCCAGGCCTCATCAATCTCGGAAAACAGCGCAGCAACAGCACCTTCGTCGGTCACATTCACCTGCGTGCTGCGCCACCGTTTTGGCACCTCTGCCAAAGCCGCCGCATCCACATCCGCAACCCAGACCTGCCAGCCTTCGCGGTCAAACACCTCCGCCATAGCCCGCCCTACACCAGACGCACCCGCGGTGATCAGAACCCGCCCCGTCATCGGGGTTGCCCAACGTAGCGCCCGAGCCCTTCCGGCGCGGGCAAATCGGCCTGCGCCTCGCTGATCATCTTCAGGTTGGCGGCAATTTCCGGACTAAACGGCGCAGGCCGTCGTGTCTCAAGGCTCACGTGGATCAGGATATGCTCCGCTGTCGCTAGCAGTTTCTCGCCCGCATACATCTCATGCCAAAGGTGCATCTTCTTGCCCTCTGCCATCAGCACACGCGTCCGCACGTCAATCACGCTGCCCAGATGGGTCTCGTCGATGTGCCGGATATGCGTCTCCGCCGTGAAGAAGCTGCCCCCCGTCGCGATATACTCCTGATCACACCCAATGATCTCCATCAGCCGGTCACTCGCATCGGCAAAGGCCTGCAAATAGCGGCTTTCGGTCATATGCCCGTTGTAGTCCAACCAATCCACCGGCACCGCACGGCGCACAGTCACGATGGGTTGCGTCGGGTTGGCTATGTCGCTGGCCCTTCGCACCATACCAGCCGCCGCTGAGAGCTTGACGTCGTGCTGGTTGAGCACTGCACCCGATGCAAAATCCTGCGCTTTCAGCGCGCGCATCATGGCAACAAGGTTGTTGTCCCGTATCCGCTCCATTTCCCGGATTGTCAAATGGCCGGACTGTGCGTCACTTTGGCCAGCGATCAGATCCACCAACTCGTCGGTGAACTCCGGCACATCCATCAATTTGGTCCAGGGCCATTCTAGTGCCGGGCCAAACTGCGCCATGAAGTGTTTCATACCCGCCTCACCACCGGCCACACGATAGGTGTCAAACAACCCCATCTGCGCCCAGCGGATGCCAAAGCCCATACGAATAGCCTCATCAATCTCTTCTGTGGTGGCAATGCCGTCTTTCACCAGCCAAAGCGCCTCACGCCACACCGCCTCAAGGAAGCGATCTGCAATATGGGCATCAATTTCCTTGCGCACATGCAATGGGAACATGCCCAGACCCTTGAGCGTCTCCTTGGCGCGTTCGATCAAGTCAGGCGCGTTTTTCTCGGTTGGCACCAGTTCCACCAGCGGCATCAGGTAGACCGGGTTAAACGGATGTGTGACCACAATCTGCTCTGGGCGCGTCGCACAGCCCTGCAATTCACTGGGTTTAAACCCGCTGGTCGAGCTGCCCAAAATCGCCTCGGTGTCACAATGCTCCTGCAGCGTCTGATAAACCTTCCGCTTGAGTTCTAACCGCTCTGGCACGCTCTCCTGAATCCAAGACGCGCCTGCAACCGCCTCAGACATGGTCTCATGAAAGCTCAGCGCGCCTTCCGGCGGCAAAGCCGTATCGCTCAACCCCGGCAAAGACACCCGCGCGTTGGCAATCACCTCGCCAATTTTGCGCTCTGCTTCCGGGTCCGGGTCAAAGACTTGTACATCCCAGCCATTGAGCAAAAACCGCGCGGCCCAGCCGCCGCCAATCACCCCACCGCCAATAATCGCTGCCGTTTTTGTCATGTCATCTCCTGCTTTTTGACCGCCTCAAAAAAGACCCACTAGAAAAAGCACCATGCCGGCACAAAATGCCGCCGAAACTGTTTGACGTTCCGAAAACCGCTTTCGCGCCGCAATTGTTGCCAAACTTACAAGCGCCAGAAGGATCGCAGCCGCTATCCCAATTGAGGCAGAAACAGTCAGCGGATTGTCCGAAGTGGCCGGTTCATGCCCTCCGGCTGCGATCAGGCCGAGCGAAATCGCCATAATAAGCGCTGACCACAAAATGCCCTTCCACCAAACAGCATCGTACTGAAGATAACTCGTCAAGGCAGCCATCACGCCAACCAATACCGCCAAAGTCAAAACTGCAAACATGAAGACCCTCTTTGGAAATGCAAACAACTCAAAGTAGCTAGACCCACATCTCAGATCCACTTCAAGCGCATTTTCAACCCCAATCGGTTTGCTCTTCAGACATGCCTCTGGCGCTGCCTGTCCGTGTCTCCACTTAATTAGCAGGAAACGGGTCGCCGCATGCCCACGCCACGTCATAGCGTCCCCTCAAAAGGAGCGCTTACATGACCATCCAGTTTCACCCATTGCCCGCCGATCACGTGGACGCCATCCGCAACAGCCGCACCGACGCCTACGGCAACACTGTGGAGGTCGCGATCAGCGACGGCGACGGCATCCCTTGCCGATCCTGCCTGAAGGTCACGCCCAAAGGCAGGCCCTTCCTGATCCTCGCACATCGCCCGTTTGAAGGCCAAAACGCCTACACCGAGACCGGCCCGATTTTTTTGTGCGAAGATTGTGCTGGCACCGCGCCGTCCAGCACCCTGCCCGACATCCTGACAGCGCCAACCTATATTGTACGCGGCTACTCTGCGGACGAGCGTATTGTCTATGGAACGGGCCAAGTGACCCTGACCGCGAACATTGCGCGTTACGCCGAAAACCTGCTCGCCCGTGACGACATCGCCTTTGTTGATGTGCGCAGCGCGTCCAACAACTGTTTTTTGTGTCGGGTGAAACCTGACTAGCCTAGCCCTGACCAAGCCGGTTTCGCTTTGCGAAACTGGCAGCGCCCGACCCTCCCGTTTTGCCGGAGGCAAACCTTCGGTTTGACGGGAGGGCGCTTCCAGCACCCACCTAGGGTCGCGCGCTGCCTTAAAGGTTAAAATGCCTGCGCCCAAATTCACGCGAACATGCGCACCTCCGCAAAACAGTCGCGATACAGACACCTTACCGACGTGTTGCGCCGCTCTGTGCACCCCCCCCAAACCGCCAATTCCTAAGCCTGCGTGCGCAGCTGTTGCCGCAACACTCACCCTTTGGGTGCTCGCTTCACCAGCCCCAGTTTCTCGCGCACCTCCGCAGGCCCAATCACCCGCGCGCCCATGTTTTCAATGATGGTGCCCGCCCGCTCCACAAGTTGCCAGTTCTGCGCCAACTCGCCTTTGCCAAGCCACAGATTGTCCTCAAGCCCCACGCGCACATTGCCGCCCGCCAGCACCGCCGCCGCCACATAAGCCATCTGATTGCGGCCCAGCGAGAACGCGCTAAACGTCCACTCATCCGGCACATTATTCACCATCGCCATGAAGGTGTTGAGGTCATCCGGTGCGCCCCACGGCACGCCCATGCACAGCTGCACCAGTGCATCCGGCGCCAGCACGCCTTCTTTGACAAGCTCCTTGGCAAACCACAGATGACCGGTGTCAAAGGCCTCAATCTCGGGCTTAACCCCAAGATCAGTCATCATTTTTCCCATGCTACGCAGCATGCCGGGGGTGTTGGTCATCACATAATCGGCTTCGGCAAAATTCATCGTGCCGCAATCCAATGTACAGATTTCCGGCAAGCATTCCGCCACATGTGCCACCCGTTCCGTGGCGCCCACCATGTCTGTGCCATCGACCGTGGGCAGCGGGCTTTCCACGCCGCCAAACACAATGTCACCCCCCATGCCGGCGGTCAGATTGAGCACCATATCCACCTCGCTGTCGCGAATACGGTCGGTAACTTCGCGGTAGTAGCCAAGGTCGCGGCTCGGTGCGCCAGTCTCCGGATCACGCACGTGGCAATGCACCACTGCCGCACCGGCTTTGGCCGCCGCAATCGCGCTCTCAGCAATCTGTTTTGGGCTACGCGGCACATGCGGGCTGCGATCCTGCGTGCCACCCGATCCGGTCACGGCACAGGTGATGAAAACCTCGCGGTTCATTTGCAAAGGCATGGCGATTCCTTTCGTGTTCCTTGCCCAAGCGTACCGCACTTGCTGCGCAACACTTTTCATTCTACGAAGCCAATATGTCTATTTTCGCAGAAACCAGCGTTTTCCGCCACGACCCGGCCCCTCTGAACGTCGCCATTCTGGTGCTGGATGACTGCAACACGCTCAGCTTCGCCGCCGCCGTGGACCCCATGCGCGCCGCCAATCGCCGCGCCGGAAAAAACCTGTTTGACTGGCAGTTTTACACCGCAACCGATGCCCCAGCCTCGCTCACAAGTGGATTACAAATCAACGGGTTAGCCATTGACCAACTGCTGCGCTGCGATCTTTTGTTGGTCGTGGCTGGCTTTCGATTAGAAGAGCAAGCGACCCCACGCCTATCGGCCTCCCTGCGACGGCTCTATGCCACCGGCACCACCATCGCCGCCATCGACGGTGGTCCGTGGATTCTGGCAGAAGCCGGCTTACTGGACGGTCACAACGCCACCACCCACTGGGAGGACATCGAAAAATTCTCCCAACAATTCCCGAAGGTTACAACGCTCCGAGACCGATTCTGCATCTCTGACCGCATTGCCACATCCGGCGGCGCCAGCCCCTGCATCGACATGATGCTCTACCTTATTGAGACCCGCTACGGCGCGGATCTCGCCCGCCGCGTCAGCAGCGCCTTTGTCTACGACCCCATGCCCGCCAGCGCCCAACGCCCCATCTCCATCCCCCGTGCGATCCATCATCACCCAAAGGTGATCAAGGCGCTGGACCTTATGGGCCAAACCCTAGAATCCCCACTATCCATCCCGGAAATTGCAACAAAAACAGGGCTTTCCACACGCACTTTGGAACTCAACTTCCAAACCCACCTGCGCAAGTCGCCGCAAGCGGTCTACCTGACCATGCGCCTCGAAGAGGCTCTGCGCCTCGCGACAGACACGCAAACCCCGGTGCGCGACATCGCCTTGGCCACAGGCTTCAACAGCCCCACCAGCTTTGCCCGCGCCTTCAAAGCCGCGCATGGCGCCTCTGTGCGATCCTTACGCAACAAACGACACTAAGCCACTGATTTTATGAGCCTCTAACGCGCTACCGCCAACAAGCCGTCCACATCCAGATGGGTCTCGATGTGATCGGCCAAGCGATCCAACACCGCTTCCACGGTGGCGTCATAGCCCTCGTTGCCCACCTCCGCACCCAATGCCGCCAACCACGCCCGCCGGAACCCGTCGTCCCGGAACATACCGTGCAAATAGCTGCCGGACACACGTCCATCCTCAGACACAGCCCCCTCATCACGCCCATCCACAGTCGCAAACGGCCGCGCCCGATCCGCCCCATCCGTGCGCCCGATGTGGATTTCATAGCCCCGAAACGCCTGCCCCGAGGCCACATGCTGTGCGGCGGTTTCCGTCAACCGCTTGTCCGGTGTCATCTCGGTAATCACGTCCAGCAGGCCCAGACCTTCCGTCGTGCCAGCCGGGCCTTCGATGCCGTCTGGATCGCGCACTTCTCGGCCAAGCATCTGATATCCGCCACAAATCCCCAGCACATGGCCGCCACGGCGCACATGCGCCAGAAGATCCACATCCCAGCCCTGCTCCCGCAGAAACGCCAGATCGCCACGCGTGGATTTGCTGCCTGGAATGATCACCACATCTGTGTCGCCCGGAATCGGCTCCCCTGCCCGCAACATCGTCAACGACACGCCCGGCTCCTGCGCCAACGGGTCCAGATCGTCAAAATTCGCAATTCGCGACAGCCCAAGGCAAACCACATTCAACCCGCCAACCTTTTTGGCGTTCTTGATGTCGAGCGCATCTTCGGCGGGCAATTTCCAAGCCTCGCCAAAATACGGCAACACCCCAAAGCCCGCCCATCCGGTCGTGTCTTTAATCAGCTCGTAACCATCATCAAACAAACTGGGATCACCGCGAAATTTGTTCACAAGGAAGCCCGCCACCAGCGCCGCGTCCTCTTCGGAAATCACCGCCTGCGTGCCAACGATCTGCGCGATCACGCCGCCCCGATCGATGTCGCCAGCCAAAACCACCGGCACATTCGCCGCCTGCGCAAAGCCCATATTGGCAATGTCGCCCTGGCGCAAATTGACCTCCGCCGGGCTGCCCGCGCCCTCGACAATCACCAGATCATTGTTTGATTTCAGTCGGTTGAAGCTTTCAAGCACAGCCTCCATCAGCTGTGGTTTCAGCTTCGCATACTCGCGCGCCTTCACCGTGGTCAGCCGTTTGCCCTGCACCACAACCTGAGACCCCACATCGGTCTCCGGCTTCAACAGCACCGGATTCATATCCACCGTTAACGCTTTGCCACAAGCCAAAGCCTGCAACGCCTGCGCCCGGCCAATCTCGCCGCCGTCGCTGGTCACGGCGGCATTATTGGACATGTTTTGCGGCTTAAATGGTGCCACAGACAGCCCCCGGCGCGCCGCCGCCCGGCACAGCCCCGCCACCAACATCGACTTACCGACATTGGAGCCCGTGCCTTGAATCATAAGTGCTTTGGTCACGTCACACCTGCTTGGGCAAAAATGCCTCAACGGCTGCGGAAGCGATCACCAACACATTGCCGTCATCCGGATTGGTCACATTCATACCGCCGAACACAGCTTTGACCTCAGCCCGCCCACGCGGCAACTTCTCTGCCAAGGCGACGCAATCCACCTTCTCTGGTTCCTGCACGCCGACCGTCACCTGCACTCGCATCTCTTTGGGGTCTTTACCCAGCGCGGCAAACATCGGGATCGCGGAATGGCGGATCGCATCTTCAATCGCCCGCGCGGCGGCCTTGGTATAGTCCTGACCATATTGGTCGTTGCCCATGCCCATTTCGATGATGAAACGCTGATCGCTCATGCCGCAACCTCCACATCCAGCGCAACCGAGATCGCCACATTGGCAATCACCGTTGGGTTGCCACCATCCTCACGCGGCACATCCAATCCGCCTTTCACAGGATTTACAGTGACTTGGCCATAGGGAAAGATCGCGGCAATGACGTCTACGTCGACTTTCTCAGGCTGCTGCACGGCCACCTCTACGGTGATGATCATCTCGGATTTGTCTTTGCCAAACAGCTCCGCGAGATTGATCGAATTGTGCCACAACGCGTCTTTCACAGCCCGCGACGCTGCTTCTGTATAGTCCAGCCGCCGCAGCGACGAGCCCATGCCGAATTCGGTGAGCAAGCGTTTTATCATGTTGATTTGCCTTTGAAAACTGAACGGACAAAAACAATCAAGGCGACAGCCACGATGACAAGTTCAACCTTGAACGTCCAATGTGCCATGAAGGATTTGATCCAATGATCATGTGTGGCCTGCACGGTCACAAGCGTCGTGGTACCGTCAAAAAACGGCCAACCCCAGCTTACTTTCCCGGCTATGCTGTCCAACATCAGGTGGAATAGCGCACCAACGCCAACGGCTGCAATGAACGACCTCCTGAGGACCAGCCCGACAAGCAAAAAACCAGCCCAAATGATAGGGCGATGGGTCAGATACTCATGGTGATGCGTGCTGCGATTGTCCACCAAATGAAACCAAAGCATATCCAAATCCGGGGCGATGCTCCCGATCAGAATTCCCCAGAAAACAGCTTTGGAAACACCGGCTGCCTGTGCGCTCTTAGCGGCAAGATAGCCAGCCGGCAGGTGCGCAACCAACATTATTAGAACTCCACCCCAGCCTGCGCCTTGATCCCATCGCGGAACGGATGCTTCACCAAAGTCATCTCGGTCACCAAATCCGCCGCCTCAATCAGCTCCGGTTTGGCATTGCGCCCGGTCAACAAAACATGGGTCATCTCTGGCTTTTCGCTCAGAAGGAAATCGACCACGTCGTCAATGTTCAGATAGTCGTTGCGCAGCGCAATGTTGATTTCATCGAGCATTACAAAGCGGTTCGCGGGATCGCGGATCAACTGCTTCGCCAGTTCCCAGCCCGCTTCGGCCTTGGCGATGTCACGCTCGCGGTCCTGCGTTTCCCAGGTAAACCCTTCGCCGGACACGTGAAATTTCACCTCTTCCGGAAAATGCTCTTCCAAAAACGCACGCTCGCCTGTGGCCATCGCGCCCTTGATGAACTGCACCACAGCCACCGGCATCTCGTGCGCAATACAGCGCATGATCATGCCAAAGCCGGAGGATGATTTGCCCTTGCCCGGCCCAGTGTGCACCATGATCAGACCTTTTTCCTCGGTCTTCGTGGCCATCATTCGGTCGCGTGCGGCTTTGATTTTCGCCATCTTGGCCTTGTGGCGTTCATTTTGTTCGACGCTATCAGACATCTGCCTCTCCGTTCCCGCTTGACTTAACCGCCATGATTGCCCATTCGGGATGTTGCTGGTTCCTGCTCATTTGAGCAGGTGAAAAGGGAATGTGAAACGGGCCCAACGTCAAGGCCCAAAGCGCAGCCGCCCCCGCGACCGTGACCGGAGAGGTCCACCACAGTCACTGGAGATATCCGGGAAGGCAGGTGGGCCGCAGGCAGATGCCGTAATCCGCAAGCCGGGAGACCTGCCAGCGGACATGACATGTACCGGACGGGGTGTTTCGGTGTCGGGCTGCCCAAGGGAGTCCCACGCCTGCCTTGTCCAGAAAAAGGACCGAACCCATGGCTGACGCATCTGCGCCTGTCGATCTGCTTGTCTGCACCTCTTGTCGTGCCGGACAGCCGACGGACGTCGAAGGCCCCCGCCCAGGCACGCAACTGTTTGACGACCTTTGCGCAGCGGACTTGCCTGACAATGTAACCGTGAAAGGCGTGGCCTGTTTTTCCAATTGTGACCAAGGCTGTTCGATCACAATCCGGGGCGGTGACGAACGCTGGACTTATGTCTACGGCAACTTCACCGGAGCCGACGTTGATCTCGTTGCTGAAGGCGTCACCAAATACGCCGCCACTGCCGATGGTCTTGTGCCATGGCGCGAGCGGTCCACTCACTTTCGTAAAAATTGCATCGCGCGCATTCCACCACTGGAGATCCCTGAATGAGCACCCTTGAGAAACTCCCCGTCACCGTCATCACCGGTTTTCTCGGCTCCGGTAAAACCACTTTGGTGCGTGGCCTGATGCAGAATCCGCAGGGCAAGCGCCTTGCCGTGATCGTAAATGAATTTGGCGATGTGGGTGTGGATGGCGAGATCCTGAAATCCTGCGCCATTCCGGATTGCCCGGCGGAAAATATTCTGGAGCTGGCCAACGGCTGCATCTGCTGCACCGTGGCGGATGATTTTATCCCAACCATCGAAGCGCTTATGGCGCTGGAACCACGCCCGGAACATATCCTGATTGAAACCTCCGGTCTGGCTCTGCCAAAGCCGCTTTTGAAGGCGTTTGATTGGCCCGATATCCGCTCCAAGATCACCGTGGACGGCGTGATTGCACTCGCCGATGCCGAAGCCGTCGCCGATGGCCGATTTGCCACCAACGTTGCCGCAGTGGATGCGCAGCGGGAAGCCGATGAAGGGTTGGACCATGAGACGCCGTTGTCGGAAGTCTTTCAGGATCAAATCAACTGCGCCGACATCGTGTTGTTGACCAAGCCTGACCTGGCTGGCCCCGACGGCACCGCCAAAGCCAAAGACATCGTGCTGAAAGCTGCCCCACGTGCGTTGCCAGTTGTCGAAGTGGCCGAAGGCGAAGTCGACCCTCGTGTGATTCTGGGGCTCGAAGCGGCTGCGGAAGACGACATTGATGCGCGTCCGTCCCATCACGAGGACCATCATCACCACCACGATCACGACCATGATCACGACGACGATCACCACCATCATCACGGCCATGACCACGATCACGATGCGTTTAACAGCATTGTGGTGGACGTGCCGGAGCAAGCTGATCCAGCGGCTTTTGCGGCCAAGATTGAGAAAATGGCCAAAGATCAGAACATCTTGCGCGTGAAAGGCTATGCGGCTGTGACCGGCAAACCGATGCGTCTGTTGGTGCAAGCGGTTGGTGCGCGGGTGCGTCATCAGTTCGACCGCCCATGGAAACCCGAAGAAGGCCGCCAGGGCCGCATGGTCGTGATTGCCGAACAGGGTGACGTAAACGTCGAAGCGATCCGCGCAGCTCTGGTAGACTAAACCCCATGCACGTTGTCTTTCGCGAAAGCCATGGTCTGGATGAGGCCGACACTCCAATGGATCTGGGTCAAACCCCGGCCGATCTTGTGGTGCTGTCCTTCTCTGACAGTGACCTTGGAGCTTTCGCGGCAGGCTGGCACCGCAGCAACGGAGACTTGCCCACGCTGCGGTTGGCCAATCTGACGGCGCTCAAACATCCGCTGTCGGTAGACACCTACATCGAACAGACATTGGTGGGCGCCAAGGCCATCTTGATCCGCCTGATCGGGGGCATTTCCTACTGGCAATATGGCATCCAACAGGTGCAGGCCTTGGCGCTGGAAAAAGGCATCGCGCTGGCGGTGTTGCCAGCCGACGGTCGGCCTGATGAGCGGTTGGACGAAGTCTCCACCCTGCCCGCCTCGACGCTCCATCGCCTGACACACCTGTGTGACACGGGCGGCGCGATTGCGGCACAGGCTGCATTGGCACAACTGGCTCTGGCTGCGGGGCTATATGCCAAACCAGTGATGGGCTCCAAAGCCCTGCCAGATCACGGCGGCTGGACTCCTGAAACTGGCCTGTGTGACCCGTTGGCGGGCCGCAGTACCGACAAACCACTGATCGCGCTGACGTTTTACCGCGCCTATGTAAGCTCTGCAGATACCGCCCCTATTGAAGCGCTGTTTGAGGAGTTCCGTGGCCGTGGCTTTGACGTGATTGGTCTTTTTGCGCCATCGCTGAAAGTGCCAGCGTCTGCAGCATGGATGGCGGACACGCTCCAACAGCTCTCCCCCGACGCCATAGTGAACGCCACGTCCTTCTCCGGCAAAGGTGACAATGGCACCTCCCCTTTGGATGCCACCGATGCGCCAGTGTTCCAGGTCGCGCTCGCCACCTCACGCAAAAAAGCCTGGTCCGGATCCGAGCGCGGCTTGGCGCCAGCGGACCTCGCCATGCATGTCGTGCTGCCAGAAGTGGACGGGCGTCTGTTTGCAGGCGTGAGTTCATTCAAGGAACCGGGCAAGAAAGACCAAGCGCTGGAGTACTCCCGCTTTGCCCATCGCGCCTTGCCAGAACGCATTGCGTCCGTGGCCGACAAAGTTGAAGGCTGGGTGTCGCTTGCGCAGAAAGCCAATACGGACAAACAGATCGCCTGCGTTCTGAGCACCTATCCGGGCAAAGACTGGAACATGGCGCATGCAGTTGGACTAGATCCTCTCGCCAGTGTGGAAGCTGTTCTTGGCGACTTGCAGAACGCTGGATTTCAAACCGCACATGCGGGCAAACTCGAAGACGCGTTACTGACGGAAACTCTGTCCTGGTCTCTAGCGGACTACCACGCCACGTTGGCAACGCTCCCCGAAGCACTGCGCGACGACCTGACCGAAGTTTGGGGCGCTCCTGAAAACGACTTAACATTTGCCGACGGTGCATTCCACTTCAAAGCCACCAAACGCGGCAACGTGCTTGTGGCCTTGCAGCCCGAACGTGGCAGCGATCAGCAACGCGAAGATGAGTACCATGACCTCTCCCGCGTGCCGCGCCACAGCTATGTCGCCTTCTACCTCTGGCTCCGCCATGCGCTCAATTCTGACGCGCTGATCCATGTTGGCGCCCACGGCACTCTGGAGTGGCTGCCGGGCAAATCCGTGGCGCTGTCCGCAGAGTGTTGGCCCGAAGCGCTGATTGGCGATCTGCCTGTGATCTACCCGTTTATCGTGAACGACCCCGGTGAGGCCGCCCAAGCCAAACGCCGGATCAACGCGCTGACGCTTGGGCACGTGCCACCGCCGCTCAAACAATCCGCGACGCCAGAGCGATTTGCCCGTTTGGAAACCATCCTTGATGAGTTCTCCAATGCCGACGGGTTGGACCCCAAACGCCGAGACCGGCTGCAAACCGACATTCGCGACGAGGCCGAAGCGCTTGGTTTGCAAGCGGAGTTGGGTCTGGACGACGCGACATCTCTGGCCGAAGCCATCACGCGCATCGACACGTTTGTCTGCGACATCAAAGAAAGCCAATTTGGCGACGGCTTGCATATTTATGGTCGCGCGCCACTAACCGAGGGAAGCTTTGATGCCGCCCCCTCCGCGAATGCCGAGCGTGACGCGCTGATCAAAGCGCTCGAAGGCAAACGCATTGAAGCAGGTCCGTCCGGCTCACCTTACCGAGGCCGGCATGATGTGCTGCCTACGGGGCGCAACCTCTATACCACGGACCCGCGCTCGGTTCCGTCGCGGTCTGCTTACGCACAGGGTGTGAAACTTGCAGAAGAGCTGGTGCGCCGCCATTTGCAAGAAGAAGGCGACTACCCCAAAAACCTGATCGTGGACCTCTGGGGCTCCGCCACCATGCGCACAGCAGGCGAAGAATTTGCCATGGCGCTGCATCTTCTGGGCGCGAAACCTGTTTGGGACGAGGGCAGTGAGCGTGTATCTGGTGTGGAAATCTTGCCCATCGCGTTGCTGGACCGACCACGCATCGACGTCACCTTGAGGGTCTCGGGCCTGTTCCGCGACGTCTTCTCAACGCTCTCAACGCTTTTTGGCCAAGCCGTGAAAGCGCTTGCAGAGCGCGACGAGGCCGCAGACTGGAACCCATTTGCGGGCCGCATCACCGCTCCGCGTGTCTACGGCCCTGCGCCGGGCAGCTACGGGCTTGGCATGGGACACGAGATCGAAAACTACTCCGACGAAGGCCGAAAATCCGCTGGCGAGGCTTGGCTCAACGCTTCTTCCTACGCGCTCGACACCGGCGAAGGTACCAAAGACCTTGATGGCATTCGCGACCGGGTTGGCGCGGCGGACAGTTTTGTACATTTGCAAGACCTTCCGGAAACCGATGTGCTTGTGGCCTCAGATTATGCTGCGCACGAGGCAGGGTTTGCCGCGGCGCAAGCCATAACGGGTGGCAACGCAAACCTGTATCATGTCGACAACACCAATCCTGAAAACCCGCGTGCGCGCAGCTTGACCGAGGAAATCGCTCGCGTAGTACATGCCCGCGCGACCAACCCGGATTGGCTTGCCGGGATGATGCGCCACGGCTTCCGTGGCGGTGCGGAGATTGCTGCAACGCTGGATCATATGGGCGCTTTTGCCAATCTGGCTGGCGCCGTGCCACCCCAGCTATTTGACGCCTACCATGATGCCACTTTGGGAAACGACGATATTGTCGCCTTCCTTGAGCGTGAAAACCCACAAGCGCTGGCCGCCATGCGCGATCGTTTTGCTGCGCTTCATGACGCTGGCCTGTGGATCACCCGCCGCAACTCCATTCTTGCCAATCTGGAGCAAGCTTCATGAGCCGTCCGGACGCCAAAGGCTGGTGCCCCGGCGCCTATAAACCGATGATGTCCGGCGATGGTCTGGTGGTGCGCGTGCGCCCAGTTATGGCCCGTTTGACGCAGGAACAGATTCTGGGCTTGTGCGAAACAGCAGACCGATTTGGCTCTGGCCTGATCGACTTGACGAGCCGCGCCAATTTGCAAATTCGCGGCGTCAAAGAAGAAGATCACGAGGCAGTTCTGGTAGAGCTACACAAACTCGACCTGCTGCCAGACGATCCTGCCCTCGAAAGCCGTCGCAATATCCTTATCCCGCCGATGTGGCGCGAAGACGATGACACACATCGCGTGGCGTCCGAATTGGTCGCGCGCCTTGGTGAACTCCCAGACCTGCCGCCCAAAATGGGTTACGCCATCGACATTCAAGGCGGCCCGCAACTCTCTGACAAATCAGCAGACTTCCGCTTTGAACGCGACACCAATGGCGGCCTTATCCTACGCGCCGATGGCGCCTCTCGTGGTCGCGTTGTGACTGTGGACGCCGCCGTCGACGCCCTGTTGGAGATGGCGCGGTGGTTTGTTGACACGGATGGGCCGACCCGCCGCCGTATGGCCGCACATGTGGCTCTGACGCCTTTGCCTGCGGACTGGCAAGCCGTGCCCCCCGCCGCATTGCAAAAACCGCCAGTGCCCGGTGACACAGAAATTGGCGCCTTGTTTGGCGTGGCGTTTGGTCAGATCGAAGCGGCGCAACTGGCCAACCTGATAACCGCAACCAAAGCAGAGGCGATGCGTGTCACCCCATGGCGGTTGTTCCTGCTGGAGGGAGCAGACATTGTTGAAACTGACGCCTTTATCACCGACACGCATGATCCGCTGCTGCATGTGGACGCCTGCCCTGGCGCCCCGTTGTGCAATTCCGCAACCGTAGAGACTCGCCAACTGGCCCGCCAACTGGCGAACCATTTGCCAACGCCCCTGCACGTCTCCGGCTGTGCCAAAGGCTGCGCCCTGCCGCGCCCCTGTGCGACAACATTGGTCGGCAATGACGGCGCATTTGATCTTGTGAAAAACGGCCGCCCATGGGATGCGCCTGTGAAAACCGGCCTCACGCCGAGCACCTTACTTGAAGCCCGAGGAGAGCTTTAGTGCCTTACGAATACGAAAAAAACGGTCAGGCGATCTATGACGAAAGCTTCGCCACCATCCGGCGCGAGGCCGATCTGGCCGGGTTTGACAAAGACGAAGAACAGGTTGTGGTGCGTATGATCCACGCGGCCGGCATGGTTGGTTTGGAAAAGCATGTGAAATTCACCCCCGGTATGGTCGCCGCTGCGCGCAAAGCCATGGAAGACGGCGCGCCGATCTTCTGTGACGCGCGCATGGTCAGCGAGGGTGTGACCCGCCCACGCTTGCCTACCGACAACGAGGTGATCTGCACCCTGCACGCCGAAGGCATCTATGAGCTGGCGGCAAAAATCGGCAACACCCGCTCCGCTGCGGCGCTGGAACATTGGCGCGACAAATTGGGTGGCGCCATCGTGGCCATTGGCAACGCACCGACCGCCCTCTTCCACCTTCTGAACATGCTCGAAGACCCGGACTGCCCGCGCCCTGCTGCCATCATCGGCTGCCCGGTGGGCTTTGTCGGCGCGATGGAGAGCAAAGACGCGCTTTGGAACGATCAACCCGTGCCCTGCATGATCGTGGATGGCCGTCTTGGCGGCTCCGCCATGACCGTAGCTGCTATCAACGCCATCGCGAGCCGCAAAGAATGACCCAAACCGGCACAATTTACGGCGTTGGGCTTGGCCCCGGCGATCCCGACCTGATGAGCGTGCGCTCGCATCGGCTTATTACCAACGCGAAACACGTGGCCTTTTTCCGCAAAGCAGGTCGCAAAGGACAAGCACGCGCGATTGTCGATGGCATGTTGCCAGAAACGGCAATTGAGTTTCCAATGGAG
The DNA here is from genome assembly GCF_022448905.1 of Shimia sp. Classification (GTDB taxonomy): domain Bacteria; phylum Pseudomonadota; class Alphaproteobacteria; order Rhodobacterales; family Rhodobacteraceae; genus Shimia. The sequence continues at coordinate 66,477 of NZ_JAKVCW010000014.1, read as the reverse complement.
TACCCAGTCACCACGGAAATCTCGGTGCATGACCCGCGCTACAACGAGGCATTGTCTGCCTTCTATGAAGACGTCACCCAACACCTGATCGCGCTGGCGCAAACCGGCGAAGACGTGGTGGTGCTCTGCGAAGGCGATCCGTTCTTCTACGGCTCCTTCATGCACATCTACGCTCGCGTGCGCGACGTGGTGCCAACCCAGGTTGTGCCCGCGATCACCGGCATGTCCGGCGCCTGGACTGCCACCGAAGCCCCAATTACATGGGGCGACGACGTGCTGACCGTGCTGATGGGCACGTTGGACGAAGAAAAACTCACCCGTCACATGGCTGACACGGACGCAATGGTGGTGATGAAAATTGGCACCAACTACGACAAGGTCATCCGTGCCTTGAAAGCCTCAAACCGCTATGAAGAAGCCTGGTTGGTGCAGTTTGCCACCATGCAAAAACAGAGCGTCAAAAAACTGTCGGAAACAACGGATCACGGCACGCCCTATTTCTCCATCATTGTGGTGCACGGACAAGGACGGCGGCCATGAGTGGCTGGGTTCAGATTGTCGGCATCGGCCCCGGCGACGACGCGCTCGTGACCCCACAGGTGCAGGCCGCTTTGGCCGAGGCCACCGATGCGGTTGGGTATATTCCCTACGTGGAACGGGTGGCGCAAAACCCGAACCTGACCCTGCACCCGTCTGACAACCGCGTGGAAATTGACCGCTCCCGCCATGCGTTGGAAATGGCCTCCGAGGGCAAACGTGTGGTGGTGGTCAGTTCCGGCGATCCCGGCGTGTTTGCCATGGCGGCGGCAGTGTTTGAGGCGGTTGAGCACGGCGAGCCTGCGTGGCGCGATCTCGACATTCGCGTGTTGCCAGGCATCACTGCCATGCTCGCGGCATCTGCGGCTTGCGGTGCGCCACTAGGCCATGATTTCTGCGCCATCAACCTCAGCGACAACCTCAAACCATGGGAGCTGATCGAGAAGCGCTTGCATCTGGCGGCCGAAGCTGATTTTGCCATGGCGTTTTACAATCCACGCTCGAAGTCTCGCCCGGAAGGCTTTGAAAAAGCGCTCAAAACGCTCAAGGAAAGCTGCGGCGACAATCGTCCGATGATCTTTGCCCGGAACGTCTCCCGCCCGGACCAAACGATCAACATTGTGCCCTTGCAAGAGACCACGCCAGACATGGCCGACATGCGCACGGTTGTGCTTGTGGGGTCCAGCCAAACCCGGATTATTGAGCGTGATGGCGCACCCATGGTCTACACCCCGCGCTCGGTGGAGGGCTAGGTGACTTGGGGCGCCAGTCAAACGGCGACAAAGCGCATCCTCTCAGGATTGCGCCCGTCAACTTGTGACCCACTCCAGCACGGCATCCACAGTCGCGACCTCGGATCGCGGCGGCAAGTTTGGTCGATCAATCATGATCACTGGGATGCCGAGTTCGCGGGCCGCAGTCAGTTTGGCTTCTGCGCCGACACCGCCCGCGTTTTTGCAGACCACCAGCTCAATGCCTTGCTCCTGCATCAACGCGCGGTCGCCCGCCACATCAAACGGCCCGCGCGCGACAACAACCGTGTGACTGGGCAGCGCCGGTGGCGCTTCCGGCTGATCCACCAAGCGCAAAACGTACTGATGCTGCGGCTGCGCCGCAAAGGCGGGTACATTCAACTTGCCCAGCGCCAAAAGAACCCGTTTGGGATCGCCGGCCAACGCCGCAACGGCGCCGTCAATGTCGGACACATGCGTCCATCGATCTCCGACCCGCGCTTGCCAGGCAGGTCGCGTCAGCGCCATCAATTCCGTGCCAGCCTGATGATGACAAGCTTCAAACGCATTCCAGCTCATCTGCGCGGCAAAGGGATGCGTGGCGTCCACCACATGGGTGATGTTATGCTCCTGCAAATACTGGACCAATCCTGCCACACCGCCAAAGCCGCCCACCCGCGTGGGCAACGGCTGCGCCTTGGGGCTGGCCACGCGTCCGGCGTAAGAAAACACAGCGTCCACGTCGCGCTCCGCCAAGGCGCGTGCCAAGAGGTTGGCCTCGGTTGTCCCACCGAGAAGAAGGAGTTTGGGCGCCATGTCTGAAAATCCGTGGTTGACTATTGTCGGGTTGGGCGAAGATGGCCCAGAAGGCCTGTCGCCCGCAAGCCGCAAAGCGCTTGAGGAGGCCGAGGTGGTTATGGGGGCTGAACGGCATTTATCGCTGTTGCCAGACCTATCGGCAGAGATCATCACCTGGCCGGTGCCATTTGCTGACGGCATCCCATTTCTGCTCGAACAGCGAGGGCGCAAAACTGTAGCCTTGGCCTCTGGCGATCCCTTCTGGCACGGCGCGGGCACGTCACTGACCAAACACTTGGACCGTGGTGAGTGGCAGACCCTGCCCGCCCCGTCCACCATGTCGCTCGCTGCCGCCGCCCTCGGCTGGCCGCTGGAAAGCGCCATCACACTTGGCTTACACGCCGCACCCTTCACGCGCCTGCGCCCGCATCTGGCCAACAGCACCCGCGCGATTGTGACGCTGCGCGATGGCGAGGCTGTGCCAACCTTGGCCGCATGGCTCACAGAGATTGGCTTTGGCGCAAGCACGTTACATGTGCTCGAAGCCCTTGGTGGACCGCGTCAGCGCATCCGTGAAACGCGCGCTGATGCATTTGATTTAGAGAACATCCAACATCCGGTCTGCGTCGCCATAGATGCGTCCGGCGGCCCTGCCCTCACCTCGGTGGGTGGCAAGGATGACGCATTCTTTGACAACGATGGCCAAATCACCAAACGCCCCGTGCGTGCGCTGACCCTCTCCGCTCTGGCCCCTCTCCCAGGCGAACACCTTTGGGACATCGGCGGCGGCTCCGGCTCCATTGCGATTGAATGGCTGCTCGCGCATTCGAGCACACAGGCGACCTCCGTTGAAATTGAGCCAACGCGTGCGGACCGCATTGCAAAAAACGCCGCGAACCTTGGCGCGGACCGTCTCTCCGTCGTCACTGGCGCCGCTCCCGACGCCTTGGAAGGTTTGCCCGCGCCGGATGCCGTGTTCATCGGCGGCGGCATCTCCGAAGAGATGTTGCAAACCGTATGGGCAGCCCTGCCAATGGGCGCGCGCCTTGTGGCCAATGCCGTCACGCTCGAAGCCGAGGTGCTTTTGGCAAATTGGCAGGCCGACAAAGGCGGCGACCTCTTGCGCATCGAACTGGCGCAATCTAAGCCTTTGGGCCGCAAGCGGGGCTGGAAATCCAGTTATCCCATCGTGCAGTGGAGTGTGCAGAAATGATCGTCGCTGGTTTTGGATTCCGGGCCTCCGCTACGGAGCACAGCCTGAGCGATGCACTCGCATTGACGGCGGCCAAGGTCGACGCCATCGCTACGCCTGCGGACAAAGCGAAAAGCAAAACGCTGCAATCCTTTGCTCAAGCACACAACTTACCAGTTTTGGAAATTGAAGCGGGCGCAATGCAAGCTGTTGAAACGCCAACCCAATCCGCCAAGGTGCATGAACAACGCGGTACCGGCTCGGTGGCTGAAGCCTGTGCGCTTGCAGCCCTTAACAACGCCTGCCTGACCACATCGCGCGTCGTTTCCGCCGACCGCCTTGCCACCTGCGCCATCGCGCAAGGAGAGCCCCTATGACTGTTCACTTCATTGGCGCAGGCCCTGGTGCCGCAGATCTGCTCACTTTGCGGGGCCGCGACCTGATCGCATCCTGCCCGGTTTGCCTCTATGCGGGCTCCTTAGTACCCGACGCCATCTTGTCACATTGCCCCGACAACGCCCGCGTGATCAACACGGCACCGCTGGACCTCGACGCCATCGTGGCCGAGTGCAAAGTGGCCCATGAGGCTGGTCAAGACGTGGCCCGCCTGCATTCCGGCGACTTGTCCGTCTGGTCCGCCATGGGAGAGCAAATCCGCCGCCTGAAGGCCGAAGGCATCCCGGTATCCGTGACTCCCGGCGTGCCCAGTTTTGCCGCCGCAGCTGCCGCCCTGCAATCCGAGCTAACCCTGCCCGGCCTCGCCCAATCCGTGGTTTTGACCCGAACACCGGGCCGCGCGTCGTCCATGCCAAAAGGCGAGACACTCACCAACTTCGCCGCCACCGGCGCGACATTGGCAATTCACCTATCGATTGGCAATCTCGATAAGGTGATTGCAGACCTCACACCAGCCTATGGGACCACCTGCCCTGTCGCCGTGGTATACCGCGCCAGTTGGCCGGACCAGCAAGTCATCCGCACGACGCTCGCCAGCCTGAAAGACGATGTGACCGAGAACATAACCCGCACCGCGCTGATCCTCGTAGGCCCCGCACTCGCAGGTGAAGGCTTTGACGAAAGCTGCCTCTACGCCACCGAATATGACCGCCGCTATCGCCCGCAGACCGCTGACAGCCCGTGGTCCAGCTGGCAACACGGCGACGACTAAAGAAAGATAACTGACATGACCATGCCTCCCGGTATTCTGATCTCCGCCCCTTCCTCCGGCACCGGCAAAACCACGGTTATGTTGGGCCTCCTACGTGCATTGGCCGAAGACGGACTGAAAGTGCAACCGTTCAAATCAGGCCCGGATTACATCGACCCGGCGTTTCACCATGCTGCCGCGCGCCGCCCGGCCTTCAACCTCGACACTTGGGCCATGCCGCCTGCGCTGGCTGGTGGAATCTCTGAGCAAGCCCAAGGTGCCGACATTGTGGTCGCCGAAGGCAGTATGGGCCTGTTTGACGGCGTTGCCACGCGCGGCGAAAACGGCTTTGGAAGTTCGGCGGAGACCGCCCTGATGATGGGCTGGCCGGTGGTCTTGGTGATCGACGTGGGCGGCCAAGCGCAATCTGCTGCGGCCACAGCTTTGGGGTTCAAAACCTACAATCCCGATCTTCCGTTTGCTGGCGTGATCCTCAACCGCTGCGCCTCACCGCGCCACGAGCGCCTTGCGCGACTGGGTATGGACAAAGCTGGCGTGAACGTACTTGGCGTGTTGCCGCGTCGTGGCGACCTAACCCTGCCAGAACGCCATCTCGGGCTGATCCAGGCGGTGGAGCATCCAGATTTGGAAGAGGCCATCACCGGCTATGCGGCTTTCTTGCGTGAACACGTCGATCTCGAAGCGATTAAATCCGCTGCGCGCTCAGGCGACACCAAAACCGGAACCCTGCCCAAACCACCTGCGCAGCGCATTGCTTTGGCGCGCGATGCCGCCTTTAGCTTCACCTACCCCCACCTTTTAACCGGCTGGAGCAACGCCGGTGCGGAAATTCTGCCGTTCTCGCCCCTTGCGGATGAAGCGCCTGATCCAAGCGCCGATCTGGTCTGGCTGCCCGGCGGCTACCCGGAGCTGCACGCCAGCAAACTCGCCGCCAACCAAACCTATCTCACCGGCCTGCGCAAACATGCCAAAACCAAACCGGTGCACGGAGAGTGCGGCGGCTATATGGCGCTCGGAACTGCTTTGATCGATAAAGACGGCATCCGCCATGAAATGGCTGGGCTACTCGGCCTTGTGACTTCTTACGAGAAACGCAAATTTCACCTCGGCTACCGCCAGGCCACCCTCAATGCCCCGATGCTGGGTTTTGACACCGGCGCGCGTCTTCGTGGGCACGAGTTTCATTACACCACCATTTTGGAAGAACCGGACGAACCTCTGGCCCAAGTGGGCGACGCGGATGGCAACCCTGTCCCGGAAACCGGCTCCATCAAAGGCCATGTCACTGGCACCTTCTTCCACCTGATCGCAGAGGCCACCTCATGAGCGGATTTGTCAGCTTCGTCAGCTCCGGTCCAGGCGATCCCGAGCTTTTGACCCTCAAAGCCGTGAACCGCCTTGGCAAGGCCGAAGCGGTTCTGTTTGACGACCTGTCCTCCGGTCCCATCCTGGAGCACGCCAACAAGGACGCCGATCTGGTGGGGGTTGGCAAACGCGCGGGACGGCCAAGTCCGAAACAGCATCATGTTAGCCAACTTCTCGTGGACTATGCCAAAACAGGCGCCCATGTGGTGCGTTTGAAGTCGGGTGACTGCGGCATTTTTGGCCGCCTTGAAGAAGAGATCACCGCACTCAAAGAACATGGCATCGACTTTGAGATCATCCCCGGCGTGACCTCGGCAAGTGCGGCCGCAGCTGCCGCAGGTATTCCGCTCACCCGCCGCCTTGTGGCGCGGCGTGTGCAATTTGTGACCGGCCATGACGTGGCAGGCGCCTTGCCCGGCGATCTGCACCTGCAATCGCTGACCGATCCTGGTGCGACCACTGTTTTGTTTATGCCCAAGCGCACTTTTCCGGAACTGGCCGAGAAGCTTTTCGCGTCCGGCCTGCGCCGCGACTGCCCTGCTCTCTTGGCTGAAAACGTTTCCCACCCGGATCAAACTCTGACCCGCACCACCATGGAGGCCTTGGCAGACCAGCTCAGCAAGGAGATCACCAAGGCCCCTGGCATCATCCTCTTTGGCGAGTTGGCGGTAAGCGCATGATCAACCTATCTTTGGTCGGCATTGGCTCCGGCAACCCCGATCACTTGACGCTTCAAGCGATCAAGATGCTGGAAGGCGCCGACGTGATCCTGTTGCCGCGCAAAGGGGATGAGAAAACCGAACTTGCCGACCTGCGTCGGATGATTGCCAGCGAGCTGCTCAGCACGTCGCCAAAGATTGTTGAATTTGACTATCCGGTGCGCGATGCCAACACGCCGAAATACCTCGACGGCGTGAACACATGGCACGACGCGCTGGCCGCCATCTGGCAGGACCTGATTGCCAGCCACGTGCCAGACAACGGCAGTGTCGCGCTGATGGTCTGGGGCGACCCGTCGCTTTACGACAGCACCCTGCGCATTGCAGACCGCCTGATCGCACGCGGTATCGACCTTAACGTGCAAGTTATCCCCGGCATCACGTCCTTACAAATGCTGACAGCGGCCCACGCCATCCCGCTCAACACCCTCGGTGGTGCGGTGCAAATCACCACAGGCCGCAAACTGCGGGATGAAGGCTGGCCAGTCGATACGCCCACTGTGGCGGTGATGCTGGACGGCGAATGCTCGTTCCAAAACCTCGACCCAAGTGGCATCCACATCTGGTGGGGGGGCTATGTCGGCATGGATCAACAGGTCCTAATCGAAGGCCCTTTGTCTGAGGTCTCTGCCCAAATCGTTGAGGCCCGCGCGGATGCACGGGCCTCTAACGGGTGGATTATGGATATCTACCTACTGCGCAAATCGACTTAGATTGTCGCTTCAAACAGCGCAGTCAAGTTGGCTTCGGTCAACTCAACCGGGTTGCCGCCGCAAGACGGGTCAATCAACGCGCCTTTTACCAGCTCAGGGATCGCATCCGTGGTCACGCCCAACTCAGAGAGCTTGCGTGGGATGCCCATGCTGTCGTTGAAGCCCTGCACAAAGGCGCAGAAACCATCAAAGCCGCCTTCGATGCCGAGATAGCCCGCCGCACGGTCAAACCGCTCCGCAATCACCGACGCGTTCAACTCCAGAACCGCGGGCATGCAAACCGCATTGGTGGTGCCGTGGTGGGTGTTGAACATCGCGCCAACCGGGTGGCTCATCGCGTGGATCGCGCCCAAGCCCTTTTGGAAAGCGGTCGCCCCCATCATCGCGGCGCTCATCATCTCCGCACGGGCTTCAATGTCACGTCCGTCAGCATAAGCACGCGGCAGGTTCTCCACCACCAGCTTCATGCCTTCCAGCGCAATGCCCTGGCTCATTGGATGGTAGTGCGGGCTGGAGTAGGCTTCGACACAGTGTGCAAAGGCGTCCAGACCGGTGCCAGCAGTGATGAACTGTGGCATGCCCACAGTTAGTTCCGGATCACAAATCACCACAGATGGCAGCACCTTCGGGTGGAAGATGATCTTCTTCTCATGGGTGACGCTGTTGGTGATCACGCTGGCGCGGCCCACTTCGGAGCCGGTACCCGCGGTGGTTGGCACCGCCACAATCGGCGCAATCGCGTGGGCGTCCGCACGGGCCCACCAATCGCCGATGTCTTCAAAGTCCCAGATCGGACGGGTTTGGCCCGCCATAAAGGCCACCATTTTACCTAGATCAAGACCAGAGCCGCCACCAAAGGCAATCACGCCATCGTGGCCACCCGCCTTATAGGCTTCCACACCGGCTGTCAGGTTCAGCTCATTTGGGTTTGGGTCAACTTCGGCAAACAGCCCACGGCCAAGACCAGCAGCTTCCAACAGGTCCAGCGTAGCCACGGTGATTGGCAGGTTTGCCAGACCTTTGTCGGTCACCAGCAGCGGTTTTTTCATGCCAGCCTGGGCACAGGCTTCTGCCAATTCCCCAATGCGGCCAGCCCCAAAACGGATCGCGGTCGGATAAGACCAGTTTCCAGTGAGTGTCATTGTTCTTCCTCAAAATGTGGATGCCGGGACATTCTGTCTCCGGCACCCGGTTTATCCGTTCTCATAGCACTGACAGAGAACGGATCCCCATATTTACACAGTCACCTTTTTCAGGTGATAGCTCTTTGGTCGTGTCAGGTTCTGGTAGCCGATCACCGACAACCCACCGCCACGGCCAGTGTTTTTGCAGCCGGTCCAGCACAGACCCGGATCAAGGTAGTCGGCGCGGTTCATAAACACGGTGCCGGTCTCGATCTCGTTGCCCACGCGCTCGGCGCGCTCCACGTCTTTGGTCCACAGCGACGCGGTCAGGCCAAACTCGCTGTCATTCATCAGCGCGATGGCTTCCTCATCGGAGGACACCTTCATGATGCCAACAACCGGACCAAAGCTCTCATCGCGCATCACGCGCATCTCATGCGTCACGTCGGTCAGAATTTGTGGCGTCAGATAGGCCCCGCCGTCATCTTCGGCGAAAGTCTCGATATGCGCGGTGGCACCGGCTTCCAAGGCCTCAGAAATCTGCGCTCGAACCTCATTGGCAAAACGCACGTTCGCCATTGGGCCAATGGTGGTGTCTTCCTCCAGCGGATTGCCCAGCTTGTAGCCTTGCACAATCTCAACCGCCTTGGCGACAAAATCGTCATACAGGCTCTCATGCACGTAAATACGCTCAATACCACAGCAACACTGGCCCGAGTTGAACATCGCGCCGTCGATCAGCGTATCCACCGCCGCATCCACGTCTGCGTCTTCCATGACATAGCCCGGATCTTTGCCACCCAGCTCGGTGCCAACGCCGGTGAAAGTGCCCGCGGCCGCGCGCTCCATCGCCTGACCGCCACCCACAGAGCCGGTGAAGTTCACAAAGTCAAACGCATTGCCCGCGATCAGCTCGTTGGTCACGTCATGGCTCAGGAACACATTCTGGAACACGTCTTCCGGAACACCGGCGGAGTGGAACGCCTGCGCCATGCGCTCGCCAACGACCAGCGTTTGCGTCGCGTGTTTCAGCATCACCGTGTTGCCCGCAATCAGCGCAGGCGCAACAGTGTTAATGGCGGTCATGTAAGGGTAGTTCCAAGGCGAGACAACAAAGACCACCCCATGCGGAAGGCGCTTGATGTAACGTTTGAAGGTGGAGTCCTCGCCAACTTGAATATCCGCAAGGCTCTCCGCCGCGATGGATGCCATATGGCTCGCGCGCTCGTTAAAGCCGCCAAACTCGCCGCCATAACGCACCGGACGGCCCATCATCTTGGCAATCTCAGGAACGATTTCATCGTTTATTGCGCCAACAGCCGCGACACCGGCCCTCACCAGATCCACGCGCTCCTGCAACGGACGCGCCGCCCAAGCTTTCTGTGCCTCCTTTGCGCGTTTCGCGGCAGCAAAGGCCTCATCCGCGCTCAACACAGGGCGTTCTGCAAAGACCGATCCGTCGATCGGAGAAATACACGTCAACATGCCGCTCATGGCAACACTCCATCCAGAGGGGGCACCTGCCCCGCTTTTCTTAGTTCACTAGTCCGCCGGAAAAGCGAAGGGTCGCCCCCTCGCGCCGGTCTTAGGCCCGCTCAAACCCGCGGGCAATTTCCCAATCGGTCACAACCGCCTCAAAGGCTTCCTGCTCCCATTCCGCCATGCGCACATAGTGGTCGACCACCGCATCGCCCATAGCCTCACGCAGCATCTTGGACCCACGTAGGGCCTCGGTTGCGTCTTTCAACGTAGTCGGGATCTGCGCATTGCTGTTCTCATAGGCATCCCCGCTCAACGGCGCGCCCGGATCACATTTTTCCTCAATGCCCTTGATGCCTGCGGCCAACAGCGCGGCAATCGCAAGATAAGGGTTCATATCCGCGCCTGGCACACGACATTCAACGCGCACGGCTTTGGTGCTGTCCCCGCAGAGACGGAAAGCCGCCGTGCGGTTGTCCACCGACCAGACCTTCGCTGTGGGTGCAAAGCTGCCCTTCTGGAAGCGTTTGTAGCTGTTCACATAGGGCGCGAGGAACACGGTGATGTCATCGGCATACTTCAGCAAGCCGCCCAGATAGTGGCGCGCCAGCTCGGACATGCCGAGATCCGCATCAGCGTCGTAGAATGCAGGCACCCCGTCTTTGGTCCAGAGCGACTGATGCACGTGGCTGGCGCTGCCAACTTTGTCGTGACGCCACTTTGGCAAGAACGACACCGCGTGGCCCTGCTGCCAGCCGATTTCCTTGGCGGCGTGCTTTGCAACGGTGTGGTTTTCCGCCGCGTCCATCGCGCTGCCGTAGCGGATGTTGAGCTCTTCCTGCCCGGTCTCGGCCTCGCCTTTGGAGCCTTCAATTGGAATACCAGACGCATAAAGACCGTTGCGCAGGGTGCGCATCACGCCTTCTTCCTTGGTCGTCTGCAGGATGTGGTAGTCTTCGTTGTAGGCGCTGATCGGGGTCAGATCGCGGTAGCCGGATTTGCTCAGCTCTTCAAAGCTCTGCTCAAAGATAAAGAACTCCAGCTCGGTTGCGGACACGGCTTCAAAGCCCATTTCCGCCAGCCGCGCCACCTGCTTCTTCAGCATACCACGCGGGGAGTGTTCGATGTCGTGATGGCCGTGATGGTCCATCACGTCGCAAATCACCAGCGCAGTGCCTTCCAGCCAGGCCGCTTTGCGAAGTGTGCTGAGGTCCGGCTTCATGATGTAGTCGCCATAGCCCGCCGACCAACTGGTGGAGGCGTAGCCTTCCACTGTGTGCATCTCCAGATCGGTCGCCAGCAGGTAGTTGCAGCAATGGGTCTCTTCCCAGGCGCTGTCGACAAAATGCTGCGCCACAAAACGCTTGCCCATCAGGCGGCCCTGCATGTCCACAATACAGGCCAGAACAGTGTCGATCTCGCCGCTGGCGCTCAGCGCGCCCAGTTCTTCTAGAGTCAGGTTGCCAGACATCTGATGCGCATTCCTTTGTATCGGGCCTTCGCGTGGCGTGTTTTGTCACCGAAGCCCCGGCACAACAACCGGGGCTTCGCAGTTTTCATCGCTAAGGGACCTTAGCCGTAACGGTATGGGCGGCCAGCCGCCTGCATGTCCGCGTTGTACTTCTTGAAGATTTCCACAACTTTCGCCTTGGTTGGGCTTTCGGCTGCGATCTCGTCCCAGAACTTCACGGCTGCGGTTTCCACCTGTGCCCATTCGTCATCCGGAATGGTGGTCAGCTGCATCTTGGTGCCATTGACGCGCAGGTTGGCTTCGCCCCCCCAATACCACCACTGACGGTAGTAGTGCGACTGATCACAGCACACACGGAACAGGGTCTGCAGATCTTCTGGCAGCTCATTCCAACGGCCCTGGTTGGCAAAGAAGCTGCCCGCCCAAGCACCGGAGATGTTGTTGGTCAGGAAGTAGTTGGTCACGTCGGCCCAACCCACCGTGTAGTCCTCGGTGATGCCGGACCATGCGATACCGTCCAACTCGCCGGTCTGAACCGCAACTTCGATGTCTTCCCATGGCAGGGTCACTGGCACCACGCCAAACTGGCTCAGGAAGCGGCCTGCAGTTGGGAAGGTGAAGACGCGCTTACCTTTGAGGTCGTCGAGCGAGTTGATTGGGTCTTTGGTGGCAAAGTGGCATGGGTCCCATGCGCCGGCGCTGATGTGCTTCACGCCCACTTTGGAATACTCTTCGTCCCAAATCTCGTTCAGGCCGTACTGGTTGAACAGCACAGGTACGTCGAGGCTGTAGCGCGAGCCAAACGGGAAGTAGCCGCCAAACACGGTCACTTCGGTTGGGGACGCCATGGAGTCATCGTCCGACTGAACCGCATCGATAGTGCCGCGCTGCATCGCACGGAACAGCTCACCGGTCGGGACCAGCTGATCGGCGTAGAACAGTTCGATCTGCATGCGGTCGCCTGCGATCTTGTTGAACATGTTGATCGCTGGATCAATCACATGCGCGGCCAGCGACGGACCTGCATAGGTCTGCATACGCCATTTGATGGTGCTCTGTGCGAGCGCCGGGGTCGCCAGTGGTGCGGCCATCGCCCCAACACCAGCGGTCTGAAGAAACTTACGTCTTGTCGTCATCTCTTACTCTCCTTGTTGCGTTTCGGCCCCGTTTGCGGCGCTCTTTTCTGTTGTTATTTTCCGTAAACATAGTTCGGCAGCCACAGCGCGATCTGTGGGAAGATCATGACCAAGGCCAAGGCCAGGACCATCACCGCCACAAAGGGCACGATGCTGCGATAAATGTCGCGTAGGGTGACTTCTTTGGGCGCCATGGCCCGCATGAGAAACAGGTTGTAGCCGAAAGGCGGCGTCATATAGGCGATCTGCGTGGTGATGGTGTACAGCACGCCATACCAGATCAGATCAAAGCCCAGCACCTTCACCAGCGGCACATAGAGCGGCGCCACAATCACCAGCATCGCGGTGTCATCCAGAAAGGTGCCCATGATGATGAAGCTCAACTGCATCAGGATCAGGATCATCCATGGCTCCAGCCCCAGCTGCTCGGTGAACAGGTTGTCGATGGCTTTCACCGCACCCAACCCGTCAAACACCGCGCCAAACCCGAGCGCTGCCAGAATGATCCACATGAACATGCAGGAAATACCCAGCGTGCTGCGCACGGAGTTCTCAAACACCTCGCGGGTCATGCGGCCCTTCAAGACTGCCGCGACAAAGGCAGTGATCGCGCCAATTGCCGAGCTTTCCACCAATGAGGTCCAGCCGTTCACAAAGGGGATCATCATGGTGGCGAAGATCACAATTGGCAGCAGGCCGGCGCGCAGGAGTTTCATCTTTTCCGCGCGGCTGATGTTACGCTCGGCTTCCGGCAGCGCGGGTCCAAGCTCCGGCTGAATGCGGCAGCGGATCACCACATAGAGAATGAACATCGCGGCCATCATCAGGCCCGGAAACACCCCTGCAAGCCACAGCTGCCCAACCGGCTGGCGCGCGATCATCGCATAGAGCACCAGCACCACAGAGGGCGGCACCAAAATACCCAAGCTTGATCCAGCCTGAATAACCCCAGTGACCATGCGTTTGTCATAGCCCCGCTTCAGCAGTTCCGGCAGCGCAATGGTGGCACCAATCGCCATACCTGCCACACTCAGACCGTTCATTGCGGAAACTAGAACCATCAACAGAATAGTACCAATAGCGAGCCCGCCTCTCACTGGTCCCATCCAGACATGGAACATCTTGTAGAGGTCGTCGGCAATCTTTGACTCGCTGAGCACGTAGCCCATGAAAATGAACATCGGCAGCGTCAGCAGCGGATACCATTTCATCAGTTTCATCGCGGCGGAGAAGCCGATGTCAGAACCACCAGTGCCCCACAGCAACACCGCTGCCAGCACGCCAACAAAGCCAATTGCGCCAAAGACACGTTGCCCGGTCATGAGCATCAGCATCATAGTCGAGAACATCAGAATGGCGATCATTTCGTAAGACATTAGTAGTCCACCCCACGAATGCGCGCGATGTCTTTCATGAGCTCAGAAATCGCCTGCAAGAGCATAAGAATAAAGCCAAAAAGCATGATCAGCTTGATTGGCCAGAGAACCGGGCGCCAGGCCGTCGGGCTGCGCTCGATGTATCCGATGATTTCACTGGCAGCCTCTTTGCCACCGGTGATGTAGGCCACAACCAGGTCCTTGTAGAAGGTGTATGGCTCAACCCCAAAGTGCCCCAGTGAATAGGCGCTGGAGCCAACCGCCCCGTGGATCAGGATCACCAGATAGAACCCTAGGAAGAACACGGTCATCGCGTCGACGATGGCTCGCTGGCGAAACGTCCATTCGCCATAGAACAGGTCCATCCGCACGTTGGAGCCCATTTGCACCGCGTAAGGCCCGCCAAGGATGTAGTAGGCCACCATCGCAAATTGCGCCATTTCCAGCGTCCACATCGACGGTGTCATGAAGGTCTTGGAGAACGACGACCACAGAAGGATCGCCATCATGACAAAGATGCCATACATGACAAACCGGCCAACCTTGCGGTTAAACCAGTCCACGCCGTGGATGTAATAGCGAATAAGCTTGGGCATCAGGTGATCTCCCCCGCATCGCGCAACTCTGCCATGCCTTGGGCAATGGCGGCCTCCAGCGCGTCTGTGATCTCCGCCGCCTTGGCGTCCTCAGCCAACAGGTCATTGCGCACCTCAAGCATCACATTGGGCAGCTTGTTGGGCAGCGCGTAGGCCTTGAGCGAATGTGTGACGCCATGCTCTGGCCCATAGGGGTCATTGCGCAGCGTGACAAACGGGCCGTCCGCCATGGAGTTCATCATGCTGTCGGCCAACCGCGTGTCTCGATCGTGCAGTATGCCAATCTCCACCGCACGCTGCTTGCCGTGATACACCGGCGTGAAGCTATGGACCGTGACGATTGCTTTCGGATGCACCACCTCGATCACCTGCTCCACCGCCTCTTTGAAGGGTTGGTAGATCTGGGTCACCCGCGCCCGACGCTCTGCATCGGACAGATCCGAATTGCCGGGAATCTCAAAAATCTCGCTTTTGGTTGGCACCGCATCCTTGGCTTCGGGCGGGCGATTGCAGTCATACAGCAACCGCGACACGCCCCCCGCAACCAGCGTACAGTAAAACCGCTTGGCCAACTCGCGGGTCAGCGTCAGCGCACCGGGATCCCAGGCCACATGGCTGCGGCGCACCGCCTCATCAAGGCCAAGGTCCCCAAAAGCGTCGGGGAAATGGCAGGAGGCATGTTCGCACACAAACAGAATATCGCAGGGCGCCACCGCGCCCTCGATCATCACTGCCTCTGAATCGTCTAGAGTCATGTTGGTCCTGTCGTGCCAATTCGCATTTGTGAACAAACTTCTTCAGAGTCACCCATCCTGTCAATAATTATTCTGAAAATTTTTCTTCTCAGACCGATGCTTTGAAACTATGCTTACATTTGTAGCAGTTAGTAAGTGGACATCCCGTGGCCGACACCGCTCAGGAAACGATAAACAAGATTTATGACAGTTTGACCCGCGCCGAGCGCCAGCTCGCCGGTGTGATCTTGGAGAACTACCCGATGTCGGGCATGGGCTCGATCACGCGCCTCGCAGAGAAGGCGTCGGTCTCCACGCCCACTGTGGCCCGTATGGTGCAAAAGCTCGGCTACTCCGGCTTCCCAGAGTTTCAGGACGCGCTGCGCCAGGAAGTGGAAGCCCGCTTCTCTAATCCCATCGCGAAACATGAAAGCTGGGCCCAAAGCGCCCCGGAAGCGCATATCCTCAACCGCTTTACCGATGCGGTCATGAGCAACATTCGCCAGACACTGGCCAACATTGACCCTGCGCAATTTGACGCGCTCACCGCGCTGCTCGCGGACGAAAAGCGGGCGCTCTATATCACTGGCGGCCGCATCACCCATGCGTTGAGCGAGTATCTGCATCTGCACATGCAGGTCATCCGCGCCCGCGTACGCCATATTCGCTCCACCTCCAACGCTTGGCCACATGACTTACTCGACATAGCCGAAGGCGACGTGGTGCTGATCTACGACATCCGACGCTACGAGAACTCCACCTTGCGGTTGGCCGAAATCGCCAAAGAGCGCGGCGCAAAAATCGCCCTGATCACCGATCAATGGCAAAGCCCGATCAGCCAATACGCCGATGTGTCCCTGAAATGTCGCATCGAAGCCCCGTCAGCCTGGGACTCAACCGTGTCGATGATGCTGCTGTCAGAAACCTTGATCGCCGCCGTACAAGAAGCCCGCTGGGATCAGACGGAAACCCGGATGCACGCGCTGGAAGATATGTTTGACCAGACAAAAATCTTCCGGAAGTTTGTTTAGCCGAAGCCTGCGCGAGGCACAAAAAAACTCCTCCCCCCTAAGTTGACTACGACGCACCTGCGCCGAAATCCTGCCGCATTTCCAATACCCTGATCCATTTCCCCCATAAAAAACTGGGTTAACAAATTCTTAATTTTTCCCCCTAGGGCGCCATTCCCGCCCCTTTCTGACCGCATTCCCCCAACATACTCACTCCCACAGAACCGATGAGAACGTCGGCGGTAGTGAGTGATACAGTTAGGAAGGTACAAAGCACAGGCACAGCGCCAGAAAGGGCTGGGACTATGAAAATTTTGGCCGTTGATGACGACGAACACATCTGCGAACTGCTGTCAGAGGCTGTCGCTGCCAAAACCAATCATAGCATTGTCACCGTGACCTCCGGACCAGAGGCCATTCGTGCCATTGCGAAAGCCAAAGTGCCGTTTGACTGCTTTCTGCTGGACGTTCAAATGCCAATCATGGACGGCATCACGCTGGCCAAAAAGATCCGCAAAATCAAAGCCTACACGCGCACACCTATTCTGATGCTGACGGCAATGTCGCAAAAGAAATACATCGATGCCGCTTTTGAAGCGGGCGCCACGGACTACGTCACGAAACCGTTCGACTTCCTGGAACTCTTCACACGGATCACCATCGCCGAGCGCCAAGTTTCTGAGCAGCAGGAACTCACGGCCAGTGTCTCGGAGATGGCCGCCCTGAAGAAAGACTTGATATTCAACACCGCCCACAGCCTGAGTGAACCGATTGAAATCACCGGCGTGACGCAGCTTGTCGGCTGCATGGCGTTTGAGCGACACGTGCTGGACATGCCGCGCCGCCAACGCATGCGCACACAGGCTTTTGCTGTGAAAATCAACACCGTGGAAAGCGCCTATACCTCCTTGTCCGCAATGGCGTTTCGCCAACTCCTGACAGACATCGGCAGCGAGCTGTTGTCTGTCCTGGCCAACAATGACGCCCAAGTGACCTACAAGGGGGACGGTGTGTTCGTCGGCACCCTGCCCCGCAGCGCCAGATACTCCAGCGCGCGTCTGGAAGCAGAACTCAACAGCCGCCTGGAATACGTGCCATCGACGCAAATCGACGGGCTACAAAACGATGTGTGTTTTGGCGAGGCCATCAAACTGCGCACCCTGACCCGCGGCGGCGCGTTGGACGCACTGCAAAAGGCCGCAGAAAGCGTAAGGGAACGCCTTCCGGGCACGCCTGCAGCGGACCTGCGCAAAACCGTGCGCCTGCATCCGGCAAGTGGCTTTCAAACGGAAATGGAGCGCCGCGCTTACGAATCCTTGCTGCACGACGCCTTAAATGATGACGGCCAGTCTCCAAAAATCGCGACGGCGTTTGGCTAACCGCGACCAGGTTTGTCAGTGGTGCGTATGGGATAGGTTCATACGGGCCACCTGAACCGGCGCACCGTCCACCAACATCACCGGCCCAGCAGGCTCTGCAATCAAACCCAAACGGCGTATCCAGCGCGGCCAAATCGCGGGCACCAGACCAAGCACTTGTTTGGCCCCCATCTCTCTTGCCGTCTCGATCAGCTTTTCCATCAACTGCGTCTGCACTTCGGTGCGATCCTCCGCGGGCACATCGCGGGCCACAAACACACGGCTTGCATCCAGAATGTACGGATCGATCGGCGCCTCGTCATAAAGCAGGTTGGTTGGAATGGACTCCAGCATGCCTTTCTGGGCATCTCGAATCATATATGAATACATGCCGCAGCGTGCGGTTGTCGGCGTCAGCCGAACCCCGGCCAGCACACGGTCGCCTTCATGTACCGCAATCCAGCTTGACGCTGGCGTGTCGTATTGGTCGTACTCCATGCCTGCCACCTCGGGCAGGTCCCAGTTGTTCTGCACAATAAAGGACTGCTTTCGCGCCCTCAGCAGATTGACCATCAATTCGCCATGCTTGTGCATGTTCTCGAATGACAGGGTAGTCGTCAGCATTTCCCCAATTTCTCCGGATACTCATTGCCCCAGGTACCAAATGAACTCACTCACACAGTGACACGGCCATTCTGGCGCGCGCCGGATACACAACAAAACACTCGTCACCACACACAAAACACACAGGAGATCACGGCCACCTGCCCCTTCAGCAGGCTCCCACAAACCGTTCACACATCAACCGGAAAACCCTTACTCGGACCCCCAGCGCCTCTCCCCGACACAACCTAGCCGCGCAACAGCTCTTGGGTCCAAATTCACCTTCAAATCGATTGAGACACAATTTTTAGCCAAACACTACACAAAATGTTCAACTTTAAAATTTTGTCGATTGTTTCTGCTCCTAGAACACAGTTTTCATATTTTTATATGAATGTTATGCAAAAAATTTACTCTCTATCAACCAATTAAGGCGAAACCTTTATTAACGGCGGGAGTCGTTAACGAATGGCTTCGTGAAAATTCCCAGCCTCAAACACCAAAATGCCACCTTGTGCCGCCAAAGCTGCAGAGAACAGTCACGCGCCACGTTAAGAGGATCACAGGGAAAGAGATGCAGCCATACTTCCTCAACTTTCACGTTAAAGGTGAAATCGCCCATACCTTGCTTTTGTCCGATCCGGAACCAAAGCTGTTGGTTGACATTTCCGCCACCGCTGCAACAGAGGCCGAAGCACCGGGTTTTCGCTACCCCAAACGCGTCTGCTTCACAGTAACCGACCAAGACCTGATTGCACGCTTTCGCGACACCGTCGCGCCGGGTGATGTGATCGAGGCAACCGGCACCTTTGATCAGTCCGGCTACGTGCCGCACAATCGTGGCCACATCGACACGACGTTCGAGCTGCTCGACTTTGTCCGTACCGAAGCGGTTGGCAAGCTAGAGCATGATGGCCGCGTGTTTCAGCCTGACACAAACGCCCGTCCTAGCTAAGAAAATCCCTTTTCTGGCCGAACGCGGACCATCTTTGAGCCACATTCTGCTGCTTTTTTGATGGCAACCGCGCCAAGCTGCCACTTGGCGACCAACCGATCACTACCGGATGTCGCAGAATGCACATTGAACACTCGAACCGCTCCCGGTTAGACACGCCGATACTGCGTCGTATCGCCCGTCGTCTTCGGGGGATGTTCCCTCGCCGCAAACCGCCGGTCGAGCACTCCCGCCGTCTCAAGAAACAAATGCACGACTTTGCCAGTGGCGGCGTCGCGCTGTTCTGGCAGCGTCAGGGCATCTATGCCGGGGCAGGCTTTCTCTGCGGCTTCTACTTTTCCTGGCCACTGGCCGCGATGTGCTACCTGCTGATTCAGATTGGCGACATTTTTGACAGCATTGTTTGCCACAAGGTGATCCATCGCACCGACCACTCGTTGCGCCACAGCCACAAGCTATTGAAGCTGCTCTTTGCCTCAAACGCCATATCCGCCGTTTCAATTGCAACTTTCACGCTATTACTGGCCCGATTGGAAGGACCAGGCGAGCATTTCACCTCGCTGTTTTTCCTATTTGCTGCCGGCCTCTTTGCGGCAGTGAACAATCATCAACTTAAACAAGTTCTCGCCCTACGCCTGATCATCTATGGCGCATTGTTCATCTTTATTCCGGCCTCCGACATCCTCACGCAAGGCGCGCACTTCACGTCCAAGCTCTGGCTGCACTTCGCCACCTCGCTGTTTGTGCTCTATTTCGTGTTGGAATGCTCCACCATCTTCCTGCGCATGTATCAGCGCACTCTGGACCAGATGGACGAATTGCGCTCGGAGCGTGACAAGGCCCGCGAAAGCTATGAGATCAAATCTCAGTTTGTCTCAGTTGTTAGCCATGAACTGCGCACCCCGCTGACCTCCATCACCGGCTCGCTCACTCTGATGCGGGAAACCAACCTGTCCAAGGATCCGGAAAAAGCAGACCGGATGCTCGACATTGCCCATAAAAACAGCAAACGCCTGAGCAAACTGATAAACGACCTGCTCGACATTCAGAAAATGGAAGCGCGCAAGATGGTCTACCACTTTGCGCCAGTGGATCTTGGCGAATTGCTCAACGACGCTGCTCAATCCATCACGCCTTATGCGGATCAATATGAAATTGTGGTGCGTACCGCGCCCCCGCCCTTCCCTTTGACCATCCGCGCTGATCACGAACGCATGATGCAGGTGCTCGACAACCTGCTGTCCAACGCGGTGAAATTCTCCCATGAAGGCGGCTACGTCGAACTCAGCGCCCGCCTCGTGGATGGCTGTGCCATGCTCGAAGTTCGCGATTACGGCGTTGGTATCCCCGAAGGTGAGCGCAACCAGATCTTTGGCAAATTCACCCAGGTCGACAACTCCGACTGCCGCAATTTTGACGGTTCTGGCCTTGGCCTCTCTATCGCACGCCAGATCATCGAGGACCACGGTGCCTCCATCGACTTTGACAGCACTTTGGGCGAAGGCACCCGCTTCTTCGCGGTGTTCCCGCTCTGTGACACCGAAGACAACATCAGCATCGAACTGCCGCAAATGTAAGCCCCAGAAGGAGCTCCCCCATGTTTCCAGACGATCATCAGGACAAGTTTGACCGCCTCCGCCGCCACTTCATGTCCGGCTTGCCGCAACGTGAGGCGGAGATCGAAGAGTATACCGCAACACTTCTGGAGCTCGGCGCCGATCGCCCTGCACTGGAAGGGTTACATCTGGCCGCGCACAAACTGGCCGGCATCTGTGCCACCTACGGCCTGCACCGCTTGGGCCAACTGGCGGAAAAAGCCGAAGCCCTACTGGAACGCAGCCAGGCTCAAGAGCCCTGTGATGCAGAGATGGAGGACATCCTTGTCGCCACAGACCTGCTCACCGAGGAGCTCGGCTGTGTGATCGAAACCGCCTAAGCGCGCTTACTCCGCATTGGCCACAATGGCCCGCAGTTGATCCGGTAACGCCACCGGATCAAACGGTTTCTGGATCGCCCCCACAGCGTTTTCCCGAATGTCAGAATGGTGTTTGGAGGTGACGTCTTTGGACGTCATAAAAATCACTGGCACATCGGCCAAGTCATCCTGACGGCGCAGCTTGGTCAACGTCTCCAATCCGCTTAACCCCGGCATCATCACATCAAGCAACAACAGGTCCGGCGCAAATTTAGCCGCCTTCTTGATCGCATCCATGCCATTGGCGCATTGCATCACCTCAAAGCCGCCAAATTCAGCCAGCGCCAAATAGGTGATCTCGCGAATATCTGCATCATCCTCAACATGCAGGATTTTTCGGATCTCTGTCATTTTCTTTATTCCCCAAACCCTTACGACCCAACCGTAGCGTCCCAACACCCTGAAGGGAAGCCCTCGGTGTATCTGCCCCAATCAACGTGATTGGCCTGTGACGTCACGTGTCGCATGCTGCCGCCCACTTGAGCACAGCGCGTGAGCTTCTAAGGTTGAGCGCAAAGCCACGCCAAGGAGCCCCCATGCCCGACCAACCCCTTTTGTCAGAACGCATCGACAATGCCTTGGTGCTGACACTCAACGATCCTGTCCGCCTGAACCCCATTGGCGTCGCAACCCGCGAAGCGATTTCCGAAGCGCTTGAACAAGCCGAAGCTGACACCTCCATCCGGGCGGTCATTCTCACTGGCGCAGGGGGTAACTTCTCCTCGGGTGGCGACATTTCCGCAATGGACGCCCCTGCCCGCCTCAAACGCATCAACTTCGAACATGTCAAACATATGGTGAACCAAATCACCGGCGGCTCGGTCCCGGTGATCGCGGCTGTCGAAGGTTGGGCTGCGGGGGCCGGTCTGGCTGTCGCAATGTTGTGCGACACAGTCATTGCTGGCCGCTCAGCGCGTTTCATGGCGGCGTTCCCCAAAATCGGCCTGATGCCAGACTACGGCCTGCTCGCCTCCCTGCCCGCCCGCGTCGGCCAGTCCCGCGCACGGCAAATCATGCTTTATGCCAAACCTGTCACCGCGGAACGAGCCGAAAGCATCGGTATGGTGGACGAATTGGTTGAAGATGGAAAAGCGCTCGAAACCGCGCTTGAGCTTGCCAAACACGTCGAAACTCTGGGGCCAGAGGCTCTGCGCGCCATCAAGGCGTTTGACAGTGGCCGCATGGATCGTGCGATCGACTATGAGCGCGACCTACAACCGCTGCTGTTGGGCAGTGACAACGCCAAAGAAGGACGCGCCGCGTTCTTTGAGAAACGCCCACCAAATTTCAAACCCAGCTAAACAAAAGGCCCGCCAACTCGGCGGGCCTTTCTCATTCAGGCAAAATCAATGTGATGATAGAGCGGCAATTCGCGAATGCGTTGCCCTGTGGCCGCAAAAATCGCATTGGCCAAGGCTGGTGCCGCCGGTGGAACCGGCGGCTCGCCAATACCGCGCACCTTATCGCCATTCTCCAAGCCACGCACCATGATCTCCGGACATTGCTTCAGGCGCATCCCTTCTGCATCCCAATAGTTGGCTTGCTCCGCCATCCCGTCGGAATAGGTAATCTCGCTGTTCATCGCGTGGCCCAGCGCAAAGATCACGCCGCCTTGCACAAGGTTTTCAAAGTTCACCGGGTCAATCACCGTGCCAACGTCCGCGGCAACCCAAACCTTGTCGATGGTGATGCCATCTTCGGTATTGGTGACCTCAATCACCTCCGCCGTTGGCACGCCAAAGCTCTCCACAAAAGCGACACCACGCCCTTTGTTGGGTCCCAACGAACTGCCCCAGTTGGACATTTCGCCAACAGCTTCAAGCACTTTGCGGCTCACATCATGCTGCATCAGGCGAATGCGCTCTTGCAGCGGATCAGCGCCCGCCTCGTGGATCAACTCATCGAGCAGGCTGTCAAAGAAGAACCCACCGGCAGAGGCCCCCACAGAGCGCCAGCTCGAGACCGGCGCCAATTCGGGCACGCGATAGGCTCGCATGCGGAAATTCTCCAACCCGTACGGGTTGTTCCACGCCCCCGCCGCGATCTGCATATCAGGGCCCGGTACATTCAGGCCCGCACGGCCCATCTGCGACACAACCACAGACGGCATCGCCACCTGCAAATCCATCGCTGTCACTTTGCCATCCTGCACCGCGCCACTGCCGCGCGCCATGCCGATGTGACGCGGGAAGTCATGCGCGAAGTCCTCTTCGCGACTGTAGGTCAGCTTCACCGGCGTGCCACGCATCTGATTGGCAATCTCCGCTGCCAGTTCCACATGCTTGAACTCCAAACGATGCCCAAAGCTGCCACCCATGAAGTGGTTCACCAGCTCGATCTGCTCTGACTTGTGGCCGGTGACCTTCGCCACCTGATCCTGCAACATGCGCGGGATCTGATGCCCGGTCCACACCGTGACCTTGTCGTCCTCCACCAACACCGTGGCGTTCAGCGGCTCCAGCGGCGCATGCGCCACATAGGGCACGCGGTATGCGGCTTCGACAGCCTTGCCTCCCGACATGGCAGCCGTCACATCCCCTTCATTGCGCCACTCTTTGTCGAGTTGCTCTTCAGTAAAAGACGCCTCGATGGCCGCCCAATGGCCATCCTGCTCCGCCGGATACGGCGCGGCGCCCCAGTCAAAGTCAATCGCCTGCACCGCTTGAATAGCCCGCCAAGTGTTGTCTGCCACCACAGCAACACCGCCGCTGACTTCAACAACCTTTTGCACACCACGCATGCTTTCCGCGGTACTGGCATCATAGCCTTCAAGTTTCCCGCCCTGACGCGGGTTACACATCACCGCCGCATGCACCATGCCGTCGATGTCTACGTCGATGCCATAGTTCAAGGTGCCGGTGGATTTCGCCACCATATCCAACCGCTGCATCGGCTTGCCAATCAAACGCCATTCCGACGGCTTGCGCAGCGTGATCTCGGTGACAGGTTCAACCTTCGCCGCTGCACCAGCCAGCGCCGTATAGGCCAGTTCTGAGCCATCTGGCAGCTGCACAGCCCCATTTGCGGTTTTCAGCTGCGCCACTGGCACGCCGCTCACATTGGACGCCGCCAGCTTCAAAGTTTCCCGCGCCACAGCGCCAGCCTCACGCAGCTTGTCATAGCTGTCCGGCATCGCTGTTGAGCCGCCAGTGATCTGCATGCCCAACAGTTTAATCATGCCGCCCATAAAGCTGCGGGTTGCTTCGGCTGTGAAACTCTCGTCTGTCGCCATAAACGGCGCACCGTCCCCGGCCAACGCCCGGTTCCAATAGGCTTTGTCCGGCTTGCCAAAATCGATCTCGAACTGACCAAACTCCACGTCCAGTTCTTCTGCAATCAGCGCGGCCTGGGCATGTGCCACGCCCTGCCCTTTGTCGCCATGCGGCGTGATCAGGGTGATTTTCTCGCCATCAATCACCACCCAAGGGTTAAACGTGGACGCCCCATCAGCCAGCCCATCTTTGAGTGGATTCTCATACGGCGTGCGCACTTTGTAGACGCCAAAGGCCACGCCGCCGGCCACAGCCACAGCGCCAAACAAGAACGTACGGCGCGCGATTTTTCCAACCTTGCCCATACCTTACGCCTCCTGCATCTTGGCAGCGGCCGTTTTCACGGCGGCGCGAATACGCGGGTACGTCCCGCAACGGCACAGGTTGCCGCTCATCGCTTCGTCAATCTCTGCATCCGACGGCATCTTGATCTCCGACAACAGCGACGCTGCCTGCATGATCTGACCAGACTGGCAATAGCCACATTGTGCCACCTGATGCTCCACCCAGGCCTCCTGCACCGCGTGCATCGCCTCGGGCTGCCCCAAGCCCTCAATGGTGGTCACAGGCCCATCCACATCCGCCACCGGTGTCTGGCACGACCGCACCGCCACACCATCAATGTGCACGGTGCAAGCGCCACAAGCCGCAACACCGCAGCCGTATTTTACACCTTTGATCCCCAGTTCATCCCGAAGCACCCACAACAGCGGCATGTCCTCTTCGACATCCACCTCATGGGATTTCCCGTCCACGATCAGTTGCATAAGCTGCCTCCCGTTCTTTGGCGCTAGTTGCGTTGTTGCAAATAGAATAGGCCTTCCAAAACAGCCGCCACTCGCAGATTGCGCCATTTCACCTGCATGTCGTGACAAAATTCCAATACCGACCCGCGCAGTTTTAGGTGCCTCACCACCTTAATCGTAACTGCCCACTTCATGATTCGAGATCACACATTTTTGAAGGTCAACTTTCTGCACTTGCACACAACTTAGCTCGACATGGCCAACCAATCTCCAACCGTTAGCGTTACCGGCAGCGGAACCGATAGCGACACCGCCCAGTTTTAACGCTAACATCCCGTTTTTTATTGGGATTTTACCTTCCTAAAATGTCTCTACGCCACTATAGCGAAGACCATATTTTCCACCGTTCAGAGCAGGACAGGAGCTCTTCATGACTGTTACCGTCGGCATCAACGGATTTGGCCGCATTGGCCGTTCGACCCTCATGCACATCGCCGAAGAAGCACGCGAAGACGTCCGCGTTGTGAAAATCAACGCCACCGGCCCGCTGGACACCGCCGCGCACCTGATCCGCTATGACTCTGTGCATGGCCGCTTCCGCAACGAAGTGATCGCCGGCAACGGCACCATGGATGTGGGCATGGGCCCGATGCGCATGTACTCCACCTACGACATGGATGAGCTCGACTGGAGCGGCGTCGATGTGGTTCTGGAATGTACCGGCAATTTCAACGACGGCGAGAAAGCCAAGAAACACCTGGAACGCGGCGCTAAGAAAGTACTGATCTCCGCGCCGGCAAAGAACGTGCAGAAGACCATCGTGTTTGGCGTGAACGACACCCAGCTCGAAGCCAACGACAACATGATCTCCAACGGCTCCTGCACCACCAACTGTCTCGCACCGGTGGCCAAGGTTCTAAACAACGCGTTTGGCATCGAAGAAGGCATCATGACCACGATCCACGCCTACACTGGCGATCAGCCAACACTGGACCGCCGTCACAAAGACCTGTACCGCGCCCGTGCGGCCGCCATGTCGATGATCCCGACTTCCACAGGCGCCGCCAAAGCGCTGGGTGAGGTTCTGCCGGAACTCAAAGGCAAGCTCGACGGCTCCGCAATCCGCGTGCCAACCCCGAATGTTTCGGCTGTGGACCTGACCTTCACTGCCTCCAAGGATGTCACCGTCGAAGACGTGAACGCCGTCATGGCCGAAGCGGCCGCAGGCGAGATGAAAGGCGTGCTGGGGTACAACGACCTGCCGCTGGTCTCTGTGGACTTCAACCACACCACGGAGAGCGCCACCTTTGCTGGTGACCAGACTAAAGTGCTGGGCAAACGTCTGGTGCGCGTGCTGGCATGGTATGACAACGAGTGGGGCTTCTCCGCGCGTATGGCCGATGTGGCCGCCCTGATGGGACGCGTCTAAGCGCCTCTCAAATCACAACAACTTGCGCCCTCGGATGGGGTCGGGCATATCTGGTCCGACCACGACACATCCGGGGGCGCAGTGCGTCATGACCAACCAAATTGCCATCTTTCTGTTTCTGTTCCTGCTGGCACTGTTGGGGATCGATGTGGTGTTCAATGACAGCGCCGTGTTCCTGCTGCTTGCCAAGAAGCTGTTTGAGCTGATCGAATGGTTGGCGTTCTGGCGCTAAGCTCGGAAGTGGGGGCTTAGCCCCCGCCCTGACGGGCTCCCCCAGGATATTTTTGGTAAGAAGAAGCCCGCATCACCTATTGAGCCAAGTCAGCTTTTGAGGCGATAGCCTGTTTTGAGCATGGCATAGGCTGCCGCCATCAAAGCAGCGGTGACGGCAGTGACAACCGTCAGGCCCACCACTGGCGCACTATCAGACACCCCAATCATGCCGTAGCGTGTGCCGTCGATCAGGTAGAAGATCGGGTTCACACGGGTGAAGCCCTGCAAGCTCTCCGGCAATGCTTCTACCGAGTAGAACGTGCCGGACAGAAAGGCCAAAGGTGTCACGATGAAGTTGGTGATCGCCGCCATCTGGTCAAATTTATTGGCAAAAATCCCGGCCACGATCCCGACTGCACCCATCATGGCCCCGCCAAGCAGCACAAAGGTCAGCGCCCAGAGCGGATGCGCCACACCTTGCCCCAGCACCAGCGCCAAGGCGATGGTGATCGCCATTGCCACACAAAAACCACGTGCCACAGACCCGGCCATATAGCCGAGCACCGTTTCCATCGGAGACAAAGGCGGCATAAGCGTATCCACAATATTACCCTGCACTTTTGCGATCACAATTGAGGACGACGTGTTGGCAAAAGCGTTCTGGATCACCGTCATCATCATAATGCCTGGGATCAGGAAGGTCAGGAACGGCACGCCCATCACTGCCCCTCGGCTGGGCCCGATGGCTATCGAGAAGATCAGCAGGAACAACCCAGCAGTGACCAAAGGCGCCAAAAGCGTCTGTGTCCACACCGCCAGAAACCGCAAAACCTCACGTTTCGCCAAAGTGCCAAGCCCCAGCCAGTTCACCCGGCCAAAGCGGCGCACGCCCATTTCTGTCGTCTGATCCTGTGCCATTGCTGCCGATTTCCTAACGTCGCTGTGGTTTTACCTCCCCACTCGCCGCTTTGCCGCGCCCATGGGTGATTCTTCGCCTTGTAACTCGGGCTGGGGTGATTAGAATAGGTGCCTGACCAAGAAATGCAGAGGCGGCCTTTTTGGAGGCCGCTTTTTAGCTGAGGAAGTGACGGATGTCCTGGACCGACGAGCGCGTAGAGCTGTTGAAAAAAATGTGGGGCGAAGGCCAATCGGCCAGCCAGATTGCCAAAGAGCTGGGCGGGGTGACCCGTAACGCGGTGATTGGCAAGGTGCACCGTCTGGGCCTGTCCAACCGCGCCACGGGTGGCGCCAAGGCGGATGCCAAGCCTAAGGCCGATGCAAAGCCGAAGGCAGCCCCCAAGGCCAAGGCGGCGCCTAAGCCCAAGGCCGCGCCCAAAGCCGAACCCAAGCCGGAACCCAAAACCGAGCCAGCGGTCGCCGCGCGTCCAGCGCAGCCGCTGCGCAAGCAGATCATCCCGGCCGGTCAACCGCTGCCACCGCAGCCGTCCGCCAATGAGATCAGCCCGGAAGCTCTGGCCAAGGTCAACGAAGTTGAAAAGACCGCCAAGAAGCTCTCGCTGATGGAACTGACCGAACGCACCTGCAAATGGCCGGTGGGTGACCCGGCCACCGAAGATTTCTGGTTCTGCGGCCTGCCGGTGCAAACCGGTAAACCTTACTGCGAAGCCCACGTCGGCGTGGCCTTCCAACCTATGAGCGCGCGCCGCGACCGCAAACGCTAAGCAGCGGCCCCTTAAGACACTTTGAAAAGCCTCGCCCTGTGCGGGGCTTTTTGCTTGTGTCCCGTCAATGGCTTTGTGTCTACTGCAAGTCAGAACAAGGGAGACCGGCGCAATGTCCGCAACACTTTACGGCGACATCACCTGGCGCGAGGTGCTGGCGGTTGCTCTGATCTCGCTGACCCACGTTGGCACCGCGCCGTTCATCAAACGGTTTCCCATTGTGTCACGCTGGCTACTGGATTTCAGCTCCGGCATTGGGCTTGGCTATGCCTTTCTTTATTTGCTGCCCAAAATTGCGGTCATGACGCAACTGGTCGGCGCACAATATCCTGACCACGGCCTGCTGTTCAAACATCAGCTCTATGTCTATCTGATGATCGGCTTCCTGATCTACTACCTGGTGGATTTCAAACAGGACAACAACCGCCCGGCCCGAACGGCGCTGACACTCAACGCTTTGTCCTTTGCCACCTACAACCTGCTGATCGGCATCACGATCACGCATTTTCAAAGCAATCTCACGGCGGCCTACGGGGTCGCGGTCTTTGTCTTTTCCGTGCATCTCTTTGGCGTGAACAGCTTCTTGCACCGAGAATACCCCGCTGCCTTTTCCCGCTGGATGGCGCCACTTTTTATGGCCGCAATGTATGTCGGTTGTGTGCTGGGCAACCACATCGAAAAGGGCCACCACTACCAATCTATCGCGACCGCCGTGGTGGGCGGCATCATCATCATCCTGTCGATCCGCCTGAAACTGCCCCCACGAGAGCGCGTGAACGTCCGCGCCTTTCTTATTGGCGTAGCCTGCGCCATGGCGGCAACAGCAGGCTACACCGTTATCTGAGCGGAAAGACTGTGTCTTGGCTGTCGCCGCTGTCACGATCTATGCGGCGGGTAGAACTCTCTGCCCCTGCACAATCAGCGAGGATCGCTCAAACTGATCCCGCAACGCCTCTGCTTTTTCAAAGAACGCATCGCGCACCTCAGTCGCGTAGGGATTGGAAACCTCAATCGCATGCAACACCGTTGGGGGATCATCCTGCACCATCTCAATTGCTTCACGCAGCAAGTCAAAGCTCGCCGTTGTCATCCGCTCAGGCAGTGGTCCCAAATCGGTCAGCACTTTACCAATCAGGTGGGTCAGTCCCTGAACCATCGCCAACTCGCGGTCATGCTCCTCTGCCGTGGTGACAATCACCTCCAGCCCCCTGGCTTTCAGGAAGGCTGCCACCTTGTGCCAGCGTTCTCCGCGCTCGGGACACAATGCAATCTTGCGCCCTTTCACGCCGTTCTTGGCACTCTGTGGGCCAAACAGCGGGTGGGTGCCCAGGATCTCCACATGCGGCGGCAGCAGCTCCCGCATGTCACGCATGGGGGCAACCTTCACCGAGCCCACATCGAGCACCAAAGTGCCCGGACGCAAGTGCGGAGCCAGAACCCGACAGACATGCGCCATACGCGCCACCGGCACCGCCAGGATCACGATGTCACTCTGCGCCACCTCGGCCAGTCCTTCCATCGGCACCCGCCGCCCGTCCGGCAGACTGGCGCGGGTGTAACTTGGGTCACAGATGCGGATAGGACACCCGGCCCAAAGCTCCTGTGCAATCAACCGGCCAAAGCCGCCAAAACCCACCAACCCAATGGTGGTCTGTTCGTTATTTGGTTTTTCCTGTCCCATAGCGGACCCCGTGTGTGAGGCCACGTTTGCCGGGACTAACTGTCTTGGAAGGTTTTTGTGTCTTCATCCCCGTCAAACGCAGCGGATGAAGATGCCAAAGACCCCGCCACTATGTGGTCAGGGTATAATATGTGCCAAAAAAGATGTTGTTCTTGGTCATGGGCATGTGATGACACGCATCACGCGCCGCCGTCAACCCGCTTCCTCTGGCAAAGGCTCCACGATGTCGAGCCAACGGACATAAAGCGCGCACAAGAGCGAGGCCACGACCACAGCCACCATCATCGTCATCATCAGCACAGCACCGTTCTCGGGTGTCAGCACAGCTCCGGTGAGGCTCGTCAAGGCTGCCCCCATGGCCACACTCATGGCGCCGGACAGGCCAGACGCACTGCCAGCAAGCTTGGGTCTCACGGACATCGCGCCGCTGTTGGTCGAGGGCAAGGTCAAGCCATTGCCCATGCCCACAAAAATCACCGCGCCGACATAGGTCACCGGCTGCACAAACCCTGCCAGCACGATCGCAAAGCCGACGCATAGTCCTGTGAGACCAACAACACGTCCGCCAATAATCAATTGCCAAAGCGGGACAGATTTCGCCAAACGGCCTGACATAAACGACCCCAATGAAAACCCCACTGCAATCGCGCCAACGGTCATACCCACCGTTGTGGGCCGCAGGTCAAATACAGCAACGCCGATCAACACAATCCCGGTGATATAGATGTAAAACGCGCCCACAGACAGGCTGCTACACAAACTATACCCCCAGAACCGGCGTGATTTGAGCAGCTCCGGATAGGTGGCAAACTGCTCCCCCATGGTGGCGGCCCGGTTGGTATTGGTCTCGCCCAGATCTCGCCAGGTCAGCCAAACCAACCCGGCGCCGATCAAGGCGTACACCGCAAAGTTTGACCGCCAACCAAATGCCTCGTGCAGAAATCCGCCAATCGTTGGGCCTGTCATCGGGGCGATGGCCATCACCATCGAGATGTAGCCCAACATGCTTGCCGCCTCTTTGGGCCCGTGCATGTCGCGCACCACCGCGCGGCTCAGTGCGATGCCAACCACGCCTGCCGCCTGTAACATCCGGCTGACCAGAAACCCGACAATATCCGTCGCCAGAAAACAGCCGATTGAGCCAACAGTAAAAACCAACAAGCCAACCAGCATCACCGGACGCCGTCCGTAGCGATCTGACAGCGGCCCAATGATGACTTGCAACATCACCGTCACC
This sequence comes from Shimia sp., assembly GCF_022448905.1. Classification (GTDB taxonomy): domain Bacteria; phylum Pseudomonadota; class Alphaproteobacteria; order Rhodobacterales; family Rhodobacteraceae; genus Shimia. The sequence continues at coordinate 35,177 of NZ_JAKVCW010000014.1, read as the reverse complement.
GCCAAAAACGCGCCCATCGACAGGTTCGCAACGGCGTAGTCGACGCTGAACTCATCGGCGATGGCCGCCAGGGACGGCAAGAACATATTCAACGACAAGACTGACATCGCGGTCAGCAGAATCAGCGTATTGAGATGCGGCGCACTCCGCCGCTCAGGTCCGCTCAATTGCCGCCCAGCAGGTTCTGCAAGCCACGCAGCGCCTCTTTCTCCAGTTTGTCTTTGATCGCATCTTCTGTGGATTGGCCTTCTTTTTTCTCCAGCCCCAGTTCTTTCTCAAGTTTCTGTTTCGCCTCGTCTTCCACGGCTTTGATTTCCTTATCAAAGCTGCGCTTCACCGCTGCTTCCAGATCCGGCACCACGCTGGGATTGCTCCAGCTGCCTTTGATCTTCACCGGTACAATCAGGCTCGGCCCATCCGGCCCGTTGAGCTGCGGCGAGAACACATAGTCAATTGTTCGCAAGCCGAGCCCCACGGTACCTTTGCCTGTTGCTGACAAGCGCGACAGTTTCATCAAAAGATCCCGATTGCTCAGCACACCATCGGCAATGGTCCAGCTCGCCACCATGCTATTGAACACGGTGGTGCCTCCGGTGACGTCGCCGCGTAGCAGTTTATCCAGATCGATGCCTTCAATAGTTCCGCGTCCAACCTCAACACGGCCATCGCCACTCATGTTGTTCATAATGGCGTCCAACGTTTCGCCAGAGCTCAGAAACCGGCTCTCAAAATCCGCTGTGCCGGTGAACTTGTCCAAATCCGCCGTTGCGGCCAAGAATGGCTGCAAAGCGATCTGCGACACCTTCAGGTCCCCCCGCACAGACAGGCCATTGCGGTTGTTGGCCACAAACAGCCCCGTAACAGCGCCCTCATAGGCCTCCATTTCCTGAATCCGGGCCACGGCACGGGCGCGGTCAATCTTCACTGTGGCACGAGTCTTGCCAAACGCGATCCCATTCAGATCCATCGCCTCAGCGGCAAAACTGATGGTGCCATCCACCAAACCCAACGCGCTCGCATCAATTGGTTCTTTGGACCATCCAACCGGAGCGGCTTCCCCAGACTGACTGCTTTCGTCTCCCTCCTTCTCTACAAGCCGCAAGGCCTGTGTCGCTACTTGCGCCGTCACTTTCGGGCGCACCCCATTCAGATCCACATCCGCCAGCACCGTCAGATCATTGCCCAAAGCGGTCACCCGCCCGCCGCGCACAGACACCACGCCCGCTCGGGTCAACGTAACATCACCTTGCACCGCCAAAGGCCCTTCAAGCCCGCCTGTGCCCAAGGCGGCAAGAAACGCCGCTGCATCCGATGCCGAGACAGCCAACTTTCCACTGGCTTCTGGCGCGATCCCAGCACGCCCCTCAAAACGGGCGGACCCACCGCCCGCCTGCACAGCCAATTCCACCGCAGACACATCGCCATCAATCAAAGCCAATGGCGCTGCAACCACAGCGTCCAGCTGGATCGGTGCGCCAAACGGGCTGGCCTCGATCACCACATCCGCAGCCCCACCAACATCCGGCCAAGTCATCGCCAGTGACACGCCAGACAACTCCTGTCGCGCGCCGCCATGATCGATATAACGCACCTGCGCATCGCTGATCACCAGCCGCTCAAGCGCAAAGCTCTCAAACTGAGAAGCCGTCGATGTTACCGACGTTGGAGCGCTCTCACCGCCGGTCTGCGCTTCAGCGCTCTGGCCGCTAACCACAGGCGACGTGCCATCACTTAAATCCCAATTTACCCGTCCGTCGGTGGTTTTCTCCAGCAGCACCTCCGGTGCCACCAGCTCGACATTCTTGACGCGAATTTCCCCACCAATCGCCGCCATCACGTCGACACCAATCACCGCCTTATCGGCCGTGAACATGGGCCCACGCTCTGACCACGCTGCATTGCCAAAACTGACCTTCTCGGTGGTTACGCCCAGCACCGGATACCAGCTGATCCCGACCTTGCCCTCAAACACCAGCTCTCGTCCGGTCATTGCCTTGACCTGATCCGCCGCCAGTTTTGCAATCTTCTCCCCCGGCAACGCCACAACCAGCACCACCGCGCCAATTGCCAAAATCAAAACCGCCGCCACCAATCCCCGGATTACTTTCATCGGAGACCTCCTTTACTGCCCATGCGGAGCCTAAGCGCCTAAGAACACACACGCAATGCATCAAACCGCCCTTCCCCTTTGCCAAACGACGCGCGCTGCCCTATACGCGCCCCATGTCCAGCAATCCGCCAGAACTCCGCCCCGACCTCGCCCGCACCACCCTCACAGGAGACGCGCGCCCCGGCCAACCGACCATCGGCATGGTTTCCCTTGGCTGCCCAAAAGCTTTGGTCGACAGCGAACGCATCCTGACCCGCCTGCGCGCCGAAGGATATGGCATCTCGCCGGACTATTCCGGTGCCGACGCGGTGGTCGTAAACACCTGCGGATTTTTGGATTCCGCCAAAGCCGAAAGCCTTCAGGCCATTGGTGAGGCCATTCAGGAAAACGGCAAAGTGATTGTCACTGGCTGTCTTGGTGCAGAGCCCGAATACATCACCGGCGCCCACCCCAAAGTGCTCGCCGTGACGGGACCGCACCAATACGAGCAAGTGCTGGACGCCGTACATGGCGCCGTGCCGCCCAGCCCCGATCCCTTTGTCGATCTGCTGCCCGCCAAAAACGTGACCCTCACGCCGCGCCACTACAGCTATCTAAAGATTTCAGAGGGTTGCAACCACAAGTGCAAGTTCTGCATCATCCCGGACATGCGCGGCAAACTCGCCTCGCGGCCAGTGCATGCTGTCCTGCGTGAGGCGGAAAAACTGGTCGACAACGGCGTGCGTGAACTGCTTGTGATCTCGCAAGACACCTCCGCTTATGGATTGGACCGCAAGTACAGCACCCACCCGTGGAAAGACCGCGAAGTGCGCAGCCACATTACCGATCTGGCGCGCGAATTGGGCCAATTCGACGCCTGGGTGCGCCTGCACTACGTTTACCCCTACCCCCATGTGCGCGAGTTGATCCCGCTGATGGCGGACGGGCTGATCCTGCCCTATCTGGACATCCCCTTCCAACACAGCCACCCGGACACACTCAAACGCATGGCCCGGCCCGCGCACACCTCCAAAACCCTGACCGAAATCGCCGCCTGGCGCGAGATCTGCCCCGACATCACCCTGCGCTCCACCTTCATCGTCGGCTACCCCGGCGAAACCGAAGCCGAATTCCAGCACCTCCTGGATTGGATGGACGAAGCTCAACTCGACCGTGTTGGCTGCTTCCAGTACGAAAACGTCGACGGCGCCCGCTCCAACGACCTACCAGACCACATCCCCGCCGAGGTCAAACAAGAGCGTTGGGAACGCTTCATGGAGAAAGCCCAGGCGATTTCCGAAGCCAAACTCGCCGCCAAAGTCGGTCAGACCATGGACGTGATCGTAGACGACATCGATGAAGACGGCATCGCCACCTGCCGCACCAAAGCCGACGCGCCGGAGATTGACGGCAACCTGTTCATTGACGAAGGCACCGATGGGTTGAAGGTGGGCGACATCGTATCTGTGGAAGTGGATGAGGCTGGCGAGTATGATTTGTGGGGACAGTTAAAGGCATAAAAGAACCCAGTGCCTGATCCTGAGTGGGGGCTTAAGCGCCCTCCCGTGGCGAGCGCGCGGCGTCTTTGGAAAGGATCCGGGGGATCCGTTCAGCCGCAATCGGGCGGAGCCCCCAGCGCTGGCCGAACCAGAGGTCCGGCTGTGTGGCGTTGAGCAATTAGCTTTGCCAAACACAGCGACATCCTGTCCCTTGAGGCCTTTTTGCCCGAAGCGTAGGCTCTCCTCACAGCCCCAAACGGCCCGAGACACATCCCTCATCAGGAGAGTAACATGTCCAACGAAACGCGTGTGCTTTACAATGCAGACTGCCCGATCTGTGACGCAGAAATCTGCCACTATCGGTCCTACACCGAACAGCGTGACATCCCCGTCGCCTATGACGATCTGAACTCTGACGCCCTCTCAGAATGGGGCATTGATCCGGAAACCGCCGCCAAACGCCTGCATGTCACGGCAAACGGGGAGCTCTATTCTGGCATCCCCGCTTTCCTGATCCTCTGGCAGGAAATGCCCCGCTTCCGCTGGCTTGCGCGTCTCATTGGCCTGCCCGGCATCAAGCAACTGGCTTGTCTCGCCTACGACCACGTGCTGGCCCCATGGCTCTACCGCAAACACCTGCGGCGACAGGCCAAGACAAAAGCGGCCTAAGCCTCAGCCCTGCTGCATCTCTTTAAACAAGTCTGCGTTCATGCAGTAGTCCGGCGCATTGGCCGCAGAGCCATTAAGCTCCTGAAACTTTTGATAGGCGCCCAGCTCCTGGCAGCGGGTGCATTGCATCACCGCATTACGAAACTCTTTGGCATTTTCCGGGTTCTTCATGATCCTCTCCCCCCAATCGATGCCAACGCGTTCGGACATGCCCGTGACCAAATTGATGTGCTGGCTCATTTTCTCAAACATCGCTGGCTCCTTTCCCTCGTTTTGCAGTCGCGCCGGTCAGCCCGCCGCCAGTCTTTCAAACAACTCCGCATGGCAGCAGAACGCCGGCGCTTCTTTGGCCGTCCCCGCCCGCTGCCCCAGAAAGCTCTGACAGGCCTCGGTGTGCGGACACATGCGACAGCGCGTGACCATATTGGCGTAGTCCTCGGCACTTAACATCTGATCGAGCATCGCCTCGCTGAGCGACACCCCCAGCACCCGCGCCATGCTGCGAGTCAGCCAGAAATGTGTCACCGGATCGCCAAGAGGCTGAATATTTCCCATTAGTTCTGCGCCTCCAACGCTGTCTTAAGCCACTTAAAACGGTCTTTGTTCACACAGGGCTCCGGCGCCACCTCTTCGGTCTGCGCCGCCCGCTCATGCGCCGCCACATAGCGGCTGCATCCGGCATCCCACCCACAACCGCGACAGCTTTCCACCATCTCAGCCCAGTCTTCCTGTGAGAGCTCCGCCTGCGCCATCGCCGCCACCAGATCGGTCTGTGTCAGCTGCGCCATGCGCTGTGCCAACCAATAGTGCTCCGTGCGATCGCCAAGCGGTTTCATCTCTCACTCCCTGCCACGTCCTGCGTGGTCTACTGTGCCCCTTGCAGCCGCTTCAGCAGCTTGGTGTTGCGACAGTAATGCGGCGCAGCCACCACCACGCCCTCCTCCTTCAGCCAATGGGCACAGGCCTCCGGTTCGCTGCAGGTGGTACAGCGCAAAACCGCCTCGGAAATCTCGTCAAATTTGAGCGCGCCGCGAATGGCCGCCTCCTGCAGGTCCATGCCCAACCGGCTGGCCGTGTCATCCAACAGCGCCGCATGATGGCGCAGCTTCGCAGTCCGATCTGTCACAATGGTCATAGGCGCCTCTCTGATAGCTGACCCACGCAGTCTATCAGGCCGCCCAAAGGACGCCCTTGACCTGCATCAACCAGCAATCTGAGAGGAATTTGATCGCGCTTACGCCAGCGCCTCAAGATAGGCCCGCACACAATCTTGTACCCGACGAAACCGATCCCCGCCGAGCTTTATGCCGCCATACCAACGCGTAACCACCACAATGTGATCCGTAAGCTCTTCCCGCTCCAGAATCCGCAGGATCACCAACCCCGCGCCGCTCTCCCCGTCATCCCCTTTCAACGGGGTGCCGTCCGCCATCAAAGCGGCCCAGGTGTTGTGCGTCGCCTTGGCAAACTTCTTGTTGCGTTTGAGCTCTTTGAGAAAGGCGTCGGCCTCTTTACGGCTGGTCACCTTGCCACCGGACACCGCATATTTGCTGCCCCGGTCGGTGACCACATTGGTCAGTTGCAGCACGCCGTCAAAGCCCCGCTGCCGTCTGCTTCACAATCGCCACGCGTGAAGCGTTGGGCGGGTGCGTGCCGAGGAACTGGTTACCCGGATCTGGCGTGCGCTCAAAGAAGTTCACTCCGATCAATGGATCATAGCCCGACCTCTTGGTCAGGATCGTACCCAGTTGGTCGGCTTCCAATTCGTGGTTCTTGGAGAAGCTGCGCGCACCAACGCCCGCGCCCAAATCCATCGCCGCCTCTATCGCCTGAGAGTTGCCACCAGCTGCCGCTACCAGAATGGCGCCCAGCGCTGCCCCTGCGGCCGCATTGCCCTGACTGCGGGCAATATGCCCCTTGATGTGGTGCGCCGCCTCATGCCCCATGACAAAAGCCAACTCATGATTGTTGCGCGTCTCCGCCACCAAAGGCGCCGTGAAGATGATCAGCGGACGACCATTTTTGTCCAGCGTCTGATAGGCGTTGGCGATCTTGGTCTCTTTCGGGTCCACATAGATCTTGTAGTCACAGTTGGTGCCCGCAGGCGTGCGCGCCTTACATTCCCGCTCCACCAAAGGTTCCATCCGCGCTTTCACCGGCGCCAAACGCGAGGTGGCCTGCGACACGGAAATCTTGGGCGCTGGCTGTTGCTGTACGGCAGGCTGCGGCGTCGAGCTGGTGGTGGTAGACACACAGCCGCTCAAAACGACGGCGGCCATCACGCTGACCACGCTGGCTTTCACTGGCAAACTCTGACGCATGACATCCCTCCCACAAGCGGTCCATACTAGGGCACAGGAGTAAATTTATCATCTAAGCCGCGCGAGGCCAGAGGGAAATGCTTGCACCCCCTCCCCTTTGCGCTACGCTGGGGACATGTTCAGCATCGAGCACGAATTTGACGCCACCGTTGTGACGCTGGTTGACGAAGGCACCGCCCCTTTGGGGGAAGATGTGATCATTCACATGTTTGAGGACTGCGTCACCATCGAGCAATATGACCCCCGNACCGATACGGTTCAGAAAATCACCCTGTCCAACACACAGGTGCAGGATTTGACCGCCGCTTTAGACCTCCCCGAAGGGGTCTACATGCTCAAACGCACTGCGGACTAGACATACGTCAATCGAGACTTGGCAATGCCCAGTTCCTTGGCCAGAAACTTTTGCACGGCGGCGTTGGCTTTGCCGCCTTGCGGAACCACGGTCACATACACCCGCAAGACATCATCCTCGCGTACCACCGTGTTGCGTGACGCCTTGGGGGTCACTCGCACCGCGATCTCCGCTCCCGCTTTAGCCAAATCTGAAAAATCTTCGCCCAATGGTTCTGCCCCCGTTGCCCCAACAGCGATTTACATTTCACAATCGCCCCGCATAGGGTAGCCCGCGCAGGACGACAGGGGGAGACTTGCCACATGGCCACTGGCTTCTTTTTTGATGAAAAATGCTTCTGGCACGCAGGCGGAAACTACGCCCTGACCTTGCCGGTTGGCGATCTGGTTCAGCCACTGGCCGCGGGTGGACTGCCGGAAAGCCCGGAAACCAAACGTCGCCTTAAAAACCTCATGGATGTGACCGGCCTGACAAACGACCTCGATGTGCGCAGCGCACCGCCTGCGACCGAGACCATGCTTCAGCGCGTCCACCCAGCAGACTTTTTGACCAAGTTCAAAGAAGTCTCTGATGCAGGCGGTGGCGAAATTGGCCTGCGCACACCTTTTGGCAAAGGGGGCTACGAAATCGCGGCCTTATCCGCAGGTATCGCCACCGAAGCCCTGCGCGCCGTTACTTCGGGCGATTTGCAAAACGCCTATGCGCTCTCTCGCCCTCCAGGGCACCATTGCCTGCCGGATTGGCCCAATGGCTTCTGTCTGCTGGCCAACATCGCTGTCGCGATTGAGGAAATCCAAGCACGGGGCTTAGCAAAGCGTGTCGCTGTTCTGGACTGGGACGTGCACCACGGCAACGGCACCGAAGCGATCTACTATGACCGTGACGACGTGCTCACCATCTCCCTGCATCAGGAGCACAATTATCCTTTGGACACAGGCGATGTGACCGACCGTGGCAAAGACGCTGGCCTCGGAACAAACATCAACGTCCCGCTTCCACCTGGCGCAGGTCACAACACCTACCTCTATTCAATGGAGAAAATTGTCCTACCCGCGCTACATGCCTTCAAACCGGATGTGATTATTGTCGCCTGTGGCTTTGACGCCGGCGCCTTTGATCCACTCTCCCGTATGCTCGCCACCGCCGACACATTCCGCCAAATGACCAAGCAGGTCATGCAGGCCGCAGATACTCTCTGTGAAGGCAAGCTCTTGCTTGTGCACGAGGGCGGCTATTCTGAAGCCTATGTGCCCTTCTGCGGCCATGCCGTGATCGAAGAGCTGTCTGGTTCCTCAATAACTGCTGAGGACCCAATGGCCGCCTCTCTCACCAAACGCCAGCCCAACGCCCGCGTCGAGGCCTTCTTTGCCACGTTGGTCGATGAGATGGCCGACACTTTCGCAAGCCCGCCCGGTTGAAACCCAACCGCGCCACGCCAACATACCCAATCAACTCCTGAGGGAAGACCTAATGCCTCAACCAAACCAAGCCGCGCTGGATTTTTTGCTGAGCCGCCGCTCACGTCCCGCCAAAACCCTGATTGGCCCCGCGCCCACGCGCGCGGAACTCGAACCTCTGCTGGAAGCCGCCCTGCGCAGTCCCGACCACGGTAAACTCGAACCTTGGCGCCTGATCGTGCTGGAAGGCGCCGCCTTGAGCAAACTTGCCAAGCTCGCCCAAGAACGCGGTGAAGCTTTGGACATGGAGCCGGAAAAGATCACCAAAGCGCACGATCAATTTGACCGCGCCGATCTGGTAGTCGCCGTAATAGAGGCGCCTGTGATCAGCGAAAAAATCCCGGAAATCGAACAGACCTACTCAGCCGCCTGTGTGTGCCTGCAACTGCTAAACGCCGCATTGGCCGCTGGCTGGGGCGCCAACTGGCTCTCTGGCTGGGCCAGTCACGATCGTGGGTTTGTGGAGAAAGGCCTCGACCTCACTCCACGTGAGCGCGTCGCAGGCTTCATCCACATCGGCACCGAAAAAGCCACGCCACCCGAGCGCCCCCGCCCCAACATGGAGACCAAAGTCACATGGCTGTCAGCCTAGCAATCTCGTCTTTTGGCAAGACACTTACTCAAATCGGGGACCCGCGCTTTCGCCGGGTCCTTTTCAAAGGCATTGGCCTGACCTTTGTGCTGCTGATCGCGGTCTACACAGCGTTCCTAATGTTACTGAACTGGATCGGCGCAGGTCAAACCGTACAGGAGCTCCTGGGCAATATCTCTTGGGTTGGCGACCTTTTCACCTTCGCCTCGCTCTTCCTGATGATCGCCTTGTCGATCTTACTGATGATCCCAGTCGCCTCTGCCATCACGTCCTTGTTTCTGGACGAAGTGGCCGACGCGGTGGAGGACAAGCACTATCCCGAACTGCCGGATGTCCCCCGCGTGACCTTTGCCGAAGGCCTCAAAGACAGCGTGAACTTTCTTGGTGTCTTGATTGCCGCCAACATCTTTGCGCTGGTGCTTTATGCGATCTTCCCGCCGTTTTCCCTGTTCATCTTCTGGGGCCTCAACGGCTTCCTGCTGGGGCGGGAATATTTTCAATTGGTCGCCATGCGCCGCGTAGGCCGGGCAGAAGCCAAGAAGCTGCGTAAGAAGCATCTCGGCACAATTTGGCTCGCTGGCACGCTTATGGCCATGCCGTTGGTCGTACCTATCCTGAACCTGGTGATCCCGATCCTAGGCGCGGCGACCTTTACCCATCTGTACCATCAACTGGAGCCGTCACCTCAGCGGGCCCCATCACGTTAAACCAGTCAAAATCACGCACCGTGATCAGACCGGATGTGATGATCCAGTACAAAATCACCCACATCACCGCGGCCGCGCCTGTGGTGATCCAGGCCTTGGCTTTGAGGTAGTGATGCTCTGGGCTGCTGGCATGTGTGCCGGGCACAACCTCGCCCACATCGCCCTGCGTTTTTAGACGAATCGGGATCACCATCAAAAAGGTCATGAACCAAAGCACGGCGTATAAAACGAGGGCTGAAGTGATGGTCATTGCGCGCTCCTGATAAAAAATTGGCGGACATCTGTGGCCCGCCAATTCTCTTACGTTTGGGTTGGCCTCTTAGACCTGTTCCAGTTCCACAAGGCAACCGTTGAAATCTTTCGGATGCAGGAACAGCACAGGTTTACCATGCGCCCCGATCTTGGGCTCGCCGCTGCCCAGAACACGCGCGCCGGTGGATTTCAGATGATCCCGCGCCGCCAGAATATCGTCGACCTCATAGCACACGTGGTGAATGCCGCCCGCCGGGTTCTTTTCAAGGAAGCCATTGATTGGGCTGTCTTCTCCCAGCGGATAGAGCAGCTCGATTTTTGTGTTTGGCAGCTCGATGAACACCACGGTCACGCCGTGGTCCGGCTCATCCTGAGGCGCACCCACTTTCGCCCCCAGCGCGTCACGGTATTGCGCACTGGCCGCTTCCAGATCCGGCACAGCAATGGCCACGTGGTTCAATCTTCCGATCATGTTTGTCTCCTCCAAAGGGCATGGATCCCGCTCCCCGTCCTTATGTGCGCTGATATGCGCAGGCGCAAGCGACAGGGCGTCGCGGCTGTCTTTAACGTTTCGTTAGGCATGTGTTCCTAGCCTGTTTGCACGTTTCGGTACTTGTAGTTTTCGCTTCGTTGAGGATTTCAAACATGGACGACAAATCGCCTTTCTCCCCGCTGACCACCCCATCAGCCGCGCGCCCGCTTCTGGGCATGACCGTTCTGGTGGTGGAAGACAGCCGTTTCTCCTCTGACGCGCTGCGTCTGATGTGTGTGCGCTCTGGTGCCCGCATTCGCCGCGCCGACTGTTTGACCTCTGCCCGACGACACCTGCAAGTCTACATGCCAACCGTCGCGATTGTGGACATGGGCCTGCCAGATGGCTCTGGCGCCGAGCTGATCGAAGAGCTCCACAAGGCCTCTCCGCGCATCGAATTGATCCTAGGCACCTCTGGCGACGATTTTGCTCAAGAGGCCGCCCTGGCCGCTGGTGCCGACGGCTTCATCGCCAAGCCTTACGGCACGCTCACCGATTTCCAACAGGCCATTCTGCGCCGCCTGCCCGATGCCTATCGCCCCACCGTGGCCCGCGTCGCCGACAACGAGGCAATCAAGCCGGACCCTGTGGCCTTCCGCGATGACCTGCTGCACGCGGCGGACACCCTGAAAGAAGGCGACGAAGAGCTGATCGACTATGTGGCGCAATTCTTAGGCGGCTTGGCCCGCAGCGCTGGTGACAAGGGTCTGCTGAACGCGGTGAAAGCCGTGGAGACCGCTCGCAAGGAGGGCACCGGCGTGCGGGCCAATGTGGCCGAACTCAACGGCGTGGTCGAAAGCCGCCTCACCGAAGCGGCCGTGATTTAAGACCTACACAACCGGAACGACGACGTAAGACACGGGACAGTCAGGCGGGGCCATTGGCCTCGCCTTTCCTTTTGGGTTTACCCCTGCTCGGGATCACTCGCGGCGCGTACCAGTTGCGTTAGATCGCTCAACCGTTCGCGCTGCTGGCCAGCCTCATCAAAATTGTTTGGCGACAGCCAGACCTCAAACGCAGCCTTCAATGCCGGCCACTCCCGGTCAATCGCTGCAAACCACGCGGTGTCACGATTGCGCCCTTTGTACACCAGTGCTTGACGGAAGACGCCCTCATAACTCAGCCCCAACCGCTGCGCCGCCCGACGGGATGGGGCGTTGAGCGCATCACATTTCCACTCATAGCGGCGATAGCCAGTGTCAAAAGCCCATTGCATCATCAGAAACATCGCCTCTGTGGACGCAGGCGTGCCTTGCATCATTGGCGCAAAGTTGATGTTGCCAACCTCAATGGAACCGCGCTCTGGATAGATGCGCAGATATGACGCCACCCCCGTGAAGGTGCGCTCTGCCTTGCTGTAGATCGCGTAAAAGAAGTGGTCTTGGTTCTGAACCGTTTCCCGCACCCAGCGATGATACTGCGCCGCCGAATGAAATGGCCCATAAGGCATGTAATCCCACACCCAGTCATCCGCCTGATAGGCACGGTACAACAACGCCGCGTGGGCCTCTGCGTTTAACGGCTCAAGCCGCACGTACTGGCCGTCCAAAACCTCGCCCATTGGCCGTGATGGCACGGTCCAATCGGGCACGGCAAAGCCCACAGGGCGGGATGTCTGCATGAGTGGTCTTCCTTCAGTTGGCCAAGTAGTGGCACAGCACGCCCCGCGCGCCAAGCTCTTCTGACTTAAGCCAACAATCCGGGCGCATTTCCCAACTGCATCCCAGGGAACACCACGCCTTCCAAAGCAGACCGGTCCAGACCAAAACTCTCGCGAATGGCCCAAGCCGCGTAGCGACGCACGTCATCGGTCGGCATCAGGTCGCGCCGCTGAAACAGATCCGCTTCTTCAAATCCGGCCAGTTGGCCATGCACCTTCTGCCCTCGAATGGCGCCGCCCGCCATGACCATCAAACCGCCAGTGCCGTGATCCGTGCCTTTGGTGCCATTCTCCGCCACTGTGCGGCCGAACTCCGTCATCGCCAGCACCGTTGTGCGCGCCCAGACGTCCGGACCCATCCCATTTTTGAGCGCCCGAAGACTGTCACTCAAATGCTTCAAGGGCGTTTTCAATGTGCGCGCCTGCGCCGCATGCGTATCCCAGCCACCAATGGAGAAACAGGCCACCCGCGCCGCGTCACGCAGCTGCTGCGCGGCAAAAGACGCCACACGCAAATGTGCATTTGCCCGCCCGCGCCCCTTTGGGTTCATCTGCGCATCCATCATGGTATCCAGCTCGTCGGCCATCATGCCGCCGTCAGACGCCTCAAACACACCGCCGCCATCTTCGCCCGCCAACAAAATGGCTTTCTGCATCGCCAGCGCCATCTCAGGATCACGCTCCATCGTCAGCTCCAAAAGCCGCGCGCCCTGACTGGACAGCACAAAGCCCACATCCGGCGACCAGGTCTCCACCTCGGCCGCGCCTTGGCTCAGCAACATCGGATCTGCGCCCACCGCATAGGCCGTCGTCATCGTGCTGTTGGGCATGGTTTGCAGCATCCGGTTAAGCCAACCGTCCCGCCCCGTACCAGAGGGCACCTCAATTGTTCCCGCTTCCAGCAAATCCTGCCCGTCAAAATGGCTGCGTTTGTTGCGATATGGCGTCGAAACCCCTTGCACAAACGCCAACTCACCCGCCTGCCACAGCGGCCACAGCGGTTTGGCCGCCGCATGCAGCATCATCCCCTCTGTGAGTTCCAAGCCAGAACGCGGTCCCGCCAAAAGCGTTGGCCGCAGCTGGCGCAGTGCCGCGTCATCGGGTTGCACCAAATCCAGCCCGTCCAGACCACCGCGTAAAATGATCACCACCAGCCGGTTCTCGCCCCCGGTGGCGGCAAAACTCACTGGAGTCATCAACGGGCTCGCTGCGAGCGAACACCCCACCGACAAACCACGTCCAAGGAAGCCCCGTCGATCCATCACTGCTTTGTCCATGACGCTCTCCTCACACCCGCTGGAACGCGGGCGACATCAACACCAGCGCAATACCTTCACGCCGGCTTTCCGCGGCCTCCGCAGCAAATTTCACCGCGCCTGGCATCTGCGGCCCAAGCGTTGTTTCGGCAAATTGGCGCGGATCCGGCAAGTCCTCCAGCACTTCCGCCGGCACGCCCAGCGCCCACTGCAACCGCGCCGCCATACCCTGCGGCGTCAACCAATAGCTGTCGGCCTCTTCAAATCCGTCCGGGCCAAATGGCCGCCTCCACGGCTGCCCCATCATGCGTAGGGGCGTGCCCAACAAACGCTCCAACTCTTGGCTTTTGACGTCGCGAAACCGCTCTTTGGGCACGGCCAAAGCCCGCAAGGAAGAACTGACGAATAACTCCGGTTGTTTGAAATTGCCAACACCGGGCCCAACAGCGGCCCAAGCGGCAGGATGACGCAACATCGCCTCCATAACTTCAGCCAAGTCGCCATCTGTTTCCAAATACCGAGCACCCATCGACACCAACAAATCCTCATCCGGCGTTTCGGAGACAAAATGCACGGCCAGTTTGCGCGTTATGTGGCGCGCTGTATCCGGATGCCGTGCGAGATCCCGCAATACCGCGTGCACATCCGCCATCCGCGCGCGACGCTTGCCGTATTCCTTGCCCAGCACCGTCTCCGCCCCAGGCTCGGCCCGCTTGGCCAGAAACGCGGTCCCTTTTTTCTGAATGGTCGTCACACCGGTCAGCAGCTCTGCAAGCTGCCGCACATCCTTTTGTGTATACCCGCCGCCCACGCCAAGAGTGTGCAGCTCCAAAATCTCACGCGCCAGATTTTCATTCAGGCCGAGGTTTTTCTCTGACCGCTTCTTCGCAATGGTGCTATTGGGCCCCACGGAGGTATTCTGATCGAGAAAATGCAGCATTTGTGGATGCAAAACAGCTGCGATGAGCATGTCCTCAAACCGTCCATTCACATGTGGACGAATGGCATTGGCCACATAGGCTGCCTCGGTATAGCGATAGATCACGTTTTTTCCGGGCGCGGAGAAATGGTCATTCCAAAATGCAACCAGCCGCTCCCGCAGACCATCGCGGCTCCAAACCCGCCGCGCCAATGTGGCACCAATCCACTTGGCACCCTCTTGCTTGGCGGCACGCCTGGCCGTTTTGAACGCCTCTTGCAGGGCTTGGTGCGCATCGCTGCCCTTTTCCGCTTTGGAGATCTTGCGACGCGCATCCAACAACGCCAGCATCTTTTCCCTCATCTCCGCGTCACTGGGCAGTGGAAACCACGGCATCTCCGGCTCTTTTGCACGCAAAAGTGCCACCATATCCGTGATGTCCGCCGGTCCCGTCACCTTGGGGGACAACCCATAGCCAAATCGTGTCTGAGCTATATCAGGATCAAAACCCACTGCTGCCGCGCTCCTTTGGTCGCACACGCATTCTTCGCGCTTTTCTCTACTGTATCACATAGCCGATCCGGTTCTACGCAGCTTGCTCAAGGCTGCCAAAAATCGACCAAAATCCGCCGATACGCGCTTGCCTCAAACCAAAAACCGCCCACGACAGGGTCGCAGGCGGCGTAAATCTCGGCAATGTCGCGACAGGATCACTCCTGCGGGATCACCCGCAGGCCCAGCTCCATCAGCTGATCGGACGACGGCTCGCTTGGCGCGTTCATCATCAGATCTTCCGCACGCTGGTTCATCGGGAACATCATCACTTCACGGATGTTCTGTTGGTCGGCCAGCAACATCACAATGCGGTCCACACCAGCGGCACAGCCACCGTGGGGCGGCGCACCATACTGGAACGCTTTGTAAAGCGCGCCAAAGCGCTCTTTCACTTCCGCCTCATCGTAGCCGGCAATCTCAAACGCCTTCAGCATCACCTCTGGCTTGTGGTTCCGGATCGCACCAGACACCAGCTCATAACCGTTACAAGCGAGGTCATACTGGTAACCTTTGACTGCCAGCGGATCCCCGTTCAGCGCGTCCAGACCGCCCTGCGGCATGGAGAATGGGTTGTGTTCAAAGTCGATCTTGCCGCTCTCTTCGTCTGCCTCGTAGATCGGGAAATCCACGATCCAGGCAAAGGCAAAGCGGTCTTTGTCGATCAGACCCAGCTCTTCGCCAATCACGTTGCGGGCACGACCAGCAACCGCTTCAAAGGCTTTCGGCTTGCCACCCAAGAAGAAGGCCGCATCGCCCACACCCAGACCCAGCTGCTGACGGATCGCTTCCGTGCGCTCAGGGCCGATGTTCTTGGCCAGCGGACCGGCCGCCTCTTCACCCAGAACAATCTCACCGGCTTTGATCTTCGCGTTCACCTCTTTCACAGAGATGCCCTGCTCCTGCGCAATGGTGTCCGCAGACTGTTTGCGCCAGAAGATATAGCCCATGCCCGGCAGGCCTTCGCCTTGGGCAAATTTGTTCATCCGGTCACAGAACTTACGCGAGCCACCAGTTGGCGCGGGAATTGCGCGCACTTCGGTGCCTTCTTGCTCCAACAGTTTGGCAAAGATCGCAAAGCCGGAGCCAGCAAAATGCTCGGACACAACCTGCATCTCGATCGGGTTGCGCAGATCTGGCTTGTCGGAACCGTATTTCAGCGCCGCTTCCGCATAGGGGATCTGCGGCCACTCGTTTGGCGCATCCACTTTGCGGCCACCGCCGAACTCTTCAAACACACCCGCGATCACGGGCGAGATGGTGTCAAAGACGTCCTGCTGCTCCACAAAGGACATCTCCATGTCGAGCTGATAGAAGTCGGTTGGCGAGCGGTCCGCGCGCGGGTCTTCGTCGCGGAAGCACGGCGCGATCTGGAAATACTTGTCAAAGCCCGCAACCATCATCAGTTGTTTGAACTGCTGTGGCGCCTGCGGCAGCGCGTAGAATTTGCCAGGGTGGATACGGGATGGCACGAGGAAGTCACGCGCCCCCTCTGGCGAAGACGCAGTGATGATTGGCGTTTGATACTCGCGGAAGCCTTTGTCCCACATGCGCTTGCGCATGGAGGCCACAACGTCAGAGCGCATGGTCATGTTCTGCTGCATCTGCTCACGACGCAGGTCGAGGAAGCGATACTTCAGACGGGTCTCTTCCGGATATTCCTGATCGCCAAACACCAACAGAGGCAGTTCGTCCGCCGCACCCAGAACCTCTAGGTCACGCACAAACACCTCAACCTCACCGGTTGGGATTTTGTCGTTCACCAGCTCAGGATCGCGCGCTTTGACGTTGCCGTCGATGCGGATACACCACTCAGAGCGCACCTTCTCCATTTCGGAGAACACAGGGCTGTCCGGATCACACAGCACCTGCGTGATGCCAAAGTGGTCGCGCAGGTCAACAAACAGAATGCCGCCATGGTCGCGGATGCGGTGCACCCAGCCAGACAGGCGGACGGTTTCGCCCACGTTGGATTTGTTCAGGTCGGCGCAGGAATGGCTGCGATAGGCGTGCATGTGCGGGCCCTCTTTCAGGGTGAATAACTACAGTCGGCCCGATACACCTTTTTGGGCCGACAAAGTCAAGAGAACGGCGCGGGTTTGCGGCACAAAAAGGCACCCTTTTGCCCGACCGAGGGGAGGGCTGCGCCTGCCTGCCCCCCGGCAGGCGCATTTGCAGCGTTTCAATGTTTCGCAAGTTGGCGGCACAATCCCTGTCAAATGCAAACTCAAGGTTGCGAAAGCGCCTACCCAGGCAGGCGCAGCCCTCCAAAATCAAACGTGGGACAGAACGGCAGATATTTCCCCACGCAGTGCATTCGAGAGCGTTATAGCCTTTGCTGACCTTAGATCATCCAACGTCAACACCGCCTCCCGCACCACGCCTGCATCCAACAAACTCTGACGATATACGCCCGGCAGACACCCCGACGACAGCGGTGGCGTTAGGCGCTCACCATCCGGCATGGTCAGCACCACATTTGTGATTGTGCCCTCACACAACTCATCCCGCTCATTGAGAAACAGCCATTCCTGCACACCGTCGGGCAAGTCCGCGCGCCAGCGGTCATATACCGCCCGGCGCGTGGTCTTGTGCCGCAACAAAGCGTCTTCCGAGTGCATCCGCTCCGGCGCGATCCGCACCGTCCACTGGGCTGCCGACTCTGGCAATTCTGCCGTGGTGATCTCCACATCCCCCACCGCGCCAAGCGTCAAGCGACAGCGCAGCGGCGTTTCCCCGCCCAACGCCTCAATCGCACCTGCAATTCGCACCGGATCAAACACAAACCCCAGCTCATGCGCTGATCGCGCCAACCGCGCCAGATGCAACTCCAACCGCGCAATCCCCTGCCCCGGTCGATAACCAAACGTCTCGATCAGGCGGGTTCCGGCTGGAACTGGGCAAACCGTGCTTTCCAAAGCGCTTCCTCGTACTCATCCGGCGCTTTGCTGTCCCAGACAACGCCGCCACCCACATTCAATGTCATCTGTCCAGCTTGTGCCATCAATGTGCGGATCGCCACACTAAACTCAGACCGCCCATCCGGCGCAGCCCAACCAATCGAGCCACAATAGATCTCCCGCGGCCATGGCTCCAAATCGCGTAGTATTTCCATCGCGCGCAGCTTTGGCGCGCCCGTGATGGACCCACAAGGGAACAGCGCCTTCAGAATATCGGCCAAGCGCACGTCATCCTGCAACTCGGCCGCCACCGTCGAGGTCATCTGATGCACGGTGGCGTAGCTCTCGATCTCAAACAGCTTTGGCACATGCACCGAGCCCGGCTTGCTCACCCGGCTGATATCATTGCGCAGAAGATCCACAATCATCAGGTTCTCGGCCCGGTTCTTCTCATCCGTCGCCAACCACTGCCGCCGCTGGGAGTCCTCTTGCGCGTCATCGCTGCGCGGCTGCGTGCCTTTCATCGGCCGCGTCTCGATACGGCCTTTTTCATCGGTGCGGAAAAACAGCTCAGGTGACCGGGACAGAATGTCCGGCAGCCCCTCTTGGCGCACAATGGTGCCGTGTCCTACCGCCTGCCGGGCTGCCAGCGCGCCATAAAGCGCCACCGGGTCCCCTTCAAACTTCGCTTCCATGGGAAACGTCAGGTTGGCCTGATAGATGTCGCCAGCGCCAATATAGCCATGCACCCGGTCAAACGCCGCCCGATAGGTGGCCGCGCTCCAGCGTGGCTCAAACGGCTGTAACTCAAACCCGCCATCACGCGGCAAGCGCCCCGCCACTTCGGGTGCGCGAAACACACCAAAGTTGATCAGCGGCACCCGCCGTGTCTTGGGCAACAACCGCCGCAGCTTTGACTCCAACACATAGCCCAGCTCATAGCTGACAAAGCCCGCCAACCAGAACCCCGCGTCTTGGGCCTGTGTCAGCACGTCAAACGCCATGCCCACTTCGTTGGGATCGGTGATAGAGATCACATGTTCGGGCTTGTGAAACAGCGTCGCGCCGCCGTCTGGCCCATGGTCAAAGCGAATCTGCACGTCCGCCCCCCGGTCGCTGGTAAATCCTTGCCAGCCATATACGTTGCATTTTATTAAAAAACAGTGGTCAATTGCGGCGCTTTACGACAAATTTCCGATCCCCCTTGCGCCCGGCCTTCTGATCCGTATAACGCACGACAATTTGCGTATTTGGCGACTCCTGCCCGCCAAGACATCGCTGCCACCAGCCCGAGGTCCACCATGCCCAAAAGAACCGACATCTCCTCGATCATGATCATCGGGGCCGGCCCCATTGTGATTGGCCAAGCCTGTGAATTTGATTACTCCGGCGCGCAAGCCTGTAAAGCGCTGCGAGAAGAGGGATATCGCGTCATCCTGGTGAACTCCAACCCGGCGACGATTATGACCGACCCCAACATGGCGGACGCAACCTATATCGAGCCGATCACTCCGGAGATCGTGGCCAAGATCATCAAAAAGGAGCGCCCCGACGCGCTGCTGCCCACAATGGGGGGGCAGACCGGCCTCAACACCGCACTCGCGGTGGAAGAAATGGGCGTTTTGGAAAAATTCGGCGTGGAAATGATCGGCGCGGACCGCAACGCCATTGAGATGGCCGAAGACCGCAAACTCTTCCGCGAAGCCATGGACCGCCTCGGCATCGAAAACCCGCGCGCGTCCATTGTGACCGCGCCAAAGAAAGACGACGGCTCCGCTGACCTGGACGAAGGCATCCGCCTCGCGTTGGAAGAACTCGAAGACATCGGCCTGCCAGCCATCATCCGTCCTGCGTTTACCATGGGCGGCACCGGCGGTGGCGTGGCCTACAATCGTGACGACTATATCCACTTCTGCCGCACCGGCATGGACGCCTCCCCGGTGAACCAGATCCTCGTAGATGAAAGCCTGCTGGGCTGGAAAGAATACGAGATGGAAGTGGTGCGCGACCGCGCCGACAACGCTATCATCGTCTGCTCCATCGAAAACGTCGATCCCATGGGCGTGCACACCGGTGACTCCATCACCGTGGCCCCGGCGCTGACCCTGACCGACAAAGAATATCAGATCATGCGCAACCACTCGATCAACGTGCTGCGTGAGATCGGCGTGGAAACCGGCGGCTCCAACGTGCAGTGGGCGGTAAACCCGGTCGACGGCCGTATGGTTGTAATCGAAATGAACCCACGCGTGTCCCGCTCATCTGCCTTGGCCTCCAAAGCCACCGGCTTCCCGATTGCCAAGATCGCTGCGAAACTGGCTGTGGGCTACACGCTCGACGAACTCGACAACGACATCACCAAAGTGACGCCCGCGTCCTTTGAGCCAACCATCGACTATGTTGTCACCAAGATCCCGAAGTTCGCCTTTGAGAAATTCCCAGGCTCCGAGCCAAACCTGACCACCGCGATGAAATCCGTGGGCGAAGCCATGTCCATTGGCCGCACCATCCACGAGTCCATGCAAAAGGCCCTCGCCTCCATGGAAAGCGGCCTGACCGGCTTTGACGAGATCGCCATCGAAGGCGCCGACGACCCCTCCTCCGGAAAAGCCGCCGTGATCAAAGCGATCAGCGCCGCCACCCCGGACCGCCTGCGCACCATCGCGCAGGCCATGCGTCACGGCCTGACCAACGACGAAATCCAGAACGTCACCATGTTTGACCCATGGTTCCTGGATCGCATCCGCGAGATCGTGGATGCTGAGGCCGAAGTGGCAGCCAACGGCCTGCCAACCGATGAGAAGGCGATGCGCCAACTCAAGATGCTCGGCTTCACCGACGCGCGCCTGTCCAAACTGACCGGCCTATCCGAAACCGAGGTGCGCAAAGCCCGCACCACCCTCGGTGTCACCGCCGCGTTCAAACGCATTGACACCTGTGCCGCGGAATTTGAGGCGCAGACGCCGTACATGTACTCCACCTACGAAACCCCGATGATGGGCGAAGTGGAATGTGAGGCCCGCCCAAGCGACCGCAAGAAAGTTGTGATCCTGGGTGGCGGTCCAAACCGGATTGGTCAGGGCATCGAGTTTGACTACTGCTGCTGTCATGCCTGCTACGCGCTGACGGATCAGGGCTATGAAACCATCATGATCAACTGCAACCCGGAGACCGTGTCCACCGACTACGACACCTCCGACCGTCTGTATTTTGAGCCGCTCACCTTTGAGCACGTGATGGAAATCCTGCGCGTCGAGCAAGACAACGGCACTCTTCATGGGGTGATCGTGCAGTTTGGCGGTCAGACCCCGTTGAAACTGGCCAACGCGCTGGAAGCCGAAGGCATTCCAATCCTCGGCACTACCCCAGACGCCATCGACCTCGCCGAAGACCGCGAACGCTTCCAGGCGCTGGTCAACAAACTGGAGCTGAAACAGCCTAAGAACGGCATCGCCTCTACCGACGCCGAAGCGCTCTCCATTGCCGAAGACATCGGCTTCCCGCTGGTGATCCGCCCGTCCTACGTTCTTGGTGGCCGCGCCATGGAAATCGTGCGCGACATGGCCCAGCTGGAACGCTACATCGCCGAAGCCGTGGTGGTCTCTGGCGACAGCCCTGTGCTGCTCGACAGCTACCTCGCGGGCGCAGTCGAACTGGACGTGGATGCGCTCAGCGACGGCACCGACGTGCACATCACCGGCATCATGCAGCACATCGAAGAAGCCGGCGTACACTCCGGTGACTCCGCCTGCTCCCTGCCGCCCTACTCGCTCAGCAAAGACACCATCGCAGAAATCGAGCGTCAGACCCACGCACTGGCCATCGCGCTCAATGTTGTCGGCCTGATGAACGTGCAGTTCGCGGTCAAAGACGGCGAGATTTACCTCATCGAGGTGAACCCACGTGCGTCGCGCACCGTGCCGTTTGTGGCCAAATCCACCGACAGCGCGATTGCTTCCATCGCTGCGCGCATCATGGCAGGCGAGAAACTGGCAGGCTTCCCAAAACGCGCCCCCTATGTGGAACTCGACGCCACCAAGGATCAGCCGATTGCGGATCAGATGACCTTGGCAGACCCCAACATGCCTTGGTTCTCGGTTAAGGAAGCCGTGCTGCCCTTCGCCCGATTCCCGGGTGTCGACACCATCCTCGGCCCAGAAATGCGCTCCACTGGCGAAGTCATGGGCTGGGACCGCTCCTTCGCCCGCGCCTTCCTGAAGGCACAGATGGGCGCAGGCATGGTGCTGCCAACCGAAGGCAAAGCCTTCATCTCGGTCAAGGACGACGACAAGACCGCCACGATGGTGGACGCGGCCAACATCCTGATCGATCTGGGCTTCTCGGTTGTTGCCACATCCGGCACAGCCGCATGGCTGAACGAGCAAGGCGTGGCCTGTGAAAAGGTCAACAAGGTCTATGAGGGCCGTCCAAACATCGTGGACGTGCTGAAAAACGGCGACGTGTCTTTGGTGATGAACACCACCGAAGGCGCCCAAGCCGTGAACGACAGCCGCGAAATCCGCTCCGTCGCGCTCTACGACAAGATCCCCTACTTCACCACAGCTGCCGCGTCCCACGCCGCTGCCCGCGCCATGAAAGCGCGCGAAGAAGGCGATCTGGAAGTGCGCAGCCTGCAGGGCTAAACCTCTGTGTAAGAACGGAAAAAGGCGCCTCAATGGGGCGCCTTTTTTTTTGTGCTTCTCTACATTAGAGCCTTAGCCAAATCACAGATTTGGCAGCGCCCGAACCGCCCCCACGGGGCGGGCGCTTCGCTTCCCACCCCTCGGTTCGGCCGCTACACTTACTCTTCTCGGTTATTCACCTCAAAATACGCAAAATCCGCCGCCTGCGCCCGCCCGGTCATATCCTGCGCGCACATCCCGACAAAACAGCCGGTGAAATTGGAATGCTCCCCGCGCACGCCTTCGTCGGACAACCGCGAGGCATCCAGCACCGGCCCAATCGCCTGCCAATCGCCATCCTCCAGCGCATAGAAAAACTGCAAGTCCGCGCGATTGATCTCCAACTTCATCCGCACCACGCCGTCCTGCGGCATCGCGACCATCTCACCCAGCGGATAGGTCAACCGGCCCTCCGGCCAATCCAGACAGGACAGGACCGTCAACGCCCGCTCGCCGGTCGCCGGGTCCATGGTCAGTGCCAGATAATGAAACTGCGTGCGATTGTAATAGGCTGTCAGCCCGGCCATCTGCTGATAGCTGTCCGGCGCAAACTGCACCTCTGTCTCCGCCGTGCACTGCCACTCCGTTTGACGCGCCGCCACCAGGGCCTGCTCAAACCACGACCCAATCGACTCCCGTCCAAACAGCCGCAACGCGCCCCCGCTCAGATCAAACAACCGCGCAGGTTCCGGACTGCGCAGCCACTGCAACTGTGGCGGCAGCACCGACATATCTGCAAACTCAAACCGCTCCCGTGGCGCGGGCCACGGATGCTCCGGCAAATCCGGCGCAGGCTGTTCCACCGACGGCACCATGCCGCCCTCCTCCAGATAGAGCCAGTCATCCGCCCCCCAGGCACATTTCGCAATCCCGGTCTCCCGCCCCATCTGCGAGCGCCGCATCCCCGGCAAAGGCCGCGTGGTCAGGAACGTGTGATAGACCGAGCCATCCTCCAACTCGACATATTGCCCATGTCCCGTGCGCTGCAATGGGCTGGCGTCATTGTCGTGCACATGCACCAGATGCTTCTGCGGATGCAGCTCATACGGCCCGCGCAACTCCTTGGACCGCGCATAGGTCACCGCATGCTCGTATCCCGTGCCCCCTTCCGCCGTGATCAAGTAGTAATACCCGTTGCGCTGCATCAGATGCGGCGCTTCGGTCAGCCCAAGGTCACTGCCCGCAAAGATATTGGTGATCTCCCCCACCAATCGTTCTTCTTCAACACTGTACTCCTGCAACAAGATCCCACCAAAAAACGACGCCCCGCGCGTGTTCGCATTGCCCATTGTCGCCAAATGGTTCCACACCACGTTGACCAGATATTTGCGCCCATCCGCGTCATGAAACAGCGATGGGTCAAACCCACTCGAGTTCAGGTAAACCGGATCAGACCACGGTCCCTCGATGTTCTCCGCCGTCACCAGATAGTTGTGCGCATCTTTGAAGTTGCCATCCAGCCGCTTCACATCCGTGTAGATCAGCCAGAACTTCCCATCCGCATAACTCAGCGCCGGTGCCCAAATCCCACAACTGTCCGGATTGCCTCGCATGTCCAACTGGCTTGGGCGATTGAGCGGCTGCGGCAGGGTGAGCCAATTCACCAAGTCTTTCGAATGGCTGATCTGCACCCCCGGATACCACTCAAACGTCGAGGTCGCGATGTAGAAATCCTCCCCCACACGACAGATCGACGGATCCGGATTAAACCCGCGCAGAATCGAATTCCGAATGGTTTTTACGGTCATCATCATGCCTCCCCAACATTTCTGACCCGCCCACCTAAACAGGCTTTTTCCCCCACGCCAATAATTATTTCGACACTCAAACTAATTAAATCCACAACGCACGTCGGCGATCCCCCACTTGACCACCCTGCCGTACCCCCCTAAACCCGCGCCTTCGTTTTCAGTGGCGGAGACCGGACCATGCACACCCACACCCTTGGCATCGACTTTGGCACCTCCAACTCCGCCGCAGGTGTGGCCGTGAACGGCGCGCCCCATCTGATGACTTTCGCCCACGGCGAAACCACCCTGCCGACCACTTTCTTCTTTGACTTTGACAGCCGCAAAACCCTGCTCGGCACCCCGGCGAACCAAGCCCTTCTGGACGGGCTTGAAGGCCGCTTCATGCGCGCTCTCAAACGCGTGCTTGGCACCACGCTGATGCATGAAAAGCGCCAGATCCTGAACGAGCGCGTGACCTTTGTCGACATCATCGCCCGCTTCCTGCGCCACATCAAAACCACGGCTGAGGCGCAAACCAGCCTGACGTTTGACCACGCCCTCTCCGGCCGCCCGGTGGTCTTCCACGGCGCAAACGACCCACGCGAGGCGCAAGCCGAAGCCGATCTGCGCGCCTGCTATCTCGCGGCCGGTTTCACCGGCGTCACCTTCATGGCCGAACCCGAGGCTGCCGCCATCGCCAACGGCGCGCTGGAGCAGCCCGGCCAACTCGGTCTGATCGTCGATATCGGCGGCGGCACCTCCGACTTCACTCTGTTTCGCACCACCGAGACGGGCATCGACACGCTGGCCAACCACGGCGTGCGCATCGGCGGCACCGACTTTGACCGCGCCATCAGCATCGACCGTGTCATGCCGCTCTTGGGACGCGGCACCGAGCTGCGCAACCAGTTTGGCAGCGGCACCCACTCCGCCCCGGCGGCGATCTTCAACGACCTCGCCACCTGGGAGAAAATCCCCTTCCTGTATACAGCGCAAACCCGCCGCGCCGTGGACGACATGCTGCGCCAAGCCCAAGCGCCCGAGCAAATCGCCCGCCTCGCCGAGGTCCTGCGCGATGAGTTGGGCCACGACATCGCCTTTGCGGTGGAGGCGGGCAAAGTCTCCGCCAGCAAGGCCAACGCCAACCCCAAAATCGACCTCTCAGTGCTCGACAGCACCCTAACCGTCCCCCTGCCCCCCGCGCTGCTGCCCGACATCCTTGCCGGCAACGCCGCCAAGCTCGATCAGGCCATGGTGGACATCCTGACCGACACAGGCACCGCCGCGCAGGACGTGACCCAAGTGATCTACGTCGGCGGCTCCAGCCTGTTGTCGGTGGTGCAAGACACCGCCAAAGCGCGCTTCCCGCAGGCCGAGCACAAAGTGTCCGAGGTCTTCACCGCCGTTGCCGATGGCTTGGCGATTGCAGCGGAACGGCGGTAGCGGGTTTTATTCACCACCATGCCAAATCACAGATTTGGCAGCGCCCCACTGGTCAACAGAGGCTTGCAAAGCAAGCTCCCGAGAGGTGAACCGCCCCGTCGCACCAAAGGTGCGCCAAATCAAAAAACGGCACGCCTACGGCGTGACGGGGCGGGCGCTTCGCTTCCACCCCTCGGTTCGCGCGCGCCCCCTCCTAGAACCTCAACACACATTCAATTGACGCGCGCCACAAAGGTGCAATGATGCACTATGACAAGCGCCTCTCCCCCTCCTGAAAACGCCCAACCAGCGCATTTCTCTAAGCTGCACGTGGGCGTTCTGTTATGGATGCGCGACCCTCGCCGCACCCCTGTGCGCGTCCTCTCCGTGTCCGAGGACACCGCCAGCTTCACAGTCGAAGTGCGCGCCTTCGAAGACATAGGAGCGCAATGGACTTTTCCACTCCGGCAAGCAGACAAATTCCTCTGCGCCCCGGACACGCCTGCCCACTCAGCCGCAATCATCGTCGCGCGCCAGTCCGCCTGTGACCAGTTCGATCAGCCTCTACGGGTGCCCGTTGATACTGAAAACCGCACCACGTCGCTCTCCAAACTGAACACCCTCACCCAGCAAGCCCGTGACTGGCTGCACAACACAGGCCACCACCCAACGCCCGACCAACCGCTTGACAGCTTCAGTGCCTTTCAAGACCCAACGGCCCTGACCAACTGGCTCAGCTTGCACGAGGTCGCCAATCTCGAGACTGATTTTGCCACGCACTACATCAGCAACCCGCACGCAGGCGAAACCATCAAGGCCCACCGCCTTGCCCTCGCCGATCTCGGCCTGTGCCCCTTTGAGGGCCGCATCCTGCGCGACACCGCCGAACTGACAGGCCCCAACTCGCTCGCCCATCGCCAACGCCACATCCTCGCCCGCCTCGCCTTTCTCCGCGCCGCCTTTGACCTACTTGGACAAACCCACCTGCAGCTCTACCGCGTGATCTATTCCGATGAGCCACTCACACCACCGCGCACCACCGGCTTTGTCTCCACAACCTTCAGCCGCGAAGTCGCCCTGCGGTTCCTGAAAGATGGCCACAGCAAACGCCACGCCGCGCTCTATTGGCAGCACGTCCCCGTCACACGCCTGTTTATGACCCACCTCGAAACCCCACAAATGCGCAGGCGCTACGAAGAGAGCGAAGCCCTCTTGTTGTGGGACCAACACGCAAGGCTGTTTTGAAGCCAGGAAAAGCCAGCGCACTAGATCCCCAAAGCACCCAAAAAGGGTTCATCGTATCAACTGCAGGTGTGAACAATTTCCGTATCTTTGCCCAATGGCTTGTACGACTTGCACCGAGAGACGTATTCCAGCTTTACCGCCGCACCTTTGGTGTTCGGGAAAACGTCACCAATGTCGAAGCCATACTTTTTTTGAGGGTCATACGGCCCGCTGGGCCAAGTCTTGTAAGCCGCAATGTACAAATTGATATGGTTTGGCCATTCATAGAAGTGGCGCCGCCACGCACCTGATACGTGGTCAGAAAGGCCATCACCATAAGTCCCATTTGGCTCCGCGTCATAAGCATCAACCCAGAAAGTCGCCAGTTCCTTTGACTGCGCCGGCGTCATGTCCACCACGCCGACATAGCAGGTGCGCGCTTGATAGAAGACAATCACGCGGTCATTTGGCGACTGGACGTCATACCGGCCAACTGTGCGCCCGCCTCGAATGGGCGCTTGAACCGTTGTCACCTGGAATCCTGCATTTGTAAGTGCGCGCGTTACTTTGTCATTATTTGGGACACCGGCACAGGCACGCACAGCTTTTTCCGCAAGTGCCATGTCCTGCGGTCGTGCTGGCGACTGACTAATTGTTTTGGTGTCTACTGGCGGGATGCCACAGCCAGACAAAAACGCCAACACAGCGCCTAAGGTAAAGGCGGGACGGGGCCAGTTATCAATAGTCATTGCCAATTCACTCCATGCATGTGCAACGCAGCAATACACGCATAACAGGAGCTTCAAAACCACTAGACGTGCCTATCGCAAAATAGCCAGGCCCAGTCTTGAGTGGCTGGGTAATGAGGGCATCTCCCAAGTTTGTTTTCCCATTGAACAGTCTATTACCCCACCGCCCGCTGTTGCGCGCTTCCGCAATGCAACAAAAATAGGCCCCGGCTCACCGAGTCGGGGCCTCAAAACACGCACCTCCGCAAAACAGTCGCGATACCGACGCCATACCGACGTGAAAATCAGACCTTTTCCTGCGTGTATTGACGCAGCTCTTTGCGGGCCACTTGGCGGCGGTGCACTGCGTCCGGACCGTCCGCCAGACGCAACGTTCGCACGTGTGTCCAGGCCTGCGCCAGCGGCGTGTCCTGCGAAATGCCGGTGCCGCCAAACATCTGCACCGCCTCGTCGATCACTTTCAGGGCCACATTGGGCGCCACCACTTTGATCTGGCTGATCCACGGCGCCGCCGCCCGCGCGTCGCCCTGATCCATGATCCAGGCGGTCTTAAGACACAGCAGCCGCGCCTGCTCAATCTCCATACGGCACTCGGCAATGATGTCGTAGTTCGCGCCCAGATGCGCCAGCTTCTTGCCAAAGGCCTCCCGGCTCAGCGCGCGTTTGCACATCCGCTCCAGCGCCGCCTCGGCCTGTCCAATCGCGCGCATACAATGGTGGATGCGCCCGGGCCCAAGCCGCCCCTGTGCAATCTCAAAACCACGCCCTTCGCCCAGCAGCATGTTCTCCGCTGGCACGCGCACATTGCTAAACTTGATGTGCATATGCCCATGCGGCGCGTCATCCTGCCCGTAGACCATCATGGGCCGCAAAATCTCGATGCCCTCGGTGCCCGCAGGCACCACAAT
This sequence comes from Shimia sp., assembly GCF_022448905.1. Classification (GTDB taxonomy): domain Bacteria; phylum Pseudomonadota; class Alphaproteobacteria; order Rhodobacterales; family Rhodobacteraceae; genus Shimia. The sequence continues at coordinate 6,702 of NZ_JAKVCW010000014.1, read as the reverse complement.
CATTGACTGGCGTTTGTGCACCGGCAGATCATCCCCACCGGTTTTCACCATCACGATATAGACTTTGCAGCGCGGGTCTCCGGCGCCAGAAGCCCAATATTTCTCGCCATTTAGCACATAGTCGTCGCCATCGCGCACACAGGACATCTCGATGTTCGTGGCATCCGAGCTGGCCACATCCGGCTCCGTCATCAGATAGGCGGAACGGATTTCGCCATTCAAAAGCGGCTTCAGCCATTCCTCTTTCATGGCGTCGCTGCCATAGCGTTCAAACACCTCCATATTGCCGGTATCCGGCGCGGAGCAGTTGAACACTTCAGCGCCCAAAGGCGTCTTGCCCATCTCCTCAGCAAAGAAGGCATATTCCACGGTGGAGAGCCCAAACCCTTTGTCGGAATCGGTCAGCCAGAAGTTCCACAAGCCCCGCTCCTTGGCCTTGGCTTTGAGCCCCTCAAGAATTTCCGCCTGACGGTCCGTGTAGGCCCAACGGTCACCTTTGCCGATCTCCGCATGGTATTCCTCCTCCAGAGGCATCACCTCCTCGCGGATCATCTCTTTGACCTGCGCCAACAGCTTTTCGTTTTCGGGTCGCATTCCCAGAAACATCGCCCAACTCCTCTCCAACTCGTTGCCCCACCATGTCGCGCGGGCGGTCCTCTTGTCCACGAGGGGGATTGAAAATGACGCAGGGTCTTAAAAATCAGGGGTTAGCGAAGTCCTAAAAAACTCCGAAAATTTTTCTGTATTTTGAGAGAAATTTTTTCTGCCAAAAATGCATTTCTGCTCTTGCGCCTCCCCGCGCTGCTAAGTAAACCCTGCCTCACAGTTGGGGTGTAGCCAAGTGGTAAGGCACCTGTTTTTGGTACAGCGCATCGTAGGTTCGAATCCTACCACCCCAGCCACTATTCCTTGATCGATACAAGCAAGCAGCTAGGTCCGCCACGGGTCTAAGAAATGCCCCTGTTTATGCCCCGGTTGGTTTGGGTGGTCTGAGACAGGGAGACTGGGACCCAGTGTGGTGGACAGAGATGGTCTGATTGGAGTCCACTTAAGCCCCCTAGACTGGGACCCTTAAGCTTTCCCTTCCTTACGGGGCCTATTAATGAGGATGGGGGATAAATCCCTCCCCTAGAGGGTATGTGATACTGGTAGGTAGTTGTTATAAATAAATAATCCATAACTAACCTAACCCTCACCACTCCCACTAGAGATAGACATCCCCCTCTCTGTCACTAGGAGCCCTAGGGGTGCTCGGTAGTGATCTCAGGTAGCAAACCAACTTTCCGCCGGAACTCTTCCTTCATGACCTCCTGTGCTTTTGCTTCGTAGTTCGCATTCACCAAGATAGCGTCATGGATGGGTAAAGCAGTGATCCCTTTGGCCTTCAGGGACAGCAGAACATCAACAAGGATGTCTGACTCTAGGCGCATGATCTTCATGCCTATGCCAGCATTGAAGTAGGGGTACACCTCAGGGTGGCGCTGGCTAACGGCCTTCAGGACACTCCCAACAGTTATCCCCTTAGGGAAGGACTTCCTGGCTCCCTGTGGCATCCTCTTGAGGGGCTTCTTGCTGTTGATTGCTGCTTGGATGACCTTCTTGATCCCTGACCGGCTGGACGTAGGGATGCCGTACGCAGAGAGGTCATATAGGTCCTCCTCCGGTGGGGTGGCCTTAGCCAAGCCATACAACAGCATCAACCCCATCTGCCCATAGTCCAGCTCAACAACACTATCGTCATCAATGATGATGCTGCTCAGTCGATCAACCGCCCCCAACTTCTGCCAGAAGCCACCATACAACCGGCCTCCCTGCTGGAAGTCGCCGTTGTTAAAGATCCGCTTCAATCGCCGATCTTCAGTGGTTGCCAATGTGCACTCGATATCGGATTGCTCAAGCCAGTTATTGATGGATCGCAACGAGGCTCTTTGCGGATATTGTTCAACTAGAGGAATGCTGCAATGCGGCTTCCCCGAAGCAGTCATTGCAAGTCAGACTACAGATCATACCAAAGCTCAAGCCAGTGGCCAGAAAGCCCGAGGGAACTAACCCAATACGTCGACTTCCTTGAATTTTGCACGCACTTGGTCACCTGAATAGAAGTTAAGCAAGTCTTCTTTGCTCAACGTACCATCTGACAAGAACTTCATAAGGTATTCCTGCGTAAACTCCAATGTGAGAAGGCTTTTCTCTAGTTGTTCCAAAATCTTCTTGTTGTTTTGGATGTTGCTCCGTACGAGCTTTTCTATTTGTCTAACTTCACCGACATCTTTGATCATTCGGTTGACGAAAAGTGCAAGGAAATCTTTGTCCAATTCTATCTGGGTAGCGTTCTTGATTAAATCTCGAGCAAGCATGTAGGCAATAACGAGATTGGTATAATCTCCCTTGCCACTATCTACGATTACGCAAAATCCGAATTCAGGAACGAACCTGACATTCTGTACAGCTTTGGACACAGAGTTGCTAACTGAAGCGACATCAAAAACGATAATTGCCGTCTTGCCTTCTCGGTTTGCTTGAGCTTCGATCAGTTGGCTCCAAGCCGTATCTGCACCACTCGCAAAGACGTCTCTTGAGCCAATTTCGCCGAGGGAAAGGCTCTTGTCGAACTTGGACTCAATCACAATCCTTTTGTCGTCTTTGCCGTCGACTTCACAGACTATGTCGCCTGTTTTGTTGTTCCCCAGTTTCCCCTTTGTAGCCCCTGTAAGCGAGACTGTGTCTGCCAGCCTTTGTTCCTTGAAGAAGTTTCCTAGAAACTCGGCGATTTCTTCTTCAGCTACGAGGCCCTTGACGGCCGAGCGTAAAAAAATCTCCTGCTTCATATCAAAGATCATCTTAAGGCTTTCAAGCTCGGTCCCAAGGTGATTGGACGTCTTTGCCAAAAATGACGAGAGTCGGTCTTCCATTAGAGCAAGTACGCCGATGTTTAACGCTTTGAGGAGCGCTTTGTCCCTCTCGGCGGCAGGCAACTTGTCGAAAAACCCAAAAACAACAGGGTTTTCAACTTCGAACTTGTCAATCCCAACCCGATTAGACTGCTGATTTAGCTTAACAATTGGCATCTTTAGACCTTGGAGTACCGATAGTGCCCTTTGATCTCGGCATTTAGGAAGACACCCTTCGAGTCGGCGTTCTTGATGCCCTCCCACAATTGTTCGGGAACGTCAAAATAGTGGTACGTGCTGCCACCGTGAAAGGTCACCTCAAGTGTCCACGTCTCGGCATCGTACTTCAGTTGAGCTATATTCGATGACTGAAAATTGTCGAAAGTCTCCCAAGCCATTTTAGTCTTCCTTCTTTTTGGGTGCCGGTAGAACAGGATTTTGCCGCCGCCAAACTTGGCTTACGTCTTCAAATGCTTTCCCTAGGTCGGAGTTACCTTTTACGCCCCACCCTCCTGGGTTCCTAGAGAGTTCTGGTGGCAAAACGTCGCAAACCAATGGATCCTGGCTGTCCGGTCTGGCCCCCTCCGGAGGAGCCGAGATCATGGTTCTCATTGGAAGGCTAACAGCCTCACCCAGCACGATCGCCTCACCAGTGCGAAGAACCGGCAACATATTGGTAAGGCCTTCCAAGTTGTCCGACAAAGCGCCAGTGATGTGCGAGCGATCACTTGAGTTGCTCAGTCTCAACGCAAAGAAAGTTCCGCATTGCGACAGGATCGTAGAGTTAATCTCAGATGGTCTTTGGCTTACGATCATCGCTCCTATCCCGTACTTTCGCCCCTCTTTAACGATACGTTTTACGATGGAGGAGGCCAGGCCTTGAAGTTCGTCATTTAGATAGAGGTGAGCCTCTTCCATCACCACGAGCAGTGGGCGCTCCCTAGCTCCCTGAGAAAGGTTCCGTGCCCAAAACATTGCGTCGTAGAGCACTCGCAGGAAAATCCCGACAACTTCATTGAGGATGGAAGTGGGCACTCCTGAAAGATCCAAAACTGAGATCGGTTTGCCGCTGCCGATCCAGCTCTGTAGCAGGGCCGGAAGATCAGCTTCTACTTTGCCGTGTGGGTCTGGCTTCCAGTCACCAGGATTTAGGAGGAAATCATAGCGTGCGACTCTTAGCCTCGCACCGAGATTTTCCAACGGCCCTTGAATATTCAGTGGATTTGGCAGCTTAGTGATCTTCTCGTTGTCACCTGCTACGTTCTTGTTTTTTTTGAATTTTGGCGGAATTCCCTTTGAGTGATCTCCGCGTTTCTCTTTACCCTTTGCATCTAGCTCGAACGCCCAATTCGCCTGCTCTGGCAGCTTGCCGCCATCAGAGTAATAGGTGCCAAACTCGTGGCAATACAGGTCGTACCATAGTCGATGCAGACTAAATGGGACTGGACTATCTGCTCCAACGGTCTCTCTCGTGATGCCGAGTACAGGGTATGACTCTAGGGTTGAGGCTTTGAGTTCGATCACCTTTTCGAGGATCACATTCCTAGCATTAGGGGGTAGGCTTCCGAAAGTTACGGCCAAAAACTCATCAAAACTCATCGCCCAATACGGTAGAAATAGGCTTTTTTCCCAAGAGTTGCGTTCATCCGGGCTAATTTTGAAGACATTTGCTCTTTCTTTGAGAGCTTTACCGTACTCGCCGTGGATATCAACAACAACGATACGTGAGGAGGGGAAGCTTTCCGGCTCTGATAGCGCGTCCAGCAAACCAGCGACGGTCGTTGATTTGCCTGAGCCTGTCGTGCCTACAATAGCTGAGTGTCTTGTAACCAATCTGTTGACGTCAACCAATGCTTCAATAGATTCGGAACCGGCGATATGGCCGATCTTAACAAGATGATTTTGCTCACCTTTGTTGCCATAGATTTTGGCTAAATCTGCTTCTGTGACCAGATGAACTTCGTCATCAATTGTTGGGTATTGCGATATACCACGCTGGAAATTCCCCTGCCGCGAACCTTCTCCGATCAGTTGTACAGTCAACCATCTGTGAGACGTAGTGTTTTCATCTTTGAGTGCATCTGGGATCGCGCTGGCTCCAACCTGGGAAACGATGCCAAACAAGTCGATATAGCCGATTGGAATCTTTACAAAACTGCCTAGTTGTCCGATGCGATGAGCGTGTCCGTGCACAAACGTTAACCCGGACAGCCGCTTTGAATTCATCGTGACGCTGATTGACACGCCACTAACGTCTTGGACGGTTCCAAGTGACGTTTCAGCGTTGTTCGACATCGGTATCCCTCGGTCCAGATATGTTCTTGAGCATGTCTGTAAACATCAGGAAATCACCGATCTTACACTCGCAAAACTGTTCACCATCATCCTCGGCATTCGGAACATGAACAATTCCCACTGGCAGGCTTCCCCTGTTGTCATCATGAGCTACCCAACGCTTCTCGCGGCGACTGATTATGCCGACATCCGAAGAGAAGAGCGCAAGGTTGGGTGTCTTAAGGGCAAGGGTGCGAGCGTTCTGATACTTGGGGTCGGGATTACCGTCCTTGTCCAGCATATTTCCAAAGAGCAATCCGTAAACCATCGCGGATGGGTTACTCCGCAAACCCTCAAGGAGCAGATTGTTGATGTGCTCGTCGCCGAAAGAGTACCCAGACATGAACAGCACCGAAGACTGCTGTAAGATGAAGTTTTTAAAGCGGTCCATCATCGCCAAGAACGGCATTTTCCTGCTTTCATCGTACTTCAGATGAGAGGGATAGATCAGATAATTCTTGTTCGATTCAGCCTGCAACCCGCGAGTGACGGTCCCATGATCACCCAACCGCCAATTTATTGACCCGTGCATTTTCCATAATCGTGTCCACCTTGCAGGGATCAATTGTTCGTCCTCTACGGCAGCCAAATCGAAAAATGCTTTTCTCGAACCGATGAAGCCGTCAAAATAGGGAGCTCCTTCCTCTTCGAGCGCTTGCTCAGTGAGAAGATCGTAGTTTGTGGTAAAGAGATGGACTGGGGTTTCTCGGGTGATTGACCTGACCCAAATGGCCAAGTTGTGGTATGGGGTGCTTGTGTCAGGGAGTTCTCGGTTCACTTCCTTTGAGATGATTTTGCAAATTTCGAGCTCGACGGCCTCCAGCTCTGTTTTGGACAGCCCTCTTACTTTGCCCTTGCCTGCCACACTACGCAGACCTCGGACCGTCGACAGAATGACTTCGATGTTTGGTTCTTCTATTCCGTCTTCCTTGAAAGCAGAGAGTACTCTATCCCAAACTGAGGGGTTCGCAGTATCGCCTGATTGCAAATCTTCGCCGATCTTTTTGGTGAGACCGGCTATATCCTGAATAAGTGGATCAGTAGCGGTCCATGTCTCCCCGTTGTCTCCTGTCTCAACCCTTGCATTCACTCGGATCGATAGAGGGCAACCGGCACTTATCATAAAACCAAGAGGTTTCCCGTTTTGCGAAAGGGCCTGTTGCAAATATCCGATCTCGCGAAAAACGTCGTGACCATCAAGCATAGTGGTAACCAATTTCATAAATAGACAAGTCATTGAGTGACCTTCCACCCAAAGCTGATTCCAATTCTAGCTCTGATTGTTCCTGCGGTCTATCAAGATCTCGAACAATCAATAACTCCTAAACAGCAAAGGTCTAGACCGGCTATTCAAACGCTATCTCCATCGTTTGTCGCTTGTCATGGGCGAGTTTCTTTTGGAGGTATGTACGCAAATGTCTGCCTGTCCGTCGTCAAAGTTTTTGGAACCAAAAGCGGCGTGAACTAAGAGAGTGTT
>NZ_JAKVCW010000013.1 GCF_022448905.1 Shimia sp. | reverse complement strand
GAACACTCTCTTAGTTCACGCCGCTTTTGGTTCCAAAAACTTTGACGACGGACAAAAGCCAAGAGGGCAAGGAGCGGCTGGCCAAGTCGTTGAAGGACAAAAACATCGACAAGATGATGGCTGCGCCGGTGACGGCGATCATCGCCCATGATTTGGAATTCTGGCGCTACCTGCCGTTCCTGTTTCCACATGAAGATCGCCGCCCATATTTTGAAGGCAAACCTGAGCACAGTGAAACCACCGCGTTTCGCAATGGCACGTTGCAGGGGGCGTACTTCATGATTGCAGCACGGGCGCTTGGACTGGACGTTGGCGCCATGAGCGGGTTTTCAAATGCAGTTGTGGATGAAGAGTTTTTTGCCGGAACCACACTGCGGTCAAATTTCCTGTGTAACCTTGGCTATGCGGATGAAGCCGCGCTGTTCCAGAAGCTGCCGAGGTTTCCGTTCGAACAAGCCTGCAACTACGCGTGAGGATCTAACTCTATGGCCATTCGTCAAAAGACTGTTGTGACGATCAAGATGTCTGGTTTTGCCAGCAGTCATAGCCATTGCGTCGTGCATACACGCGACCTGTCGCTGACCATTGACGAGCCTGTGGAGCGGGGCGGGACCAATCTTGGGTTTTCGCCAACCGAAACAGCCTATGCCGCCTTGGTCGGTTGCACCAACACCATCGGGCACAAATGTGCGGCCAAGTTGGGCGTCGACGTTGGGCATCTCGAGTTTGAGATGGAGATCGATTTCGACCGGCGCGGCGTGTTGTTGCAGGAAGAGATCGAGGTGCCGTTCAAAGCCATTCGTCTGGACGTGATGTCAGACGGGGCTGCCAGCGCAGAGGAGTTGGCGCAGGTGGCGGCGGAAACCGAAAAATACTGTGCCGTTTCAAAGATGTACAAAAATGCAGGCACAGAGGTGGAGGTCAGTTGGACCAAAAAATGACCTCGTAAATTTGAACCATCCAGGGAGGAGACGATGGGAATGATTAACAAAGGACTGGCGCTGGGCGCATTGATGGCCGGATTGGCTGCAGCCCCGGCATTTGCACAGGAAACCATCAAAGCAGTTGTTATAGACGGGTATCCGGCGCGCGCGCTTTGGGTCAAGGAATTCACCAATTTCTTCATCCCAGAGGTGGACAAAAAGCTCGCCAAGACCGGCAACTACAAAATGGACTGGCAAGAGAGTTATGGTGGTTCGATTGTGAAGCCCAAAGGTGTGCTCGAAGGGGTCAAACTTGGCCTTGGTGACATTGGCATCGTGACCACGATTTTCCACAGCTCCAAACTGCCCTCTCAGGCGATTTCTGCGGTGACGCCTTTTGTGGCAGCGGATGCGCGTGCGGTGGCCAAGGCGGTGGACGAGATCGCCAAAGAATACCCAACAATGCAGAACGAGTTTGCCAAACAAAATCAGGTCTACCTGGCGACTGGCGTGGTGCTGGACACCTATCAGGTATTCTCCAAGGAACCTGTGAGTTCGGTGAGTGACATGGAAGGTGCCAAGGTTGCCGGCGCCGGTATGAACTTGCGCTATCTGGAAGGTATCGAGGGGGCCGCTGGCGTACGTGGGGGGCTTACTGACTTTTACAACATGCTCGACACGGGGCTGGTGGACAAAGCCATGCTGTGGCCAGAAGCGGCCAAGACCTTCAAAATCGCGGAAGTGGCCCCTTACATGCTGCGGGCAGACCTGGGCGCAGTGAACTCCAAAACCATCACAGTGAACAAAGACTACTGGGAAGGTTTGCCGGATGAAGTCAAAACCGCCCTGCAAGAGGTCGCGGTGATGTATCGGGATCACGTGGCTGGTATTGCCATGGATCGCGCTGCAGAAAGCCGGGATTCTTACGCCGCGGCAGGCGGCACCATTGTTGACGTGACCACCGAAGACCGCGCCAAATGGGCGGCAGCGATGCCAAACATTGCGGCGGAGTGGGCCAAGACGTTGGACGACAAGGGGGAGCCAGGCAGCGAGATGCTCAGCGCTTACCTCGGCAAGCTCGAAGCCGCTGGCTACACCGGCGTGCGCAACTGGACCGAGTGATCGGCTGATCCAAAAGACTGAAAGGGCCTGACTGTGACGACCTCTGTTTTTGGCAAGACACTCCGGGCCCTTTCCGGAATTGCCAGCACCACCGCAATTGGCGCCAACGCCATTGGCACGCTGGTGGTGCTGGGCCTTGTCCTGATCGTGAACTTTGATGTGGTGGCGCGGGGTGTGTTCAACGCGCCGTTCCGTGGGGCTTATGAAGTGGTGCAATTTGCCATGGTGCTGATTGTATTCCTTCAGCTGCCGGATGTGGTGCGGGTAAATAGACTAACTCGCTCGGACGGGTTCCTGGTGGTGATTGGCCACAGGTTTCCGCGCTTTGCCAATATACTGCGCCACGTCATCGACACGATCAGCGCGATCTTCATGACACTGGTGGCGATTACCATCTGGCCCGAGTTTCTGGAGATGCTGGACACACGTGACTATTTTGGCGTGCCGGGCATTTTCACAGCGCCGTGGTGGCCTATCAAGCTCACCATTTTTGCCAGCGCGACCCTTTGTGCGGTGCTCTTTGCCTTCAAAGTTCTTTCCCCTGCTGAAAAATCAGAGCTGATCCGTGCTCCCGAACATGAGGACAAAGAATGAGTCCGCTTGAAATTGGCATGGCCTCTGTCGTTGCCATTGTCGTCCTGATTTACCTCGGGATGTATATTCCGATTGCGCTGGGCGTGGTGTCCTTTGTCTCCATCTGGCTGATGCGGGACAACTTCGATCTGGCGATGAACCTGTTGAAGATCGCCGTTGGGGACAGTGTGATGGAGTACACGTTTGCCACGGTGCCGCTGTTTACCTTCATGGGGCTTGTGGTGTCCAAAGCCGGGCTCGGCGCAGACGTTTATGACGTCATGAGTACCGGCTTTCGGCGGGTAAAAGGCGGCATTGGCATGGCCACGGTTGGGGCCAACGCGGTGTTTGCCGCCGTGACCGGCAGCTCCATCGCCTCCGCTTCTGTGTTCTCCAAGGTGTCCGTGCCGCAGATGCTCAAGTACGACTACAACCCGCGCTTTGCCGTTGGGGTGGTCGCCGGGTCTTCGGTTTTGGGTATGATCATTCCGCCGTCGGCCATGCTGATCATCTACTCCTTCGTGGCTGAGCAATCTGTGGGAGAGATGTTCCTAGCCGGTGTCGTGCCGGGCCTCATGTTGGCGGTGGCCTATGTGGGCGCGATTTTCTTCATGGGGCGGTTCTTTCCGAATTTTGTTGGCGGACGTCCGGCAGAAGACTTTGAGGCGATGCGCTGGGGTGAGATTGCCTCCAAGACATTGCCGACCGTGGGGCTGATCTTTGTTGTTCTGGGTGGCATCTACACCGGGTGGCTAACGCCTGTGGAGGCCGGGGCCACAGGATCGCTTGTTGCGCTTCTGATCGCGCTTGTGCGCCGCCGTATGACCGCCAAAGGGTTCTGGGAAGCGCTGCTCGAGACCGGCTATATCACCGCGTCGATCTTGTTTTTGATCACCGCGGCGTCGATTTACAGCCGTATGCTTGGTCTCGCGGGCTTGCCAAATGAGTTGGGCGACATGCTCGCCAACAGCCATGCCAGCTTCTTCACTGTGATGCTGTTGTATGTCCTGCTGATGCTGTTCCTCGGCACGCTTTTGGATACAGCCTCGATCATCCTGATCGTTGTGCCGCTGTTCCTGCCTTTGGTAGAGCCGATGGGGCTCAGCCTGGTGTGGTTTGGCATCATCACCGTGGTGGGCGCCGAAATCGGCCTGCTGACGCCGCCGCTCGGTATTTCCTGCTTTGTGATCAAAGCCACGCTGAACGATGACCGCATCTCGCTCAAAGATGTGTTCCTCGGCGCGCTGCCCTTTGCGGGTGTGATGCTGATCGTTCTTATCCTGCTGATCCGCTACCCGGCGCTCAGCCTCGCTATTCTGAACTAGGAGGCGCCCATGCGCTCTGTCACCAAAGACAATATAACCGACGTTTTTACGTCCTATTTTGGCGATGACACGGACCCGCGCGTCAAAGAAGTGCTTTCGGCTTTGGCGCGTCACATCCATGACTTTGCCCGGGAGGTGAACTTGACCCACGACGAGTGGCGGGTTGGGATCGACTTTCTGACGCGGGCAGGGGAGATAACCACCGCTGAGCGTCAAGAGTTTGTGTTGCTGTCCGATGTCATGGGCCTGTCCTCGCTGGTGGATATGCTGCACTCCACTCCGGAGGCCACCAGTTCCTCCGTGCTTGGCCCATTCCATGTGTCCAATCCGCCGCCGCTTGCGGTTGGGGGGGATATGAAGCGGGATTATGAAGGTGAAACCGTGCTCGTTGAAGGAACCGTGCGTGATACGGAGGGTAATGCGATCCCGGGCGCCCAGATCGACATTTGGCAGACTGCACCGAACGGGATGTATTCCAGCCAGGACCCGGAGCAGGACACCCATTCGTTCCATGGGCTGATGACGGCGGATGAAAATGGACGCTACGCGTTCACCACGGTGCGACCCGTGGAATACACTGTGCCCTCAGATGGGCCGGTTGGTGATATTCTCAATGCGGCCGGGCGGCATCCGTGGCGCCCATCACACTTGCATTACATCGTGACCGCCGATGGCTTCCGCTCGCTGGTGACGGAAGTGTTCCCGGACGATGATCCTTATCTGGATCAGGATACGGTGTTTGGTGTGCGCGAGGACTTGGTCATGACCTATGTCCCGCAGCCTGCTGGCAGCTTCCCAGATGGGTTTGAACTGTCCGGCAAGGTCAATGGGCCCTACGCGCGGGTCGACTTTGATCTGGTATTGGCGAAAGCTTGAGCAGTGTTGGCCTGTCCTGAGGGGCGGGCCGACTGCCTACTCTGGGGTGTCAAACTGCGCCGTCAGGAAGTCGCCGGTTTGCCGATAGTGTGAAATCAAGCGTTCCACCGCCAGATTGGCGTTGCGTTCGACGGTTGCCGCCAAAATGTCCGCGTGTTCGTTGCTGACGTCCCGCTTTTGATAGCCCGATGCGCGTCCCGCGAGATAGCGGTAGCGCACATTGAGATCATACAGTTGGTTGCAAAACTTGAGCAAAATTGGGGAGTCACAGGCGGAAAGCAGTGCCATGTGAAAGGCTTTGTGGCGCTCTTCAAAGGCTTCCACATCGTCCCGGTTCTGCCGCCCCATACGGTGGTGGGCGAGGACAAGGCTTTCCTCCCAGTTTTGATTGCCGGAGGTAATGCTGCGCCGAAGGGCCATCTCTTCCAGGTGACAGCGCAGCATCAGGATCTCTTCGAAATTGCCGCGGCTTGCAGAGGCTGTCCGAAACCCGCGCTGATCAAGTCGTTCAACCAGTTGATCGCTCACCAAAAGGCTTAGTGCTTCGCGGACAGGAGAGGCCCCGGTGTCCAGCGTCTTTCGCAATGTGTCGATTTTAAGTTTCTCGCCAGGGGACAACTCCCCGATAACGATCATTCGACGCAACGCTGCATAAGCTTGCTGCGTGGCGGATCCGGTTTCGCCAGTCGGCTTAACTGGCGGTGTTTCGACTGGATTAAACATAACTTAAAAATATCGAAATTGTGGATCTTCGCAATGAAAAATCGCAAATTTGGGATACTGTTTTTGCTTCGAGAGCAGAGAAAAATGCGAGGGCTGGCTTCCGATCAGTCAATGCTGTCTAGAACAATTTTCGCCTCAAGGGAATGGTGCGCGGGGCGTGCGCGCCTGAGTCCCGCTGTGTGGTGAACTAACTTTCCGGGCGTCAAGTTTCAGATGTCTTTGACTGGCGTTTTACATTAGTTTTGGAAGCGAACGCGCGAATTTGCGCCAGAAGGACAGGCAATGAGCGAGCCCAAAATCAAAAACATGGAAGACTTCGCTGCGATCAGCGGGATTTCCCGGCCAACGATTTCGAAGTATTTCAACGATCCGGAGAGCGTGCGGAAAACCACGCGTGCGCGCATCGAAGCGGCATTGGAGCAATATAATTACCGACCCAATATTTATGCGATCAATCAAAACCGAAGGCAGACAAAAAACATCGGTCTGGTGGTGCCCAATCTGACCGATCCGTTTTTTGCCGGTATTGCTCGGACAATGGAAGGGATGATTTTGAAGGCGGGATTTAACCCACTGTTGCTGAGTTCCCACGCGGGGCCAGAGCAGGAAATCGCCAACCTGGACAGTTTACGCGCGATCAAGCCGGCAGGGGTGCTTTTGGCCCCATTGGGACGCGCGTCTGACACTGCAAAGGTGGCCGAGTTCGCAGAGGAAGTTCCGACGGTTCTTTTTGATGCCAATCTGGAAGGGGTCGGGGAGGCCTTCTTTGGTTCCGACAATGACCAAAGCATTGAACTGATTGTCGAATACCTGTGCAGAACCGGGGAGCCTCCGGTGTTTTTTGAAATGAAGTCTCCTATCAACCCAAACGCATACAAACGGCGAGCAGCCTATGTCGCGGCAATGGAACGTTTGGACCAGAAGCCACATTTGATCCAGACAGATGGCGAGGGCTGGGACTTTGAGGAGATTGGATTTCGCGAAGGCACACGGTTGATTTCCAATCGCCTGCTGCCAACCAACACAGTGCTGTGTTCCAACGACCGTTTGGCGATTGGTTTTTTGTCCGCTGCCTATGAAAACGGGTTGCGCGTTGGTTTAGGCGCAGGCAGTGCGTTGCGCGTGGCGGGGCACGATAACCATCCGTTCTCGCAATACACCTGTCCGTCGTTGACCACGGTTTCTCAAGACTACGATTCCATTGGGGCGAGGAGTGTGGAGACACTTTTGAGGCTAATTGAGTCGAGGCAGCGTGCGACAACGCGGGATGTTACATTATTTGAGGGGCGGTTGATTATGCGCGGCTCTGCGTAATGCATTGATTAGTCTCATGTAATTATAAAAATTTGCGCGCGTAAAAAAAATAAACTGACGCAAGGCGCATTGCGACGATAGCCTGTGCGGGCAACATCCAGAGACAGGGAGGATCGGATGTCCTAAAGAAACGTGCTTGGTGCGGTGAGTGCCATGACCTTGATGGCCGGTGCAGCTGCTGCCGACACCAGCCTGACCATTGCGATCGTGAACAACGGTCACATGATCAACATGCAAAAGGTTGCTGAAGCCTACACGGCAGAGACCGGAGTGGAACTGAACTGGGTTTCGCTGGAGGAAGGTGTTCTGCGCGAGCAAGTGACCTCCGATACGGCCACCGGTGGTGGCCAGTATGACATCATCAACATTGGCATGCAGGAAGCAGCTATCTGGGGCGCGGCAGGCTGGATTGAGCCTCTCAAGTTCGGCGCCACCTATGATGAAGGGGACATCTTGCCTGCGATCCGCGCGGGGCTGAGCCACGAGGGCCAAATGTATGCGGCGCCGTTCTATGGCGAGAGTTCCATGGTGATGTATCGCAAAGACCTCACGGACGCTGCCGGCGTGAACATTGCCGACAACGACAGCTGGGATAATGTGAAAGCTGCAGCCGCCGCGATCCACAACCCAGACGAAGGCGTTTACGGCGCCTGCCTGCGCGGCAAGCCAGGTTGGGGCGACAACATGGCCTTTATCACAACGGTGGTGAATTCCTTTGGCGGCGCTTGGTTTGACAAAGACTATCGCCCAACCATCGACAGCGACGAGTGGCGCGCAGCAATCAACTTCTACGTTGACCTGCTTGGCAACTACGGTCCTCCGGGCTCAGAAGGCAACTCGTTCAACGAAATTCTTGCCCTTTATAACGAAGGCAAATGCGGGATGTGGATTGACGCCACAATTGCTGCGTCCTTCCTGGAAGTAGATGGCGTTGCTTACGCGCAATCGCCAAACGCAGGTAACTCCGTCGGTGCCAACTGGCTATGGGCCTGGGCCATGGCCATTCCGGCTGGCTCTCCAAACGCCGAGGCGGCGTCCGATTTCATCGAGTGGGCAACTTCCAAAGAGTATGTGCAAGCTGTTGGTAACCACCCAGAGTTTGGTTGGGGTTCAGTTCCGACAGGACAACGGGCGTCCACCTATGCGTTGCCTGAGTTCCAGGCCGCGGCCGGTTTCGCCAAGGCGGAAATGATGGCGATTGAAAGCGCTGCACCACAGGCGACGGACTTGAAGCCATACGTAGGTGTGCAGTTTGCTGCCATCCCTGAGTTCCCAGAAGTGGGCTCCGCTGTTGCTCAAGAGATGGCCGCAGCATTGTCTGGTGCCAAGTCTGTCGATGAGGCCCTGGCTGCTTCACAGGCGGCTGCTGATGCGATCATGAAAGAGGCTGGCTACTATTAAGCCTCTGCTCCCCGGGAGGGTTGCGGTCCCTAGCGTCGCCCTCCTTTTAAAGCTAATCGCTGGCTTGCTCTGATAACTTAGCGACACGTACCCTTCACCCAATTGCAATCTACGAACAACACGCTGAACGATTTTATCGTCTTGGCGGGAGGAAAGCCTCATGTCTAAGAGAACGCTTCCAAGGCTCCTGCAAACCCCAGCGGTCCTATTGCTCTTAGTCTGGATGCTGGTGCCGCTAGGAATGACCTTGTATTTTTCGTTCATTCGCTATGTGCTGAACAGCCTGCGGCGACCTGAATGGACCAGCCCCAGTTTGAGCAACTGGCGGGGGTTTGGGAACTACGAATTTGTCCTGAAGTCCAAAGATTTCTTGCTCTCGATCCAAAACAGCCTCGTCATTGTCTGCAGCATCCTTTTTTTGACCGTGATCCTCGGTGTGCTGATCGCCGTGTTGATCAACCGTGCCTTTCCGGGTCGTGGGATCGTTCGCGTGCTGCTGATTTCGCCTTTCTTTGTCATGCCAGCCGTAAACGCCGTTCTGTGGATCAATATGATCTTGGATCCTGTGCTTGGTCTGCAGGGCATCACAGTGGGCAGCATCAACGACATGGTTGAGGGACTGCGCAATGCGCCGCTTGTGGGTTGGTTTTTCTCACTTTGGCCGGAGCTCACACCGATCTCTTTCCGGGCCACACAGACCTCCGCCCTTGCGGTCATCATTATGGTGACATGGCAGTGGACCCCCTTTGCGGTGCTGATTTTCATGACGTCACTGCAGTCTGAGGACCAGCAACAGAAAGAGGCGGCTGTTTTGGACGGTGCTGGTCCGTGGTCACAGTTTCGCTTTCTCACCTTGCCGCACTTGGGCCGACCAATTGCCATCGTGGTGATGATCCAGGCGATTTTCCACCTGTCACTTTACGCGGAGATCGAGATCGTCAGCCGCGGGAACGGCAACAAGAACCTGCCATATCTGATCGGTGAGTTTGCCAACAACAACATCGGAGCTGCCAGCGCAACCGGCATCTTCGCAGTCATCCTTGCCAACATCGTCGCAATTTTTCTGCTGCGCATGATTGGCAAGACTTTGATGGAGTAACGGACCATGGCCATCGTTGCACAATCTTCAAAACTCTCGAATGTCCTCTGGCCAGTGCTGGCCTGGATTGTGGGGCTCCTGTTTTTCTTCCCAATCTTCTGGATGGTGCTGACCAGCTTCAAAACCGATGCTGATGCGGTGAAGTCTGAGTATCTGCTCTGGTTCACACCGACGCTCGAAAACTATCTCAATATGACCGAAAACTACGACTATTGGCGCTTTGCGCGCAACTCGGTCATCACCTCTGTGTTTGCCACGATCTTCACGCTTGTGGTGAGTATTCCAGCGGCCTACGCCATGGCGTTCAACCCGACCAAGCGCACCAAAGATGTGCTGATGTGGATGTTGTCTACCAAGATGCTGCCCGCTGCTGCAGTGCTCTACCCGATGACCTTTTTAACCAAGAGTCTGGGACTGTTTGATACCCACTTCATGATCATTCTGGTGCTAAGCCTAATCAACCTGCCGATCGTGATCTGGATGCTCTTCACCTACTTCAAGGAGATCCCCAAGGACATCATCGAGGCTGGCAAAATGGACGGCGTCGATACGCTCGGGGAGATCAAGGAAATCCTGATCCCGCTGGCTTGGGGAGGCATCGCCTCGACCGCGCTGCTGTGCTTCATCTTTTGCTGGAACGAGGCGTATTGGACGGTGCGTCTAACCACCACCGACGCTGCCACGCTTTCCAAACTCATCGAAGGCAATCGCGCACCCGAAGGCCTATTCTTTGGCCGCCTGTCGGCTGTCTCCACTGCCGCTGTTGGCCCCATCGTGGTGCTCGGCTGGTTCTGTCAAAAACAATTGGTCCAAGGCCTGACCTTTGGCGCCGTGAAGTAAGGAAACGTCATGGGACGCATTCAACTTGAAAACGTGACCAAGTCTTTCGGTGACGTGGAGGTCATTCCACCACTGAACCTGACCATTGAAGACGGTGAGTTCGCGGTTTTCGTAGGGCCGTCAGGCTGCGGTAAGTCCACATTGCTCAGGCTGATTGCCGGGCTAGAGGAAACAACCTCGGGCAAGGTCATCATTGACGATGAAAACATGACAGAGGTGCCGCCCTCCAAGCGTGGGTTGGCAATGGTGTTTCAATCCTATGCGCTTTATCCGCACATGACGGTGCGCAAGAACATTGCCTTTCCGATGCGCATGGCGGGCGTGGATGAGGACGAGCAGGAAAAGCGCATAGCCGCGGCGGCCAATGCGTTGAACCTCACGGATTATCTGGACCGCAAGCCAGGGCAGCTCTCCGGTGGACAGCGCCAGAGGGTTGCCATCGGCCGTGCCATTGTGCGCGATCCCTCGGCTTTCCTTTTTGACGAGCCCCTGTCCAACCTGGACGCTGCCTTGCGCGTGGGTATGCGCCTTGAGATCAGCGAGATGCACAACCGTATGCAAACCACGATGATCTATGTGACCCACGATCAGGTCGAAGCCATGACCATGGCTGACAAGATTGTGGTGCTGCAGGCCGGTGTGATCGAACAAGTTGGTTCTCCGCTGGAGCTTTATCACAAACCACGAAACAAGTTTGTGGCCGGCTTTATTGGGTCCCCCAAGATGAACTTCATCTCAGGAGACGAAGCGGCCAAACAAGGCGCTCACACCATTGGTCTCCGCCCTGAACACACCGAGGTCAGCACGACGGAAGGTCTGTGGAAAGGAGTGGTCGGCGTGGCAGAACATCTTGGATCCGACACTTTCATCCACGTGCATGACACGGGGCTTGCGGAGACGTTCACTGTGCGCATCACCGGCGATATTGCTGTGCGCCATGGCGACACGGTTTATCTGACGCCGCAGGCTGAGCAGATCCACAAGTTCGACACAGATGGGCTGCGCATCGTGTGATGCCGCCCTACGCCCTTTAACCCAGCCGCAAAGAAAGAAGAGCTGATGGGATACCCCGCGAGGAGATCGGAAACGATGAAGCTCAGCAACGCGACACTTCAAGAGATGCCGGAAGGTGTTCTTGTGCCGACTTACGATCGCGCGGCGCTTACCCCGGGGATCGTGCATATTGGCGTTGGCAATTTCCACCGCGCGCATCAGGCGTGGTATTTGCACCGTCTTATGCAGCTGGGCAAAGCGCTGGACTGGGCCATCATCGGCGCAGGGGTGCGCGATTATGACAGTGCGCAACGCGATAAGCTGGCGGCTCAGGATTACCTCACAACCCTGATCGAACTGGACCCGTCCGGCTCCTCTGCCGAGGTGGTCGGGGCGATGGTTGATTTTGTGTCGATCGAGGAGGGCAATCGCGCCTTGATCCGCCAACTTTCGGACCCGCGTATCCGGATTGTGTCCCTAACGGTCACCGAAGGGGGTTATTTCCTCGATCCAGCTGACAAACGGTTCTCGCGCACGCATCCCGATATTCAGCATGACGCGGTCAACCGTGACACCCCTCGCACCGCCTTTGGCGCCATTGTCGCAGCGCTGAAAGTGCGGCGGGCCGCGGCCATTGGTCCTTTCACCTGCATGAGCTGTGACAACTTGCCGGGCAATGGGCGCATTCTTAAAGAGGTAGTGATAGGCTTGGCCAAGCTAAGCGCCCCTGATCTGGCGCAATGGATTGCAGAGACTGTTAGTTTTCCGAATTCCATGGTGGATTGTATCGTACCCGCCACCGGACCAGGAGAGGTGGCCTTGGCGCAAAGCATCGGCATAGGCGACGCTGCGCCTGTGACACATGAAAATTTTCGTCAATGGGTGATCGAAGATGACTTTTGCGCCGGTCGCCCCCCGCTGGAGGACGTCGGTGTAACGGTTTCAGATCGCGTGCACGACTATGAAGCGATGAAACTTCAGTTACTTAACGGCGGTCATCAAGTGATTGCAGCGCCAGCTGAGATACTGGGGCTCCACACAATCGCAGACGCGATGCGCACTCCTATGATCAAAGCGCTGTTTCGAAAAGTGGCGCTTGAAGAAATCCTGCCTCACATCACCCCCGTGCCTGAGATCTCGCCAGAAGCCTATGTGGACCTTATCGACGCGCGCTTCTCCAACCCCGCGATGGTCGACACTGTCAGACGGGTGGCGTTTGATGGATCCAGCCGCCACTCAGGGGCCGTTTTGCCGATCATTCGAACTGCCTTGGCCGCAGGGACGCCAACGAATGGCTTAGCTTTGTCTCAGGCGCTTTGGGCGCGCATGTGCCAGGGCGTGCGGGAAGATGGCAGCACAATCAAGGCCAATGACCCGGATTGGGCGCGCCTCTCTGAAGCTGCCAATGCGGCAAAGCAGACGCCGCAAGCATGGTTGGAGCAACGACATATTTACGGCGACATTGCCGACAGTGGCGGATTCTCGGAGGCATTTTCGCGGTTTCTTGCGCAGCTGTACTCGGATGGGGTTGAAGCTACCATTGCGGGTTACGTTGATGGGTGACTCATCTGGGTCTCATTCCTCTAAGCAGGAATCGAACATACGCCGTTGTTCATGGGGCGGCTGAGGGAAGGATTTTCCCAGAATTGGCTTTGCTCAAAACATCAACCTATTGCGTAAACTGTAAACCTCCTGAAGGCCGAGGGGCTGGAACTGGTTGTTCTGACCGAAAGGGCGTCAAGGTGCGATCGCCTTGGTCAAGGTCTGAACCATGGTCAAAGAACTCATCCAAGCTGTTAGAGGCGTAGATGCAAAGGGGGCTGGACATTCATTTAAGAGCGGTCTTTTTTGCAAATTTGACTGAGGACACTTTGCATACCATATCCGCCTATTCACCATGGGTGACACATTGCTTCTTCGGATCAAAGGTTGCAGGCGTAATGACCTAACGCACTGTCTCTCGTTCGTTCTGCCGCACAGCATTTTTGAAATGCTGGCTTAAATGCAGGTCGGTTGTCAGATTTGAGGCGCATTTCACATGCCGTGTTGGGTACAGCGAGCGACTAGGCCGTCTTTGCAATGCTGATGGGGCCGGCTGCCGATAATGGCGAAGAAAAGACCATGATCTGAGCCCCTTACTCTCCAGCAGCTTTGTGTAGAGACTGCCCAACTTCAAGACGGAGCAATGAAGGCGAGCTTCACCGATGAGCAGATCCTTCAGATGCTCCAGGAGCAGGAAGTTGGCGAGACGGCGGCTTACGTGTGCAGGCGCTATGGGATCAGTCAGGGCTCCTTCCACTAATACAAGAGTAAGTATGGCGGTATGGAACCGTCAGACGCAAAGACGCTCCGGGCGCTGGAAGACGAGAAACCGATGATGGACAAACTGGCCGCTTAAGGCCATCAAGCTAAACCCAAGAACTCTACAGGAGCAGCAGGAAACTTGGTGCTCAGGTCAATCAGGTCCAGTCACTTAGTTCGCCTTCTTTGCAGCAATGAGTGTTTTCTGATGAGCGCCAAATGACAGAGCCAGGTCCATGTTGCCTTGGTGGTCGGTCAACTTGGTGCTTGGGCGTGGTCCGAAAATGGGGAAATCACTTGGGCCTCTGGAAAAACAGACAGCACGTCGCTTGTGCTGTTTTCTTCAAAAACCAACTTCACATTTGGGCCGGCGTCCATCGTGGCAAAGGCTGACAAGCCGTTGTCGCGCGCGTTCCAGAGGTTTGCCAAAACGGACCAGCTTTTCTCGGTCAGGTAAGCCAAAGGGGGGCGGGCTGCGATCATAGTGGCGTGCATGGCCAGCGCGTTTGCTTCAACACGCGGCCCAAGGGCGTCAAAGTTGCGCTCCAGGATGGCGGTTTCAATGAACGCGCAGTCCTTCTCTGCCTGAGCAGGCCAAGTGGGGAACAGTGGGCTGGTGCGCGCGGAGTGGTTCATGCCGTCGCGAGAGGATTGGGGTTTGATGCCTTTGTCTACGGGGATAATTGCGATCCGCAGGTTGTCCCATCGGTGGTCAAGTTTGATGCCGTGGCTGTCGCTACCGTCTTCGGCTTCACCTTTGGACCATTTCACAAAGCCATGCCACAGTGATCGGGTGGCGCTGCCGCTGCCGAGGCGGGCGATGCGGCTCATGTCTGTGCCGGAGAGAGACAGATCAAAGGCTGCACAAAGCGCTTGTGTCAGCGCCGCAAATCCGGAGGCGGAGGAGGCCAAGCCGGCTGCGGTCGGGATCGTGTTGCGTGTTTGCACAAGCAGGGGCAGGTGTTTGTCGCCTCTGAACATATCGACAAAGCCCAAGGTGCGCGCGGCGAAGGCACTGTCCGGATCCAGAGTTTCTCCGTCCAGAGTCACTTCGTCCTTGTCGGTTGGTGAGAGGGCGACAGAAGTGTGCGACCCCAGATCTCCAAGAGAGATCGAAATCGAGCTGTTGAGAGGCAGATTGCGGGCCTTGTCACGTTTGCCCCAGTACTTGGACAGGGCGATGTTGCTTGGTGCAAAGGCCTCTGCTGGCTGTACATCCGGCACATCGGCCATGGCTTTTGAAATGAGTGTGCGAACAGCGTCAGTCATGCACAACAAGTCCTTCTGTCGCGATGGTTACAGGACGGAAGTCCACTGGTGTTGGACCAAACGCAACAACGCAGTCCCCCAGTCCGGAGCCGGAAATTTTTGCGGCCAAGGTTTCTGGCGCGCGAGTGGCGTCCGCTATGATCTGGTCCAGCGTAGGGTCGCTGACGCCCAGTTCGCCCATCAGATCCTGATAGGTGGATAGTGCGGCGTAGAACGCGGCATCTTTGGCTTGTGCCGCCTTGATGGCTATTTCAGCAGCCTCGCCCATACGTTTGTAGAGCGCGTCAAAAAAGGCCTCCTGTCCCACGCGTCGCTCCGCGATTAGACGGAGGACTTCGGCGGTTGGAGTTTTGTAGCCGCAGTATCGAAGACTGACCGGCACCTGCGGAAGCGGAAGAGGCGAAATCTCGGCGTTGGTATTTTCGGATGTGGGCGCCCGGTAAGAGATCAATCCCCCCAAGAGGCTGGCCGCGAGATCAGCGCCGCTGCCGCGGCCTTGAATTTCCCGCACAATCTTGAGCGCATCTTGGTGCAGCTGTTTGGTGTCGGTCCGTCCGCTGCAATTGGACAGCGCGCCTAAGGTTGCGATTGTTACAGCGGCAGAGGACCCCAGGCCCAAAGTTGGATCTATCTCAGAGCGGATGTCCAGGTCGCAGCCCGAGGCAATGGCGCTCTTGTGGACCTCCAAAGCGGCCAGCACAAATTTGTAAGGGCCACTTCGGGGGAGAGCAGTTGCGGAACACTCCAGTGGAGGCGCAATTTCCGAAGTTACGCGGACAAGGCCGTCAGTGCGAAGGCGTAATGTGACCTCAACTCGCTGTTCGATGGCGGCGACAATGGCACGATGTCCGTAGACCACCGCATGTTCGCCTGTGATCATGATGGAGCCAGGGGCGCTAACCAATATGCTTTCCGCTTGTTGGGTCACGTCGGGAGCCCTGCAACTGGCACAGGCGGCGTGCCATGGCCCGCCCCAACAGGTGACATCTGCAAGGTGTCCCACTGTAAACTCGGGTGATTGGACATCAGCGCGCTCATCGCTTCGGGATCGTTGATCCGAACCAGGATCATGCCGCCGTTGGCGCCGCGCACCGAGCCTGCGCCGCAGAGTTTGGCTGCGCCGCCTAGATTTTCTACCTCTTTGACAAAGGCCGTGGCGGCATCCGGCACGATTCCGATCCGTTCGAGAAGGCGTTGGTTTTCTGCGATGGCCGCATTGGGGGCGCCATTGGTCAGAAGGTGGCCTTCTATTTCCTTGGTACAAGCTGCAAAATCGGCCCAGAGGCCTGTGTCCTGACCGTGTGCCGCCGCGACGGCGCTCACACATTCTCCGGTGCTGCTTTCGGGGCGTCCGTGCAGGACCCAGTACCAGCCGTTACCGGACACAAGGTCATGCGTTTCAGGCAGTTGGACTTGTTCGGCGTTGTCGCGGATGTTTTCGACCCGCACCAAGCCGCCTAGCACAACCGCGGCTGCATCTATTGGGCCGGCTTTGCCATGTTTGAGGCGCTCACAGAAGCGGACACGGTCAAGACGCTCCTGTACCGTCTTAGGACGTGCCAAAAGGCGTTCAAACAAGACTGTTGTGGCGGCGACGATGGCGGCAGAGGAGCCCATGCCTGCGCCAATGGGGAGGTCGGAGCGGCTGCCGAGCTCGCCAGGCGAGGGCAGGGGCCATTGCGCGCCAATGCCAGGTATCGCGTCGCCGTTCACAGGTTTGTCCTGCAACAGAGAGGCAAGCGCATAAACCGCAAGGTCATCGGGTTTGGTAAGAACGTCCTGAACACGTAATTCGCCGCGTGCAAACTGCTCAAACCGGTTGTCCAGAGAGGTTTTGAACTTGGCAACCAGCTTGAGCGGATAGTTGGCACCATCGGACAGATTGGAGAACGCGGTTTTGAGCCCCTCTCCAAGGCCCATCGGTGTGAACCACACCTCGGTATAGCGGGCAATGGCAATCGCCAAGGCCGGAGCGCCGTAGAGCACCGAGTGTTCACCGGACAAGATCAGCTTGCCCGGCGCATATGCCCCCGCTTCAGGCCTGCTGATCGACATAAATTCGTTTGTCGTCTTCGATGCCGGTCAAACGGAACCGACCGGACGCACATTCTTGCGTGCCTTGTGTCAGGTCTTTTTCGTGCCACAGCGTGATGTAGCCATCATAGTCGATGGCGTCGCGGTCTTGCAGAAGGCTTTGGTGTTGCTCCGGGAACAGATGCTCGGCGTAGCCTGGCTGAACGCGAAGGTCAAAAAACTCACCCGTCGCACCGGAACCGTAGCTGAATAGCCCGATGTTTTTGCCGGTGAGATCGGTTTCGTCGTTTTCAAGCACGGAGATGAGGGCCAGATAGAGGGACGCGGAATAGCAGTTGCCGACCTGCCGATTGTAAATCAGGCTTGGCAGCACGTGGTCAGGATTTTGTTTTTGGCCGTTGGCCTTGGCGAGGTGGCTATTGGCTTTCTCCCCCATTCGGGAGAAGGGCACATGGAAGCAGAACCGGGAGAAGGCATCGTAGTCCAAGCCGCCGTTTGCCTGGTAGTCTTTCCAGGCTTCCACGAGCGCGTTGAGATAGCGCAGGGTCGATGCTTTGCCATCAAACAAGGGGGTGCGACGATGGTTTGGTCGCCAAAAATCCATGCAGTCTTCAGTGTATAGGCCGGACTCGGTGCCGATTTCGGCTATTTTGGGTTCGGAACTGACGAGGATCGCAACCGCACCTGCACCCTGGGTGGCTTCGCCGGAGCTGCCAAGGTCATAGCGCGCCACATCGGAGGCAATGACCAGAACCTTGCGGCTTGGCTTCCGGGCCACATAGCTGGCTGCCATTTGCAGCGCTGCGGTGGCGGAATAACAGGCCTGCTTGAGTTCGACGCAGCGGCAGTTGGGCGACAGTCCCAACAGGCGGTGGACGTAAATTGCGGCGGCCTTGGACTGATCAATCCCGGTTTCCGTCGCAAAAAGAACAGTGTCGATGCTTTCTACGCCAACACGTTCCACAATTGGCAAAGCGGCCTCTGCCGCCATTGTGACGATGTCTTCGTCCGCATTTGGCAGCGCGATCTTCTCCTGGCCAATGCCTCGAGAGAACTTGGCCGGATCAATCCCATGATGGGTGGCCAATTCATTGAGGTGGACATATCTGCGTGGCGTGAAAAAGCTCAGCGCCTCAATACCCGGTGTTGTCAAAGCGAGTTCCCATGTTGTCTCAGAAGGTCAGCGTTACACCGAAGCGCGGCAATGTTCTGGCAGCCGAGCAGGAACATAGCGGTTTGAAACTCTCGTCGGAATTTCTCAATCACTGCCACGACTGCTTCGCTGGACGTTTGCGCGGCGCTCAGGAACGGCGCCGCGACGCCGCATAGGTCTGCGCCAAGTATCAGCGACTTTGCCATATCAATGCCGTTTCGAATGCCTCCACTGGCAATCAAAGTTGTTGTTTCGTTTGCTTTGCTTAGATACGCGCGCGCGTCCTGCAGAGCATCGACTGTAGTTAAGCCCCAATCTTGAAAAACCAAGCCCAAGTCGTCGCCATCGTGGGCACGACGGTGGTATTCAATCCGGCTCCAGGAGGTGCCGCCGCGCCCCGCGACGTCGAAATGTCGAACGCCAGCGTCAAAAGCCAGTTGAATGTCTTGTGCCGACAAGCCGCAGCCAATCTCTTTCAACAGCACTGGCACAGGGAGAACCTCGGTGATGACCGCGATTTGAGCGAGAAGGCCCGCGAAATTGACATCGCCTTCGGGCTGGATCACTTCCTGAAGAGGGTTCAGGTGCAAATACAGCCCGTCCGCCTGAATAGCCTCTACAGCTTCTAAGCATTCGGAATGCCCAAAACCGTAATTCAGTTGCACCGCACCAACATTGCCAACGATTGGTGTGGTAGGGGCCACGTCTCGTAAGGCAAAGCTTGATGTCGCCGATTGATCGGTAAACATGACGCGCTGAGACCCAACAGCCATAGCGACGCCGGTCTTTTCGGCGGCTGTCGCTAGGTTGCGGTTGATCCGCAGGATTTCGTCACCTGTTCCTCCGGTCATCGAGGAAATCAAAAGCGGAAAACTCAGCGGTTTGCCGAGGAAGGTGGTTTGCGTGTTGATATCCCCGAAGTTCAACTCGGGCAACGCGCGGTGTGTCAGCTGGATTTGGTCAAAGCCGCTGTTGTTCCGCTCAACACCTGTGTCCGATGTGATGATGCGAATGTGTTCGACTTTGCGGTCTGCAATTTGGCTGTCGGTCATCGCTCCAGTTCCATATGGGTGCGAACCAGTTCGCCAGGATTCGTTTGCGCTGCCAAGAGTGACAATTCCCCGCACAGGACAACGCCAGCGCAGATGCCGGCCAGCCGGCGCGCGTTATCGCCCGGCGCTCTCTCGTCCTGGCACCCCATTTTTTCAAGGTTTTCCTGGATCTCTGGAATGTCTTTTCCGGCACCGACTGACCCAACGATGAGGTTTGGGAACGTGCAAGAAAAGTAGAGGTCACCGTCACGGTCTTCGCAATGAACCATACTTTGGCTGGCTTCGATGATGTTTGCAGCGTCTTGGCCTGTCGCCAGATAGAAACCAAGAAGCATGTTGGCGAAATGCGCGTTCGCTGTTCTCAGCGAGCCAGCAATTGTACTGCCAACATAGTTTTTCTCGTAGTTGAGCCGTACGATTTTATCCGCACTGCTGTGCAGAACCCGTTCTACAATGCGTTTGGGGATCAGCATGTCGGCGACAACATATTTGCCTCGGCCCAATAGACCGTTGACCGCTGAGGTTTTTTTGTCGGTGCACATGTTCCCGGAAATCGATGCGTAAGCGAGCTCGGGGTACTCGGACAGAATCCAGTTTTGCACGGCCTCGGCGGCTTTGGTCACCATGTTGTGACCGGAGGCGTCGCCGGTGGCGCATTCCAGCCGGACAAACAGGAGATTGCCTGCAAACTGACGGTTGAGGTCAATCAATCGGGCAAAACGACTGGTGCTGCTGACCACCGTGGCAACTTCGTCCTGGCGGGTTTGAATGGCGTTCCAGGCTGCGATTGCGGATGCGCCATCGGTGGCGCGGAAGGCAAGGGAGCGGGTCATGCGCTCGTCCACAAGCGTGACGTTTATACCGCCGGAGCGACGCGACACGATTGCGCCACGCGCGGTCGACGGCCAAAGCGGCTTCTCATAAGTCGCAAGTGGCGCACTTATCTCTCCGTCAACGATGGAGCCCCGAAACGCGATCGGGCCGACCCATTGTGTCGGCAGCGGGGTTGTGTAGGTTGAACGGTCCCTCAATGAATTCTCCGCCAGTCAGTCAGTTCGTCCAGGCGCGACAATGTCACTTTTGGACAAGAAGATAAAGCAACCCAGGCAAGCTCAGGGAGGGCTGTTCCGGGGACCTGTCAGCGCTCTTAGGAACGGTCAGATGCGGCTCCGGAAATGCTGAAAAACAAGGTTCCACTAACAGGCTCTACAATACGGTGCAAGTCAACAAACTGCGTTTCTAGCGTCAGGTTTTTGCCTTCGTTGCGACTTGCAGCTTGTGTCCTGGACGCAGTGCCGCAGGCGCTGGAGGGGAAAGGCGTGTTCGAAGATGAACTGATCGCAGTCTGCACCGCGCGGGTTAAGGCATCGTGTTGTGCGAAGAAGGATCTAAATGCAGCTTGCTTGGGGGACAAGGCTCCGGAAAGGCCTTCGTACCGCGCTCAAAATTCCGAGGAAGGCAAGCCAGCGACTCGTGGGAATTCCGCACCTGTGCTTGGAGCAATGGCAAACAAATGACCGAGGCTGGCTTTGTTGCTCCATCGGCTGAAAAATTCTTCAGAGGTGAAGACAAAATTCACGTCACCCAGTGTTGAGAAGGTCTTTCCTTATGACTGATCTTTTTGTGCGGATGGTAATCCCGATTTTGCCAGCTTCATTGCAGAAGATTCTGAAGATTGGGGGGGGGGGCACACGCCAAAATGGCTTGCAACTGTTGGATCAGTTGGGGGCAGGCTGAATCGCCTGCTCTGGTATTCTTGAATGTTCTGATGCCTGAAATGGACCGCGATATTGGTGTGCGCGTTGTGACGGTCGGAGCTGCTTGTAATGTAGTGGCGGCGAAGCGCTTAGGTGCCGGTCGTGGTCTTCGGTTGGGGCAACGATATTGGGATCATTTGCCCTGCGCGAATTGCGAAGCGAGCTACAGCGCGAACTGGATTTCAGCCTCACGCAAAGTGCGTGAGGTGTATTTAGACGTTAAGGGGGGCAAAAGGACCTCGAATCCGTTGTGGCCGATTGGGCTAGCGCTGCGAAAAGGCAGCTTCCAGGTCGGCGGCCAAATCAGCCGTGTCTTCGCAGCCTACGGACAGGCGAATTAGATCGTTGCCAATGCTGATCTTTTCGCGGTGTTCCTCCGCTACAGCGGCATGGGTGAGGGATGCCGGGTGCTGGATCAGGCTCTCAACACTGCCAAGGCTCACGGCGAAGTGGAACAGGTGTGTGGCGGTCAGGACACGTTCGACGCGGTCTAAGCCGCCCATCAGTCGCAGAGAGATGAGTGCGCCGAAGTTGGACATCTGGCGCGTGGCAATGGTGTGGCCGGGATGCGTTGCGAGTCCGGGATAGATTACCTCTGCAATGCCCAGATCCGCAGCGTTTGCAGTCAGTTTCTCAGCCAGAAAGGCGGCGGAGGTTGTCTGGCGTTCCACGCGCAGGGCGAGGGTGCGCAAAGACCGCAACAGAAGTGCGCAGTCGCTTGGGCACATCACAGCACCAAGCGCATTTTGTAGATAGCCGATCCGGTCCGCAAGGCCGTCTTTGGCGTTTTCGGAGACGGAAAGGACGCCTCCCAGAAGATCGGAATGACCGCCCAGAAACTTGGTTGCCGAGTGCATCACCACGTCGATGCCGTGGTCCAATGGAAGCTGACCACAGGGAGAGGCAAATGTGCTGTCACATACTGTGATGGCATCAACCTCCCGGGCGATTTTGGCAACTGCGGTTAGGTCGACAATCTTTAGAAGTGGGTTGGAGGGCGTTTCGAACCATAGAAGGTCGGCACCTTTGGCCGCCGTTGTTAGGGCGTCGATGTCGCAGAAATCCACCAAATCAACTTTGCATCCGGACATGGCCGGACCAACTTGCGCGAGCAGACGGTAGACGCCGCCGTAGAGGTCTTCGTGAGCTACAATCTTTGCGCCTGGCTTCAATGTTGCCAACATTGTTGAAGCAGCGGAGAGGCCGGAAGGAAAAACAAAAGCGGCCTGGGCGTTTTCGAGGTCCGCGAGACACGCCTCTACACGTTGACGCGTTGGGTTGCCAGATCGCGAGTAATCGTAGCCACGGTTCTTGCCAATGCCGTCCTGAACATAGGTTGTTGCCGTATAAAGCGGCGGAACAACCGCGCCGGTTGCCGGATCAGGTTCATGTCCGGAATGGATAACGCGGGTGGCCAAGGAGGTGCGGTTTTTTACGGACATCGGGTCTCGCCAAATTGTCAGAGAGCGGAAATTTTCGGCTTTATTTCAAAGGCAAGATAAAGGGGCAAGGCAAATGTTTGCGGTTGAACAGAGGGAAGACGCCTGCGGAGTTTTAAGGCATGGCTCGCTGGGCTGGGGACTGGGTAAAAACGTCGAAGCGAGGTTTGGTCTGAGTACGGACAACCTTTCTAAAGCTCGGCCAGCAAAGGAGCAAGCCAACACGGTTTTGCAATCGTTTTCGGTAGGCATACTTATAGTTAGGAAAGTGTGACAATTCCATCGCGCCTTGCCACAACAAAGCGTGTCATGCACTTGCATGTCAAAAACCTCCACGCTATCAGGCGCCGAACTCAGCCAGATTTTCCAGACGAAGACAGCCAGAGCACGACACCCAATTATGGAGAAGGGGGACGCTCATGTCTGTTTTTCGCACCAGCACGCGCGCTGGGTTGATGAGCACTTGTCTGGCGGCGGTATTGCCTGCCACCGCAGCAATGGCTCAGGACCTTGAAGATGAGTACTACACGCTCGACACAATCACCATTGAGGCGCAAGACGAACAACGCGGCGCAGCTGACCGCGGTGCATCGGTCTATGCTGCAGACGCGGAGCTGGAGCGCGCGCGTCTTGGCGACATGAAAGATGTTTTTGCGGGTATGGCCAACGTTTCCGTCGGCGGTGCTATTCCGGTTGCGCAGAAAATCTTCGTGAACGGCATCGATATGCTGAATTTGGTTGTGTCGATGGATGGTGTTCTTCAAAACAACCGCAGCTTTCACCACGTCTCAGCAAGCGTTTTTGATCCTGGACTGCTAAAGTTTGTTCGGGTTGATCCCGGTGTTGCTGCGGCAGACACTGGTCCCAATGCTGTTGCTGGCGCAGTGATCATGGAAACCAAAGATGCAACGGACATAATTTCCGAAGGTGAAACGTTCGGTGGCGAAGTGCGTCTTGGGTTTGCCGACAACGGCAAAACTCTGAATGGGTCCGCTACTGTGGCTGCGGCATCTAATGGTTGGGAAGTTCTTGGGTATGTAAGGTCTGCGAAGGGTGACGACTATGAAGACGGATCAGGCGTAATCGCGACTGGTACTGCAGCCGACATGCAGTCTGGCTTGTTGAAGCTAGCCTATGAGAGTGACACTGGGCACCGTTTTGAGCTCTCCGGACAAAAGCTATTTGATGATGCACTTCGCAATCGACGTGCAAACTTTGGCAATAGCCAAGCTGGTTTGGTGCAATACGATACCGAACGTACCAATCTGTCGTTCAATTATGGGCTCACAAACGGCGGCGGGAATTGGGACCCTCAGATTGTTTTGGGTTATTCTGACAGCAGCATTTTTGCGCCTGTTTCTGAGGACAGTAATACAGAAACCAAAACGCTGTCATTCAAAGCTCAAAACACGTTCCATCTCTCGGATACTAACACAATCGTTGCTGGTATTGACTACTATGACAGAGACGCTGAGTACTTCAGCAGCTCCACACGCCGCTCTGAAAATGCTCAAAACTTTGGAGTTTTTGCGCAGGCCCGTTTTGAACCCTCGGATCGCTGGCGCATTTCCGCAGGTGTGCGCGGAGATACACAAAAGTTTGAAGGTGGTGACGGTTATACAGACACTTTCTCCGGTTTCAGTGGAAACGCTTCGGCAATCTTTGATGTCACCAACGAGTTCAGTCTCAGAGCTGGATACTCGAACGTCTTTGGTGGGCTGCAAATCGAAGATGGGTACAACTTTTGGCAAACGGACCCACAGTTCTCCCAGTGGGGGCAGTGGGATTACACTGGGATTAAGGCGTCTCGAGCAGAGAACGCCAACATTGGTTTTGATTTCCGACGCGGAGGTTTCTCCGTTGGTGGCGAAGTATTCCGTACCGAAGTCGCTGATGCGCGCGATGGGGATCAAAACTTTGACTTTTCCAGTCAAGGTTACAACCTGAACGCGGGCTTCGCATGGGACCTTGGTTCCGCTCGATTCTCCTATTCAAACACTGAAACCAAGCGGGACGGGAATCTCGTACCGTCGGGAGAGATGATCGATTATGGTGCTCCTTTAGGAGAAATCATTGCGTTCGAAATCATGCAGCGGATTCCCCAAGCTAACAATTTGATTATTGGCGGCAGCCTAGATATGGCTTTGGACTACAACCCTACCTACAATGGGGCCAACCCTTGGCCGACCCAAGGCCTCAAAGGGTATGAGGTGGTGAACTTGTTCGCAGAGTATACGCCACCATCGATGTCGAATTGGACTATTCGTGGTGAAGTTTTGAACCTGTTCGATGAAGATTACTCTGATCGTGCGTCCTACGGTGGCGACTACCCAAGTGATCCAAGCTTCTCCCCGATTAAGGAGCCCGGAAGAACCTTTGTTATTCAAGCGATCGCAAAGTTCTAAGACCGGCAACAGGGCCTAACATCTAGAGAGCAGCCCCATCATTGCTTTATGGTGGGGCTTATTTAATTGGTGAGAGGTGGTCGCAGAAATTTGGGCCAGTCGTTAAGGTGGATCGCATGATGAAAGTGACGATCCGAAATGAAGAAACGCAAGAACCATTCGCCAGAGTTTAAGGCCAAAGTTGCGCTTGAAGCGATCCGCGAGGAGATGACGCTGGCGGAGTTGTCCAAGAAGTATGACGTTCACCCGACGCAGATCGGAACGTGGAAGCGGGCGGCGATTGAGAACATGGCGACGGCATTTACGCGCCGCGGTGCCGCCCCAGAACAGGTTAGCGCCGCCGACGTCGATAAGCTCCATTCGAAGATTGGCCAACTGGTGGTGGAACGGGATTTTTTAGCGGAAGCCTCGCATCAACTTCTCGGGACGCGAGGCAAAAAATGGTGAGCCGGGATCACAAGTTAAGCCTTCGTAAACAGTGCGAACTGTTGCAGCTATCACGGTCGCGGCTCTACTCTCAGCCGGTAGGTGAAAGCGCAGAAAACCTGCGCTTCATGGAAATAATCGACAAGCAGTTTTTGGAAACGCCGTGGTATGGATCGCGCCAGATGGCCCGGTACATGAAGCGGAACGGGCATCGATGTGGTCGGCATCGCGTACGGCGGTTGATGCGTCTGATGAGGCTGGTGCCGATCTACCAGGAGCCAAACACCAGCAAGAAGCATCCCCAGCACAAGGTTTGGCCATACCTGCTGCGCAACATGGTGATTGATCGTCCCAATCGGGTTTGGTGCGCAGACATCACCTACATCCCGATGCGGCGTGGCTTCCTATATTTGATCGCTATCATGGATTGGTACAGCCGCAAGGTTCTGTCGTGGCGTCTATCGAACAGCATGGACGCGAACTTTTGCGTGGAAGCTTTGAAAGAGGCCATCGCAAAATATGGCACGCCTGAAATCTTCAACAGCGATCAAGGCAGCCAGTTCACCAGTGGTGCTTGGATCGACGTGCTGACCGATGCAAAGATTAAGATCAGCATGGACGGCAAGGGCGCTTGGCTTGACAATCGGATGATCGAACGATTGTGGCGTTCGTTGAAGTACGAATGCGTTTATCTGAACGCATTCGAAACAGGCTCCGACGCGCGGGCTGGGATCGGCAAGTGGATGACCTACTACAACTCCGAACGTCCACACTCGACGCACGGCTTGTTGACCCCTAACGAGGCCTATGCCAGCAAAACAGAACCGATGAGAATAGCAGCCTAAACGAAACCATGATCCATCTTAAACCGGCTGCAAATTGGTCTAAAATCTAGGACCACCTCTGTGCTACGGCAATAATCTTAACAAAAAACGCGCCAGATCGTAGGCTTCGTCTGTATCAAGTAAGGGGCCCATCTCGGTTTTTAAGGTGCCAAGGTATAGTGGCCAGACGATATCTAGCCGCCTGTCACCTTCTTCTGTCAAAAACAAAACCTGTTTCCGGCGCCCGTCCGAAATATATTCACGGCGTATGAGACCAGCTTTTTCCATGCGGCTGACATGGCGAGACAAGCTGTATTGTGGCAGAAGCAACTTGCTTTCTAATTCACCCATGAGCTTGCCATCAGGCCCGGCAAGGTTAATTTCAAATAGTATTTCGTACCAAGATGGGTCCCCCAACCCGTGATCTTTGAGGGTTTGGGAAAACTTCAGAAAAAACTTGCGCTGGCTTTTTAGAATATAGAACCACACGCGGCTGTAGGCGATGTTTGGATCATCGTCGTTGAAGAAGGCCGCGTTGGGCGACCTGTCTTCATCAGGGAAACTTTTGTCACTCATTACAATACATTGGCCATGAATTGGGCGCGTCGCAAGCTAGCTTAACTGGTCCAGTCCATGTTTTTGAAGTTCTCGCGGTAGGCAAAGCGCTCCAGATGCACGTCGATCACATGTTTGACCTGCTTCAGACCTTCTGCATTGTTTACTTCGACATCCACACGCAACCGCTCAGGATCGGCGAACATAGCGGCGGTGCCCATGGGAAAGCTGCAGTTTCCCTCACTATCCGTGTAAGTTACGTCGATTTTATGGGCGAAGTGTTTGCACATCTGCACAAGATATTTTGTAGCGTTTTCAGTGGAAAAGGTGCCAGTGGCCGTCAACATCGGGCGGGTTCCTGAGTAAAATTATTTGTTACTCTGGACTCGCGCATTTTGAGGGGATAATCAAGCTGCAATCGCGTTCAGCCAGATAAATAGCCAGACGCCGTAAACTGGAGAACTCCATTGTTTAAGCGTATTTTTTGCGCGCTGGCTCTGAGCGCAACCTCACTGCAGGCCGCAGAGGTGGACACCTATGCAGGCAAGGCAAATGTAGATGGCACCCCGGAAAAGGTGGCGGTGTTTGATATTGCAGCCATCGACACGCTGGCCGCTCTGCAAGTGCCTTTGGCCGGCGTCCCGGAAAACGTATACGTAGATTACCTGGTGGATGCGACTAAAGGCGCGGCCACGGTTGGCAACATCTTTGAGCCGGACTTTGAGGCGATCAACGCGTTGGCTCCTGATCTGGTCGTCGTTGGCGGTCGTTCTTCCAAGCAGTTGAAAGCCATGTCCGACATGGCCCCAACCATCGACATGACCATCTGGGAAGACACCGTGGGTCAGGGCCTTGATCGTTTGGAGGCTTATGGCACGATCTTTGGCAAGGAAGCTGAAGCAGAGTCGCTGAAAGCCGCGTTCATGGATAAGCTGGCGCACACAAAAGCGGCGCTTGACGGAAAAGGCACCGCGTTGATCGTTTTGACCAATGGTCCTAAGATTTCCGCCTATGGCGCTGGCGGGCGTTTCGACTGGCTGCACACCAAACTGGGGCTGGAAGAAGCTGTGGATGGCGTTGAGAAATCAACGCATGGCGAAGCCGTTTCTTTTGAGTTTATCAAAGACGCCAACCCAGACATTCTGATTGTGATTGACCGTTTGGCAGCCATCGGTCGTCCGGGCGAAAGCGCGGAAACCACGTTGGACAACCCTCTGGTGGCCGAGACCACCGCCTGGAAAAACGGTGACGTTGTCTACCTGAACGCAGCGGATATCTATATCGCTGGTGGTGGCATTCAATCCATGTCCCGCACACTGGACGCGTTTTTGAACGCCTTCACCTCGGGCTAACGCTAAATGCGACGGCACTCCGCAGCACTTTTTCTGGCGGCTGGAACCTTGGTTCTGGCCGCCATTTCCTTGTTTGTCGGGGTGATTTCACTGCGGCCAAGTGAAATTTTCCAGGACGGCGCGGCTTTTGGGCTTATGCTGGACAGCCGTTTGCCTAGGACTTTGGCCACGCTGATCGCCGGCGCTGCTTTGGCCGTTTGCGGGATGATCATGCAGATGCTGGTGCGCAACCGATTTGTCGAGCCGATGACGGCGGGCACAGGGCAGGGGGCAGCGCTTGGCATTTTGATCGTGGTTTTGTTGTTCCCCAGCGCCTCTATTCTTGTGAAGATGAGCATTGCCACTGCAACTGCAATGGTGTCGAGCATTGGGTTCCTCCTGATCGTGCGGCGTTTGCCACCGGCGCAGCCGCTTTTGGTGCCGCTTGTTGCGATGATTTATGGGGGGATCATTGGTGCTGGAGTTACCTTTGTCGCCTATCAATGGGACATGTTGCAATACATTGACACCTGGTTGAACGGCGACTTTAGCGGCGTGATGCGTGGGCGGTATGAGTTGTTGTGGGTTGCAGCGTTGATAACCGCTTTGACCTACGTGATTGCGGACCAGTTTGCGATTGCTGGGCTTGGGCGGGACGCGAGTATCAATCTTGGCCTCAATTATGATCAGGTGATGATCCTTGGGCTGCTGGCGATTTCCGTTGTGGCTGCGTTGACCGTGATCACTGTGGGCGCGATCCCCTTTGTCGGTCTGATTGTACCTAATATCATCAGCCGTCGGTTTGGTGACAACTTGCGCGCCACGCTTCCGCTAACGGCGCTGTGCGGCGCATCGCTGGTATTGGTGTCTGACATCATAGGCCGAGTGATACGGGCACCTTATGAAATTCCGGTAGGCACAGTTCTCGGCGTGTTGGGCGCGGTGGTGTTCTTGTGGTTGCTCTATGCGGGGCCGAAACATGCGCGCTAGGTCTATGCTGATATGTAGCATCTTGCTTGCGGTCTGCTGTGTACTGTTTATGACGCTGGAGTCCCGGGGGAACTGGGACTTTGTTCTTTGGTTTCGGGGGCGGAAATTGGCGGCGCTGTTACTGGTTGGGGCGGCGGTATCCACGGCTACCCTGCTGTTTCAGACCATCTCCCGAAACCACATTTTGACCCCCTCCATCATGGGGTTTGATGCGCTGTTCACGCTGATCGTCACGCTGGCGGTGTTCACGATTGGGGCGGCAGGCTACAATCATTTGCCGCCTGAGCTGGTGTTCTTTGTAAACTTGTTTCTGTTGATCGGTGCGGCGCTTCTGCTGTTTGGCACATTGTTGGGGCAACATCGTGTGGATCTGATGCGCATGGTGCTGACCGGGATCATTTTTGGCGTCCTGTTTCGCTCGTTGACCTCATTTGTGTTCCGGATGATCGACCCCAGTGAGTTTGCCACTATTCAGGTGAGTTCTTATGCGCGGTTCAACTACATAGAGCTCAACCTGCTTTGGCTGGCAGCCGGACTGACTTTGCTGACTTTGGTTCTGTGCTGGCGCATGCGGCGGCAGTTGGATGTTTTGAGCCTTGGTTTTGAAATCGCCACCAACCTCGGTGAGCCCGTGGCGCGACGTCAGAAACATGCTTTGGTGCTTGTGGCGGTGCTAGTGGCGGTGAGCACGGCGCTGGTTGGTCCGGTGGCGTTCCTAGGCCTTTTGGTGGTGTCGATTGCCCGATTGATTGCGCCCAATGAAACCCATGCCGTTCTGATCCCGCTTTCTGCATTGATTGCAGGCATTGTTCTGGTAGGCGGGCAGACCATTTTGGAGCGGGTTTTGGGCATGTCGACGCCTTTGGCCGTGGTCATTGATTTTGTCGGCGGCTTTGTATTTTTGGCACTTTTGCTGCGGAGAGGATGGACATGATTGTTGTTGAGAACCTGAGCTACTCAGTGGCAAGTGCGCAAATTTTGACCGATGTGTCCGTGACATTGCCCAAAGGGGGCATAACCGCACTGATCGGCCCCAACGGGGCTGGAAAATCGTCGCTGTTTTCCCACATCGCGCGCCTCCTACCGATGCAGTCGGGCCGCATTACGGTCGACGGAATGGACGTCGCGCCTTCCAATCGACAGGAGCTGGCCCGCAAATTGGCGATTTTGCCTCAGCAAGCGCATTTCGCCACGCGGTTGACGGTGAAAGAACTGGTCCAGTTTGGGCGCTATCCCCATTGTCAGGGGCGTTTGCGGACAGAAGACCATGAGATGGTTGAGGCGTCGCTCCATGCCTTTGGTTTGATGCCTCTGGCGGGCCGGTTTCTGGACACGCTGTCTGGTGGTCAGCGCCATAAGGCTCATGTGGCGATGACCTACGCGCAGGACACCGATTATCTTTTGCTCGATGAGCCGCTGAACAACCTCGATATCGCTGCCTCACGCGCTTTGATGGCGTTGCTGCGTCGGTTGGCGGATGAGGAAGGCAAAACCATTGTGATCGTTTTACACGACATCAATTTTGCCGCACAGTATGCGGATCATTTGGTGGTTCTCAAAGATGGCCGCATTGAGCGGGAAGGTAAACCTGCGGACATGGTTACAGGGGCGCTGCTGGCGGATGTGTTTCGCACGGATGCGCAAGTTGCCGTGGTGGGCGATACGCCGTTTGTAATGCCTTAGAACGGGTCATTTGACCCGCACGGGAAGGGTGAAGCCATAGCTGCTCTTGGTGAGTTGCTTAGGCGCTTTCGCGAATTTTCCGATACGACGCACAGAAGTCAGCACTGCTTGGTCCACTTTGGCGGACCCCGATGATTTGACGACAGATGCGCTTTGCAAGCGGCCGTTCGGTGCCACTTTCAAACGGATTACCACGCGATTTGACGTAGCTTTAACCTTCCCGATGCGCACGCCGCGTTGCAGGCGAGGCTGAATTTTTCCCGCCCAAACCGACATCAGGCTGGCCTCTTGGCCTTTGCCTAGGGCATTAGATTTCTTGGAGCTACCCGCTTGATTGCTTTTTCCTGCGCCGGCCGCTTTTTGTGTTGCGGCACCAGCGGACGCTGAAGACGCCTTGTCCGCAACTTTTTTGTTTGGATCTGGCTTCTTCTCAGGTTTCTTTTTCGGAGTGGGTT
The DNA here is from genome assembly GCF_022448905.1 of Shimia sp. Classification (GTDB taxonomy): domain Bacteria; phylum Pseudomonadota; class Alphaproteobacteria; order Rhodobacterales; family Rhodobacteraceae; genus Shimia. Next base: position 112,286 of record NZ_JAKVCW010000013.1, on the reverse strand, counting down.
TCGGTTTTGGTTTTTTGACGGGTTCAGGCGGTAGCTCCGGTGCCGGCTCCGGCGTGTCTATAGCCTGATCAATGGTCGGTTCTGGTGGCCGCAAAGTGGGGCGTTTGAGCGGCGTGACAGGCGCTGGTGCCGTTTCTCTAAGTTCCGGTGCAGGGGCTGTTTCAGGCACCTGGAGAGTGGGCGTTGTAGGCGCGGTGAGCGTTGGTTGTGTCGGCAGCGGTGTGCGTGCAAGATCCACGTCCGGTTGATTGGGCAGATCTTTGGGTTGCAGTGCGGCAATCTTGATTTCCGCGTTTGGCGCCTCGTGCAAGGCCATTGCCGGAGCGTTTATCGCATCGGTGATGTCGAGCTCAGGCTGTTCGATTTCCACGACCTGAGCCTGGTGCGTCGGGGCTGCTGTCCAATCCGCCAAGACCGTTTCGATGGATGCGGGGGCGCCTGTGATGGACACAAATGCGTCGCCGCCAGCCCCGTCAGCATCTCCTCCATCCTCAGCACTGCGCATGGCAATCAGGACGTGGATGCCAAGGGCGAGGCTTAGGAATACGATAAGTTCAGTGATCTTTTTCATGGCGCTTGCACCACCACTTCAACACGGGAAAAGCCGACTGCGGACAGGCGTTGCATGACTTGTGCTAGGCGGTCGCCGTCCAATGAGGCATCGATACGCAGTTGCAGGACCTTGCCGTCTCCGGCAGCGGCGGAAATGGCGGCGTAGGCGGCATCTCCCGCTGTTCCCTGGAACTGCAAAGCGGCCTCTTTGCCTACGTAAAGAACGAACTCCCCATCCGGCTCTGCTGCTTTTTCTGCGGTGGGAGGGGAAACCTCGAAAGGTTCTGGCGGTGCGATTTGCGCGGTCATCAGGAAGAAGATCAGCAGCAAGAAAACCACGTTGATCATCGGAACGATGCTTTCTGCACGTGGTTTGCGAGGGGGATTGTCGAAGTCCATGTCTACTCCACCAGTACGATTGAGGTGAAGCCGGCAGCGCGAAGTTGCTCGGAAATGGCCACAACTCGTTGCACGGTCGCGCCATCGGTGCTGCGCAAAACAATTGTTTCTGTCGGTTTTTCCATCAGTTCTGTGAGGGCAGGGATGAGGCCTTCGGCGGTGCGTGTGATACCGTTGAGGCGTAACTCTTCGGGCAAGATGTCCACGAGTTTTGGGTTACCGGTGAAATCGCCGCCGGATGACGCCAACGGGATTGGCAACACTTGATCCATACCAAATCGGGATGCCAGCATGAAGAATACTAGCAATAGAAACACCACATCGATCATGGGCGTTAGGCTGGGTTTGCGGCGAAACCGGCGAGAGTCGGTGAACTGCATTGGGTTACTCAGCCGCCAGGGCTTGCAAATCAGACCCATCAACCTCTTTGCGTGTCACAAAGATACGCATGGCGGCATCTTCGACGTCGCGGCGCATGCGGTCGATAACCGCCTCAAACCAGGTCAGCGCGGCAGAGGCTGGAATCGCCACTGCCATACCAGCCGCGGTGGTCAGAAGCGCTTCCCAGATGCCCCCGGCCAGCAGGGAGGGATCGGCGCGGCTACCGCTTTCTTGAAGGGCTTGGAATGCCGCGATCATACCCAGAACGGTACCCAACAGACCGAGCAAGGGGGCGATTGTGGCAATGAGTTCCAATGCGCGCAGGCCGACAGCGGCTTCGCCCAACTCGCGTTTGGCCACGCGGGAAGTTTCTTCCCGTGCGGCATCTTCCGTAAGGGTTTCCCAAGCTGTGATTGCTGCACCAACCACTTTGGACCGCAAGCCTCTACGGCGCGAAACCAACGCCTGAGCCGCCTCGGTGTTGCCATCCTCATATAGTTTTACGGCTTTTTGAGCCTTGCCCCGAGCCCACGCACCAATCAGGGCTAGGCGCCAGATTTTCCAAAGAATTAGCGCGACGGTGATGACTGAGAGCGCTGCAATTGCCCAGATAGATGGACCACCGTCTTGCAAGAAAGTTGTCGCTCGCTTGGCAGCGGCTTCCACTTGTTCGGTGGCAGTTTGTGGGGTTGCGTCGAGTATTTCCACCGGCGTATCCGACGTCGCTTCTGAAACATTGGCGCTTGTCTGGTCATCTAACGACGGTGCATCATCTTCAGTGATTAAGTTTTCCACAACAGGAGCTGTAGCACCATCTGTTTCAACACTCGGTTGAGAGGACGGTGCGGTGTCGCCGGGGACTTGTGCCTCCGAATTCGGGATACTTAAGTTCTCTGGAGCGGTAGGCGCTTCAATAGATGGGACACCTTCTTGATGCATTTGGAGCGATTGTGGTGCCGTCTCAACAACCGGGGATGTGGGTAGTTCTGGTGCCGCTACGCTGTCGGTCTGTGCTGAAACCGAGGTGACGCCAGCAATCGTGACGGCGCAAAATAGCGCCGCAGATTGAAGAATTGAGGTGGTCAAACGGGTGGACATGGCGACTCCAGTGTACTCATTAGCCAGGGTGAGACAGAAAGCGCGCGCGTTTAGGTGTCCGACCACAGGCATTGCGGTTTTGACTTCTTGGCGAGCGGCTGCGGCTAAGCTGTAAGCATGGCTGGAAGCGTTGCCTTCGGATAAAAATGTTGATGGTTTTTGTCAAGTAGTGCGGACTCGCGGCCTGGTTGTTTCAGCGGTGCTTTGCAGCAGACGGAGATATGCCAAATGCTCGCCGAAACGCTGTTGAAAAGTTCTCTGGCGTGGAAAAACCAGCGATTTCGGCAGCGTTAGAAACGGAAAGTGTACTGGTTTCCAATAGTTCTTTGGCCATAGACAACCTCATTGTACGGGCATAGCTCAAAGGTGCACAGCCATGAGCTTTTTGCGTCAATCGGCGGAGCGAGGAAAGGCTAAGCCCGCCTGCCTTTGCCAACGCTGCCAAGTCGGGTAGGGGGCCAGTGGATTGAATAAGGTCTTCAACGCGTTTGAGTTGGGATATTTCGCGAGGCGTGAGGCCTATTGTTGTTTCCGGCGCGGACAAATTTTTGAAACTAGAGGCTACCAATTCCAAAACCATGGCTTCGCCTTGAAGGCGCGAGATGGGCGAATGAAAGCCATTCATCGATGCAAGGTTCTCCAGGATTTTCACGTCTTTTGGAGTCGCATTCCAATCGGCGCGGTATTGCTTTTTGTTTTGTAGGACAGCTGGTTGCGGTAGCTTGAGGTTTTGTTCATGCAACCACTCATGTGACATCTGAATGCTGACTTTGCGCACATATTCGCCCGGAGCGCTTCTGCGCTGGAACCTCAGCGTTTCGTCAGTTGCAGATAAGGAAAATTTCACCGGACCATGTTCTTTGCGGCCAAGTTCCATTGGTTTGTCGTCCAGCCAAGCCTCGGTGGCCCCCTCTAGGAAGCAGTTGAGTATCGCGCCTGGGATGCGCTGGGTTTTGGTCTCGAAGCTGCGTCTTGCTTTTGCGTTGAGTGTATGGATTCCCAGCCCTTCGCGAAATTCCGTGGCTGTGACTAGACCTTCAAATACGTTGTCTTCCGGCAGGTCTGCGCGGCGAAACCAGTTGATTTTGTCAGAGTGGGTCGCGCCTCTGTAGAAGGCGGTGCAGGGCTGCGCCATTGACAGACTTTCTTTTCAAAATGGTCCCAAAAGCTTGGCGGTTTTGAGTTTGCACAGCCTGCAAAGGTTTTTGAACAGGAGGCAAAGGTCGTCGTCTGGCGTGGGTTTGAGCGGCAGTCTACTTACCTGACAATAATAGTCAATAAATGAAGGGACAAAGTATGACCCATCCGCTCCCGCGCCTGAAGCTGTTAGCAACAACAGCTTTGTGTGCGCCTTTCTTCGCCCTGTCGGCCTATGCCCAGGATCTGGCAGAAGATTATGAACTTGATGAAATCCGCATTGAGGCTGATGACGCTCAAACTGTGCTGGGCAACCACACGATTTCGCAGGAAGACATCGAGCAGCGTAATCCAGCGACTATCAGTGATGTGTTTGACGGCGAATCCGCGGTGAATGCCAGTGGCGGAGCTGCCATTGCAAAGAAGGTTTATGTGAACGGCATCGAAGAAAGCCTGTTGAACGTGACAATTGACGGTGCGCGTCAAAACAAATCTGCGTTCCACCACACTGGTAACGTGTTGATTGACCCCGGCTTGTTGAAAGCGGTTGAGGTTACCTCGGGTCTGGCACCTGCAGATGGTGGCCCCGGTGGTTTGGGCGGCTCGATTGCCTATACCACCAAAGATGCGTCAGACATGCTGGACGAAGGCGACACGTTTGGTGGTCGTCTGACATTGGGCGGCGGCAGCAACGGATTTGGATTGCGCTCAACCCTGTCGCTTTATGGTCAAACCGGAGGTCTTGACTACGTGTTGCACGGCGCACGTCACAAAGGGGATGACTACAAAGATGGTGATGGCACCACAGTACAGGGCACTGAGGCTGGCCTGACAGACTATGTCGCCAAATTTGCCTATACGTCTGACGAAGGTCATCGGGTGGCGTTCTCGGCCTCTGATACACGTGACACCGGCGATCGGGCAGCACAGGAAGGACCGGGCCCTTTTGTATTTATCCGCCCGGATTTTGCTGGTTTGAACTCAGGCCCAAACATCATCATTGATGCGCTTGCACGGCGCACATCTTACTCGCTGACCTATACCAAAGAGGATGCGCGGGGTTGGTTCGATCCGTTTTTCCAGATTGCCTACAACCAACAGGAAATCGACGCGGGCGATGGTTGGGGCGAAAACACCAGCCTGAGCGGGACGTTTAAAAACACCTTCCAGCTCAACAATGGCACTGTTTCCGGCGGATTGGACTTCTTTGACGAAAAGGCGGAAGGCCGCACAGCAAGTTCGGTAACGCCATTGGCCTACGGAGGTACAGAGAAAACGCGGAACATCGGTGTTTTTGCACAGGTCCGTCAGGACCTATCGAGTCGTGCATCCGTATCCTACGGTGCGCGTTTTGACTTCCAAAACTTCACCGGTGCAGATGGGTCCAAGTTTGATGACAGCGGTTTGAGCGCCAATGCAGCGATTGACTATGTTCTGTCTGATTTCTGGACAGTGAATGCAGGGATTGCGTCGATCTTCGGCGGCTACGAGTTAGGTGAGGCGACACTGATCAACTTCTTTGCGCCTTGGGATTACATCGGCTTGGACACCTCACGCAGCAACAGCGCGCGGCTTGGCCTTCGGTTCGACAACGGGCCTTGGGTCGCGAATGGTGCGTTGTTCTACACAGAGATCAACGATTATGTGTCTGGATTCCCGGTTCGAGGTGGAACACGGGCGACAGCCTCTGACATCACCACGCAAGGTTTCGATGGCTCGTTGGCTTACCATTGGGGGACTGGTTTTGCACGACTGAACTACACTTACGCGGATGTTGAGGAGAATGGCGCAACCATCGATTCCGAAGGGTATTATCGAGGGCGCCCAATGGGACACATTGTGGTACTGGAAAGCGCTTGGCAGGCTGGTAAGGGCTGGACACTTGGCGGGACTGCAGAAATTGCTCCGACTTACAGCGATGCCAACATGGAGGCCTATTCCGTATGGAACGCCTATGCCGAGTACGTTCCGCCGAATATGGAAAACTTGCGGGTGCGTCTCGATTTGCGCAATCTATTTGACGAAACCTATGTGGCGCGGGCCAACGACTCCGCTGGTAACACCAATAACCGTCCTATCCCGATGAACGAGCCGGGGCGCACCATTGCGTTGACCGCGACGTTGACTTTCTAAGCCACTTTGGCGCCCCGTCCTCCCTCGGGGCAGGGCGCCAGAATTCAGCCTCTTGCTAATACCTGATTATTTTTGTATGGATTGCATGAATCAACCTAGAGGTTTGATATGCGCGCGACAGAAGTAACAAGTTGCTCCAAAGGTTTTCGGGATCGGCTCTGCCTAGCGGAGCTCTTCAGTGAAATTCCATGGCCAGGATTGTGGTGCACAGACCGCTTCATGGACAGAATCGCGCAATCAAACCTGTCGCTTCAGCGACATGGCTGACATCGATCGCACTATTAATATCTTGACCAAATTGGAGACGGACATGCCTGAGGGCTCTTCCACCCCAACCACCAGCGAAACGCCAGTATACAACGCGGAAGATTTGACCGCTGGCGGTAACCTAGCCCAAATACGTCTCTCGGAAGCCGTTTATACTTTGCGGATTACCCGTCAGGGCAAGTTGATATTGACCAAATAACTTTAACCCAGTGGGTATCATTCTCCTTTTTAGCATCTGTAGGAAAACCCCTTTCGAGGGGTTTTCATTTCTCGGGGTTCCAAATTTTTTGTAAGCACTTCTCCGGACCTCTCGGACTTCTAGTCGCCGTAAGTGGCGTGAGAGCAGCATGTCAGATGACCATCGACAGCAGGTCTTTCTGCCAATGGGCTGGTGCGCTCAGTGAGGCCTGTTGAGAGGGTTTCAAACGTCAGTTCTTTGGTTCGCCACTAAAGCGTCAAGGAGTTATAGCAATGCGCTGTGGTTCAATTCGGCGCGCAGGGCGCGAATTCGGGCGCGTTGACCGGCGGAAATGTGAGCGCGCATCGCGTTCTCGGCCGAGTCGCCATCCCGGGCGCGCAGCGCGTCAAGGATGGCCGCGTGCTCGGAAATCGCGCTCTCAAAACGTTCTTCGTCAGCCAAGGTCGTGCGGCCTAGGATCAGCATGGCCTTCTGTAAGGCGAGCATCGACTTGATCAGGAAGCGGTTTTTGGCGGCTTCCAAAAGGGCACGGTGGAATTGACGGTTGAGGCGCGAAGCTTCGATGCCTTTGCCGGCCCTGGCGATTTCTTCGCAAATCGCGGCCAACTCAGTGATTTCTAAATCGGAGGCCACGCGCGCAGCCATGCGCGCGGCGGTGCATTCAAGCACGCTGCGCATCTCATAAAGCTCCATGACTTCTGAATAGTCCAACTTGCGGACGCTGGCCCCAACGCGCGGCAGGTGAGTGACCAGACCGTCGGCTTCAAGTTGGCGAATGGCTTCACGGACGGGGGTGCGGCTGACCCCAAAACGGGTGGCCAGATCCGTTTCCCGGAGGCGGTCTCCTGGAGACAGACGTCCTTCGCGGATTTCCATGAGCAATGCGTCATAGGCAGCGTTGCCTTGTAGGTTTTCGCCGGATGTGAGGTCGTCGCTCATGGGGCTATCTCGCTGTGACTTGAATTATTGTATCCATGTGTATACAAGAGGATGCAATCAGTCAATCAAGATTGGAATCACCCGTGACCATGCTGCGACTTCGGGCCACCACCTTTGCGGTGGCGGCGTTTGGGGCTTTTGTTTTCTGGATGCTGGCTCTGCCTTTGCCGTTCCTGTTTGGGCCAATGGCAGCTTGTCTCATTGCGGCGCTGGGTGGAGCCCAGTTTGCGGGCTTTGGCCAGATCACGGCGGGCGCGCGGACCATTCTTGGCGTGGCGGTTGGTACCTCAATAACGCCAGAGGTGGCTGCACAGTTGCCAAGTATGGCCGGTTCGATCGCTTTGATGCCGCTCTATATTTTTCTGATCGCGCTGATCGGCGTGCCGTTCTTTCACAAGATCTGCAAATTTGATCCGGTGACATCCTACTACGCCGCGATGCCCGGGGGGTTGCAGGATATGATCTTGTTTGGGGAGGAAGCGGGGGGCAATGCACGCGTACTGTCGCTGATCCATGCGACGCGGGTGTTGGTGATCGTGACTGTGGCACCGATCATGTTGATCTCAGTGTACGGCGTGAGCCTGTCCAATCCGATCGGGCAGCCTGCCTCTGAACTGCCGCTGCATGAAATGGTGATCATGCTGGTGGCTGCGTTGGTAGGCTGGAAAGGTGGCGAACGGGTCGGGCTGTTTGGCGCGTCTATTCTGGGGCCGATGATTGTTTCTGCGGCTTTGACCATGGGCGGCGTGCTCCACTCACGTCCACCGCAGGAAGCAATCTGGACGGCGCAGTTTTTCATCGGCGTGGTGATCGGCGTGTATTACGTTGGTGTCACCCTGCGCGAGTTGCGCAGCGTGGTGCTGTCCGGGTTGGCTTTTATGGTGGTGTTGGCGGTGCTAGCGGCTTGTTTCGCGGAGATCGCCACGCTGTTGGGGCTTGCGCCTGCAATGGAAGCGTTCTTGGCCTTTGCGCCTGGGGGGCAGGCTGAGATGACAGTGCTGGCCATCGTCGTTGGGGCGGACCTGGGATTTGTCATCGCCCATCACCTGACACGGATTGTGTTGGTGATTTTAGGCGCGCCTATCGCGGCGCGCCTGTTGAAGCCAAAGGCCTCGGGTTAGTTTTTCTTTTGAAAGGCGATCATGATCAACGCCAGTAAGGACGAACCCAGCATCAAGAGCAGGCTGACCGCATTCAAGAGAGGCGTTGAGCCTTCTTTAAGGCGGTCAAACATGGCGATGGTCAGGGGCGCATCGGACCCAACGAGCATCAATGTCGTGTTGAAGTTTTCAAAGCTCATCAGGAAGGCCACCACAAAGGCGCCAATCATGGCAGGCGCCAGATAGGGCAGGGTGATGGTGCGGATCGCTGTGAGGCGTCCAGCGCCAAGGTTGAGCGCGGCTTCTTCCAGTGTGCGGTCAAACTTTTGAAGGCGCGCACCAATCACCAGCGTGGCGATGGTTGTGATGAAGGAGAACTGCCCCAGGATCACCAGCCAAAGGCCAGGGCGCAGCGCTTCCACATCCCATTGGAACCCATCCCAGAGACCATTGGCCAGACGGCTGGAGGCCACCAAAATTGAGATGCCCAAAACGATGCCCGGGATCACCAGCGGCAATAGCATGAAGACATAGAGTAGACCCTGACCGCGGAATTTATAGCGGTTGAACAGGAAGGCGTTGGAGAGACCGACAACCATCGAAAGTGCGGAGACACAGAAGGCCACAAACACCGACGTGCCAATGGCACGCAGGATGCTGCGTTCGTGGAACACACCAATCATGGGGCGTTCAGAGCCGAAGAACCAGTTCCACGTAAAGCCTTCCCAAGGCAGGGACGGAAACTGGCTGTCGTTGAAGGCAAAGGCCGCAACTACGATCAAGGGTAATGCGAGGAAGATGAAGAACAGAACAACATAGGCCGCATATGCCGTGGTGAGTAGGCGGGATTGTGGGATTGAGGGGATCATAGTGTCTGCTCCTTATCCCATGGTCTTTTCAAGCGATTGGCCGGTCAGGCGCAACATGCCCCAGACAATCACAGAAGAGAGGATCAACAGCAGGAAGCCGAAGGCGGCGCCAAGCTCCCAGTTGAAGCGCACGATGAACTGCGAGTAGATCAACTCGGTGAACCAGAGGCTTTCTTTGCCACCCAGCATGGTGGGGGTCAGGTAGTTGCCCAAACAGAGCATGAAGACGACGATGGAGCCGGAAACGATGCCGGGCATGGCGTGCGGGATGATGATTTCGCGCAGAACGCTGAGCCCGTTGCCGCCCAGATCGTAGCCCGCTTCGACAACTTCGTCTGGAAGGCTTTCCAGAGTCGTGACCAAAGGCACGACCATGAAGAGCATCGAGGTATAGACGAGACCCACCATAATGGCTGCATCGTTGTAGAGCATCTCCACCGGGCCGCTGGCAAGGCCGACGGACTGCAACAGATTGGAGATGATGCCGGTTTCGCGCAGTAGGATCATCCAGCCAAAAGTGCGCACGAGCTCGGAGACCCAAAATGGCACGAGACAGAGCAGGAACAGCGCCGATTGGGTGCGGCCTTTGGCCATTTTGGCGATGTAGTAAGCCACAGGAAAGCCGATCAGCAACGTCAGAATGGTTGCAAAGATCGACATCACGGCGGTGCGCAGGAAGGTCACCAGGTAAAGCGGTTCCTGGAAGAACGTTAGATAGTTGGCGAAGCTCAGGTCATATTGACCAACGCCAACGCGCTCCCGCATCGACACCAGAAACAGGTCGATGTGAGGGATGAAGATGAGGAGCACCAGCCACAGCAGTAGCGGGGTAAGGAGAAGGACTAATCCAAGTTTGGCTTCGCGGTGCATCAGGAGGCTCCTGCGGCAAAGCAATTGGCCTGATCACTGGCCCAGCCAATATGGATTGGCGCGCCTTTGGAAAGGTTTGCAAACTCACCGGATTGCGGCAGGTTGACCGCAACCTCTCCGTGCCCGGCCGTGTCGCGGACCATGACGCGGGAGGCTGCGCCATTAAACAGGATCGAGGTCACAGTACCGGAGATTTGGTTGTCGAAATTGGCGAGGTCATCAGCGTTGTGGGCAATGCGGATTGCTTCCGGACGGACAAAAGCGTCAACGGTGTCGCCTTCAGACAGGGTGCGCCCATGTGTGGCGCCGCGCAGGGTGAGGCCGGAGGTGGTTTGCACAAGGGCGTTGCCGCCGTCTTGTTTCACAACCTTGCCCGACCAGCGGTTGCTGTCGCCTACAAAGCCCGCCACAAAAGCGGTGTCGGGGCGGTAGTATAGGTCTTGCGCGCTGCCAACCTGCTCAAAACGGCCGGCGTTCATCACGGCGATGTTGTCAGACATCACCAGTGCCTCGGACTGGTCGTGGGTGATGTAGACAAAAGTGGTGTCAAACGCGGCTTGGAGGTTTTTGAGCTCCACCTTCATGTGTTCGCGGAGCTTGAGATCAAGCGCGCCGAGAGGTTCGTCAAGCAACAGCACATCGGGTTCAAGCACCATACAGCGGGCAATGGCCACGCGCTGTTTCTGACCGCCAGAGAGTTCGTCGACACGACGGTGCCCGATGCCGGGTAGGCCGATGCGTTCGAGGGCTTCGTCGACTTTGAAACCAATGTCTTTCTTGTGCATGCCCGCGCGGCGCAGGCCGTAGCCGATGTTGTCGGCGATGTTCATCATGGGGAACAGGGCGAGGTGCTGGAACACCATGTTCACGTGGCGCTTGTTTGGCGGCACGTTCAGAACCGATTTACCTTTGATCTCGATGTCGCCGCTGGTTGGTTCCAGGAAACCAGCGATCATACGCATGATCGTGGTTTTGCCGCAGCCGGATGGCCCAAGGATCGAGAAGAAGGACCCCGCTGGCACGGAGAAGGACACGTTGTCCACCGCTTTGCTGTCGCCAAATTGCTTGGTGAGGTTGGTGCACTGCAGATCAGGCGTCATTGGGTGAGGTCCTTTAAAGTCGTCAAAAGCGTGCGCCCGGTTTGGGCACACGCTGTTTTTGTTTCAAAAATGGTAGGGCTTACTTGGCCGCTTTAACGCGATCCAGAACGCCACCTTCGATGGCTTCCAGGCCGGCTGGCACTGGTGGATACCACTTGATGTTGTCGATGGCTTCGGCTGGGAAGGACGCCTGATAGCGGGCTTTCAGATCGTCTGCTGCGAAGGCGTCTGCGCCTTTGGAGGCGGTGAAGTTGCCTGCGGCTGCGGTGATCATCGCGGCCACTTCAGGCTGCATCACAAAGTTGATCCACGCATAAGCTGCGTCGTCTGCTTTGCCTTTGGCTGGCAGTACAAAGGTGTCAACCCAGCCCAGTGCGCCGGATGCTGGAGCCACAAAGGTGATGTCGGCGTTGTCAGCGTTCAGTTTCCATCCGCCGGTATCCCACGCCATGGAGGCCACAACCTCACCGGAGCGCATCAGGCCCATCAGCTCGTCGCCGCCACCCCAGTAGGTTTTCACGCCTGCTTTACATTCGATCAGCTTGGCTTCGACCTGCTTCATGATGTCTTCGTAAGCTGCTGCGTCGCCATAAGCTGCGAACGGGTCCAAACCCATGGAGTAGGCAAAGCCGATCAGGGTTGGGCGCTTCAGGCGGTAGGACACTTTGCCTGCGACGTCAGAGGCGCAGAGGTCGGTGTAGTCCTGAACCATGGAGGCTTTGGCTGTGTCGACAACCAGGCCGGAGGTGCCCCAAACGTGCGGCACGCCGTAGACGTCGCCACCTACTGTGGTGTTGCCTTTGGTGGCGTCCAGCATGGACGGAATGAAGAGGGAGGCGTCAATCTTGGACAGGTCGATTGGTTTGTAGATGCCGAACTCTTCCTGGGGGCCTGCGATGCGGTCCTGGCTTGGCTGTGCCAGATCAAAACCACCGCCACCAGTGGCGCGCAGCTTCGCGATCATCTCTTCGTTGTTGGACTTGGTCACTTCAACGGTGTGGCCGGTTTCGGCTTCAAATTTGGCAACAATTTCTTCTGGTGCGTAGCCGCCCCAGGTCAAAAGACGCAGAGTGTCGGCGGACGCAGCACCGGCGCCAAGTGTGGCGGCAACGGCGATGGTCGCGGACAGCTTAAATGATTGATTTTTCATGGAACATATCCCCCTGGGATTTTTCTTTTGGTGTTTGGTGCCGCTACCATGGGGGGAATGTATCATTTGGTCAAATATTTTCGTCACGCGTTACGAAAGTTTCAGATTTCACACTTTTGGGTTGTGAATTCATCGACTTGCCGATGAAAGACTGGGCTCCGTGTGTGGGTGCATGTGTGGCTTAGATGCGACTTTTGTCCATTTTTGTGGTGGGTTTGGTCATTTACTTTGCCCTCGGTGAAAGTATTGTCCAGTTTCGAATTGCGCGAGGAAGAAATGTCAGTCAACCCAGCCACCAAGTTTGCTTTGGATCCCCATAGTGCGGCTTTCGCCGCAGACCCATATGCCGTGTATGCCGCCATGCGGGCGATGGACACGCCTTACTATTGGGAAGAGGCGGACACGTGGATGTTGACCAAGATGGCGGATATTGAGGCCGTGGCGCTCAACAAAACCATGTTGCGCAACAATGAAGCCTTCATAAGTGCGGCAGATCGCAAGGCACAGCAGCGCGCGATCAACTTTCACGATATGCCCTTTCACGAGCGATATGTGCAGGTGAACTTGCTGGAAAGCGAGGGAGAGACACACGACCGCTTGCGCAAAGTTGTGTTTCGGGAATTTACCCCTGCGATGATTGCGCGTCAGAGAGATGCCATTCAGGCCTTTGTCGATAGGTTGCTAGATGATCTGTCAGAACAAGACGAAATTGATTTTGTCAGTGATTTTGCCGCGCATGTGCCAGGGCATATCATTGGTAGGGTGCTGGGTGTCCCGGACGAAGATGCGCCAAAACTGCGGAATTGGTCCGAGGAGGTCGTCCGCTACTATGACCCAGGGCGGGGCGACGCGGACAAGGCACGCGCGGAACTGGCCACAAAGGAGTTCTACGAGTACCTGCTGGACCTGTTGGCGGACCGCGAGGCCGCGCCGCAGGAAGACTTGCTCAGTCGCTTGATCGCGCACCGCGATGCCGGGCAATTGAGCCAGGACGAACTTATCTCTACGGCCATGTTGATCCTTATGGCGGGGCACGGGTCTACCATTGATGTGCTGGGCAGTGGCATGCACGCATTATTGCGCTTTCCAGAACAACATCAAAGGCTTCGGGATGATGCATCGTTGATGAAAACGGCTGTGCAAGAGATGTTTCGGTTTGAATCACCACTGCCGTATTTTCATCGGTTTGCCACTGAAGACACGGAGGTTGGCGGTAAGATGTTCCCGGCCGGAACGCGTTTCGGGTTGCTGTATGGCGCGGCCAACCGCGATCCAGCACGGTTTGAGAACCCGGATGTGTTTGACGTTGGCAGGACGCCGAACCGGCATATGGCTTTTGGCGGCGGTGGACATTTTTGTCTTGGCAACCACCTCGCACGCCTGGACATGGATGTGATTTTTTCAACGATCAACGCGCGGTTCTCCGACATCGTGTTGGCGGAAACAGATGTGAAGTACAAACACGGCCTTTCTGTGCGCGGGCCAGAAGCGCTGCGCATTGGGTGGAAACGGGCGTAAGAACAGGACAAGGCTATGATTAAACTGACTTTTGTGCAGGCTGATGGCGCGCGGTTTGAGGCAGAGGCGTCTCTTGGCACTTCGCTGATGCAGGCGGCTGTGAATGCCGCTGTTGATGCGATTGCCGCGGAATGCGGCGGCGCCTGCGCGTGCGGAACATGCCACTGCGTGCTGCCGCAAGAGTGGTTCGAACGCGTAGCTGCGCCGGAAGCGGATGAAGTGGACATGTTGGAGTTTGTGATTGATCCGCAACCCACCAGCCGTTTGAGTTGTCAGGTGCTGGTCACAGAAGAGATGCAGGGCATGGAGATCAACGTGCCGGACACGCAGGTGTGAGGGCAGGCAGCCTTGGTTGCGTTTGAAAACTCGAGCATTGTGTTCAATGCTTCGCCTGCGGACCTTGGCATTTGGCCCTATACCGTGCCGGTGGCAGGGCGCACAAATGCGCGGGGCGTAGATGGCATGGTCCGCCAGAACTATCACCAACATGTGTTGATCCTAACGCTGGGTGGCACAGGGGCTATCGAGGTTGGTGGCGCCGCCTATGAGGCGCAGGCGGGCGACCTCTCATGGATTGATACCGCGCTGACCTATGCGCATGGCGCAGAAGCCGAAGAGAAATGGAGCTATCTCTGGATGGCCGTTTCGGGACACGGGCTGGATGCCCTGCGTCTGCAGCTGGGGTTTGATGCCGCACCGATTGAGAGCGGGTGTCAAGAACTGAATGTGGCATTCGAGGCGGCTCTTGCCACGCTTTTCCAGCCGGATGCCAACACCCCCGGCGCTATAAGTGCTTTGGTGGGCAACGTGCTCGCCAGGGTGGCGTCTTTGCGCTCTGATTGTCTTTCAGCCCGGGACACAACGGTGGTTTCCAAGATCGCCGAAAAGGTTCGCAAAGAGCTGGATCGCGCCTGGACCATTGCTGATTTTGTATCCTTTACTGGCTTGAGCCAGTCCCAGCTGTTTCGTCGTTTCAAGGCAGAAACTGGCAACAGCCCGATGGGCTGGCTGCGCAGGGAGCGGATTGTTTTGGCAAGCTATGTGTTACGCACGACAGAAAAGCCGATTGCACAGGTGGCATTGCAATGCGGTTATCAAGATCCGTTTCACTTCAGCCGGGATTTCAAACGGATGCAGGGCCTCTCGCCTCGAGCGTATCGGGTTCAGGCGCAAGGGGAAGGGTGATCTGTTCCAGTTCTGGTAGCTGAATTGGCGATTTTTGCTGCCGACCGCTGAGTTTGATTGAAAGCATGCTTTCCAAGGTGAAATAGGCGCGCATCATTCGAAACACCGTGTATTCAGGCAGGTACAAAATGGCGCGGGGCGTCTTGTTGATGAGTACAGCGCCTAGCGCCACCAAGGTTGGCGCGCCGAGAATAACGGCGGCAACGGCCGTCCAAAGCGGACGCGGACCGGTGTCAAAGGGCTCCAACAATTCAATCAAACCAAAGATCACCAAGGGGATGCCCATGGTGCGCACGGCTGTGTTCAGCAACATGATTGGCAAGACAAGCCAGCCACGCAGTGAAGGGTTGCGAAACTCCGTTGCCTCGCGGCAGCGTGCTGTGATGTGAAACGCGGAGCGGAACCAGCGCATGCGCTGTTCACGCATGTGTGCGTAGCTTGCCGGAACTTCGGATTCATAGCGCACCTGCGGGTCGACCTGGATGCGGTAGCCCAATTCGCCAATGCGCATCGACATATCACTGTCCTCGCCGTTGAGGCCAAAGGCGAAGCCGCCTAGTTGGCGCACCAGATCACTGTGATAGACCGCAAACATGCCGGAGATCGCGACCTGGCCGTCAATCGCGGTGTTGGCGATGGCATAGTATCCGTGATTGATAAGCACTTCAGCCAACCGCGCGCGCTCAAAAAATGAACGGCCGCGGGTGTTTGGTACGCCGCCCAAGCACCCAAGATGCGGATCGGTGAAGTGGCGCAGGGCAAACCGCAAGGAGTCTGGATCAATTTGTGTGTCAGCATCGATCCGGATGACCAAATCGGTTGTTACAGCCGCAAAACCTGTGTTGAGGGCGTGCGCTTTGCCGGGACGTGGCTCGTTGATGACTCTGCCTTTGGCGTACGCGAAGTGGTCAAAGGTCGTGTTGGCAACGGCAAACGTACCGTCGATTGAGTTGTTGTTCACAACGTAAACCGTGACTTGACCTGAATACCTTTCGGCGGCCTTGTCGATGGCCTGCAGTGTGGCTGCGATGATGTATTCTTCATTGTGCGCCGGAATGACAATTGTGACATCTGGCGCGAAGTCCTTCGTCTCTTTTTCCTTTCGACGGTCCCAGACCGCCAGCAAATACATCATGAAAAAAAGCGATGGCAGGAACAGGAACACCCCAGGACCAAGACCGCCTAGCAAAGCGCGGCCTCTGAGCCAAGAGACTGACTGCAAATCCAACTTATTGACCCACCATGATAGAACGCCTGCGAGGACTACCAGTACCCCAAAACGCCCAAATGAACGGAGGGGATGAGCCGGGGTCACGGCCATATGCACTGGCGCTGGCATTTCGCCCCAAGTGTAGAGGCGGGCGGAGAAGACTGCGAAACCGATCAAACCCGTTGCGATTTGAAGATTTCGCAGAGAAATCGGGACATCAAAAGCCTGCCACAGAAAGATGGAAAGCAGATCGATGGCGAGACAAATTGCCAGAAACGAACCGACCAGATCGGCAATGAATTTCAGGCGTACAATGGCAGAGCCATTGGCGAACAAACCAAAGCTTACAAAAAACGCCAGCAGGAAGTGGCGAATGGCGATGAAGTGTTGGCCGGGCACTGGCGCAAAAACCCAGTCATTGGCCGTAAAGAAGCTTCCGAGCAGTGCGTCGTTTTGCAAGACAACCAGCGATAAGGCCCCGAGCACAGTAAAAGTGACCAAAACCGCTGGCGCTTTCCAAAGCGGCACACGGCCAGACAGTTTTGCGGGCTGGCTGTCTACCGACCAATATTCGTTTTGGGAGGCTTTGGGTGGATCGCTCACCGTGTCTCCTGAAAAATGGCAAAAAAAGATCCGGCCCGACTGTTGTATCGGACCGGGATAGCGTTTGGAAAGTGTTTATGCGGCGGGCTGAGCTTGACCGGCAAGCAAAGCCGCTTCTGTCACCACACCAGCGTGCTGGTCTTTGGTCCAGATCGAAGCTGCTGCAACGGTGGTGCTGTCAAAGCGGTCCGCGTAGCGCCCTGCAATCTCGACGGTTTCCTCCAGCAGCCCTTCTTCCAGAGTGGTTGGCTCAAGTCCCAACGCTATGAAACTTGCGTTGCTGACTCGAAGGTCGTTTTCCGCCGCTTCTTTGCGGGGGTTCTCGACCATGGCCACCTGCGCGCCGCTGATAGAGGCCACCAGGCGCGCCAGATCGCGAACCCGGTGGGTCTCTGTCATCTGGTTGCGTATTACAACGCGGTCGCCTTTGGCGGGCGGGTTTTCTATCGCCAAACGAATGCAGCGCACAGTGTCGCGAATGTGGATAAACGCGCGTGTTTGACCGCCGGTGCCGTGCACCGTCAGAGGGTGGCCAACCGCAGCCTGAACCAGGAAGCGGTTCAAAACCGTGCCGTAGTCACCGTCATAGTCAAACCGGTTGATCAGGCGCTCGTCCAGTTTGGTTTCGGGAGTTTGCGTGCCCCAAACAATGCCCTGGTGCAGGTCGGTCACTCGGATCTGGTCGTTCTTCGCGTAGAATTGGAAGAGCAGTTGGTCCATGGATTTGGTCATGTGGTAGACGCTACCCGGGTTGGTTGGGTAGAGGATCTCTCGCTGGTAGATGACGTTGTCATCGCCCGAGACCATGACTTTTTGGTAGCCTTCCGGAATTTCCAGGCCGTCGCCGTCGTAGCCGTAAACCCCCATGGTGCCGAGGTGCACTACATGTGTGTCCAGCCCCAGTGCCGCAATCGCGGCGAGCAGGTTGTGAGTGGCTTTGATGTTGTTGTCCACGGTGTAGCGTTTCTCGGTCAGACCGCGCATGGAGTAGGGAGCGGCACGTTGTTCGCCAAAGTGCACCACGGCTTCCGGTTTCAACTCGTCCAGTAGAGAGTGCAGAGCGTCAAAATGCTGGGCTGCGTCGATGTTTTCGAAACGGATGGTGTTGCCTGACACCTCTTCCCAAGTTGTCAGGCGATCTTCGATGGATGCGATTGGGGTTAGGCTTTGCGCGCCAAGGTCTTTGTCGATGCGGCGGCGGGACAGGTTGTCCACGATGGTCACGTTGTAGCCGCTGCGCGACAGGTGAAGCGAGGTTGGCCAGCCGCAGAAGCCGTCGCCGCCGATCACAATGATGTTCTTTTCCATGGTAGTTCCCTCCAAAATTATGTTTCGGTGTTGGAGAGATTTCGCGTTTCCCTTTTGGTTCTGTCGAAGTTCGCGCTTCATCTCTTGAACCAAAGATGGGGTATGTGAATAGACTTCACTTAAGAATTTGAGACAGGGTTTTCAGCAGATGCGCCAAAGTAGCACGACGCTTAAAATAGTGTCTCATCGGATGGGGTGGTTGCTAAAACGTCCAGCGGACGCCAGCGAGAAAGGCCATGCTGTCTTCATACTGTGCCGAAGAGTCAGTGTATTCGTATCTGCGAAGGAGCGCATAAAGATCGATCTTGGGTGATTTTATTTTTTGCACCACCGCGATCCCGTAGGAGCGGCTGGAACTGAAGGACACGGGAGATGAGCGGTTTTGATAGATGCTGTCGCCCTCGTAGATGTCAACGGAGATGGCGGTTTGCCCCAAGTCAAACCAGCGGCCAATGTAGCCGAGTTTGCCGTAGTAATAATGTGCGCCACTGCTCTCGTGTCCAGTTGCCATGGTGATGTTCCAGCCGCTGGGGCGATGCAAGATGGAGCCGGAGGCGATAAAAACGTTGGGACGCTCTTCTATCCAACGCAGCGCGCCGCCTGCACGGACACGAAAGTTGCCGTGATCCCCATCGTATCGCAGGGACGTGTCTGCATAGAGTTGATCGTCGTTATAGGAGAGGACCTCCTGTCCTGCAGCAACGACAAAGCGCCAGCCGTTCGTGATTGGCGCATCGTATCTCAGCCGCAGGCGGCGGGAACTGCCCATTGAGCGAAAGGCCTGTTTGATCCGTTTGTTGTCGGGGGTGTTTGCGCCTAGCGGAACCAGCAGTTGCCCTCCGGCGGCATCTTGCACCGGGGTTCCTGCAACTACAGTTGTAAGCGACAGGTCCAGACCGGTGATGCCGTCCGCGGACATGGCGCCCTGTCCGATGGTGAACCGGCCATAGGTGTCGTGCACGAAACCAACCTCAAGTTTGCGAAGTTGTGTGCGGTCAAACTCGTAGTCGTCGTCGTGTGGGTCGTTGCGGTTGACGACATTGGTTTCTTTCCATTTTAGTGCAATTTCACCGCGCGCGTGCAATCGCCAGCCGTCGCTGAGGGGCGTGTCATAGGTGGCGCCGATCCTGGAAACGGATTTTGAGTTGTCGACAAACCAATAGGTGTTGTTGGTTGGGCCATCATCATAGCTCAGCACACCGCGGTTTATTTGGCCATAGAACGTGACGCCCTGTGGAGGCGTGTCACTTTGTTGGGATACCGCGGGATTGGCGCCGCAGAACAGAGCCATAAGTCCAAGAGCTGTGATGTTTTTGTGCACGGGCCGCCCTCCTAGAGGTATCAGAAGGGATTGGGGGCTGCGTTTCAAGTATTTGCTGGACCGACTGGGCGCGAGCGCGTTGGTCCAGCAACAGAATACTGATTTCTTGTCACTAAAGTGCTTGCCATGCAGCGTTGCATTTGGACGACTGTTGGCAGGCGTGAATGAAGCGCATCCCCGCGAGGCCATCCTGTAGTCCCGGAATATCTCGAGCCGCACCATGCTCGCCTGACAATTCGCGAGCGATGTCGCGGTAGAGGGTGCCGAAGGCCTCCAAATAGCCCTCCGGGTGACCTCCTGGCGTACGTGACACGGCGTTTGCAACGTCATTTGCGCCTACACCGGCACGGGTAATACGTTGTTCGACACCGCCGATGGGTGTGAAGATCAACTGATTGGGATTTTCCTGCTCCCAAAACAGCCCGCCCTTGGTGCCGTGAATGCGCAGTTTCAGCCCGTTTTCTGTTCCAGTTGCCACCTGGCTGGCAAAAATGGAGCCGCGGGCACCGGAGGTGAAACGCAGCATGATGTTGGCATTGTCGTCCACCTGCCGCCCGTCGACAAAGCTGCTGAGGTCCGCGGCGAGATGGCTGGCCTGTTCGCCAACGACAAAGGTCGCCAAATGGTATGCGTGGGTGCCAATGTCGCCAATTGCGCCTGCGCCTCCGGTGCGCGCCGGGTCGGTGCGCCAGGCTGCCTGAACGTTGCCGGGATCTGCGGGGCGGGAGAGCCAGTCTTGCAGGTATTCTGCATGAACCAAACGGACGTCGCCCAATTCACCGGTTTCGACCATCGCTTTGGCTTGTCGGATGAGGGGGGACGCACTGTAGTTGTGGGTCAAGAAAAAGCGTGCGTCGTTCCCGCCGCAGTCCTGCGCAAAGGCTTCTGCCTGCGCCAGGTCGGTGGTGAGCGGTTTGTCACAAATGACGTGGATGCCGGAAGCCAAAAAGGCGCGTGCGATTGGCAGGTGCATATGGTTGGGGGTGACTATGGACACCGCGTCGATGCCGTCTTCGCGAGCGCTCTCAGCAGTTGCCATGTCTTCAAACGAGCCATAGCTGCGTTCCAGTCCTAAAGAGTCTGCGCTGCGCTGCGCTTTCTCGGGTGTTGAAGACAGACAGCCCGCCACCAAGTCCCAATGCCCGTCCAATCGGGCGGCCATGCGGTGCACGGCGCCAATAAAGGCGCCTTCGCCGCCGCCTACCATACCAAGTTTCAGCTTTTGCATCTCAACTCCTACAGACCAAGTAGCGCGCGCGTGTCATCGCGGCTCAATCCGCTGTCGGCGAAATCGTCAAACGCCTTTTCGGTCACGTTGATGATATGATCTGCGATGAAGGGCGCGCCTTCGGCGGCGCCCGTGGCGGCATCCTTCAGACAGCATTCCCATTCCAGAACAGCCCAGCTGTCGTAGCCGTATTGCGCCAGTTTGGAGAAGATGCCATTGAAGTCGACTTGACCATCACCAAGAGACCGGAAGCGCCCTGCGCGCTGCAACCAAGGCTGATAGCCGGAGTAAACGCCCTGACGGCCATCGGGGCGGAACTCGGCGTCTTTCACGTGATAAGCGGTGATCCGTTCGTGATAGATGTCGATGAAGGCGAGGTAGTCGAGTTGTTGCAGCAAGAAGTGACTGGGGTCGTAGTTGATGGTGCAGCGTTTGTGACCGTCTAATCGATCAAGCAGCATTTCAAAGGTTGCGCCGTCAAAAAGGTCTTCGCCGGGATGCAATTCAAACGCGATGTCTACACCGGCCTCCTCGTATGCGTTCATGATGGGCAGCCAACGTCGCGCGAGTTCGTCAAACGCTTCCTCAATCAATCCTGCCGGCCGCTGTGGCCAAGGATAGAGATAGGGAAAGGCCAGAGACCCGGAGAAGCTGACAGACGCGGTTAGTCCCAAGTTCTGAGAGGCCTTCGCCGCTTTAAGCAACTGGTCATGCGCCCACTCTTGGCGCGCTTTGCCATTGCCGTGCACTGCAGAAGGTGCAAACCCATCAAATTGTTTGTCGTATGCGGGGTGGACTGCAAGCAGTTGACCTTGGATGTGGGTTGAGAGTTCGGTGACTTCCAACCCGCGATCGGCCAACATGCCGGTGAGTTCGTCGCAATAGGTTTGCGACGAAGCCGCCGTGTCGAGATCAAAGAGCCGAAGGTCCCCAGAGGGTATCTGAAGCCCTTTGTAGCCTAGCCCCGACGCCCAATCCGCAATGGCTTCCAACGAGTTGAACGGTGCTTCGTCAGAGGCAAATTGCGCGAGGAACAGGCCAGGACCTTTGAGATTTGTGGGCATCAAGTTTCCTCCAGCTCCATGATCGCAAAAGCATCGTCCGCTCCGAACGGCGCTGGGCGGTCACAAGTGCTTTGGATCGCGACGGTCTGTCCGCTGTCGCCTGACTGTAAGATCGCGCCCATGACCTCGACCACATGGAGGGCCAACTCGTTGTTGCAGCGATGTTGACGTCCGTCCCGGATGGCGGCGGCCATATCTGCCAAGCCCGCGCCGCGGTAGTTGGCATTGTCGCCGTCATTGGGTTTGGAGAACGGGTGGCCGGAGGAAATCAGCGCTTCATCATCGTCGCTTCGGACAAGGCGGAGTTGGCCTCCGAAGAAGTTGGGGTCCGGCACATAGAGTGTGCCGTCGAGACCATAGATTTCCATGTTGTTGTGCTCATGGGATTTGACATCCCAGCTGGTGCCGTAGCTGATAATCGCCCCATTTGCGAACTTCAGGATCGAATGCACGGTTGTTGGTGTTTCCACAGGAATTTGTTCGCCGTTGCGTGGACCACAGCCGATGGTGCGGTGGCTGCGCGGTGTGCTGCTCATGGCCGTCACGCTTTCGACAGGTCCGAGCAACTGAACCAGATTGGTCACGTAGTAGGGGGCTAAGTCGAAAATTGGACCCGCTCCAGTTAGGAAGAAGAAATCCGGATTTGGATGCCAATGCTCCATACCGCCGCTCATCACGTGGATGGTGCCCGAGGTCACTTGGCCAATCTCGCCGTTGTCCAAAATCTCTCGCGCTTTTTGGTGGCTCCCGCCCATAAACGTGTCAGGTGCGGAGCCAATGCGCAGGTTGCGAGCTGCGGCCAGTTCAGAAAGCGTGGCGCCTTCTTGTGCGGTCAGCACAAAAGGCTTCTCGGAGTACACATGTTTGCCGGCTTTCAGAATTTCGCTCGATACCTCAAAATGCGCTGCCGGAATGGTCAGGTTGACCACAATTTCAATTTCCGGGTCGGCCAGGAGTTCTTCAATGCTCAAGGCACGCAAGCCAAACTCGGCAGCCCGTGCCTCGGCGGCGTCCGGATTCAAGTCGGCGCAAGCGACAACTTTGTAGTCTTTGAAAAACTGTCCCATGCGCATGTAGGTGGTGGAGATGTTGCCGCATCCGATGATGCCAGCTTTCACTGCGGTTGCCATGATCAAATGTCCTTTAGGTTGGCCATAGAGACAGATGCAAAACGCACGGCATCGCTTGGATTGTCCTGTTCTGCGACCAGAATGGCGTTGGGGGCTTGATCGCGGATTTGACGGATCAATCCGGGCCAATCCATCACGCCTTCCCCAATGTCGGACCAGCCGTCTTCATCAAGGCCTTCTCCTTCCTTGGCGATGTCTTTGACGTGGATTGCGACAAGGCGGTCTGCGTGTTTGGCGACAATCGGCGCTGGGTCCAGGCCTGCTCGCGCCACCCAGCCAAGGTCGGCTTCCCAGCCGATGTCCGGCGCGGTTTCCAGGATAATATCCATTGGATAGCTGCCGTCCGGCAGCGCTTCATATTCGAAGTCGTGGTTGTGCCAGGAGAATGTCTTGCCAGCTGCGCGCACTTTTGCGCCGATCTCGGACAGTTCTTTGGCAAACGCTTGCCATCCGGCTTTGTCGGTGGGCCGTGCTTCGGCAAC
The DNA here is from genome assembly GCF_022448905.1 of Shimia sp. GTDB lineage: Bacteria > Pseudomonadota > Alphaproteobacteria > Rhodobacterales > Rhodobacteraceae > Shimia. Next base: position 89,043 of record NZ_JAKVCW010000013.1, on the reverse strand, counting down.
GAGATAGGGGACGATCACGTGTTTGATGCCGAAACTGTCCGCAAGCATCATGACTTCGTCAAAGTTGTCGCGTAGGTCGTCGATGCCAAAGTGGCCACTTGGCATGGTCAAGCCATTCGCAGACATGGCTTCAGCAAAAGCGTCCGGGTCGCCATAAACGCCACCGTAGCCCTCCACACTGGTGTAGCCGAGTTCGGCAAGATTTGAGAGAAAGGCTTCTTGGCTCGCGACATTGCGCGAGGAGTACAGTTGGAATGAAAAGCTCATGAAAGTCTCCAGAAATGAGCGTCAAAGACGGTTTTCAGTTGATTTGTCAAAGAGGGATCCTTGAGCGGGATCAAAGCCGATTTTGAGCGTATTGCCGGCTGCCACGGTGGCTTTTCCGCTCATGCGGAAGCGGAATGGCGTCCCTGCAAGTGTGGTATAGATCAGCGTGTCTGAGCCCATCGGCTCCACCAGTTCCACAGTGATTTCAGCAGTGAAGGGCTGTTGATTTACGTCTGTTCCAGTGATGACGGACTCTGGGCGGATGCCTAGCCAAGCCGGACGCGCCGTCAGCACGCCCTGCGAGGCGTCATATCCCGTGAGTGGGAAGTGTATGTCTGCGGACAGGAACTCACTACCGCCATCGGTAATGGAGCCCTCAAAGAAGTTGATCGTGGGAGATCCAATAAAGCCTGCCACATATTTGTTGGACGGACGGTTGTAGACTTCTGATGGGCTCGCGATCTGTTGCACAACACCACCGCGCATGATGGCAATACGATCGGCGAGGGTCATGGCCTCGACCTGATCGTGCGTCACATAGATCATCGTATTGTCGAGCTTCTGGTGCAGGAGCTTTAGTTCCACCCGCAAGTCCGCGCGAAGTTTGGCATCCAAGTTGGACAGCGGCTCGTCAAACAAGAACACGTCCACATCGCGTACCAAAGCTCGACCAATTGCAACCCGTTGGCGTTGCCCGCCGGACAAAGCGGCAGGCTTGCGCTTTAGCAATGGCTCGATTTGCAAGATTTCAGCGGCGCGGGCCACACGTTTGGCGATTTCCGGTTTTGGAACTTTGGCGTTTTTCAAACCAAACGACAGGTTTCCTTCTACCGACATCTGCGGGTAGAGTGCGTAGGATTGGAACACCATGCCGATGCCGCGCTCGGAAGGTTCTTCCCAGGTGACATTGCGGCCGCCGATATGGATTTCACCGTCCGTGATATCGAGCAGACCCGCGATGCAGTTCAGCAAAGTGGATTTGCCGCAGCCAGAAGCCCCAAGAAGTACCAGAAACTCTCCTTCCTGGATGTCGATGTTGAGTTTGTCCAAGACGCGCACGGCGCCAAACTCAAGGGTGAGATCTTTTACGTTAACGTTGGTCATAGTCAGCCCTTTACTGCGCCAGCCGCGATGCCGCGCACGAAGAGTTTGCCGGAGGCAAAGTAGATGATGAGAGGGACAAGGCCGGTGAGCATGGTTGCGGCCATGTTGACGTTGTATTCTTTGACGCCCTGCACCGAGTTCACGATGTTGTTGAGCTGCACCGTCATTGGATAAGTGTCGGGCTTTGTGAAGATCACGCCAAAGAGGAAATCATTCCAGATGCCAGTCACTTGTAGGATGATCGCCACAACAAAAATTGGCAGCGCCATTGGCAGCATGATCTGGAAGTAGATCTGCCAGAACCCTGCGCCGTCCACCCGTGCTGCCTTGAAAAGTTCTTCGGGCACCGAGGCGAAGTAGTTCCGGAACAGAAGGGTCAGGATCGGCATGCCAAAGATCGTGTGCACAATCACCAGCCCCCAGATGCTGCCCATCAGACGGATTTTGGTGCCGGTGATGGCGTAGAGGATGTCCCCGCTTTCCCGCAACAGGATCACAATGGGATAGATCATCACCTGATAGGGAATGAAGGCGCCAAAGATGAGGATTGTGAAAAACACCTCCGAGCCTTTGAACTTCCACAGCGACAGCGCGTAGCCGTTGACCGAGGCGATGGCGATGGAGATCACAACGGATGGCACGAGGATTTGCACTGAATTCCAGAACCCGCGAGATAGGCCGTCACAGTTGATGCCGGTGCAGGCTTCTGCCCAGGCTTTAACCCAAGGCTCAAACGTGATTTCCACTGGCGGCGCAAACACGTTGCCCAAGCGTATTTCCGGCATGCCTTTCAGGGACGTCACAACCATCACGTATAGTGGCAGCAGGTAGTAGACCGAGGCCACAAACAAAGTGCCGTAGAGCATAATGTTGGTTGGGGTTAGGCGCTTGCGAGGTTTTTTTCCTCGTGGTGTTGCAGTGGCGTTTACGGTTGCATCAGTCACGGCGCTTGCCTCCGAATTCGAGATAGGCCCATGGGATCAGCACAACCAAAACCGAGAGCAGCATCATGGTGGAGGCTGCGAAGCCTTGGCCAAGGTTTTGAGCTTGGAACATTTTTTCTATGACGTATTTGGCGGGCACTTCTGAGGCGATGCCTGGTCCGCCGGAGGTCTGCGCCACGACGAGGTCGTAGACTTTGATGATCCCGGCGGCGATCAGCACCAGCGCGGTTACAAAGATCGGGCGCATCATCGGGATAATAATGAAGATGTAGGTCTTCCAAACCGGGATGCCTTCAACGCGAGAGGCTTTCCAGATGTCCTCGTCAATGCCGCGTAAGCCAGCTAGCAGGATCACCATGATGAAGCCTGAACCTTGCCAAATGCCTGCGATCAGGATGCCGTAGATGACGATGTCGGCATTGTTGAGCGGGTCAAATGTGAAGCCTTCCCAACCCCATTTTTGAATGACACCCTGGATACCAAACTGCGGGTTGAGGATCCATTGCCAAACAAGGCCTGTCACAATGAAAGACAGCGCGAAAGGATACAGAAAGATGGTACGGAAAACGCCTTCGCCGCGGATTTTGCGGTCTAGAAGGGCGGCCAATGTGAAGCCAATCACAAGGCTCAGCACTAGCGAGCAAATGCCGTAAATCGCGAGGTTTTCGATGGACACCAACCACCGACGGGTGCTCCAGAGGCGCTCATACTGGTCTAAGCCAACCCATTTGTCTGGCGCGGGCAGCAATTTGGATTTGGTGAAAGAGTGGTAGATCGTCCAGATCGTGCAACCAATGAAAACCACAAGTGCTGTGAAGATCATCGGGATTGAGGCGAGTTTCGCCGTCATGTTTTTGAAAAGGCGGTTTGGTCGCTTGGAGGTTGTCCTAGGGGACACCACTTGCGCACCATCAGTCACAGCCATGGCTCAGGTCTCCAGCCTAATGTGCCAAGAGGTTTGGCTTCATTAGGTCGTTTGGGGAAATTGGGGCAGCGGAGAGTGACGGAGCCCGAAGTTTCGGGCTCCGTGACCATCTTAATCCGCTTCGGCGATGATTTCGGCGTATTTCGCCTGAGCATCCGCTGCGGAGTAGGACGGATCATTCCAGAACTCGACCATCAGGTCTTCGATCTGGCCTGAGGTGTCGGCAGACAAGACCTGATCACCGGACTGCAGGATGTTGCCGCTTGCGAGGATCTCCAGACCCTTTTTCATGCAGTCGTTCGCAGAGGCGAGGTCAATATCGCCACGCACTGGCAGCGAGCCTTTCTTCAGGTTGAAGTTGACCTGAACTTCTGGGCTCAGAAGTAGCTTGGCCAGCTCTTTTTGCGCCGCTTCAATTTCAGGATCGTCCTGCTTCGGGAAGTAGAAGGCGTCACCGCCGGTGGAAATGATTTCATTCACACCCAGACCTGGCAGACAGGTGTAATCCTGGCCTGCAACTTGACCGGCAACTTGGAATTCACCCTGAGCCCAGTCCCCCATGACCTGTCCACCCGCTTGGCCAGTGATCACGAGGTTGGTGGCTTGGTTCCAATCTTGAACCTTGGAGTTCGCCGCCATAGCACGCGCTGCAGCTGCGGCTTCAAATACTTTGGCCATCTCGGGGCCCGCTGCGGCTTCGGCGTCTTTGTTGACGTTGATTTTGTTCCATAGATCTGGGCCACCCACAGCCACATTGATCACGCCAAAGGCGCCGGAGGATTGCCATGCTTGTTGCCCCATGGCGAGTGGGATTTTGCCGGCGGCTTCAAGCGCAGGGGCGGAAGCCACAAACTCGTCCCAATTCGAAGGTACGTCGATGCCTGCATCTGCATAGGCTTGGTGGCTCAGCCATATCCACTGCCAGGAGTGGATGTTCACTGGTGCGCAGTAGATTTTACCGTCCACTGTGCAGCTGTCGAGCAGTGACCCTGGATTTACGATGTCTTTCCAGCCCTCAGCTGTGGCCACATCGGTGAGGTCCAGCATCAGCCCAGCTTCGATCAGCTCCTCTGCCTGGCGCCCATGGTTCAGCTGCGTTGCGTGCATAGGGTCACCGCCAATGATGCGGCTGACAATGATTGGACGGGCTGTACCGCCGGAGCCTGCAATTGCGCCATCGACCCAGGTGTTACCCGTGGCGTCAAAAGCTTTGGCAAATTCAGCAACGGCAGCCGCTTCACCGCCAGAAGTCCACCAATGAGTGACTTCCAGTTCTGCGGCAGAAACGGCTCCAGCAGCGCAAAACGCAACTGCAGCAGTGGTAGCTTTGTAAAAGTTCATTCTTTCCTCCCTTTTTCGGCGCTATCGCCGTGTAATCGATTACATTTCCTCCCGAACATCTCTGCAGTCCAAGCGTCCTCTGCTAACAAAAGGAATGGCATTGACAGTGATGTGTAATCGATTACATAACGGTAGCCCCGCCGCGAGCGGTGAGTCAATAAATAATTCGAGTCGCAAAAATAATAATGAAAACCTCAAAGCCCAAAGTTGTTGATGTTGCCCGAATGGCAGGGGTGTCCACCGCAACTGTCAGCCGTGTTTTAAATGACCCCTCGGTTGTGTCAGAAGCGACCAGAGAGGCTGTGCTAAAAGCCGTTAAAGACACGGGATACCGGGTCAATCGCGCTGCAAGAAACCTAAGAACAAATACCTCTCGGACGGTTTTGGCACTGGTCCCAAACCTGTCCAACCCTTTCTTTTCGAACATCCTTTCTGGATTGGAGCGAGAGCTGAGTGCGGCGGACTACAGCCTGCTCGTGACGGACAGCGGCGACGTACAGTTAACGGCTGACCAGATTCAACGCTACATTGCAGCGGGGCAGGCGGATGGCTTGGTCATTCTGGATGGGAGCATCGATTTAAACGAGCTTCAAATGGTGCAATCAGCAGTGCCCCCAGTACCCATCGTTTTTGCCTGTGAGTGGGTGGAAGGTTTCTCTGGCCCGTCGGTGCGCGCCGACAATGAGGCGGGGATTCGCATGTTGGTGCAGCATCTTTGGCAGCAGGGTCATCGCAGGTTTGGTCATGTTGCTGGCCCGGACACCAACGTGCTTTCCCATCGTCGCCAGAATGCATTTGAACAAGCCGTTCAGGACTGCGGCGGAGAAATCCAGCATGGTTGGATGTTGCCGGGAGATTTTTCCATTGCGGCAGGCAAAGAGGCCGCTGCGCGTGTGGCGGCAATGCGCGATGGCCCAACCGCTTGGGTCTGCGCCAGTGATCAAATTGCTTTCGGCCTGATTGCCGGTTTGACAGAGGCCGGCATCAAGGTCCCAGACGATGTTTCTGTTACTGGGTTTGACAACATTGAAATGACCGAGGTGTTTAACCCACCGCTTACGACGATTCACCAGCATCGCAATAAGATGGGCAATGAAGCTGCGCGCTGTCTGTTGCAGCTTTTGCGGGGCGGACAACCCAGCCAAGCTGCTCCGACTGTCATGCCGGTGTATCTGGTGGATCGTCAAAGCACCGGGCCTGCGCGGGAAAAGGCACAAGCCTAGACAGTACGTTTTATCCGCCGGTGTGACTCATGTGGCGCGACATCTGCCCGTCCACAACTTGACGGGAATAGTCGAAATCGTGCCCCTTAGGTTTCAGCGCGATGGCGGCGCGAATGGCGTCCTCAAGCGCAGCGTCGCTTTCGCTGCCGCGCAAGGCCCCCCGCAGATCGGCCATGTCTTCTTGCCCCAAGCACATGAACAACTGGCCGGTGCAGGTCAGGCGCACGCGGTTACAGCTTTCACAGAAGTTATGGGTCATCGGGGTGATGAAGCCGATTTTCTGACCGGTTTCTTCGAGACGCACGTAGCGGGCAGGGCCGCCGGTGCGCTCGGCGAGATCGGTCAGGGTGTAGCGCTCTGCCAGTCGGCTGCGCAGATCATCTAGAGACCAATATTGGTCAATGCGGTCCTCATTGCCCAGATCGCCCATCGGCATCACCTCAATCCAGGTCATGTCCATGTCGCGCTCCGCGCACCACTCAGCCAAGGTGAAGAGCTCGTCCTCGTTAAATCCCTTAAGTGCCACCGCATTGAGCTTAATACGCAGGCCAGCTGCTTGGGCGGCATCAATGCCACGCATCACTTGTGCAAGACGCCCCCAGCGCGTTATGTCCGCAAACTTCTGTTCATCAATGGTGTCGAGAGAGATGTTCACTCGACGGACACCACAAGCATAAAGCTCTTCAGCGAAGCGCTCCAATTGAGACCCATTTGTTGTCAGAGTCAGCTCTTTCAGCGCACCGCTGTCCAGATGTCGCTTCATGCCTTTGAAGAAGGTCATGATGTCACGCCGTACCAATGGCTCACCACCGGTAATGCGCAGCTTTTCTACTCCCAGCCTGATGAAAGTGGAGCACATACGATCCAGCTCTTCGAGCGTCAGAAGTTCCTTTTTGGGGAGGAACGTCATGTTTTCCGCCATGCAATAGACACAACGGAAGTCGCATCTGTCTGTGACGGAAACACGCAGGTAAGACACTGCGCGGTGAAACGGATCGATCAAAGGTGCAGTCATACTGCATTGGTAGTGGTCAAAATCCAGATGGGCAAGGGCGCCTAAAGTTGTAGCCGCAAAACATCTTTGTGAACGTAGGTGCTCATGTCCGGACAACAATTTGGCTAGTCTAAGCGCTTACTGGCTTCCTTCACTGCAAATGGCTTCATGCCGTCGGCATGTTTGTTCAGAAAGGCGCGGACGCGCTCTGGGTCGTGTTTCGACAGATCGCGCAGCCACCAGCCAATCGCCTTTTGAATAAACCAAGTGTGATCAGTGACATAGCTTGCGGCCCAGCCCAGAATGCGGTCGCGGGCTTGCAGCTCCTCCGGCTTGGGGTGGTTTTGCTTTGTCCACGGCAAGGTGATGACCAAGGCTGCCCGGCGAGTCCACATGTGTTCGGAAGTGGTCCAGGTCTCAACTTGGTCCAGCCGCGTCGGATCGGCGACCACACGCTTTTGGCCTGCCATACAGGCGTGGTCCGCAATGGCCCAACTGTCAAAATCGGCGGTCCAACTGGCGATCAGTTCCCAAGCCGCTTCGTCCGGGCGTAGGCGAGCTTGGGTGAGGACTTTTGACGCAGCAAGGCGGGCTTCAAAAATGTTAGTTTGCCACAGGTTGGAGGCAAGCTGAACGCGCTGCTCTACGTTAAGCGTTTGACGCCAACTTTTGGTGATATCGTTGAGCGCAGGATTTGGGATGCCCAGAACCTGACGCGATTGTTTGTGATAGGCCGCCATGCCTTCGGCGCGCCCAGGTTCAATCAGCGCCTCAAGGGCGGTTAGGGCATCCTGAAGCTGCATCATTCCACCGTTACGGATTTGGCGAGATTGCGTGGTTGGTCCACGTCCGTGCCTTTGGCAACCGCCGTGTGATAGGCCAGCATTTGGGCCGGAACCGCGTAGAGGATCGGGGACAGAATATCAGACACCTGTGGCATCTGGATTGTGTCCCAGGTGCCTTCAGCCCCGTCCTTCAGGCCATGGCTGTCCGTAATGAGGAGCACTTTGCCCGCGCGGGCCATCACTTCTTGCATGTTGGAGATCGACTTGTCGTATAGCTCATCATGCGGGGCCAGGACCACCACAGGCACATGTTGGTCGATCAATGCAATCGGGCCGTGTTTAAGCTCGCCTGATGCGTAAGCTTCGGCGTGAATGTAGCTGATTTCTTTGAGTTTCAGTGCGCCTTCCAACGCGAGGGGGAACATACGGCCGCGACCCAAAAACAGGATGTCTCGCGCTTCTGCCAGCTTGGCTGCGACCTGTGCAATTTGAGTTTCGGAACTTAAGGCTTGGTTCACCAGTCCGGGCAATGCACGCAGGTCAGACAGATGCGCCTCTAGCGCCTCGGAGGTGAGGCGCCCGCGATCATTGGCCGCTTTCAGTGCAAGGACCAAAAGAACACTCAATTGGCAGGTGAAGGCTTTGGTCGAGGCCACGCCAATCTCTGCACCCGCTAGGATCGGCAGCGCCAAATCACTCTCGCGGGCAATGGAGCTTTCGGCTACGTTCACAACCGACACTATTTTCTCTGCTTTGCCAGCGCAGTAGCGCAACGCGGCAAGCGTGTCCGCGGTCTCACCAGACTGAGAGACAAACAGCGCAACGGTGCCTTCGGTGATCGGCGGTTCGCGGTAACGGAATTCGGAGGCCACGTCGACTTCTACGGGAATGCCTGCGATTTGTTCAAACCAGTATTTGGCGGTTAGACACGCGTAGGAGGCAGTGCCGCAAGCGACCATGACGAGTCGGTTAACCGTGGCGAAATCGATGTCACCACCGGGGAGAGTGATTTCGGTGCCGTTATTAGGCAGGTAGTGGCGAATGGCTTCACCCAGAACGGTGGGTTGCTCGGCAATTTCTTTGGCCATGAAATGCTTGTGCCCACCTTTGTCGACCTGAGTTTGATCGATGTTGATGGTCTTGCACTCACGCTGCACTTCGTTGCCGTTCAGGTCGCGGATGGTGAGGCTATTGCGCGTCACAACGGCGCTGTCGCCTTCCTCAAGGTAAGTGATGCGATCGGTGAGCGGGGAGAGCGCGATTGCATCCGATCCGACAAACATCTCGCCATCGCCGTGGCCGATGGCCAGCGGGGAGCCCTTGCGGGCTGCCACGATCAAATCTTCCTGGCCCTCGAACAGAAAAGCCAGCGCAAAGGCACCTTCTAATTGAGAGATGGTTTTGAGAGCTGCGTCAACAGGTTGTAGGCCGGATTGCATGTGGCTTTGCGCCATCAATGCAATGGTTTCAGTGTCGGTTTCGGTGACAAAGGAGATGCCTTTTTCTGCAAGCTCAGCGCGCAACTCGCGGAAATTCTCGACAATGCCGTTGTGTACCACGGCAACTGGCCCGGCTTGGTGCGGGTGCGCGTTTGTTACGCTGGGCGCGCCATGGGTGGCCCAGCGGGTGTGGCCGATACCGGACTTGCCGCGCAGTGGTTCATGCACCAGCAGGTCGGAGAGGTTCACAAGCTTGCCCACCGCGCGACGACGATCCAGAGTTCCGTCGTTCACGGTTGCGATGCCGGCGCTGTCATATCCGCGATACTCAAGCCGTTTTAGGGCTTCCACCAGAATAGGTGCGACTTCGTGGTTGCCAAGGACCCCAACAATTCCACACATTATTTGCTCTCCAATGCGCGTTTTTGTTTTTTCTTTTTTAAGATTTCGAACAACTTTCGCGCGACACCAGGTTTTGTCTGCTGCTCTGCGCGTGCGATGGCCAAAGCGGCCTCAGGGACGTCTTTGGTGATCACCGAACCGGAGCCAGTCATCGCTTCGTTGCCTACACTCACCGGAGCCACCAACATGGTGTTGGACCCGATGAAAGCGTTATCGCCAATGGTTGTGTGATGCTTCATCACGCCATCGTAGTTGCACGTAATGGTGCCCGCGCCAATGTTGGTGCTCGCACCTAAGGTGGCGTCGCCAATGTAGGACAGGTGATTGACCTTGGTTCCTTCGCCAACTTCGGCGTTTTTGATTTCTACAAAGTTACCGACATGCACGTTTTCGGAAAGTTCTGCGCCCGGACGTAGACGTGCATAGGGGCCAACGGTGGCGCCGCGCGAAACGTGGCACCCTTCCAGATGGGAGAAGGCACGAACGCGGGTGCCGGATTCGACAGTGACGCCTGGGCCAAAATAGACGTTTGGTTCAATGAGCGTGTCGCGACCGATCACGGTGTCAAAAGACAGCATCACCGTGTCCGGTTGCTGCAATGTGACACCCAGTTCCATCAATTCCTGACGGGCATTGGTCTGGAACACGGCTTCCGCTTCTGCCAAATGTGCCCGTGAGTTGATGCCAAGCGTTTCGCTTTCATCGCAAGAAACAGCTGTCACCCCAAGGCCACGTTTGCGGGCCAATCCCACTGCGTCTGTCAGGTAATATTCCCCTTGCGCGTTTTGCGGGGTGATCTCGTCAATCAGCGAAAACAATGTGGCGCGATCGGCCAACATCACACCGGAATTACAGAAGGTTACGGAACGTTCCTCATCAGACGCATCGGCAAACTCGACTATTTGGTCGAGCTGATCGCCTGACATGATAAGCCGACCGTATTTGCCTGGGTCTGCTGCCTGAAAGCCGAGCACGACAACGGCATTTTCGGCTTTGGCCGCCACCATTTTTCCAAGTGTTTCCGCGCTGACAAATGGCGTGTCCCCAAAGAGGACAATCACATCGCCATCAAAGTCCTGGAGGGCGTCGCGGCAAACATCGACGGCATGCGCGGTGCCGTTTTGCTCTTTCTGCTCCACCACGACTACATCTTCGTCAAACTCTTTGGCAGCGGTTTGCACCGCGTCAAAGCCGTGACCGGCCACAACCACGGTTCGGGTTGGCGACAAGGCGGCGCCCGCTTGCATGGCATGGACCAGCATCGGCGCGTTTGCGATTGGATGAAGAACCTTCGGCAGGTCAGAGTTCATCCGTGTGCCTTTGCCTGCGGCGAGGATGACAAGTGCGATGCTCATCTGATTTCTCTTTTATTTCGATTGTGCCCGTTTTATCCGAGTGCAGGAAGGGTGCAAGGCCAAGGGCCATCAATTCAGGTTGCGCCTTGTAACAGCCGTGCGCGGGAACTCGCGCAGGCGGCAGGGAGCACGACATGAAGACCGTAGTTTTTGATTTAGACGGAACCCTGGCGGACACCAGCGGTGATTTGATTGCGGCGGCCAACGTTTGCTTCCGCGACATGGGGCACGGCGATGTTTTGTCAGTGGAGGCCGACGCTGGTGTTGCATTGCGTGGGGGGCGGCGCATGCTGACCGAAGGGCTGACCCGGCTTGGGGCCATGGATGAGGCCGTGATCGTAAAGTATTACCCTGTTCTTTTGGAAGCTTACGGCGGCGCAATTGCTGAGCACACAGTCATGTATGACGGTGCGATGGACGCAGTCGAGGTGCTCAAGTCTCAAGGATACGGCGTTGGCATTTGCACAAACAAGCCAGAGGGATTGGCGGATCAGCTTCTGCAAGCGCTGGGTGTTCGGGAGGCCTTTGGCGCGTTGGTTGGAGCAGACACCTTACCTGTGCGCAAACCGGATCCTTTGCCGTTGGTGGAAACGGCGAAGCGGTTAAACGGCGACCCGGCGCAAACCTTGCTTGTTGGTGACAGCGATACGGATAGGAGTACAGCAAGAGCGGCGGGTGTTCCGAGCGTTTTGGTGACATTTGGCCCAAGCGGCGAAGATATGGCGGCGTTGGAACCGGAAGCCCTATTGCATGACTACGAGGCGTTGCCACAGGTTGTTGCCGCGTTGATTGGGCGTAACCCTTCCTGAAATTCGGATGAGGCTATTTGCCTATATCCTAGCTTGGCTAGAGAGATTGAGATTACTGATATGAGCGAGACATTCACCGGGAACTTCACGCAGCAAGAACCAATCTCTGAAGAGGCTATTGACGCTGCAGTTGCGGTTATGCGGAGCGGGCGATTGCATCGTTATAACCTGTCAGAAGGCGAGCTTGGTGAAGTTTCGCTGCTTGAAGAGGAGTTCGCGGCCTTAGTGGGTAGCAAATTCTGTCTGGCCGTTGCTTCCGGGGGCTACGCACTGGCTTGCGCGTTGCGGGCCATGCAAGTGAAACCCGGAGACCGTGTGCTGACAAACGCATTTACACTGGCGCCCGTGCCAGGAGCGATTGCCAGCGTTGGTGCGTTCCCGGTTTTTGTCGGTGTCACTGAAGGTCTGGTCATCGATCTAGACGACTTGAAGGCCAAAGCGGATCAAGCAGATGTGCTCATGCTGTCGCACATGCGGGGGCATATTTGTGACATGGATGCCTTGATGGCGATATGTGATGCGCACGGCATCAAGGTGATCGAGGATTGTGCTCACACGATGGGTGGCGGCTGGAAAGGTGTGGCGTCGGGCCGCCATGGCGCTATGGCGTGTTATTCCACCCAGACCTACAAACACATCAACTCAGGTGAAGGTGGGTTCCTGATCAGTGATGATGAGGAGTTGATGGCGCGAGCCGTGATGCTCTCCGGCAGTTATATGCTTTACGAACGGCATGGCGCGGCACCGTCTGCGGATGTTTTCGAGCGGGTTAAGTACCATACTCCAAACGTCTCTGGCCGCATGGATCATCTGCGCGCCGCCATTTTGCGGCCTCAGTTACGGAACCTGGACGCGCAAGTAGACAACTGGAACGCGCGGCATGACATCTTGTTGGCTGGGTTACGGGACACCCCAGGTTTGACAGTGGTTGAGCGGCCGGAAGGGGAAGCCTACGTCGGAAGTTCCATTCAATTTCTGTTGTTGGATTGGACCGAACCGCAGATCGGCGAGGCCTTGCGCCATTGTGCTGAGCGCGGTGTCGAACTCAAGTGGTTTGGTGGCGCGGAGCCGGTGGCCTTCACATCCCGCTACGACAGTTGGCGCTATGCGCCGTCTGAGGCGATGCCTGCAACTGACCGCATCCTGAAAGGCATTGTGGATATGCGAATCCCGCTGACGTTTTCAGAGGCGGATTGCGCTTTGATTGCGCGTATCATTCGGGCGGAAATCAGCGCGGTGTTTCAAGCGGGTTGAACCCGCCTCAAAGTATGTCGAGCGCTGCTTCAGGCGGACGGCCCAGAGCGGCTTTGCCGTTGGCCAATACAATTGGGCGCTCGATTAGCCTTGGGTTTTCCGCCATCGCTGCGAACAAAGTGGCGTCATCGTCGGAATTGGACAAACCCAATTCTTTGAACAAGGCTTCTTTCGGGCGCATCATGTCGATCACAGGCACGTTCAGTAGCGCTTGCACTTCGGTGAGTTCGTCCAAGCTTGGGACATCCTCAAGGTAACGGCGCACCGAGACCTCCCCCTTGGCTTCCATCAATGCGAGGGTTTGGCGCGATTTGGAGCAGCGCGGGTTGTGCCAGATTGTGATCATAGCCAGTCCTCTCGTTTGCTTCCAACGGCCTCGGTCACATTGGTGAAGCCGTCCTTTTGCAGCAGTTTATCTAGGTCCCGAATGATGGTTTCTGCCAAGGAGAAGCCGCCATAAACCAATGCCGTATAGAGTTGTACCGCGCTCGCACCGGCGCAGATTTTTGCATAGGCTTGCTCGGCAGAGCCAACCCCGCCAACGCCCACCAGTGGGATTAAGCCGTTAGTGAGTTTAGACAGCTGCGCCAGAACTTGAGTGGATTTCTCAAACAGTGGGGCACCAGACAGGCCACCCGCCTGATCTTTGTCCGCACTTTGCAGCCCTTCGCGGGACAGCGTCGTGTTAGTGGCGATGATGGCATCCAACTGGCTTTCCGCTGCCACTTCAGCGATTTCCGCCAGTTCGTCGTGGGTCAGATCAGGGGCGATCTTGAGGAAAACCGGGATTTTGCGCTCAAGAGTGTCCCGTGTTTCCATTACACCTGCAAGGAGTGCGGATAGGGCCGCTTTGCCTTGCAAATCCCGCAGTTTCTCAGTGTTGGGGGAGCTGACGTTGACGGTTGCAAAGTCCAGATGCGCGCCGCAATGCGCCAGTACGCGGGCGAAGTCGTCGGCCCGGTTCTCGCTGTCTTTATTTGCTCCCAGGTTGAGACCAATGACAGCGTTGCGTGGACGCTTTGCAATACGCGTGCCGATCGCCTCCATCCCGTCGTTGTTAAAGCCAAACCGATTGATGGCGGCTTTGTCTTCGGACAAGCGGAACAGGCGGGGCTTTGGGTTGCCTGCTTGAGGACGAGGCGTTGCGGCACCAACTTCTACAAAGCCAAAGCCGGATTTGGCAAGCGCATCCAATGCGGTGGCATTTTTGTCAAACCCCGCAGCTAGGCCAACTGGGTTGGGCAAATCGAGGCCTGCGAGAGAGGTTTTGAGGCGCGGCGAGGTGATCTCGCCCGGCGCATTGCCCAGGCCCATTTCCAGAGCTTTCAGAGCCATGCCGTGAGATTTTTCCGGGTCCATGCTGCGCAGGACATTCATGCCAACAGTTTCAAGGCTGCGTTTCAGGCTCATGAAAGCACTCCCGCCGGGAATTCGTGTGTGCCGTCAACTAGCGGCAGGGGCTGAGCCCAAGTCACATCGGTCAGGCGCAGCTCGCGATAAAGGTGCGGGAACTCTGCGCCTCCACGGGAGACCTCCCACTTCAGATCATCGCCCATCGGGTCGCTTTCACAGGCCAGCAAGAAAAGGCCTTCCTCACCTGCAAAGTGTTTTGCAGCGGTTGCGGCGGCTTGCGCGGCGGTGGAGAAATGCACGTAGCCATCGGCCACATCAACGGGCGCGCCAACGGAGTGCCCTTCGGCCCGCAGCGCCGCCCATTCGTCGGAGCGGAATATCTTGAAGATCAGCATGGCCTGCTCATGCAACGGACACGGCGCAAGGTCAAGCGCGACACGGATTGTTAAATCTTTGACATTTGAGCCGATTAAACGGCACGATATTGACTGAACGATAAAAAAGAGAGGGGATTCTCCATGATTACTCGACTGATGACAGGGGCGGCAGCACTGGCGCTCACAGCTGGATTTGCGGCTGCGGATTACACATTGAACGTTATTCACATCAACGACTTGCACAGCCGTATCGAGCCGATCAACAAATACGACTCGACTTGCAAAGCTGAGGACAATGCCGAAGGTAAGTGCTTTGGCGGATACGCACGCGTTGCCACCAAGATCGCGCAGCTACGTGAGGAGCTGGCCGGTCAAAACGTTGTCGTTTTGGACGCAGGCGATCAGTATCAAGGTTCTCTGATGTACACCACCTATAAGGGTGATGTGGAAATCGAGATGATGGAGAAGATCGGTTTTGACGTCATGGCCGTGGGCAACCACGAGTTTGATGATGGCCCAGAAGGCCTGTTGAAGCTGGTAGAAGGCGTGTCCTTCCCTGTGATCTCCGGCAACCTCGATGTATCGCAGTCCAACATTCTGGCGGGCAAAGTTGGCAATCACGTTGTTCTGGAAGTGGGTGGCGAAAAGATTGGGATTATCTCTGCGCTGGCGACTGACACGGCAGAGACGTCCAGCCCAGGTGAAACAGTGATTTTCCAAGATGAAATCCAGTCTTTGCAAGCGGATGTAGACGCGCTGACTGCAGAGGGCGTGACCAAAATTATCGCGCTGAACCACGTAGGCGTGAACAAAGACATGGAAATTGCTGGCGCGGTGACCGGTGTTGATGCGGTAGTTGGCGGCCACTCTCACACCAAGTTCTCCAACACCGAAGAAGGTGCGATGGCGTACCCAACCATGGTGGGTAATGTGCCCGTGGTACAAGCCTACGCTTACTCCAAATATGTTGGACATCTGGTTCTGACCTTTGACGACGCAGGTAACGTGACTGCGGCAACCGGTGACACCATCCTGCTGGATGCGTCGGTGCCGGAAGACGAGGCCATTGTCGCGCGCGTGAAAGAGCTTGCCGGTCCAATTGAAGAGATGAAATCTCGCGTTGTAGCGTCTACCGACGCTGCGATTGATGGCGACCGCGGTTCTTGCCGGGCTGGTGAATGCGCCATGGGCAACCTGATTGCGGACGCCATGCTGGATCGTGTGAAAGATCAAGGCATTGAAATCGCTATTCAAAACGGTGGCGGCATCCGCGCTTCCATTGATGCGGGCGAAGTGACCATGGGCGAGGTGCTAACAGTACTCCCGTTCCAGAACACGCTCTCCACCTTCCAAGTGACTGGCGAAACCATCGTGGCCGCATTGGAAAATGGCGTGAGCAAGCTTGAAGATGGCGCAGGCCGGTTCCCACAGGTTGCGGGCATGACCTACACATTTGATGCTTCCGCAGAGGCGGGCAGCCGTATCAGCGAGGTGATGGTCGGCGGTGCGCCAATTGATCTTGCCAAAACCTACGGCGTTGTATCCAACAACTATGTGCGCAACGGCGGTGACGGCTACAAAATGTTCCGTGACGCAGAAAACGCCTATGACTATGGCCCTGACTTGGCAGATGTGACTGCAGAGTACATCGCCGAGAAAGGTGCAGCCGGTGCAGTTTTGGACGGTCGTATCAGCAAGAAGTAAGTACTTGCTTGCTTGACGTTTTGAACCCTCGCCAGGAAACTGGCGGGGGTTTTTCTTTGAGGCAGCCATGGATCATCCGCTTATTGATTTGATCAACCAGAAAATCCGCGAGGCGGAAGAGGCTGGCGATTTTGATAACCTTGAGGGGGCGGGTAAGCCGTTGCCTAAAGAAGACGATCCAGAAAATGCACTTCTCAATCGGCTGGTGAAAGAAGCCGGGGGCGTGCCGGAGTTTGTGTTGCTATCGCGCGAATTGGCAAAACTGCGGGAAGAGTTGCGAGAAACTGGAGACCGGACCCGGCGGCAAGAGATCATGAAAGAGATGTCGATGATGGACGCCAAGATCGAGTTGGCAGGGAAGGCCCATCGCTGATGTGCGGACGGTTTGCGATCACCTTGCCGACCGATGCGATGGCGCAGCTGTTTGCGGCCACACCTGCCAACAACCTGCCTGAGGTGCCCAACTTCAATGTGTGTCCTACCAATCAGATCCATGTGGTGTTGGGGGAGGGGGAGGCGGCGCGGCGGTTGGTCTCGATGCGCTGGGGCTTTATCCCGCATTGGTACAAAACGGCTACGGACGGCCCTTTGCTGATCAACGCGAGGGCGGAGACTTTGGCGGAAAAGCCTGCGTTTCGGAGCGCCTGTCGAGAGCGGCGGTGTTTGATCCCGGTGACAGGGTTTTATGAATGGACCAAGGACAGCGAAGGCCTGCGTTGGCCCTGGTACATCTCAGCAGGCGCGCCCTTGGCCTTGGCCGGGGTGTGGCAAGAGTGGGCGCAGGGTGACGAGGCCATGAGCACTTGCGCGATAGTGACCACCTCAGCCAATGAAGCCATGTCCCAAGTCCACCACCGGATGCCCGTGGTGATTGACGAGGAAGATTGGGGATTGTGGCTTGGAGAGCAGGGGCACGGGGCAGCCACTCTGATGAAGGCGGCGGATGAGGATCTCCTGTCTTTTTATCAGGTTGACCGTGCGGTGAACTCTAATCGAGCGGCAGGGGCTGCTTTGATCGACCCAATCTAAGTATTCGATTTTTGGCGAAGGTCCGAGGAGGATTTTCAAGAAAACTGCGACAATCCTTCAGCTTCACAAGGGCCGGTAGTGCCTTGGCGTCACGCGGTTGGCCTGAGATGATGGTATGAACTTTTTGGAGGGTCCCATGTCCCGGTCTTCGTATTACGCACCCCAAGGTGGCTTGCCGCCACAAACCCAATTGCTCACCGATAGAGCGATGTTCACCGAGAGTTTTGCGGTGATCCCGAAAGGCACGCTCACCGATATCGTGACATCCAACTTGCCGTTTTGGAATGATACGCGGGTTTGGGTGATTGCCCGGCCGATGAGCGGGTTCTCCGAGACGTTTTCGCACTACATCGCGGAGGTCGCACCAGGCGGTGGTAGCGAGCAACCTGAGCTGAACCCGGAAGCGCAAAGTGTGTTGTTTGTGGTCGAGGGAAGCATCGCAGTGACCATTGAAGGAGCGCGCCACGAGCTTGGAGATGGCGGTTATGCTTACCTGCCAGCGGGCAGCACTTGGACGCTGAAAAACGATAGCGATGCGCCAGCCAAGTTCCACTGGGTTCGTAAGAAATATGAAGCGGTTGAAGGGATTAAGGCGCCAGAGGCCTTTGTCACTTCGGATGCGGAAACACCTATCAATTACATGCCTGATACAGATGGCAAATGGGGCACCACGCGCTTTGTGGAGCCGGACGATCTGCGCCATGACATGCACGTCAATATCGTGACGTTTGAGCCGGGCGGGGTGATCCCGTTCCTTGAAACCCACGTGATGGAGCATGGACTCTACGTGTTGGAAGGCAAGGCGGTCTACAAGCTCAATCAGGATTGGGTTGAGGTTGAGGCGGGTGATTACATGTGGCTGCGCGCCTTCTGCCCTCAGGCCTGTTACGCGGGTGGGCCGGGCAAGTTCCGCTATCTGCTCTATAAAGATGTGAACCGCCATATGGCGCTTTGAGGGGGCATTTTGGCTGTTTTGCCAGCAACTGATTGGGTTGTGGCAAAATGCCTGTGCTTGATAGCGATAACAAAAGCATGTGGGCGGATTTTCCGCCCCTTTTGGGGTGGAAATTGCAGAGCAAACCCTATCAATTGGCCTTACAGGACAAAATGGAACGCGTGTCATGAGCGAGCGTAAGATCAGGATTTTTATCAACGGGTTTGGTCGTATTGGCCGGACGGTTTTGCGTATCCTGGCAAAGGGGCAGCACCCAGAGTTTGAGATTGTCGGGATCAACGACATCGAGCCACTGGAGACCTGTGCCTATCTGTTTGAGTTTGATAGTGTTTTTGGCGCTTATCCGGGGTCCGTTGAAGCGGGTGACAAGGCGCTTACCGTTGATGGGCTGTCCATTCCATTTCATGCGGTCAGTGACCTGAGTGGGCTTGATCTCAGCGCTGTTGATGTGGTGCTGGAATGTACCGGCATGGCAGGCGCACGCGCGGTGGCAGAACGAGGGCTTGCAGCGGGCGCGGCTAAGGTGTTGATCTCCGGGCCGTCTGATGAGGCCGATGACACCATTGTGCTAGGCGCCAATCAGGAGCTTTTGAAGGATCAGAAGATCCTGTCGAATGCCTCCTGTACGACTAATGCGCTGGCGCCGTTGATGCGGGTGTTGGACGAGGAATTTGGCCTGATCAGCGGGCATATGACGACGGTGCATTGCTATACTGGCAGTCAGCCCACGGTGGACAAACCGCGCGCTGATCTGGCGCGGAGCCGTGCGGCGGCGCTGTCTATGGTGCCCACCACCACCTCGGCACAGCGCATGATTGACAAGGTTTTGCCGCATCTGAAAGGCCGTGTGGAAGCGCGTGCCATCCGGGTGCCGACGGCAAGTGTGTCTGCCATTGATCTGACAATACAGACCGAAAAAGATGTGACAGTTGAGACGGTTAACGCCCGTTTGAAAGCAGCGGCTGAGAGAGATGGCATCTTGGGGTGGAGCACCAAGCCGCTTGTCTCAACCGACCTGCGGGCGCGGCCGGAATCGCTGATTGTGAGTGAGAGAGAAACCAGCGTTTCTGTGGGCGGGCTGCTGCGCGTCTTTGGCTGGTATGACAATGAATGGGGCTTTTCCAACCGAATGTTGGATATGGCCAGAGCAATGGGGCGGCGCTGAGCTGCGCGAGGGGAATTGGGAGAAAAGAAGAGATGACAAACACCAAGGATCAGGATCGCGCCCGTCAGGCCGCACTTAACTACCACGAGTTTCCCAAGCCCGGTAAGCTGGAAATCCGCGCGACCAAACCGATGGCTACTGGCCGTGACCTGAGCCGGGCCTATAGCCCCGGTGTGGCCGAGGCCTGTGTCGAGATTGAAAAGAACCCAGCGGATGCAACGCGTTACACCGCGAAAGGCAACCTGGTTGCAGTGATTTCCAACGGTACTGCCGTGCTTGGTCTTGGCGACATTGGCGCACAAGCGTCTAAGCCGGTGATGGAAGGCAAGGCGGTTCTTTTCAAAAAATTTGCCGGGATCGATTGTTTTGACATCGAAGTGAACGAGCCTGATCCGGAAAAACTCGCCGATTTGGTCTGTCGTCTAGAACCCACTTTCGGAGCAATCAATTTAGAAGATATTAAAGCGCCGGACTGCTTCCTTGTGGAGCGGCTCTGCAAAGAGCGCATGAACATTCCGGTGTTCCATGACGACCAGCACGGCACCGCAATTGTGGCGGCTGCTGCGGCTTACAACGCGCTGATCGTGGCGAAAAAGAACGTTGAAGACATCAAGGTTGTGGCGCTGGGCGCGGGGGCGGCGGGGATTGCTTGCCTCAAGATGCTGATGACCATGGGCGTACAGCACGAAAACATCTTGATGCTGGACAGCAAAGGCGTGGTGCACAAGCAGCGCAACGACTTGACGGCGGAGAAGGCGGAGTTCGCGCAAGATACTGATAAGCGGACCACAATGGAGGCCATGGAGGGCGCCGACCTGTTTCTTGGCGTGTCGGGTCCGGGCCTGTTGACCAAAGAAATGGTCGAGCAGATGGCGGATGATCCGATCATCTTTGCGCTCGCCAACCCAACCCCTGAGATTATGCCGGAAGAGGCGCGTGAAGCCGCGCCAGGTGCGTTGATCGCGACAGGGCGCTCGGACTATCCGAACCAGGTGAACAACGTGCTGTGTTTCCCGTTCATCTTCCGCGGCGCGTTGGATGCTGGCGCAACTGAAATCAACGACGCCATGAAGCTTGCCTGTGTGGAGGCGATTGCCTCTCTGGCGCGTGAAACGACGTCTGCTGAGGTAGGGGTTGCATATCAGGGGGAAACGCTGACTTTTGGTCCTAACTACCTGATTCCAAAGCCTTTTGATCCACGCCTTCTGCCGACAATTGCAGTGGCTGTGGCCAAGGCGGCCATTGAATCTGGTGTGGCGACCAAAGACCTTGACCTGCATGCTTATGAGAACAAGCTGCAGGCGCAGGTGTTCCGCTCGTCCATGATCATGCGTCCAGTCTATGAGGCCTGCAGCATGAGCCGGCGTCGGATCGTTTTTGCTGAGGGCGAAGACGAGCGCGTATTGCGGACGGCGCAGGCAATGTTGGAAGACACGGTGGACACTCCCATGTTGATTGGCCGTCCTGAGGTTGTGGCGCATCGTCTTGAAAAAGCGGGACTAAAAATCAAACCGGGCGTGGATTTTGAGCTGGTAAATCCAGAGCAGGATGACCGCTATCGCGATTACTGGACCCACTATCACAATAAGCTGCGGCGTCAGGGTGTGAGCCCGGACAGTGCGCGGGCGATTCTGCGCACCAACAACACCGCGATTGCGGCGATTGCGGTGGACCGTGGCGATGCGGACAGCATGATTTGCGGCACCTTTGGTGAGTACCGCTGGCACCTGCGCTATGTGACGGAAGTTTTGGAAAACAAAGAGTTGCATCCGGTAGGGTCGCTGTCTTTGATCATTCTGGACAAAGGGCCGCTGTTCCTGGCGGACACGCATATTCACATCGAGCCAACCTCTGAGCAGGTGGCGGAAACGGTGATTGCGGCGGCGCGTCACGTACGGCGCTTTGGGGTGGATCCGAAGATCGCACTCTGTTCCGGAAGCCAGTTTGGCAATCTGGATTCGCACTCCGGTCGGGTGATGCGCGGGGCCTTGGATATTCTGGATCAGAACGACTATGACTTTGAATATGAAGGGGAAATGCACACCGATGCGGCCCTTGATCCAGAGTTGCGCGAGCGGTTGTTCCCGGGTGGGCGTCTGACCGGCAAGGCCAATGTGCTGGTGTACTCCAACACAGATGCCGCGGGCGCGACCCGTAACATCTTGAAATCTGTGGCAGATGGTCTTGAAGTGGGGCCGATCCTGATGGGCATGGGCAACCGTGCGCACATCGTGACGCCGTCGATCACGGTGCGCGGTTTGCTCAACATTGCCGCGCTGGCGGGCACCGAGGTGTCGACCTACGGCTAACCCAGATTTGAAGTGATGCAACAGGCCCCGTTAACCATGGTTTTCGGGGTCTGTTTTTTGTCTGTTTCACGTCGGTATTGCGTCGGTGGGGGGCTTGTGGTGCGGGATGCGGGTAAACACAAAGCGCGTTGCGCGAGGTGTTGCGCAACAGGAGGGTGCGCCTGACCCTGGGGGGCGCTGACGAATCGAAATAGCATTGCGAAACGGGTCCACCTGCGCATTCATTGCGATTGGCGGGACTTTGAAGTGCGCCCTCCCGTGGGGAGGGTCAGGCGCAGCCCGGCGTTGCCGGGCAAGTCGTTATAGCGGCCAGAATACCAAAATCGCCGGGATCGAGACAGCGACGACAAGCACTTCGAGTGGCAGGCCGATGCGCCAGTAGTCGCCAAACTGATAGCCGCCGGGGCCGAGGATCAGCGTGTTGTTCTTGTGACCGATGGGCGTGAGGAAGGCCGAGGAGGCGGCGACGGCCACGGCCATCAGGAACGGGTCGGGGGAAACCTCAAGCGCGTTGGCCATCTGAATGCCAACCGGGGCGGCGACAATGGTGGTGGCGGTGTTGTTGAGCACGTCGCTGAGCGTCATGGTCACGAGCATCAGCACGGTGAGCACCGCCCATGCGGGCAGACCGGAAGTGAGGCCCACCAACCCGTTGGCAATGAGTGCGGTGCCGCCGGAGCTGTCCAGCGCCGCGCCAAGTGGGATCATCGAGCCGAGCAGCACCACGACCGGCCACTCGACGTGGTCATAAAGTTCGGAGAGCGGGACAATTTTTGCGAGCACATAGGCAATTACCACCAGCCCTAAAGCGATGGGCAGGTAGATCAGATCAAAGGAGGCGGCGGCGACAGCGCCGACAAACAAGCCAATGGCGAGCCACATTTTGCTATCGGCGGTCACGGTCAATCCGCGATCTGCAAGCGGCAGGCAGCCAAGCCATTTGGTCACGTCCGGGCCGCGGTCTTTGTGCACGAGGATCAGGAGGATGTCGCCGGGCTGGACCACGGTCTTGCGGATCTGGCTGCGGATGCGGCGGCCTTCGCGGGAGATGCCCATGAGCACTGCGCCCTGGCGCCAGGCGAGACCCAGCGTTTGCGCGGCTTTGCCCGCGATGCGGGCGGTTTCGGGGACCACGACCTCGATGATGTCGAGACCGTCCCCGGCGGCTTTGAGCTGTTCCTCGCGTTTCTCGTCGGAGAAGTTGAGTGACAGGGCGGTGCGGAATTCGTCGAGCGCGTCGGGTGTGGCTTCGAGCACCAAGGCGTCGCCTTCGCGCAGGATGTTGGTGCGGGCCGAGCCATAGAGCCGTTTGCCGCCACGCATCAGGCCAAGGATTTGCACGTCGGCCTCTTCGGCGTCGGGTTCCAACTCGCCAAGGCGCTTGCCGATCAGCTTGCTCTCTGCCGGGACGGTGAGTTCGGCGATGTATTGGCCAAGGTCGGCAACTTTTTTACCGGCGTCTTCGCGATCCGGGATCAGGCGCCAGCCAATGAGGGCGACAAAAAGCAGGCCAGCGATGGCTGTGAGGCCCCCAACAGGAGCGAAGTCAAACATCTTGAACGGCTCACCCAAGCTTTCCTCACGGATGGAGGCGATAATGATGTTGGGCGGCGTGCCGATGAGCGTGGCCATGCCGCCAAGGATGGTGGCGAAAGACAGCGGTATCAGAGATTTGGACGGGCTGCGGCCTGCTTTGCGGGCTGTTTGAATGTCCACCGGCATCAACAAGGCCAGCGCGGCGACGTTGTTCATAAAGGCGGAGAGCACAGCCCCCACGGCGCCGATGATGGCGATGTGATTGCCCAGGGAACGCGCGCTGTCCACCAAGGTGCGGGTGATCAGGCCGACGGCGCCGGAACGGACAAGGCCTGCGGAGACAATTAGCACAAGCGCCACAATCAGCGTGGCAGGGTGGCCAAAGCCTGAAAAGGCGTCTTTTGTCGGGACCACGCCCAGCACCACGGCGATCATCAGGGCGGCAAAGGCTACGATGTCATAGCGGAACCGGCCCCAGAGCAGCATCACAAACACGCCGCCGAAAAGGCTGAACAAAATGATCTGATCTGTGGTCATGAAAAGGCCTGTAAGCAAATTTGTTTGCGGGGAAGTCAATCTTACAGGCCACGGAAACGCAAGCGGGTTGCGGATTTTGCCTGCTGTGACGTATAGAGAGCCCCAACACTACGATACTGCGAAAAGACAACCGGAGGCGAACATGGCCGGCCATAGTAAATGGGCAAACATTCAGCACCGCAAAGGGCGTCAGGACGCCGCGCGCTCCAAGCTGTTTTCCAAACTTTCCAAAGAGATCACCGTTGCCGCAAAGATGGGCGACCCTGATCCGGACAAAAACCCGCGTCTGCGTCTGGCGGTGAAAGAAGCCAAGAGCCAGTCCGTGCCAAAAGACGTGATCGAACGCGCGATCAAGAAGTCGGTTGCGGGCGAAGGCGACGATTATGAAGAAATCCGCTATGAGGGCTATGGCCCCAATGGCGTGGCGGTGATTGTCGAAACCATGACCGACAACCGCAACCGGACAGCCTCTACCGTGCGTTCCACCTTCACCAAGAGTGGCGGCAACCTCGGCGAGACCGGCTCTGTTGGCTTCATGTTCGACCGTAAAGGCGAAGTGACCTACGGCGCAGATGCAGGCGATGCGGATTCTGTGTTTGAAGCGGCAATTGAAGCCGGTGCGGAAGACGTCGAGAGCTCTGAGGACGGTCACATCATCTGGTGCGAAGACACCGACCTGAACGAGGTGTCCAATGCGCTGGAAGCAGCCCTTGGCGAGTCTGTCAGCACCAAGCTGGTGTGGAAGCCAACCACGACCACCGAGCTGGACCTGGAAGGCATGCAGAAGCTGATGCGGTTGATCGATGCGCTGGAAGATGACGATGACGTGCAGCGCGTGACCACAAACTTCGAAGCCTCTGACGAGGTGATGGACCAGTTGTAAGCAGCGGTTCTGTTAGAGATTGGAAGGGCGCGCTCCGGCTGGGGCGCGCTCTTTTTCTTTGCGCAGCACGTCGCGGACTTTGCTGGCGGGCAGGCCAAGGAAGGTCTGCGCGGCGACGGGGCTGCGCAGGATCAGGCGTTGCAGCAGGATGGGACCTGCCATGCCCAGCAGCACGCCGAGCGCGGTGACGGCCCAGAGGTTGCCGGGAGTGCCCAGTTGCCACCAGGCCAGCGTGACGGCGGCAGTGAAGAAGACGTGGAACAGGTAGATCACGTAGGCTTTGGTGCCGATGTCTGCGAGGCGGGCTTGATGGGGGCGCAACATAAGCAAACCGAAACAGGCGGAAAATCCCAGCGCAATGGCCAGAAGGCGGCGCGGCGTGCCGGTGAGGATCAAGTCCTGCGTGGCGAGGCGAAAACCGATGAACAGCCCGACAGCGAGTAGTAAAGCGCCAAGCGGGCGGGCCCAGGGCGCGCTGCGCAAGGCTTGGCGGACGTTGGGTGTTTGTGTGGTCAGGTAGCCGGACATGAAAAACGGCAGCAGGAAAGTGGCGTCGGTGATTGAGAACCAGTTGGTGGCGGGCAATGGTATTAGACCGAGGCCCCACCAGGCAATGCCCAGCAGGCCAAGCCCAGCGGCGATGTGACGGTGCCAGCTGCCGCCAACGAGGCAAACCAGCAGGACGGCGGTGGTCATGATCAGGAAGCTGGCTTGCAGGAACCAGAAGTGCGCAAAGCTGGTGACATAGGTCAGAGGTAGGGGCGGCTGTGCGGTGCCGGCCATACGGCGGGCGAGCCAGAACAGGGTGCCAACCGACGGCATGGGCAGCAGCAGGCGGCGAGCTTTTTTACGGATGGTTGTGCGAGCGTCCGGCCAGAGGCCGGTGGCGCGCGCAAAGACCATGCCGGAAATAAAACTGAAAATCGGCATGCGCATGTCCTCAGTGGTGTGGCTGAGGATGCTGATGGGATGGTCTAGCGGCAGTTCCAGGCCGTAAGCGGGGGAAATGCCAACCATGTGGTGCAGGACAAGGATGAGACAGACGATGGCGCGCAGCGTGTCGATTTCTGCGCGCATGGTTGCTGCTTGGGGCGTCTGTGACGTTGTTGCTGGCATGTTCTATGCCTCATCTGCGCCTTTTGTGGGCGGTTGTGTCTAGTTTAGCGGGATCGTCCTGTGGTGTCTTGCCTTGCTTGGTGTAGTTGGCGTTCCGGGACAGAGCGCGGCCAGAGTTGGTCAATTTGTTGGCAAATTGGCCGGAGAGTGAGGGGCCAGGCTTTGGCGTGCGACTCGGCGCACCGCTTTGGTAAGCGGGGCAAGGGCGGGGGCCAGCAGGCGGCTGGATTGCCAGAACAGAGGTGTTTCGTAGGTGGTGTCGGGGATCAACGGCACCAAGGCGCCGCTTTCCAGATGGGGGCGCACCAGCGGTTCCGGATTCATGCCCCAGCCAAGCCCCAGCAGACATGCCTCGACAAAACCGGTGGAGGATGGCAGGCGATGGCTTGGCGGCGAAGGCGTGACGCCAAGGTTTTGCGTCATCCAGGTCTCTTGCAGGCGGTCTTTGGCATCAAAGATCAGGATCGGGGCCGTCGATATGGCCTCTGCGGTGACACCGTTGGGGAAGTTTTTGGCCATGTAGGCTGGGCTGGCGGAGGGCACATAGCGCATTGGCCCTAAGGGCGTGCTGTCGCAACCAGCAATGGGGGCTTCATGTGCAGTGACAGCGGCGACCACTTCGCCACGCCGGAGCCAGTCGGCGGAGAAATCCTGATCGTCCACCACCAGATCAAACAGCAGGTCGGGCACCTGCGCGGCGGCTTTGAGGAACCATGTGGCGAGGCTGTCTGCGGTGACGGCGGTTCTCAGGCGGGCGGTGCGCGGGGAGAGCTTTGCCAGATCGCGGGAGAGCGCGCCTTCGAGCATGCCCACCTGGTCGAGGTGGGCGGCGAGGCGGCGGCCGGTTTCGGTGCCTTCACAGGGTGTGCCGCGCAGCACCAAAGGCATGCCGACGCGCTCTTCCAGCGCTTTCAGGCGTTGCGAGATGGCGGATTGGGTGATGCCCAGTTCCTGTGCCGCGCCATCAAAACTGCCGGTGCGCAGGATCGCCGCAAGGGCGGCGAGATGGGCGTAGTCGAGTTTCATTGCAGCTTGGCTGCGGTGCCGTGTGTGGGCCTGATCCGATTTTGGTTGGCATTGAGCGTTGAGCCGTCATGCGCCAAGGCCCAGTCTTTGGCCTCATTAAGAGACATGCCGAGGTTCACCGCCAGCTTGTCCGCCAGCGCATAGGCGGAGCGGGTGGGGTGCAGCTTTGTCAGCAATTCGACGTGACGCAGGCGCGCCTCGGGGAATTGGTCCAGGCAGTGCTTGATGTCGTCCTGCGGCAGCTGGAAGTGGAAGGCCAGCGCATTGCGTAAAAACAGCGCGTCATGACCTGCCGCCTCAAGGCGGCGGCAGTAGTCTACGTTGCTTTCCCCATTGACGGGCGGCAGGGTTTTGTAGCTTGGAAGCGACATAAGCTGTCCTAATGTGGTCCCAGGTTTTTTAATTTGAGTAATTCATGGGCGGGCCGTAGTCAAACCCCAACACAAAGGTGCAATGGATAACCACTGGGGGCAAGACGATATGGGCGAGACAGGCATTTTGGGGCCAGCATTGGCCGGGTTTGCGTTGGGGCTGTCGCTGATTATGGCGATTGGCGCGCAAAACGCCTTTGTGCTGCGCCAAGGCTTACGTGGAGAATATGTGCTGCCACTGGTGCTGACCTGTGCGGTCAGTGACGCCATCCTGATCACTTTGGGCGTGGCGGGGTTTGGCGCGTTGATTGCGGCCAATCCCACCATGATTGAATGGGTGCGCTATGGCGGTGCAGTGTTCCTGTTTGTCTATGGGGCGATGAATTTTAAGGCCGCTGCAGCTGGCGGAGATGCTCTACAGGACAAGGGGCGCACAGCGAGCAGCTTTGGCGCGGCGGTTATGACCTGTGTGCTGCTGACCTGGGCCAATCCGCATGTATACTTGGATACGGTTGTGCTGTTGGGTGGAATTTCCGCGCAATATGCGCCGGGATGGGCCTTTGGCGCGGGTGCGGTGACCGCAAGCTTTGTGTTTTTCTTCTCGTTGGGGTTTGGCGCCAAACTGTTGCGTCCCTTCTTTGTCAATCCGCGCTCCTGGCAGATTTTGGATGTGCTGGTCGGGCTGACCATGTGGGCGATTGCCGCGAAACTGATCTGGGGCATGTGAAGGGGCGCTGCCCCCGTCGGCGCAAGCGCCGACTCCCCCGGGATATTTAAGGAAGGAGAAGAGTGGGGCATTGTGTGAGGTTGCGCACATAAGTTGTGGGGACTTGCCTGTTTTGTGCGGCAGGGGAATGGCCATATCCTGCGGGTAGCAAGTCAGGAGGACGCCATGAGTTGGAACCCAGCCTTAGAGCCAAAATTGCCCGATGCCACCGCCTTGGAGGCGATTGAGACAGTCATTGTGCCACGCTCTCGAGACCTTGGCGGGTTTTCTGTGCGGCGGGCGTTGCCTGCGCCGAAGCGGCAGATGGTGGGGCCATTTATCTTTTTTGATGAGGCGGGGCCGGCAGAGTTTTTGACAGGGCAGGGCATTGATGTGCGGCCGCATCCGCATATCGGGCTGGGGACGGTGACCTATCTGTATCGCGGTGAGTTTGAGCATCGCGACAGTTTGGGCACGCATCAGATGATTTATCCCGGTGAGGTGAACTGGATGGTGGCAGGGAATGGCGTGACCCATTCGGAGCGCACGTCAGAAGCGACACGTAAGGCGCCAAGTTCGCTGTTTGGGATTCAGACTTGGATCGCTTTGCCGGAGGAGCACGAAGATGATCCGGCGGCGTTTGAACACCACGGCAAAGAGGCGCTGCCGTTTCTGGAAGGCGAAGGCAAAGAGGTGCGGTTGATCCTTGGGGATGCCTGGGGGGAGCGCGCGCCGGTGAGCATGATGTCAGAGACATTTTATGCCGATGTGGCCTTGCAGGCTGGGGCGAAGCTGCCGATGCCGGACAATCACGAGGATCGGGGTTTGTATGTGGTGGACGGCGCGGTAGAGATTGCCGGGGACGTGTTTGAGCCGGGACGTATGGTGGTGTTCCGGCCCGGCGATGCGATCACCGTGACGGCGGGACCGCAGGGTGCGCGGTTGATGGCGCTGGGCGGGGAAACCATGAATGGGCCGCGGTATATCTCGTGGAATTTTGTTAGCTCCAGCAAGGAGAAAATTGAGGCTGCGAAAGCCGATTGGGCAGCCGGAGATTGGGCCGATGGGCGGTTTCAATTGCCGCCGGGGGATGATCAGGAGTTTATTCCCTTGCCGGACAGGATGCTGTGACGCCGCGGCAAAATTTTGCTTAACAGGTTTCCTACCTCGACACTGCCGCCACGTCATGTCTATGTGGCGGCATGACGGATGAAAGCGCGTATTCGCCCC
Source organism: Shimia sp. (assembly GCF_022448905.1). Taxonomy (GTDB): domain Bacteria; phylum Pseudomonadota; class Alphaproteobacteria; order Rhodobacterales; family Rhodobacteraceae; genus Shimia. Next base: position 59,904 of record NZ_JAKVCW010000013.1, on the reverse strand, counting down.
TGAAGGGTGTGTTTTGGATGCTGGTCACGGGGCTGTGCTTTGTGGCGGTGACCGCGCTTGTGAAAATGGTGAGCACGCGGTTGCCTGCGTCGGAGACAGCGTTTCTGCGCTACGCGCTGGGCATAGTGTTCCTGATCCCGATGATCAAACCCATTCTGGAAGCGAAGCTCACCAAGCGGCAGATTGGCTTGTTCAGTCTGCGTGGCATCTTGCACACTGGTGCGGTGGTGGCGTGGTTCTTTGCCATGGCGCGTATTCCGATCGCCGAGGTCACGGCGATGAACTATCTGTCGCCGGTCTATGTCACCATTGGTGCGGCGCTGTTTTTGGGGGAAAAGCTTGCGTTTCGGCGGATCGCGGCGGTGATTGTGGCGCTGATTGGGGTGACAATCATTTTGCGGCCGGGCTTTCGCGAGTTGAGTCCGGGACATTTTGCCATGCTGTTCACGGCGCTGGGCTTTGCCGGTGGCTACCTGATTGCCAAGCGGTTGAGTGAAGAGGTCAGCCCCACGGTGGTTGTGGGGATGTTGTCGGTGACGGTGACCATTGGGCTGGCGCCTTTGGCGCTGTCGGTCTGGGTGACGCCGACGTTGGAAGAGTTGGTGATCCTGTTTGGCGTGGCCTGTTTTGCCACGGCAGGGCACTACACCATGACTTTGGCATTTAAGGCGGCGCCGGTGACTGTGACGCAGCCGGTGAGTTTCTTGCAGATGGTCTGGGCGGTGTTGCTGGGCTGGATTGGTTTTGGCGAGCAGCCGGATGTCTGGGTGCTGGTCGGGGCGCTTACAATTATTGGCGCGATCAGCTTTATCACCTGGCGTGAAGCCATGCTGAAGCGGCGTCAGATCACGCCGCTTGTGGGGCAGACCAAGCTCTGAGATTTGCCACAGCGCCGTAAGTGCGCCTATCCTGAGGAAAATCGGGAGGGGGACACCATGAGATCAACTTTCTGGATGGTCGGGTGTGCGGCCGCGGTGACGCTACCGGTGGCCGCGCGGGCGGGGTTGGAGATCTGCAACGAGGCTGGGTTCTCACAAAGTGTGGCGGTGGCCTACAAGGATGGGGATGTCTATCGATCTCGCGGGTGGTGGAACCTTGATCCGGGCGAGTGTGACACGCCGGTGACCGGCGATCTGAAGCGGCGATACTACTATGTTTTTGCCACCGCGCGCGGCTATGAGTTTGATCCGGCGGAGCGGTATAGTTTTTGTACTGAGCTCTCCGGGTTTTCGATTGTGGGCGATGAGGATTGCGAGGCGCGTGGCTATGACAAATCCATGTTTGCAAAAATCGATACAGGTAAAACGGCCAAAGACTATCGGTTGAATATCAAAGCGGGGATTTTCACGGCGTTGGAAACGGGGGGCGCAGGCGGTGCGACCGCAACGCCGCCTGCGGAGATTGTGTACACGACAGAGGCTGAAGCACGGCGGATTTTGCCCCTTTATATGCCTATGGAGAACTCCGGTTTCTTTGGGGAACCGTTTTCTCAAGTCGGCATCTTTCAGGGCTGTGCCTATGAATATGAGGACGCGTTTTGCAGTTTTCATGCGGAAGGCTGGAAGTATTATGTGAACTACGGCAACGGCACTGAAGATGCGTTGCTGGATGCGCTGGAGTATTTGCCCGTGGGCACGCCGGTGGCCTTTGGTGGCGACATGATCAGCTATGGCGATATCACGGTGGACACGGTGATCCGTGAAGTGAGTTATTTCCCCGAGCTTGATCCTTATCAGGACATCCGTGAAGCGATGCAGGGTATGTGGCGCGATATGACCGACATCACCGCGCAGATCATGATCGAAGGGGCGGAGCTGACCGAGTTCTATAATGGTGAGCCGGTTGCCGATTATTTTCTACAAATCGCGCCGGGGTGTGATGCGGGGCCGGGCGGGCCAGTGTTGTTGCAGACCAACCCGGAGGATCGAGAGCCCTATTGCTATATGATCGACAGTGTCACGGACAACGAGATGGTGCTCTATTATTACGGCAACCCGGAGCCCTTCGTTTATCGGCGATGATTTGTCGCGAAACGTCTTGAGCTTTTCTGGGTGGTGTTCCTAGGGTGTGAGAAACCGTCCAAGGAGCTAAAGCATGTCTCGTCCCAACATCCTGATTTTTATGGTGGATCAGCTCAACGGCACGTTTTTTCCCGATGGGCCAGCGGAGTGGTTGCATGCGCCGAACTTGAAGAAGCTGGCGGCGCGGTCGACGCGGTTTCAAAACGCCTATACGGCCAGCCCACTATGCGCGCCGGGGCGGGCGGCGTTTATGTCAGGACAGTTGCCGAGCGGCACAGGGGTCTATGACAACGCGGCCGAGTTCGCTTCGTCCATTCCCACCTACGCGCACCATTTGCGCCGGGCCGGGTATCAGACATGCCTGTCCGGCAAGATGCATTTTGTTGGGCCAGATCAGTTGCACGGCTTTGAGGAGCGGCTGACCACGGACATCTATCCGCCGGATTTTGGCTGGACGCCGGATTACCGCAAACCGGGCGAGCGCATCGAGTGGTGGTACCACAATATGGGCAGTGTGACTGGAGCAGGTGTGGCGGAGATCTCCAACCAAATGGAGTATGACGACGAGGTCGCCTATCACGCCACGCGCAAGGTCTATGATCTGGCGCGGGGGCATGATGACCGGCCCTGGTGTCTGACCGTGAGTTTCACCCACCCGCATGACCCCTATGTGGCACGCAAGAAGTACTGGGACCTGTATGAAGACTGCGACCACCTGCTGCCGGAGGTCGGGGCCATTCCGTATGAGGACCAAGATGCGCATTCCAAACGCATTTTTGACGCCAATGACTGGCGCAGTTTTGACATCACCGAAGAGGATATTCGCCGGTCGCGTCGGGCGTATTTCGCCAACATCAGCTATCTGGATGACAAGATTGGCGAAGTGATGGAGGCGCTGGAGGCGACGCGGCAAGAGGCGGTGATCCTGTTTGTCAGTGACCATGGCGACATGCTGGGCGAGCGCGGCTTGTGGTTCAAAATGAGCTTCTATGAGGGCTCCAGCCGTGTGCCGATGATGGTGGCGGCTCCGAATATGGAGCCCGGATTGGTGACCACGCCGGTGAGCAACATCGATGTCTGTCCAACGCTGTGCGAATTGGCGGGGGTGAGCATGGAGGAGGTCATGCCCTGGACCACAGGCGAGAGCCTGGTGCACCTGGGGCAGGGCGGAACGCGCGACACGCCGGTGAGGATGGAATATGCGGCGGAGGCTTCATATGCGCCGATGGTGTCGCTGCGCTATGGAAAGTGGAAGTACAACCGCTGTTCCCTGGACCCGGATCAGCTGTTTGATCTGGAGGCCGATCCGCATGAACTGACCAATCTGGCAGAGGAACCGGCGCATCAGGGCACGGTGCAGACACTACGGGCCAAGTCGGAGGCGCGCTGGGATTTGGCGGCGTTTGATGCGGCGGTGCGGGAAAGTCAGGCGCGGCGTTGGGTGGTCTATGAAGCGCTGCGGGAGGGCGGGTACTTCCCGTGGGATTATCAGCCGTTGCAGAAGGCCTCGGAGCGCTACATGCGCAACCATATGGACCTGAATGTGGTGGAGAAAAATCAGCGCTTTCCGCGTGGGGAGTAGTTCGCCACACGTGAGAGTAGATTGTTAAGGCTTGTGCCCCTAGGCTGCGTCCAACGCGAAGGGGATAGATTTATGATTTTGAAAACACTGAAACACGCTGGCGCCGTGTGGATGCTGGCAGGCGCGGCGCAGGCGCAGATGTTCATTGATAGCGGTGTTGAGAGTGGCGTCCATGGCGAGCCTCTGGAAGATGTGGCGATGTTGCAGGGCTGTGTCTTTGAGCAGGAAGTGCCGAGTTGCGAACTGACCAGCAATGGGTTCACTTATTGGGTGAGCTGGAACGAGCCGACGCCAAGTTACATTGTCGAGGCCATGGGCACACTTTATGTGAATGCGCCGCTGTGGCTGCGGGCGGATATTGTCTCGATGGGCGATATGTCCGCCGAACTTGCCGTGCACGCGATGCGCCACGATCCCGCGCTGGACCCTTATGCGGACATCTGCGCCAACTTGCAGGGGCAGTGGGTGTTTGCCGCAGATCCGGTCTACACGTCCACTGTCTGGGGCGATCAGGTGACTGAAGAGATCAATGGGGACTATTCGTCAGAGTACACGCTGCAATTGGCTGATAGTTGCGAAAAATCCAATGGGCAGGGGCCGGTGATGATCGCGCATATCGATCCTTGGAGCGAGCCGCCTTGCATGATCATTGAAGCGGTCACCGCGGATAAGATGATCATGCAGCTGGCCGGGGGCGACGGCACGCTTTTCAAATACGTGCGGCCCTAACAGGATCAGCTTTCAGCTTTCCGATTTTAGCATGAGGTCCGCCACTTCGCGGGCCTCTTTGCGTGCCTGGGCTGGGTTAAGCGGTGCGTCCGATTGCGCAGCCTCGAGCCACACGCCATCCATGTAGCATTGCAGAGCTTCGCGCAGCGTTTCGCGGCGGTCGTCTGAAACAAGTGCGCGCAGTTCGGCGCGGAAGTGGGCCGTAACGCGGGCGCGGTTGATGCGGTGCAGACGTTGCAGGCTTTCCGCATAGGGGGCGTTGGCCCAGAATTGCATCCAGATCGAGCATTGCTCGTTGGTGAAGAGCCGGTCTGAAAAGTTGGCGTCGATCACCGCCATCAGCCGCTCATGCGGGGTTTTGGCAGTGGCGTAGCGTTCCAACATCGCTTGTTTCAGCAAGGTCAGCAGGCGGCGCATAGTCGCCTCCATCAGCTTTTCCTTGGAGCCAAAATAATAGTTGATCGAGGCGGCAGAAGCGCCAGCTTCGGCGGCGATTTCTGCCATAGTGACAACGGCATAGCCCCGTTTGTGAACCGCCGTGATGGTGGCGTTGATCAACTCTTCATGTCGGATATCGCGGATACGTGTACGGCCCATGGCGCCACTTTAGCGTGATCGTTCTCAGGAGCAATGTTGTTGTATCAATAAAATTTTTAAATGGTCATTTAAAAAATTTGCCTGTGGTGCTAATTTGATCGCCAAATTGAGAATCCGCGGCCCCTTGATCGTGGCCGGCACAGGAAAGGAACGCGCGATGCAACTGCAACCGACGGCCAGCCATTTCATCAACGGAGCCTATGTGGAAGACACATCTGGCGCGCCGATTGAGATCGTTTACCCGGCAACGGGCGAGGTGATTGGCACTGTGCATGCGGCGACACCTGCGATCATCGATCAGGCACTGGAGAGCGCAAAAGCAGGGCAGAAGATCTGGGCGGCGATGACGGGGCGCGAACGCGGCCGCATTTTGAGCCGGACGGCGGCGATGATCATGGAGCGCAACCACGAACTTTCCGTGTTGGAGACCTATGACACCGGCAAGCCGTATCAGGAGACCATTGCCGTGGACGCGACCTCGGGCGCGGACGCGTTGGAGTATTTTGGTGGCTTGGCAGGTAGCCTGACGGGCGAGCATATCCCACTGGGCGAGGACTGGGTCTACACGGTGCGCGAGCCATTGGGTGTCTGTGTGGGCATTGGGGCGTGGAACTACCCCACTCAGATCGCTTGTTGGAAAGGTGCACCGGCGCTGGCATGCGGCAATGCAATGGTGTTCAAACCATCGGAAACCACACCGATGTGCGCGCTGAAAGTGGCGGAAATCCTGCATGAAGCCGGTGTGCCTGCAGGTGTCTATAACGTGATCCAAGGTTTGGGCGAGGTCGGCGCAGCATTGGTGAATGACCCGCGTGTGGACAAGGTGAGCCTGACGGGTTCGGTTCCTACTGGCAAGAAGGTCTATGCGGCGGCGGCGAGCCATATGAAGCATGTGACCATGGAGCTGGGCGGCAAGTCGCCCCTGATTATCTTTGATGACGCGGATGTGGAGAATGCCGTGGGCGGAGCCATTCTGGGCAACTTCTACAGCTCTGGGCAAGTCTGCTCCAATGGCACGCGGGTGTTTGTTCAGAAGGGTATCAAGGAGAGGTTCCTGGCCCGTCTGGCGGAACGTCTGGGCACAGCGGTGATTGGCGATCCGCTGGATGAGGCCACAAGCTTTGGTCCGATGGTGTCAGAGCGCCAGATGGACATCGTTTTGGGCTATATGGCCAAAGGTGCCGAAGAGGGCGCGCGGTTGGTGTGCGGTGGCAAGCGTATGGACCGCGAGGGGTTCTTCCTGGAGCCAACAGTCTTTGCCGATGTGACCGATGACATGACCATCGCGCGCGAAGAGATTTTTGGCCCGGTCATGTCGGTGCTGGATTTCGACTCCGAGGAAGAGGTGATCGCGCGGGCCAATGACAGCGAGTATGGCCTGTCTGCGGGTGTGTTCACGTCTGACCTGTCCCGCGGCCACCGCGTTATTGGGCAGCTCGAAGCAGGTAGCTGTTTTATCAACTCCTACAATGACGCGCCAGTAGAGGCGCCGTTTGGCGGGGTGAAAAACTCTGGTGTGGGACGTGAAAACTCCAAAGAAGCGATCAACCACTACAGCCAGGTGAAGTCGGTCTATGTGCGCATGGGCGACGTGGAAGCGCCTTACTAACCCTCCTTTTGGCGACTCTGTCAGGAAGAACAAGATGCAGGCAGATTATGTGATTGTTGGCGCGGGCTCTGCTGGTTGCGCGATGGCGTACCGGCTAAGCGAGGCAGGCAAATCCGTGCTGGTGATTGAGCATGGTGGCACCGACGCAGGGCCGTTTATTCAGATGCCCGCGGCGCTGAGCTATCCGATGAATATGAGCCTGTATGACTGGGGCTACAAAACTTTGCCGGAACCACATCTGGGCGGACGGACGTTGGTGTGTCCGCGTGGCAAGGTGATTGGCGGGTCGAGTTCGATCAACGGCATGGTCTATGTGCGCGGGCACGCAGGCGACTACGACCATTGGGCCGAGAGCGGTGCAGATGGCTGGTCCTATGCGGATGTGCTTCCGTATTTCAAACGCATGGAGAACTGGCACGAGAGCGGGCAGGGTGGAGATCCAGATTGGCGCGGCTCTGATGGGCCGTTGCACATCAGCCGCGGGCCACGGTCCAATCCGTTGCACGGGGCCTTCGTGGAGGCCGGGCGGCAGGCGGGTTATCCCGTGACCGATGACTATAATGGACAGCAGCAAGAGGGCTTTGGCCCAATGGATATGACCGTCTACAAAGGTCAGCGCTGGTCTGCCGCAAATGCCTATCTAAAGCCTGCGTTGAAGCGCGAAAACTGTGATCTTGTGCGCGGGCTGGCGCGCAAAGTTGTGATGGAAAATGGCCGTGCTGTGGGCGTGGAAATTGAGCGCGGCGGGCAGGTGCAAGTGATCAGGGCCAATGCGGAGGTGATCCTCGCAGCGTCCTCGTTGAACTCGCCAAAGCTGTTGATGTTGTCGGGCATTGGGCCCGCTGCTCATCTGGCGGAGCATGGCATCGAGGTGGTCGCAGATCGCGCCGGGGTGGGGCAGAACCTGCAAGACCACCTTGAGGTTTACATGCAGATGGCGTGCAAGCAGCCGATCACGCTTTACAAATACTGGAACCTGATTGGCAAAGGCCTGATTGGGGCGCAGTGGTTGTTCACCAAAACGGGCCTGGGAGCGTCTAACCAGTTTGAAACTGCTGGGTTTATTCGCTCGCGTGCGGGGATTTCCTACCCCGACATTCAGTACCATTTCCTGCCCATCGCGGTGCGCTATGACGGGCAGGCGGCAGCCGAAGGGCATGGCTTTCAAGCGCATGTCGGACCGATGCGGTCGCCGTCGCGGGGCGAGGTGACCTTGCAGTCTGCCGATCCAAAAGCAGCGCCGAATATCTTCTTCAACTATATGTCGACAGAGCAGGATTGGGAAGACTTCCGCGCCTGTATCCGCCTGACGCGAGAGATTTTTGCACAAGAGGCGATGCAGCCGTTTGTGAAAAGCGAGATCCAACCGGGCGCAGATCTGCAAACGGATGATGAGATCGACAGCTTTATTCGAGAGCACGCGGAGAGCGCTTATCACCCCTGTGGCACCTGCAAGATGGGCAGCGTGGATGACCCGAAAGCGGTGGTGGACAGCGAATGCCGTGTGATTGGCGTCGATGGGTTGCGGGTGGCGGACAGCTCGATTTTCCCGCGCATCACCAACGGCAACCTTAACGGGCCGTCGATCATGACTGGCGAGAAGGCATCCGACCACATTTTGGGGCGGCGGCTGCCGTCGTCTAATGCGGAACCTTTGTTTGCGTCCAATTGGGAAACTGCGCAGCGATAGCAGCTGTCAGTCGCGCCGAGAAGTGCTGCGGAACAGGGCGGGCAAATCGTCGGCTTTTACAAAATGCTGAACATTGAAGTTGGGGTTTTGCCCTCCATCGACGGTCTTCCATTCAGGCCGGAACACGTAGACATCGATGGCGATTTCGGTGTCCGTTCCTGAAATGGCATTGAGTCCTTTGCCTTGCAGGCGGACATTGACGTCTGCCCCCTTGATGATCACGTTGAAACCGCCGCCCACTTCGGCTTCTCCATCCACTAAAAGCTTGATGCCATCGCCGTAAGTGACTTTGCGAACAAGCACATAGTATTGATCCGGCGCGTTGACGGCATCGGCAAATCCCCATTCTTGCATAAGGCTGCCACCGGCTCGGATGTCGTCGCCGAGATACCTCGTGATGCGGGTGACGGTGTTGTCGTAGGTTACGCTGTTTGGGTAGGCGATTTCAAAAGCGGAGTGCTTGGCGATCATTGCGTCGGCACGGACCTTGATGGCTGCCTTTTGGGCCTCCCCGCCAATCTGCGCTCCGCTGGAGTATTGCGCCACTTGCACGGTCTTATCGCGCGGGTTTGGGGGCGGCGTGAAGCCTGGAATATCTGAGAGGTGAACCATGCGCGCCTCACCCTGATCCCACAGAAAGAAGCTGCCAGCCTTGAAGTCACCTGAGTTGATGTAGCCGTAGTTTGTCTTGGCATAGTCAAGGTTCACGGCAACAACATCACCGTTTTTGAGGCAGGCCGTCAAACAGACACAGGCGGCGAGCGTGATTGCGGGCTTGAGTTTGGTCATGAGGTCCCCTGTTGGTCATCAAAAGCGTTTTGGTTTTAAAAGTCTTGTTATCGGCACAGGTTAGAGCAGAACTGTCCGCGCTGTCATCCATTGCTTTTTGAATGCGATTTGATCCGCGTCAAAGAGGGGTGAGATTCGATTGGTCTATGGTGTGTGCGACCTTAAAAACAGGAGCGCAAACATGGCGAACACCCCACACGAACTGGCCGCAGAATTCCCTGAATTTGTTGAGAAAATGCATGACTTGAAAGTCAACGATGCGCATTTCGCGAAGCTGGCGGATGAGTATCATGAATTGAACCGCAAGGTGCATGCGGCGGAGACCAACGTGGCACCGCGCGAAGAGCTGGCAGAGGTGGATCTGCGTAAGCGGCGCGGCGCGCTGAAGGATGAGATCTACGCTTATCTCAAAGCAAACTGATTGATGAATCTGGTCAATTTTGGCCAGGTGTCGGTGCGCCACAGGCCGGTGTGACCGGCACCCGGGGCTTCGACAAATTCTTTACTATTGGATGGGGCGGCAGCGAAAATCTGTCGCCCCATCTCTATTGGGATAAGCGCGTCTTCTGTGCCGTGCAGGATCAGCAGCGGCCAGGTGACGGTCTTGGCGCGAGATAGGCTGTCCCATTGATTTGACTGGTGTTTTGTGAAGCCGCCATTGCCGGGATAGTGGTGCGCGGCCATGGCTTTGATGGAGGTGTAAGGCGCTTCCAGTAGTATGGCGTCCGGCGCGATGCCTGCTTCCAATGCGCCGAGTGTTACAGCGGCGCCGATGCTCTCGCCATAGACCACCACGGGGGACATCAAGGGGCGCACGATACTGTCGTAGATGGCGGCTGTGTCGCCGATGATGGCGGCCTCTTGCGGGGTGCCTGTGCTGCCGGAATAGCCACGATAGGCGGGGGCAACGAGGCCATAGCCCTGCTGAAGCAGGAGGTCGAACCGCGACGCGCGGTTGGCCAAATTGCCTGCGTTTCCTTGGAGATAGAAGATCACCGGTTTGCCGGCGGCCGGCGGGGCGGTCCAGACGATCAGCGCCTCACCATCGTGGTGGAAGATCTCTTCGGTCACGGACGGAAGGTTCGCGTCGGCTGGAGAGACGCGGGTGTCGTCCAGTGGGTAGATCATCATTCGTTCCAGCAGGGGCGCGGCGGCGACCAGCATACAGGCAAAGACCACGCAAAAGGCGCAGAGCCGGAACAGGAATTGTGCCAGTCTAACCCACATCGTAGGGCAGCACGCCGCGGGCGTTTTCGTTTATGGTCAGGCGGCGCTCCAGCGGGGGTACGGAGCGCTGGTGGCAATGGGTGCGTTCGCAGATGCGACAGGAAATGCCAATGGGTTCAAAGGCCTGCGGGTTGTCGAGCTCCATATGGTCGGCATAGACCAGCGCGTCGGCGTGGCGAATTTCGCAGCCCAATGCGATGGCGTAGCGGCGCACGGGGGCACCGAAGTGGCCGCCGGATTTGGAGACGTCGCGGGCCAGCGAGATGTAGCGCACGCCGTCCGGGGTTTCGGCGAGTTGGCGCAGGAAGCGGCCCGGTGTTTCAAACGCACGATGTACGTTCCAGAGCGGACAGGCGCCGCCGAAACGGGCGAACTGAAGCCGGGTTGCGGAGTGGCGTTTGGTGATGGTGCCAGCTTGATCTACGCGGACAAAGAAGAAGGGAATGCCTTTGTTTCCAGGACGTTGCAGGGTTGAGAGACGGTGGGCGACTTGCTCGATGGAGGCGCCGAAACGGTTGGAAAGCAACTCAAGGTCGTGGCGGGTTTCGCGGGCGACTTCGAGGAAGGTGCCGTAAGGCATGAGGGCCGCACCGGCATAGTAGTTGGCGAGGCCGATTTTGGCGATGCTTCGGGCGGCGTCCGACTGGAAGCGGGCGAAGTCCAATGTGGCTTCTAGCAGCTTGCCGTTTTGCAACAGGGCAACCTGCAGAAGTAGTTGAAATGTTTGGGTTTCTGGCTGCGCATAGCGGGAGATTTGCAGGCGTTGATGCTCGGCATCGTAGTGGCGTAGTTGGTCGATGTCTGTAAAGGCGACAGAGATGCCGGAGTCCTTGAGGGAGGCCAGGGCTGCGGCGCGAATTCCGCCGTGCTCGACCGCGCCTTGGGCGAAGCGTTCGGCGGCGTGGTCGACGGCGTCTATGTAGTTGTCACAATAGTGAAAAAAGTCCCTGACCTCATCCCATGGGCTGGCCTGCATTTGCACATCTTGGCGGCCCAGAGCCTCGTCCAGCGACGCAAGGCGTTCGTGGGTTTGGCGATAGGCACGGTGCAGTTCCAGGAAGGCGCGCGCCAGAGCCGGCGCGTTGGAGGCGGTGAGGCGCAGGTCTGCGAGCGGCGCGGAGGTTTCGGCTAGGACTGGATCGGCAAGAGCTTCGCGCATGTCAGAGACCAGGCGTTCGCTGTCACCGGTGCTTAACTCTGTGACATCTAAGCCAAATTCCTGCGCCAGTGCCAAGACAACCGTGGTGGAGACCGGGCGGTTGTTGTTCTCCATCTGGTTCAGATAGGGCAGGGAGACCCCTAGTTTTTGGGCGAAGTCCTTCTGGGTCAGGGTCAGTCTGGTGCGGATTTCGCGTAGTTTGGCGCCTGCGTAGAGCTTTTGCGTGGGCATGGAATCCTCTCGGCTTGCATAGCTGCAAAGATAGCTTTGCAAAGTCGATCAATCCATAGGGATAAATACTGTGCGGCGTTTGGTCGTTAATCGGTGATTTGAGGCGCGCTTTTCACGTCGGTATTGTGTCTGTATCGCGGCTGTTTTGCAGAGGTGCAAATTCTGTTGCGGCAGCAGTTAACGTGCCTGCATTGAGCGGGCGGATGCCGCCGAGAAAAATTCCGAGGTGATGAAACAGATTCTGGGGGCGTTAGGCGCCGATATATTTCTCGCGGCGGACCACCATGAGAATGGAGGTAACGCCGAAAACCGAGGTGATGAACATCAACCACAGCAATGGGAAAGCCCCGGTTTCTGGTGTGAGCAGAGCACCCGCCAGCGCGGAGAGGGCTGCGCCGCCGCCAATCATAATCGCGCCAGTGAGGCCGGAGGCCGTGCCAGCAAGATGTGGGCGCACAGAAAGAGCGCCTGCGGTGGCGTTGGGGATGGCAAGGCCATTGCCGATGCCGACAAAGGTCATGAAGCCGAAGAAGATCTCTGCGGAACCAAACCCCATGGCGAAGATCGACAGGGATGCAGCCACGCCCAGACCACAAATGGTGCAGCCGGTCATGACCATGCGATTGATGCCAAACCGTGCCGAGTAGCGGCCAGAGAGGAAGTTGCCGATGAAGTAGCCAACGGCGGGCGCGCCAAAGTAGATGCCCATCTGCGCCGCGCTCATGCCAAAGAGCTCGGTGGCCACAAATGGTGCTCCGCCAAGGTAGGCAAAGAACGCGCCGGAGGTGAAGCAATTGGCCAGGGAATAGCCCCAGAAACGCGGGCTGGTCAGAAGCTCCGGGTATTCACGGAATTGTTGACCTAGAGTGAGGCCGCTGTTGGATTTGGTTTCGCCGAGATCTCGATAGGTCAGCCAAAAGATGGCGGCGCCGGTGGCAAACAGGAGCCAGAAACTGGCTTGCCAGCCAAAGGCGCTGTCCAGCAGGCCGCCGAGTGCGGGGCCGAGCATGGGCACAACTGTCATGCCCATGGTGACGTAGCCAATCATGGATGCGGCCTCATCCGCGGAGACCATGTCGCGCACCACGGCACGGGACAACACCATGGCGACCACCACAGCAGCTTGTAACATGCGGAATGTCAGGAAAACGGCGGCGTTGGGTGCGTAGATGCAGCCGATGGTGGCCGCGAGGAAGATGGCAAGCCCTGCAAGGATCACCGGCCTCCGGCCAAACTTATCGCTGATCGGGCCAACGACAATTTGCAGCACGGCGTTGACGGCGAGGTAGACCGCAATTGAGAGCTGCATCACGCCATAATCGGTGTCGAAGTATTCCGTCATCGACGGCAGGCTGGGCAAGAAGATGTTCATGCACAGCGCGGAGACCCCGGCCAGCAGGATCAAAGTGAAGATGTTTGGCGGTGTGCTACGGTCCAGAAATTGACCACGGGCTAAGCTGCTCATGCGCTAAGAGGTAGGAGTGCGCAAAGCAAATGTCCATGGATGAATTTCAATTGTGAACTATTTGCTGATTTGCAATTAGCGCGAGGTTGATTTTCTGGAGTTTGCAAATTTGCGGGAAAATCCTTTTGCGGGTGCAGCAAGGGGCCTATGGTGATGCGCAAAGCTTTTGGGGGCAGTGCATCCTGTGCCTGCCCAAATCGACGAATGAGGGCCGTGCCATGAAAGACATTCTGCAACAGTTGGAAGAGCGCCGTGAGGTTGCGCGTTTGGGTGGCGGTCAGCGCCGGATCGACAGCCAGCACGCCAAAGGCAAGCTGACCGCGCGGGAGCGGATCGAGCTGCTGTTGGATGAGGGCAGCTTTGAAGAGTTTGACATGTTCAAAACCCATCGCTGCACAGAATTTGGCATGGAAGAGCAAAAGCCTGCGGGCGATGGCGTGATCACTGGTTGGGGCACGATTAACGGCCGTATGGTCTATGTGTTCTCCCAGGACTTCACGGTGTTTGGTGGTTCGCTGTCGGAGACCCACGCGCAGAAGATCTGCAAAATTCAGGACATGGCGGTGCAGAACGGCGCGCCGATCATTGGCCTAAACGACTCAGGTGGGGCGCGTATTCAGGAAGGTGTCGACTCGCTGGCCGGCTATGCGGAAGTTTTCCAGCGCAACATTATGGCATCCGGCGTGGTGCCGCAGATTTCCGTCATTATGGGGCCATGTGCCGGTGGTGCGGTGTACTCGCCTGCGATGACCGACTTCATCTTCATGGTGAAAGACACCTCTTATATGTTTGTGACCGGCCCGGATGTTGTGAAAACCGTGACCAATGAGGTTGTGACAGCTGAGGAGCTGGGCGGGGCGAGCACACACACTAAGAAGTCTTCGGTGGCTGATGGCGCGTTTGAGAATGATGTTGAGGCGCTGACCGAAGTGCGCCGCCTGGTGGATTTCTTGCCGCTGAACAACCGCGAGAAACCGCCTGTGCGTCCGTTCTTTGATGAGCCGGGCCGGGTCGAGAAGTCTTTGGACACTTTGGTGCCAGAGAACCCGAACACGCCGTATGATATGAAAGAGCTGATCGCCAAAGTGGCGGATGAGGGCGATTTCTACGAGATTCAAGAAGACTACGCCAAGAACATCATCACTGGCTTCATCCGTCTGGAAGGGCAGACCGTGGGTGTTGTGGCCAACCAGCCGATGGTGCTTGCTGGCTGTCTGGACATTGACAGCTCCCGTAAGGCGGCGCGGTTTGTGCGTTTCTGTGACTGTTTTGAAATTCCAATCCTGACGCTGGTCGACGTGCCGGGCTTCCTGCCAGGGACCAGCCAGGAATATGGCGGTGTGATCAAACACGGCGCGAAGCTGCTGTTTGCTTATGGCGAAGCGACCGTGCCGAAGGTGACTGTGATCACCCGGAAAGCTTATGGCGGGGCCTATGACGTGATGGCGTCCAAGCACCTGCGGGGCGATTTCAACTACGCCTGGCCAACAGCGGAGATCGCGGTGATGGGCGCGAAGGGCGCGACCGAGATCATTCACCGCGCGGATCTGGGCGATGCGGAGAAGATTGCCGCACATACCAAGGACTATGAAGACCGCTTTGCGACGCCATTTGTGGCGGCAGAGCGCGGCTTCATCGACGAGGTGATCATGCCGCAGAGCACGCGCAAACGGGTGAGCCGGGCGTTTGCGAGCCTGCGTAACAAGAAGCTCGAGAACCCGTGGAAAAAGCACGACAACATCCCGCTGTAATGACCTATAGGTGGATCCATAACGATTCACCACAGGGAAAAATTGAATATGCGTACCTTAATGGCCCTTATCTTTGTTATGTCTGCGCTCCCTGCGGTTGCGCAAAGCAATCCATGTAAGGGAAGAACTGTGATCGATGTCGGGCACGGTGGTAAAGCTTGCATCTACCTTATTGATGAAAGCGACTTCACGTGGACACGCACGCGCGACGACTTTGCGAGCACGCAAAAGCACACAAGCTCGCAACCGCGAGTCGCGGCAAGCATGTTGGGTACAGCGTCTACGAATAAAGGCGTGTTGAGCAAACAAATGGTCAACCTCTGCAAAGCTGCGTTGAACGACGTGCAGACCCAGTTTTCTGGCACCAAATATAATCGCATCATGTTGTATTTGGACTGGCGCCAGAGCGGCGGTGAAATCTATGGCGGTTGGTCCAACGCAAAATGTCGCGGTTTCAGGTTCTTTGGGGTCAAGCAACGTATTTAAAAGCCGGCTGGTTCTCTGAGGAGACTGAGGGCCACCTAATACAAAATGGCGGTAGACAGGGCCAAGAGTGCCTTGTCCATCCGTCCAAGCGCAACACGGGCGAAGGAGAATGACTTGATGACTCAGTGTTTCACAAACCAAGCTTTCACCATTTCCCATGCGGATGACAGCAAGTTTGTCGGCCAAGGGCTGCGGCCGTTCTTTGAGTATCGCGATCTGGGCATCCAGGACAGCACGCAAGGCAAGTTTGGCGCACATGTCATTCGGGCGGTGCCGGGCATGGAAAGTCCAGGGGCGTGGCATTCCCATGAGTTGGACTTCCAGATGGTCTATGTGACCAAAGGCTGGGTGGTGTTTGAATATGAGGGGCAGGGCGAGCATGTGCTGCGCGCGGGCTCCTGTGTGTTGCAGCCGCCGGGCATCAAGCATCGGGAAGTGCGCCACTCCGACGACATGGAGCTGATTGAGATCATCAGTCCTGCCGAATTTGCCACCAATGACGAGGAGGCGCCGAAGTGAGCCGGAGCCGCTGGCATATCCAACGGGAGGGCGATGCGCTGACCATGAGCCGCCGGTTGCCGGTGCGCTGGGACGTGGTGGCGGAGACCTCTTTGCCGGATGCGGGCTTGCTGCGCACGGCGCAGCAGGTGCGGCAGGATATGTGGCGGGCGTTGCAGGATCTGCGTGGCTTTGCCCCAACCGTTGAAGTGCGGCGTGAGGCAGGGCGGCTGTTTGTGAAGGCTGGCGGGGCTGTGGATGGCGCGGTGGCCAAGGGCCATGCGCAGGCCATTATTGCCGAGATTTTGGACTGTCCTGAGCGGCGGGATCGCTGGCGGCGGTTTGCGCAACATCGGGGGGCGTCCTCATGAAATTTGTGACGCAACGTAAGGCTTTGGCGCAAAAAACTTTCGCCCCACGCACATTTTTTGGAGCTTTTACGAAAAATCTGTGCAAGCGTGCGACTCAACTTACGCTTTCCGCCGCGTTTGGAGGGGCCCTCACGGGCGCGGCCACGGCCGGGGTTTTGGAGGAGACCCCGGTCGTGCCCTCAGGCAACGATCTCCATCTCCAGGAAATTCTCTACGAAGTGCGCGCGGATGAAAGCCGTGTGGCGCGGTTCCGCTATGTCATGCCGCTCATTCGGCAGGGCGTGGAGTTCACCGACATTGAGGAAGACTTCTTTCATCTGTGCATTGGCGTCGCAGTGCCGTATCTCGCCATTCAGGATGAAACAGTCGATCAGGTGATCATATCCATGGCGGACAGAGAAACCACATTTGGCGAAACCACACAGGTGGCGACGCAGTTTTTTGAAGCATTCAGCGTGCAGGATGGCACCTGTATCTGGGAGGGCTTCTGATGACACCACTAGATATTGTTAACGTTAAGGGCAATGAGCAAGACATTGCGGCTTTGCGGTCACATCGGATGAGCTTGGGCTTGTATCTGTATCTTTTTGCAGAAGATTTGCGTAGTCTCCGCGCATGTCCCCAACGTGGGGCAGTGAGGCAGGCCGGGCAAATCCGCCCGGTTTGGACGTTAAACAATGAATGGAGAACAAGATGTCCAAGAGCATCAAGTCATTCCTCGCAATCGGCTTCGTGGCCCTGGTTGCAGCCTGTGGCCAAGACGAGCCGCTGGAAGAATATGTTGTGGTCGACCCAGAGCCGATCTCGACTGAGCCGACCTACACCGGCAAATACAAGTAAGGCGATCCGCCTGACAGGTGGACAGGCCGCGCGGCCTGTTCACACCCGCGCCACGCTCTCAGCAATCCGGGGAGAAGTGGCATGATCAAACATCGCGGGTTCCCCGGCCGTCTTCCGGGTACGGATTTCCAATTCACCATTCGTCGCGCCAACCCCAAAGGGGTCACGCCGATCACACGCCGTGAGCGGTTCAAAGACCGTCGTCCGCCGGATCGTCGTGCGGATGCGGCCTTTATGCAGGCGCTGTGGGAGCATTTTGGCGACCAGCCGTTTGAGCGGGGCAATTTGGATGCGGGCCGTTTGAGCTGGCTGTTTGGGCGCGAGGTGGTCGCGGTCGAAGAGGATTTTGACCCCGAAGACTATGAGGCGCTGCTGGTCATTGACGAGGCCGTTGCGCGGGTGTCTTTCCCGGACGCATTTGAGGATGACTGGGCGTAATGTTGCCGATGCCACGACATAATGGGCAAGCCATTGCCCAAAGCGGGACAGAGGCAAAATTGCCCCTGTTTTCCGTAGTTTGCCGTGGCAAGGTCACTGTCATGGAGCGGGGCGTTGTCGCGCATCGCTCCTGTAACAGTGTATTCCGTTACCCTTCCCCTTTCGGGTGGTCCTGTATTGTCCCTTCAGGATCACCCGTTTTTTCTGCGGCGCTTGCGCGTCCGGCGAAAACGGGTGAGATTGTGGGCACACTCACAGGTCAGGTGGACAGAAGATCCGCCGATAACCCCATATCGGGAAGAGGCACAAACACATGCGTATCACAGCAGCAGTTTCCATTATTGCGCTCCTTGGGCTTTCGGCATGCGGCCGGACCATGGGCGAGCAGGCGCTCATCGGCGCGGGTGCAGGCACCATTGCGGCAGCGGCCGTCGGCGGCAGCCTTGCGGCCGGTGCGGTTGTCGGCGGTGCGGCCAACACGATCTATTGTCAAGAATTCGCCACCAGCTGCTGAGCGCCGTTGCGCGCCGCAGGGTGATTTGAATTGTCCGGCTGAGACCCAGCCGGTTCCGAACCCAAAGCCATCGACGTGCGCAAGCGCGGCGGTGGCTTTTTTGTTGCCTATGCAAGCTGCTGTTGCGGCTCGCGAAGACCAAGAAGGACGATAAGATGTTCGACAAGATCCTGATTGCCAACCGGGGCGAGATTGCCTGCCGCGTGATCAAAACCGCTCGTAAGATGGGCATCAAGACGGTGGCGATTTACTCAGACGCCGACAAGCAGGCGCTGCATGTGCAAATGGCGGATGAAGCCATCCACATTGGCCCGCCGCCTGCGAACCAGTCCTACATCGTGATCGACAAGGTCATGGACGCGATCAAGCAGTCCGGCGCGCAGGCGGTGCACCCGGGCTATGGCTTCCTGTCGGAAAACGCCAAGTTTGCCGAAGCGCTGGAAGCGGCCGGCGTGGCTTTTGTAGGCCCGCCTAAAGGTGCGATTGAGAGCATGGGGGACAAGATCACCTCCAAGAAAATCGCGCAGGACGCCAATGTGTCAACCGTGCCGGGCTATATGGGCCTGATCGAAGATGCAGATGAGGCGGTGAAGATCTCCAACGAGATTGGCTATCCGGTGATGATCAAAGCCTCCGCCGGTGGCGGCGGTAAGGGTATGCGGATCGCGTGGAATGATCAGGAAGCGCGTGAAGGGTTCCAGTCGTCCAAGAACGAAGCCGCCAACAGCTTTGGCGACGACCGGATCTTCATCGAGAAGTTTGTGACCCAGCCACGGCACATTGAAATTCAGGTGCTGTGCGATGCGCATGGCAACGGCATTTACCTGAACGAGCGCGAATGCTCGATCCAGCGCCGGAACCAGAAAGTTGTTGAGGAAGCGCCAAGCCCGTTCCTGGATGAAGCCACACGTAAGGCGATGGGCGAGCAGTCTGTCGCGCTGGCGAAAGCCGTGGGCTATGCCTCTGCGGGTACGGTGGAATTCATCGTCGATGGCGACAAGAACTTCTACTTCCTTGAGATGAACACCCGTTTGCAGGTGGAACACCCTGTGACCGAGCTGATCACCGGTGTGGACCTGGTGGAGCAGATGATCCGCGTGGCGGCGGGTGAACCGCTGTCCATCACGCAGGACGATGTGACCATCAACGGCTGGGCGATTGAGAACCGTGTCTATGCGGAAGACCCCTATCGCAACTTCCTGCCGTCGATTGGCCGTCTGACCCGTTACCGTCCACCGGCCGAGATTGCTGCCGGCCCTATGTTGGACAACGGCAAATGGGCGGATGATGCCAAAGAGGGCAAGGGCTTTGCTGTGCGCAATGACACCGGCGTCTATGAGGGCGGCGAGATCAGCATGTATTATGATCCGATGATCGCGAAACTATGTACCTGGGCGCCGACCCGTGAAGAGGCGATTGAAGTGATGCGTCAGGCGCTGGATGGGTTTGAGCTGGAAGGCATTGGCCACAACCTGCCGTTTGTCAGCGCGGTGATGGATCATCCGAAGTTCATCTCCGGCGACATGACCACCGCCTTCATTGAGGAAGAGTACCCCGAGGGCTTTGAAGGTGTGGAGCTGCCGGAAGACCAGCTGAAGCGTGTGGCGGCTGCTGCGGCGGCGATGTATCGCGTGGCGGAAATCCGTCGGACACGGGTGTCGGGCCGTATGGATAACCACGAGCGCCGTGTGGGCAAGAAGTGGGTTGTGTCTGCGCAAGGCACCGATTTTGCGGTGAAGGTGAAGGCCGACAAGAAAGGATCCACCATCAAGTTTGAGGATGGCAGCAAGCTGCGTGTATCCTCTAATTGGACACCGGGTGACCAGCTGGCGACCCTGAAAGTGGGTGGCGAGAAGCTGGTGCTGAAGGTTGGCAAAGTGCCGGGCGGTTTCCGTCTGCGCACCCGTGGCGCCGATCTGGTTGTGCATGTGCGCAGCCCGCGTCAGGCGGAGCTGGCCAAACTGATGCCAGAAAAGGTGGCGCCGGACACCTCCAAGATGCTGCTGTGCCCAATGCCGGGTCTGATCGTGAAGGTCGACGTGGAAGTGGGGGATGAGGTGCAGGAAGGCCAGGCGCTGTGCACCGTGGAAGCCATGAAGATGGAGAACATCCTGCGGGCGGAGAAAACCACTGTGGTCACCAAGATCAACGCGGCGGCCGGTGACAGCCTCGCGGTGGACGATGTGATCATGGAATTTGAATAACGCCTGAAATCTAGTGGCCCGGCTATTGGCCGGGCAGCCCCCGACCGCCCCCCTTGGGCGGGGGCTTCACCCCCACCCGCGGCCGGGGGCCGCCTTGAACGGAATATGTGATGCCTGATAGTAAGCTCGTCCTTTCCCGAACGACAAACATCGGCCCGTTTGAGGTAGGTCGACTGGCCTATGGCTGTTGGCGGTTTTCTGGCAGCACGGTTGCGGACGCCACGGCGAAGATTGAGGCTGCCTTGGAGATTGGTGCCAATCTGGTGGATACGGCAGCGATCTATGGGTTTGGCGAAGAGGGCTTTGGCGCGGCTGAGGCCGTTTTGGGGGAGGTTTACGCCGCCCAGAAGGGGCTACGGCAGAAGACGGTTCTGGTCACCAAAGGCGGGATTCACCCGCCTGTGCCTTATGACAGCCGCGCGTCTAACCTGATTGAGAGCTGTGAAGCGTCGCTCGCGCGGCTTAAGACCGATGTGATTGACGTGTTTCTGGTCCATCGGCCAGACCTCTTGGCGTCCTATGACGAGGTGGCGGAGGCGCTGACGCAGTTGCGGGCGGCGGGGAAAATCCGCGAGGCGGGGGTGAGCAACTTCTCCCATACGCAAATCCGGGCGTTGCAGAGCAAGCTGGATTTTGCGCTGGTGGCCAATCAGCCAGAGTTTTCGCTGCTGGCCATTGACCCGTTGGAAGATGGCACGTTGGACATCGCTCAGGAGTTGAACCTGGCGGTGATGGCCTGGTCTCCGCTGGGCGGGGGGCGTTTGACGGCGGTGCATCAGCCGGAAGCGGGCACGCAGGAGGCGCGGGTGTTGTCGGTGCTTGATGGCATTGCCACGCGTGAGGGCGTGGGCGTGGATCATGTGGCACTGGCCTGGGTGTTGGCGCATCCGGCGGTGAGCATGGCGCTGATTGGTACGCAGAATGTGGCGCGGATCACTGACAGCGCCAAAGCCTTTGACGTGAAGCTGAGCCGACAGGACTGGTACGATGTGTTGGTCGCCGCGCGCGGAGCGCCGATGCCTTGATGCGACGCGGGCGTCATATCCCGTTATGCACCGCCGCCTATGGCTGGCGGCGGTCGCGGATTTCCTGCTGGCGCAGGGGGTGTTTGTCGATGGAGGCAGAGAGTTCCCGCACCGTCCAGGGCTTGGGTTTGCGCAGGTATACAACGCCGTCTTTTTCCACCAAAGCCATCATAAATCCACGCGGGCGGAGCCGTTTGCGCAGGGCGGATTTGGCGGATGGATCGGTGTCGGTCAGCACCACTACATCGCGTTCGATCAGTGCGTCCGGAAAAGCTTCGATCAGCTCCAATTGCTGGATGAACCTTGGATCGCGGTCGGTGTCGGCAAAGACCACAAGCACCCGGTTTTTCCAGAGGTATTCGCTGAGGTCGGAGTTCAAACCAGATTGTATTAATTCCGGTGCATTTTCCGCCACGGTTTCCACGGAGGCAGAGGCATCATTTTCGTCGGTTTCTGTGGCTTGTGCGGCAACGCCTGTAGCGGCCAGAAATCCCGTCAGAACAAGGGCTAAGCGGTGGGTCATCGTCTCTCCTGTTGAGACCAATATAGGGGGTGTTTTCCCCAATACGAACCCCTTTGGCAAAGTCGGTCAAATTTTAACGTCGGTTAACAGCATTTGCACGGGTGATGCGGCATGATGGCGGCCTCTGTATATCCGGCCAGCCTTGAGGGTGTGGCCCTCAAAAAGGTGCGCAAAGCCATGGACGTCATCCTACATGTCGGGGCCCATCTGAGTGGGGTTTCCACGCTCGCCAGCTATCTCAACCGCAACCGTCGTCCGCTGGAGGCCCACGGGCTGAAGGTGTGGACACCGGAGGTCACCCGCAAAGGTCTGTTTGACGGGCTGACGCTGAAATCCGGTCTGGACGGTGTGGCGCGCCGACGGGCACGCGGGGCCGGGCGGGTGCAGCTGCGCTGTGCCATGTTGGAGCGGCAAAGGGTCCGGGAGCTTTTGGTTCTGGAGCCACATATGCTGGGCTCGATGGAGAACAACATTGCCAGTGAACGGCTCTACCCGGCAGCGGGGGAGCGTGTGGCCCGCATGGTGTATGCCTTTGGCGGGCGTGTGAAGCGGGTCGTGTTCGGCATGCGCGCGCTGGAAGACTACTGGGGCGGGGCAATGGCCCATGCCCTGCAGATGGGCGCAGATGTGCCCAGCGAGGCAACCATGGACCGTTTGGTCACGCAGCCGCGCAGCTGGCGTAAAGTGGTGCAGGATGTCGCCTGTGCCGCGCCAGACGCGGAAATTCTGGTGCTGCCATATGAGCGGCTGGGCGAACAGCCGGCGCGGGTTGTGGAATATGCCGTGAGCGGGCGGTTTGGTGCGCCAACCAATTTCCGCGTCAGCGGCCTTTCGCATGTGCCGGAGTTGCCGGTGTTGCGCGAGGTGCTGGTTGATCGTGGGCTGGACTCGCAAAGCCTGCCCAAAGGCACGGACCGCTGGCATCCGTTCAGCGCGTTCCAAGTGGATATTTTACGCGAGATATACGTTGAGGATCTGGCCTGGCTGCGCGCCGGGGCGGATGGTTTGGCGTTTCTCATCGAAGAAAACGGGACCAGCACGGCGCGACATGCCGGGCGCTTTGGCCCCTAAAGAACACAGACGAGGATGACACCAATGACGGACACCAAGAAATGGGCCGAACTGGCAGAGAAAGAGCTGCGCGGAAAGCCGCTTGAGGATCTGACCTGGAAGACGCTGGAAGGCATCGACGTCAAGCCGCTCTACACGGCGGAAGACACCGAAGGGCTGGATCACATGGGCTCCATGCCCGGGTTTGGCCCGTTCACCCGTGGGCCCAAGGCCACCATGTATGCGGGCCGCCCCTGGACCATCCGTCAGTACGCGGGCTTCTCCACCGCAGAAGAGTCCAACGCCTTCTACCGCCGAAACCTGGCGGCCGGTCAGCAGGGTGTCTCCGTGGCCTTCGATCTGGCGACGCACCGTGGCTATGACAGCGACCACGAGCGCGTGGTCGGCGACGTTGGTAAAGCCGGCGTGGCGATCGATTCCGTTGAGGACATGAAAATCCTGTTTGACGGCATTCCGCTGGACAAGGTGTCCGTGTCGATGACCATGAACGGCGCGGTGATCCCGATTTTGGCGAACTTCATTGTGGCGGGCGAAGAGCAGGGCCATGACAAGAGCCTTTTGGCTGGCACGATTCAGAACGACATTCTGAAAGAGTTCATGGTGCGCAACACCTATATCTATCCGCCAGAGCCAAGCATGCGGATCATCAGCGACATCATTGAGTACACTTCCAACGAGATGCCGAAGTTTAACAGCATTTCGATTTCCGGCTATCACATGCAGGAAGCGGGGGCCAATTTGGTTCAGGAGCTGGCCTATACGCTGGCGGACGGGCGTGAGTATGTGCGTGCGGCGATGAACGCGGGCATGGATGTGGACAAGTTTGCCGGGCGTCTGAGCTTCTTCTTTGCGATTGGCATGAACTTCTTCATGGAAGCGGCGAAACTGCGGGCGGCGCGGACGTTGTGGCATCGGGTGATGACCGAATTTGGCGCCAAGAACGAGCGTTCCAAAATGCTGCGCACCCACTGTCAGACCTCTGGCGTGAGCTTGCAGGAGCAGGACCCGTATAACAACGTGATCCGCACCGCCTATGAGGCGATGTCTGCGGTTTTGGGCGGGACCCAGTCGCTGCACACCAACGCGTTGGATGAGGCGATTGCCTTGCCGACCGATTTCTCGGCCCGGATCGCGCGTAATACACAGCTGATCCTGCAGGAAGAGACCGGCGTGACCAATGTGGTCGACCCACTGGCGGGCTCTTACTATGTCGAGGCGCTGACCGGCGATCTGATTCAGAAGGCCTGGGCGCTGATGGAAGAGGTTGAGGAGATGGGTGGCATGACCAAGGCGGTGGCCTCCGGTATGCCGAAGCTGCGCATTGAGGAGAGCGCAGCGACCCGTCAGGCGATGATCGATAAAGGCGACGAAGTCATTGTGGGTGTGAATAAATACCGCAAGGATAACGAAGACCCGATCGACATTCTGGACGTGGACAACGTCGCGGTGCGCGAAAGCCAGGTGGCGCGTTTGGCGCAGATCCGCGCGGATCGGGACAGCGCGGCCTGTGAGGCGGCATTGGCGAACCTGACCAAAGTGGCGAAAGAAGGCGGCAACCTGTTGGCGGCGGCTGTGGAAGCGGCGCGGGCGCGTGCCTCGGTAGGAGAAATCAGTATGGCAATGGAGAAGGAATTCGGCCGCCATCGGGCCGAGGTGAAGACATTGGCGGGTGTTTATGGCGCGGCGTATGAAGGCGACGAAGGCTTTGCGGCGATCCAGAAATCCATCGAGGATTTTGCCGAGGAGGAAGGTCGTCGTCCGCGTTTGCTGGTGGTGAAGATGGGCCAGGACGGGCACGACCGGGGCGCGAAGGTGATTGCCACCGCCTTTGCGGACATCGGGTTTGACGTCGATGTAGGCCCGCTGTTCCAGACCCCTGAAGAGGCGGCGCAGGATGCGGTGGACAACGACGTGCATGTGGTCGGGATTTCCTCCCAGGCGGCGGGCCACAAGACTTTGGCACCTCAGTTGATCGAAGCGTTAAAAGGCAAAGATGCAGAAGACATCATTGTGATCTGTGGCGGGGTGATCCCGCAGCAGGATTATGAGTTCCTGCAGAATGCTGGCGTGAAGGCGATCTTTGGGCCGGGCACCAATATTCCGGAAGCGGCGGAGAACATCCTTGGCCTGATCCGCGAAGCGCGGGCGTAAGCGCCGGGGGCTGTCTGCCCCCAGACCCCCGAGGATATTTGGGGAAAGAGAAAGCGGGGCGTTGCAGGACACTGCAGCGCCTTTTTTGCGGCTCAGTTGCTCTAGTGGCGCTGGATTTTTAGACAGGCGCGCATGCCGCCGGTGCCGGCTTCAAAATACAGCGTGCCGCCGTGTTGCTCGGCCACGGTGGCCACGATGGTCAGGCCGAGGCCGTAGCCGTCAATCGCCTGGGTGTTATCGCCCCGCGTGAAGGGCGCGACAGCGGCTTCGATTTCGGCGGCGGTCATGCCGGAGCCTTCGTCTTCAACCGTGATGATGGCGTGCTCGGCGGTGGCCTCTATGGCGACTTTGGCTTTGCGGCCGTATTTCAGTGCGTTTTCGATCAGGTTGGAAATCGCGCGTTTGAGCGACACAGGGCGTGCGGAGACGAGGATGCGTTGTTCCGTTGGCAGTGCGCCACGACCCGCGGTGGCGGTAAACACCGAGCCGCCACCCTGAAACGACGGGGTTTCGGAGGTCTCCAGCGTCACCGGCTGGCCGAGGTCCTGATAGTCGTCGACCAGCGCGTCAATCAGCGAGGTGAGCGAGAGGTTGCGGGGCGGCTCTTCGTTGAGTTCGGCGCGGGTGTAGGTCAGCACGCTTTCGATCATCTCGGTCATACTGTCGATGTCGGCCTCAAATTTGCCGCGCAGCTCGGCGTCTTCGACCAATGCGGCGCGCAGGCGCAGGCGGGTGGCCGGGGTGCCGAGATCATGGCTGACGCCGGAGAGCACCGTGGCGCGTTTGGCGATTTGCTCGCGCTCGCGCTCCAGATAGCGGTTCAGCGCCTGCACAATCTCGCGCAGTTCTTCGGGGCCTTGCAGGGCGTAGCTTTGAGGGCCGCCAAGGCGGCGGTGGTTGCGCAGGGTGCGGGCGAAACGTTCAAAATGCGCAGATGTGTCGCGCACCAACGTGGTGAAAACCGCCAGTGCCACCAGAGCGAGCAGGATGGCGGGCAGGCGCAGGTCAGTGGGGGCGGCGTGACAGCCCCAGACGTCCTGACCATCGATGCGTTTCCAGTCCTGTGCGCCCATGCGGGCAAAGAGGATGGGTTCGCTGCAGTAGGTCGCCAAAAGCTGGGTGACGTTGCCCAGTTTTTGCGCCGCAGACTGCCGACCGTTGGAGATCAGCTCGGACACGTTGTATTGCAAGCTGTCAGACACAATGATCAGCGCCAGAGACTCGCCGGAGACCGGATCATGGCCCTGACCTTTGATGGAGACGTTGGTGACAAAGGCCGGTTGGGGCACGTTGGGCAGGTGCCAGAAGTCGCCTTGCATGACCTGGGTCTGCGCCACCTGAGAAAGGGGACTGATGTCCACGCCCACCGGAGGATCGGCGCGGGTGCGCAGGCTGTCATAGAGTGACACACCGGCGACGTAGGAGCGGGTGAGGTGGTCGCGCCAGCCGTTGGTGGAGGAGGACCACATCCAAGCCGTGGCGTAGGCGGTCAGGAAACAGGCAGCGACCAGCAGAACGCCCAGGGTGTTTAAACGAAGGCCCTGTGACGTGGCGGTCATTGATCGTCCTCAACCGCCACATCAACGGCAAAGACGTAGCCCACACCACGTTGGGTGCGCAGCATTTCTGGTATTTTGGGCTCGGCTTCGATTTTGCCGCGCAGACGGCCTACCAGAACGTCAATGGCACGGCCTGGGTTGCCGTTACCGGCGTCCTGACCGTCGCCGGTCACATCCAGCGCGGTGTTGATTTCTTCGCGGGTCAGGGGGATGTGGGGGTTGCCCAAGAATACCTTGAGCAGGGCGGTCTCTTTACGCGAGAGGCTGACTTGATAGCCTTGCGGGGAGGTGACCTCGTCGCGTTTCGCGTCATAACACCATCCGCCAAAGCGGAAGGTGGAGATGCTGCGCCGGTAGGTGAGGGAGCTGCTGCGTTTGGCGCGGTGCAGGACGGCTTTTACGCGGGCGAGCAATAAGTTGGGGTTGAAGGGCTTGGCGATGTAGTCATCCGCGCCGACTTCGTAGCCCGCCATGCGGTGATGGTCGGCAGAGAGGGCGGAGACCAGGATCACGGGCACGTCCTGTTCGTGACGCAGGCGTTTGCAGATGTCGACGCCGTATTCATCCCCCAGCATTACATCCAACAGGATGAGGTCGACGCGGCCACTGTCCAGTTGTTCCCGGATTGTGACCTCGCTGTCACACGGCAGGGCGATGAAACCGTTTTGGCGCAGGAACTGCGTCAGCATCCCACGGGTTTCCGCGTCATCATCAACCACCAAAAGCCGTGGAATCGTCATGCCTACCTCCCAATTGCCACCCGTCGCTCCCCTACGGCAGGTTGTCTTGTTGCGTGCTTTGTAACAGCGTGCAACAAAATCAAGGCCTAGGTAACAGCGTGTAACAGAACACCGGATTTTGTGACATGGCAAAGGCAAAACCGGTATTTGGTGGATTGTTACACCCCCTCAGCGTTTGGCAGGAATGGGGCAGCACTGCTCAGACGGGCAGTCGAAATTGGGAGGACATTATGAAAAAATCCGTATTCGCAGCCGCAGTGGTTGCGTCCTTTGTGGCATCCAACATTGCCAAGGCTGAGCCTCAGGCAGAGGTTCTGCACTGGTGGACATCTGGCGGTGAAGCCAAGTCCGTGGCCGTGCTGCAGAAAGAGTTTGCCGACAATGGCGGTACATGGACTGACATGCCAGTGGCCGGTGGTGGCGGCGACGCGGCGATGACCGCGCTGCGCGCCCGCGTGCTGTCCGGCAACGCACCGACCGCGGTTCAGCTGAAAGGCCCGGCCATTCAGGAATGGTATGAAGAAGGCGTGCTGGCAGACATCTCTGCCGTGGCTGAGGAAAAAGGCTGGGACACTGTGCTGCCAGCCTCCATCGCGGGTCACATGAAATGTGAAGGCAGCTGGTGCGCGGCGCCGGTGAACGTGCACCGTGTGGACTGGATCTGGGCCAACGCGGACGTGTTGGAAGCCAACGGTATTGCGATGCCAAACACCTGGGACGAGTTCAACGCGGCGGCTGACAAGCTGCAGGCGGCGGGTGTGATCCCACTGGCGCACGGCGGTCAGGCCTGGCAGGACGCAACGGTGTTTGAAGCTGTGGCACTTGGCCTTGGTGGGCCAGAGTTCTATCAGCAAGCTCTGGTTGATCTGGACCCGGCAGCGCTGCAATCTGACACGATGATTGCTGTGTTTGACCAGATGCGCAAACTGCGCGGCTATGTGGATGGCAACTTCTCCGGTCGTGACTGGAACCTGGCCACCGCGATGGTGATGAACGGTGAAGCGGCGTTCCAGATCATGGGCGACTGGGCCAAAGGCGAATTCCTGGCGGCTGGCAAAGCTCCTGGTGAAGACTTCCTCTGCTCTTCGACCCCAGGCAACGGCTACCTCTATGTGGTCGACAGCTTTGCCATGTTTGACGTTGACGGCGACGACAAAAAAGCGGGTCAGAACCTGCTGGCAGACCTGATCATGGGGCCAAACTTCCAGGAAGTGTTCAACCTGAACAAAGGCTCCATTCCGGCCCGTACAGATGTGGCGCTGGACAAGTTTGAGAGCTGTGCCCACACCTCCGCCGCCGATATGGCTGCGAGCAGCGACGAAGGCTCCCTGCTGCCAAGCTATGCCCACGGCATGGCGCTGCGCGGCGCGCAGGCGGGTGCGATCACCGATGTTGTGACCGCGCACTTCAACTCGGACATGTCTTCTGCCGATGCGGTGAAGATGCTGGCCGACGCGGTTGCGAACTCGCTGTAACCTTCTCCCACGCCCTGTCCCGAAACTTCTCGGGGCGGGGCATTTGAATAAAGGGTCGCTGTGATGACCGAATGGCTTGAACGCCACGTGCCAAAGATGGTGCTAGCACCTTCTTTTGTGGCCGTCCTCATCTTCGTCTATGGCTTTATCTTCTGGACTGCTTGGGTGTCTTTCACTCGCTCCAAGTTGATGCCACGTTATGAAATCAAAGGCTTCATCCAGTATGAACGCCTGTTTGCCTCCCCCCGCTGGGACACGGCGATGGACAACCTGTTCATCTTTGGCACGCTGTTCATCGGGATTTCTATGATCCTCGGCCTGTTCCTGGCCATTCTGCTGGATCAGAAAATCCGCGCCGAGGGTGCGCTTCGCACGATCTACCTCTACCCGATGGCGCTGTCGATGATTGTGACCGGGACCGCGTGGAAGTGGATCATGAACCCGGGTCTCGGGATCGAAGCCACTGTGCGGAGCTGGGGTTTTGAGAGCTTCACCTTCAACTGGATCACCGATCCCAAGATGGCGATCTATGCGGTGGTGGTTGCCGCCGTGTGGCAGGCCAGCGGCTTTGTCATGGCGCTGTTCCTTGCCGGGTTGCGCTCCGTGGATGAGGAAATCATCAAGGCGGCGCAGGTGGACGGCATCCCCACTTGGCGGATTTACTCAGCCATCATCATCCCGTCGATGGCCCCGATCTTCCTGTCGGCCTTCATTGTGCTGGCGCACCTCGCGATCAAGAGCTTTGACCTTGTGATTGCCCTGACCGGTGGTGGTCCCGGCTACGCCACGGATCTGCCTGCGACCTACATGTACGCCATGGCGTTTTCGCGCGGCGATATTGGTCAGGCGGCCAGCTCTGCCATGGTCATGATGGGCGTCGTCTTTGCCATTGTCGTGCCTTACCTGTACTCCGAACTGAGGGCGAAACATGACTGATTTCACCCAATCTTATGACGCGCCGCGTCGCAACTATAGCCAGTTGGCTCTGCGGTGGTTGCTGTTTGCTTTGCTGGGCCTGTTTGCGCTCTTCTATCTGATGCCGTTGTTTGTGATGGTGACCACCTCACTCAAAAGCCTGGAGGAAATCCGCACCGGCTCTCTGGTTGCGCTGCCACGGGAAGTGACCTTTGACGCCTGGCGCACGGCCTGGTCTGAAACCTGTACCGGTGTGAAATGTGAGGGGCTGAAGCCGTATTTCTGGAACTCGGTTCTGATGACGGTGCCGGCGGTGATCATTGCCACCTTGCTGGGCGCGGTGAATGGCTATGTGATTGCGCAGTGGCGCTTCAAAGGCGCGAACCTGATCTTCTCGCTGATGCTGTTTGGCTGCTTTATCCCGTTTCAGGTGGTGCTGCTGCCAATGGCGCGCAGCCTGGGCATTCTGGGACTGGCGGGGTCGATCCCCGGGTTGATCCTGGTGCATGTGATTTACGGGATTGGCTTCACCACGCTGTTCTTCCGCAACTACTATGTCACGATTCCGTCTGAACTCACCAAAGCGGCGAAGGTGGACGGGGCAGGGTTCTTCCGGATTTTCTGGTCGATCTTCCTGCCGCTGTCGCTCCCCATCGTGGTGGTGACCGTGATCTGGCAGTTCACCAACATCTGGAACGACTTCCTCTTCGGGGTCAGCTTCAGCCAGTCGGGCACCCAACCGGTGACCGTGGCGCTCAACAACATCGTCAACTCCACCACAGGGGTGAAGGAATACAACGTCGATATGGCCGCTGCCATCATCGCCGCCCTTCCCACGCTGCTTGTCTATGTGGTGGCAGGCAAATACTTCATCCGCGGCCTGACCGCAGGTTCCGTGAAAGGTTAACCCCATGGCACCCATTCTGGATATCAAACAACTCTACAAGAACTACGGCTCCGTCGAGATCCTGAAGGACATCAATGTGGCGATTGAGCCCGGCGATTTCCTTGTGCTGGTCGGCCCGTCCGGCTGTGGTAAATCCACGCTGCTGAACTGCATCGCGGGGCTGGAGCCGATCACCGGCGGTACGCTGTCGATTGGTGGCAAGGACATGACCCATGTCAGCCCCAAGGATCGCGACATCGCGATGGTGTTCCAGTCCTACGCGCTTTACCCGACCATGTCGGTGGCCAAGAACATCACCTTTGGCATGAAAGTGCGCGGTGTGGATGCGGCGACGCAAGAGCAGAAGCTCAACGAGGTGGCCAGCCAGCTGCAGATTGAGCAGTTGCTGAACCGTCGTCCGGGGCAACTCTCCGGTGGTCAGCGGCAGCGTGTTGCTATGGGCCGGGCGCTTGTGCGTGATCCCAAGCTGTTCCTGTTTGACGAACCGCTGTCCAACCTTGATGCCAAGCTGCGGGTGGAGATGCGCTCTGAGATCAAAAAATTGCACCAGAACCTTGGCGCGACCATGGTCTATGTGACCCACGATCAGATCGAGGCGATGACGCTTGCGACCAAAATTGTGGTTCTGAAAGGTGGTGTGGTGCAGCAGATCGGCACCCCGGCGGAGATCTATAACCGTCCGGCCAACCTGTTTGTGGCGGACTTCATGGGCAGCCCGGCGATGAACCTGATCCCGGCGAAGGCCACTAAAAATGGTACGGGCACGCAGATTGAGATCGCCCGTGAGGGTGCGGCGCCGCTGATGTTGACCGATACCCATGCGGAGAACCTGCCGCAAGATGTGATCCTAGGCTTGCGTCCTGAGGATATTGCCGAGGCCGGGTTCCGGGCTGGTGAAGACGTGCAGGTGGCGGAGTGTCATATCGACATGGTGGAGCCGGCGGGCGCGGATACTTTTGTGGTGTCCGAGCTGGGGGGCAAGCAGGTCACCGCGCGATTGCATGCGGAGACCGGGGCGCAGCCGGGGCAACCGTTGCCGCTGGCGTTTGACCTCAGCAAAGTGTCCTACTTTGCGCCGGGCAGTGGCGAGCGGTTGAACTAAGCTTTCGCTGTTTAAGACAAGAAAGCCCGCCTGAGTGGATCAGGCGGGCTTTTGTGCTTTTAGGGGAGAGGCTTAGGCGCTAAGGCGATCCTCCTCTTCGAAGTCGTCGGACATGTCCGGCTCAGTTGCGCCTTCCATGTCGAAACGCGCCACGATGCCAGAGAGGCTTTGCGCTTCGGCCAGCAACATCTGGCTGGAGGCGGCGGCTTCTTCGGCCATGGCGGTGTTCTGCTGGGTCATGGAGTCCAGCTCGCCCATGGAGGTGTTGATGCTGTCCAGACCAGAAGATTGTGTGCGCACGCCCTCGGAGATTTCCGTGACCAGATCAGACACAGAGGTCACCTGTGTGATGATATTGGTTAGCGCGTCGCCTGCGCGGCCCACCATTTCCACACCGTTGGAGACATGGTCTTCGCTGGCGCTGGTCAGGGCCTGAATTTGACCGGCGGCCTCGGCGGCGCGTTGCGCCAGGGCGCGCACTTCGGAGGCGACCACGGCAAAGCCGCTGCCAGCGCTGCCCGCACGGGCGGCTTCCACACCTGCGTTTAGGGCGAGTAGGTTGGTTTGGAAGGCGATGTCGTCGATCACGCCGATGATCTGGGAAATCTCGCTGGAGGCGGTCTGGATCTGGTCCATGGCTTCCACGGCGGAAGAGACCACATCGCGGCTGTTTTCCGCTTCCTGACGGGCGGTCTGCATCACGCCATCCACGCGTGTGGCGCGGTCAGCGGTGGCTTTTACCCCGTCCGAGAGTGCCGTCACAGCGTGGGCAGTGTCTTCCAGCGTGGCGGCGGCGCTTTCGGTGCGTTTTTCCATCACGGTGGCCGCGGATTTCTGTTCGTCGGAGTATTGGCCTACGTGTTGGGAGGCCTCGACGATCTCAGACATCAGCGTGCGCAGGTTGGCGAGGCTGTGGTTGAAGTTTTCGCGCAGGATTTCGTAGTCGGCCACAAACGGCTCGTGGATGTCACAGGCGAGGTTGCCACGTTCCAGTTCGGCGAGCGCCTGGCTCATGGTGTCCACCACGTCAGCGGTTTTGCGGGCGTTTTCTGCTTCGCGTTCTGAGGCTTCATCGGCGCGTTTCAACTTATCGCGGAAGTCGCCCATGGTGCGGGCCAGATCGCCCAATTCGTCGCCTCGTTTTTGGCCTGAGATGTCGATCTCATAGTTCCCTTCGGCCAAAGCGTCGGTAACACCACAGAGCGCTTGAATCGGTTTGGTTAAGCGACCCGCGGCAATCCAGGACACGATGATGGCGATGACCACAGAGGCGGCGATCATGGCGATGGCGACCAGGCGGATTTCATTGACCACAGAGAAGGCCGCAGCGTGATCGGTTTCCATGACCAGGGACCAGTTGAAGCCGGGAACCTCCATGGGTTTCACCAGGCTGATGGCGTCAATCCCGCCAACAGAGGTTACGGATTCAAAGAAGGCCTCCTCGTGGGCCTGCGCCGCCGCAATGTGCGGGGTGGCGGGCAGAGCGCCGGAGACCTCAAACAAGCCTTCGATCAGTGATGGGCTACGGGCGGTGCCGTCTTCACCCACCAGAAAGAGGTTCTGATGGCCACTGTCGTCCAGATTGGTGGACAGGGCGCTGGTGATGCGGTCGCTGGACAGCTGCACGGCCAGCACGCCGGCGATGGCTTTCTTCTTGCTTAGGATCGGGATCGCCAGGAAAGCGCCGGAAGCGCCGCCGGTGATCTCGTAAGCGGCAAAGTCAGAGGTGCTGATCTCGCCGGGTTTGGAGTTCACGGCGGCTTTGAAGACCTGCCCCAGACCGGAGGCGGCATAGGCGCCTTTGGAGAAGTCCTGTGCAAAATCGTCCTGTTTCATCACCGAGTAGAGCAGGCGGCCTTCGGTGTTGAAGAGGTAGATGTCAGCGTAGCCATTGAGGTTCAGCGAGCGCAGGAACGTCGGGTGGTAGCTGTTGTGAGACTGGCTGTAGTATTGGCCGTCACCCGGATCGACCAGCTTGGCGCGTTCGCCCGCTGGGTTCGGGTTTTTGGCAATATAGGTGTCCGTGAGGTATTTGATCGGGTCGTCGGCTTCGATCATGCCAATAACGCGGTCAAAGTTGCTGATCGCGCGGAATGTGGTTGGCTGATCGGCGTTCATCACCAGATCACGGCGCACGGCGTCAATCAGGGCGGCGATGGCCTGTTGGCCGGCGTTGGCCGTTGTTTCGTGGGAGGCATAAACATTCTGGCGAATGTTCTGTTCTGCCATGCGATAAACCAGGAAGGACACTGTTACCAGAAACGTGGCTGTCAAAGCGACCATTACCAATGGCAGCTTGAGAGAAAGTGACAGCTTTTTGGCTCTGAACATTTTTGACTCCTCACAAAATGTCTCATCGCCCGAGAAATCACGGGGTCCCCCATCGGTACCCACAAAATCCCTTCGAAGTGTTTAAGAGTAAATTTGAGTTGGAAAATAACGGCGATCAGGTCCGTGCGAGGTGGTGTTGCGAAGAATAGATGCGATGTTAAGTTATTGAAAGACAACGGGTCCTGATGGCTTCAAGTCAGGGAATGCGCACCCGCTCTACAAACTTTTTGAGGGCGAAACGGGAGCGAATGGCGCGAATGCCTGGAAGGCGCATAAGCTTGGATTGCAGAAAACTCTCAAATTCTTCAAGGCTTTCCACCCAAATCTCCAATTGGAAATCCATCGCGCCGGTCATCAAAGTGCCGGTCACAACCTCGTCAAAGCGGGCCACTTCTTTCTGAAAATTTGAAATAGCGTCGGCATCCTGGCGTTCCAGCTCGACGTTTACATAGGCGGTGATGCCGAATCCGGCGGTCATGCGGTCGATACGCAGGGTGTAACCGGCGATCAGCCCGCTATCTTGCAGCTGTTTTAGGCGGCGTTTGCAGGGGGTGGCGGAGAGACCAACCCGGTCCGCGATCTGCACCACAGACATGCGGGCGTCCTCGCTCAACGCGCGGATGATTTTTCGGTCAATTTCGTCTATAGTGATTTTCGCCACAAGAATCTCCTTTGCCGATTTTTTCGGCTAACATTTCGCAAATACGATAGGAGAACGCCGTTTATCAACCCGGGATGTGGGCTAAACTTAACAGGTTGAATAATTCTCGCTGACTGGCGGGGGTATCGGTTCCATCATCCGCCCCTGATCCCTTTGCGTGGGTCAACAAGACGGAGCAACCGTGCCTTCCGGCGTCAGCCCCACTTCAGAAAGGTGACGCATGGGCTCTGATACCGCTCCGCTCTCCCTCAATGTGCCGGAACCGGGATGCCGTCCCGGAGACACGCCGGACTTCTCCGATTTTGAAATTCCAAGGGCGGGCGAGGTTGGTCGCCCCGCGGTGGACGTGGACCCGGACAGCATCCGCGATATGGCATTTTCGATTGTGCGCGTGCTCAACAAAGAGGGCGAGGCCGTTGGCGACTGGGCCGGAGCGTTGAGCGTAGAGGAACTGCGCGAAGGGCTGCGTCACATGCTGACCCTGCGAACCTTTGATGCGCGGATGCAGAATGCGCAGCGGCAGGGCAAGACCAGCTTTTATATGCAGCATTTGGGCGAAGAGGCGGTGTCTTGCGCTTTTGCTCGTGCGTTGCAGCCAGGGGATATGAACTTCCCAACTTACCGGCAGGCGGGGCTGTTGATCGCGTCGGAGTATCCGATGCTGACGATGATGAACCAGATTTACTCCAACGCGGAAGACCCGTTGGCGGGGCGTCAGCTGCCAATCATGTATTCGTCAAAAGAACACGGGTTCTTCTCGATCTCCGGCAACCTTGGCACGCAGTTTGTCCAGTCGGTGGGCTGGGCCATGGCCTCGGCGATTTCGGGCGACACCAAGATTGCCACGGGCTGGATTGGCGATGGCTCCACTGCAGAGAGTGATTTCCACGCGGCGATGGTGTTTGCCTCGACCTATAAAGCGCCGGTTGTGCTGAACATTGTGAACAACCAGTGGGCCATTTCGACGTTCCAAGGCATCGCACGCGGTGGCGTGGGCACCTTTGCAGCACGCGGCCATGGTTTTGGCATCGCGGCGATCCGGGTGGACGGCAATGACTACCTGGCGGTGCATGCGGTGGCCAAGTGGGCCGCCGAGCGGGCGCGTTTGGGCCATGGGCCAACCTTAATTGAACATGTGACCTATCGCGCCGGCGGGCACTCGACCTCGGATGACCCGTCGGCTTATCGCTCCAAAAGCGAGGCGGCGGCCTGGCCTTTGGGCGATCCAATTGAGCGGCTGAAGCAGCACTTGATCAAGATTGGCGAGTGGAGCGAAGACCGCCACGCGCAGGCGGAGGCGGAGATCCTCGATACAGTGATTTCGGTGCAAAAAGAGGCTGAAGCGGTGGGTACATTGGCTGGCGGTAAAGCGCCAAGCCCACGGGACATGTTTGAAGGGGTGTATGAGACCATGCCAGAGCACCTGATCCGTCAACGTCAAGAAGCGGGGTATTGATCATGGCACAAATGACAATGATTGAAGCCATCCGCGAGGCCCATGATGTGGCCATGACGGCGGATGACAAAGTGGTGGTGTTCGGCGAGGACGTCGGGTTCTTTGGCGGTGTGTTCCGCTGCACCGCTGGTTTGCAGGAAAAATACGGCAAGTCCCGGTGTTTTGACGCGCCGATCAACGAGAGCGGCATTGTCGGCACGGCGATTGGCATGGCGGCTTATGGCCTCAAGCCGGTGATCGAGATCCAGTTCGCGGACTATGTCTATCCGGCCTATGACCAGATCGTGTCGGAAGCGGCGCGTCTGCGGCACCGCTCCAACGGGGATTTCACCTGTCCTTTGGTGATCCGCATGCCCACCGGTGGCGGTATCTTTGGCGGGCAGACCCACAGCCAGAGCCCGGAGGCGATTTTCACCCATGTGTCAGGATTGAAGGTGGTGATCCCATCCAACCCGCGCGATGCCAAAGGGCTGCTGCTGGCAGCGATTGAAGACCCCGACCCGGTGATCTTCCTAGAGCCGAAGCGGCTGTATAACGGGCCGTTTGATGGGCACCACGACAAGCCAATTGAAAGCTGGAAGAAACATCCGCAGGGAGACGTGCCCGAGGGCAATGAGATCATCCCGCTGGGCAAGGCGCATATTCAGCGTGAAGGCGCGGATGTGACGGTTCTGGCCTACGGCACAATGGTCTACGTAGCCGAGGCGGCTGCAGAGGAGACCGGTGTGGATGCGGAGGTGATCGACCTGCGCACGCTGATGCCGCTGGACCTTGAGACCATTGTTGAGAGCGTGAAAAAGACCGGGCGCTGTGTGATTGTGCATGAGGCGACCCGCACCTCTGGCTTTGGGGCCGAGCTGATGAGCCTCGTGCAGGAAGCCTGTTTCTATCATCTTGAAGCGCCGATGATCCGGGTGACCGGATGGGACACGCCGTATCCGCATGCGCAGGAGTGGGAGTATTTCCCGGGACCTGCACGGGTTGGCGAAGCGCTGCGCAAAGTCATGGAGGACTGATCCCATGGGAGTTTTTGCAATCCGTTTGCCCGACGTTGGAGAGGGCATTGCCGAGGCCGAGCTGGTCGAATGGCACGTGAAAGTTGGCGATGTTGTGCGCGAAGATGACGTGCTGGCCGCTGTGATGACCGACAAGGCGGCTGTAGAAGTGCCGTCGTCTGTGGATGGTAAGGTGCTCGCGCTGGGCGGTGAGATTGGCGATATGATCGCCATTGGCGCCGTGTTGATCCGCATTGAGGTGGACGGCGAAGGCAACGAGAGTGGTAACGTGGAAGCGCCTGTTTCGGTTCCGGTTGAGGAAAAGCCTGCGGTTGTGGAGGCCGTGGCTGAGCCCGCTCCAAAACCAGCGGCGAAGCCTGCGGTTGCTCCTGTTGCCGCAGCGCCAGTAAAGCGGGCGGCGGGCACCAAGCCTTTGGCGTCGCCTTCAGTTCGCGCGCGGGCGCGGGAAGAAGGCGTTGACCTGCGGCAGGTGCCAGGGTCCGGTGCGGCAGGGCGGATCAGCCATGGTGATCTGGACAATTGGATTGCCTCTGGTGGCATTCAGCAGGGTACTGTGGTGCGCGGTCAGAACACAGGCGTGGAAGAGGTGCGGGTGATCGGCATGCGCCGGAAGATTGCCGAGAAAATGGCAATCTCCAAACGGCAAATTCCGCATATCACCATTGTGGAAGAGGTGGAGATGTCGGCGCTGGAAGACCTGCGTGCGGCGCTCAATGCCAAACACAAAGGGGAACGCGCGAAGCTGACGCTGTTGCCGTTCCTGATGCGGGCGATTGTCGAGGCGGTGCGCGAGCAGCCAGAGTTGAATGCGCGCTATGATGACGAAGCGGGTGTGATCCACCGTCATGGGGGCGTGCATGTGGGCATTGCGACGCAGACACCGAACGGCCTGAATGTGCCGGTGGTGAAACACGCCGAAGCGGGTAGCCTGTGGGACAATGCGGAAACCGTGGCACGGCTGGCGCAAGAGGCACGGGACGGCACCATCAAGCGCGATGAGCTGTCCGGTGGCACGATCACGATCACCTCGTTGGGCCCGCTGGGCGCGATTGCCACAACGCCGATCATCAACCACCCGGAGGTGGCGATTGTCGGTGTGAACAAGATGCAGATCCGTCCCGTGTGGGATGGGCAGCAGTTCCAACCACGCAAGATGATGAACATCTCCTGCAGCTTTGATCACCGGGTGATTGATGGCTGGGATGCGGCTGTGTTTGTGCAAAAATTGAAAACTCTGCTGGAAACACCAGCGATGCTGTTTGTCGAGGGCTAAATGACTGATCTATCTTGTAAACTGCTGATCATTGGAGCCGGCCCTGGCGGCTATGTCTGTGCCATTCGCGCCGGGCAGCTGGGCATCGATACCATTGTTGTGGATGCCGCTAAGCCGGGGGGGACCTGTCTGAATGTCGGCTGCATCCCGTCCAAAGCGATGATCCACGCGGCGGATGAATTCCACAAGATTGCGCATGTGAACGATAGCCCGCTTGGCATTTCCGCCAGCGCGCCAAGCATTGATCTGGCCCAAACCGTGGCGTGGAAAGATGGCATTGTGCAGCGCCTGAACACCGGTGTGTCGGCGTTGATGAAAAAAGCCAAAGCGCGGTTTGTGACCGGGCAGGCGCGGTTTTTGGATGGCAAAACCGTGGAAGTCACCCATGGCGACGAGGTGCAGCAAATCCGTGCGGAATATGTGGTGATCGCCACGGGCTCCGCACCGGTGGAACTACCGTTCCTGCCGTTTGGTGGGCCGATCCTGTCCTCCACCGAGGCGCTGGACTTGACCGAGGTGCCGGAGACGCTGGCCGTTGTTGGTGGCGGCTATATCGGATTGGAGCTGGGCACGGTGTTTGCCAAACTGGGCAGCAAGGTCACGGTGGTGGAGGCGGAAGACCGCATTCTGTCGCTCTATGACAAAGCGTTGACTAAGCCGGTGGCCAAGCGGCTAGAGGACCTTGGCGTGACGGTGATGACCGGCACCAAGGCGCAAGGTTACAGCGACGGTGCATTGCAAACCGATCAAGGCGATGTGGATGCAGAAAAAGTGTTGGTGACGGTCGGGCGGCGTCCGCGCACGGCGGGCATTGGCATTGAAGAACTGGCGTTGACCCAAGACGGCCCGTTTGTGAAGATCGACAGCTTCTGCCAGACCTCCATGCGGGGGATTTACGCGATTGGCGACGTGACCGGCGAGCCGATGTTGGCACACCGAGCGATGGCGCAGGGCGAGATGGTTGCCGAACATATCGCGGGCCATGCGGTGGAGTGGGACAAACGCGCCATTCCGGCCGTGTGTTTCACCGATCCCGAAGTGGTCACCTGTGGTGCGTTGCCGGGCGAGCTCGATGGCACCAAATCCAGTGAGTTCCCGTTTATGGCCAATGGCCGCGCCATGACCACGGAACGCGATGACGGCTTTGTGCGGGTTGTGTACCGCGAAGAGGACCATGCAGTTGTTGGCCTGCAGGCCGTGGGTGCGGGGATTTCTGAACTCTCTGCAGCCTTCTCGCTGGCCATTGAAATGGGCGCTTGTCTCGAGGACATCGCGGCGACAATCCATGCCCACCCAACCCAGTCGGAAGGGTTGCAGGAAGCGTGTTTGAAGGCCTTGGGCCACGCGCTGCATATTTAAGGCATTGTACCAGAACAAGAAAAAGGCCCGCAGCACATTGCGGGCCTTTTTTGTTGCAGGAATGGAGGGACCTGCGGGTTAAAACAGTTGTACGTCGCCAAGATTGTCGTCGACCTTTGGCTTTGGCTTGCGCTTTGGCAATTCTTCTTCGTTGAGCAGACGGGTGTCTTTCATAAAGCGGCGCTGGATGCGGCCTCCAACAGGCCAGAAGCGGATGTTGCGGCCGCGCTGTCCGCCAAGGCAACAATCGACCAGCTCAAAGCCTTCGTTGCGCACAAACCACATGGCGAATTCTGCGTTCTTGGACCCGATGTCGATGCGGCTATTGAACATTTTGCCGCCGCCCAACAGCTTGACCTTCAGCTTGTCACGACGCGCGCCAGCCTGGATCAGACCGTTCACTAGAAGTTCCATGGCGTGCACACCGTGGCTCATAGAGCCAGCGGACCCGTCTTCGGTGCCGGGCAGCAGGAAGTGGTTCATGCCGCCGATGCCCGCCGTTTCGTCCCACATACATGCCGCCACACATGAGCCGAGGATCGTGGTCATCACGATATCCTGGTCACTGGATACCTGCACGTCGCCCTGCAACAGGGGCTGGACCTGGTATCCTTTGATGGCTTCTGCTTCACTAAGACTCATTGGCTATTCCATTCACCGAGGGTTTCACGCCAGCCGGGTTCGCGCGCCAGCTGGCAAGGCGCAGTTTTTGCGCAGTTCTTAGAAGTCTTCCCAGTCTTCGCTGGAAGTGTCTTGTACTGGCGCCGATTGGTTTACGGCGGTTTTCGCTGGCTTGGGCTGCGGTTTCGGAGCTGCAGCGGGCTTTGCGGCAGGCTTTGCAGCCGCTGTTTTCTTCACCTTTGCTTTGGCCTTTGAGGCGGCCTTGGCGTCTTGAGCGGCGTCGTCATCCCATTCCTGCGTTTTGGCCGCATCAGCCGCCGGCTGTGCGGGGGCAGGTTTGGCTGGTTTGGGTTCGGGCTTCGCGGGTGCAGGCTTGGCAGCGGCCGGAGCCTTGGTTGCCGGTTTTGGCGCGGCTGGTGCACGCGGGGTCGCGGCGGCGGCCACATCTGCTTCGGTCAGTTTGAAGACTTTGAGGGCCTGAGACATATTGGCGGCTTCATCCGACAGGCTGCGGCTTGCGGCAGAGGACTCTTCGATCATCGCCGCGTTGCGCTGAGTCACGCGGTCCAGCTCGGTCACGCTCTCTTTGATTTCGCGCAGGTTGTCAGCCTGATCGCGGGAGCCGGTGGCAATTTGAGACACCAGGTCGGAGGCGTGGTTCACGCCGGTGATGATTTCCTGAAGCGCGTCACCTGCTTTGTTCACCAGTTCGCTGCCTTTGGTGACCTGCTCGCCGGAGGTCAGGATCAGCTCTTTGATTTCGTTGGCGGAATCTGAGGCGCGTTGGGCCAGGGCCCGGACTTCGGAGGCAACCACGGCAAACCCGCGACCTGCTTCGCCTGCACGGGCGGCTTCGACGCCAGCGTTCAAGGCCAGCAGGTTGGTCTGGAAGGCGATGTCGTCAATCACACCGATGATCGCGGTGATCTTGTCAGAACTCTGTTCAATGTTGCGCATGGCCTCAACAGTGAGTTCCACCACTTCGCCACCGGACTGCGCCTGTTGACGGTTCTGGGTGATGCGCTTGTTGGCCTCAGCCGCGTGGTCGGCGGTTTGTTCCACAGAGGTGCTCAACGTTTCGATGGCAGCGGCGGATTCTTCAAGGGTCACGGCCTGCGCCTCGGACCGTTTGGATTGGTCGATCACGCTTTCGGAGATTTCCTGAGCGCTGGAGCGCACGGTTTCTGCGGTGCGGGTCACGGTGGACAGCACGGACTTCAGGTTGGTCAGAACATCGTTGAAGTCTTTGCAAATCTGCTGGGAGTTTTCACCAAGGCTTGCAAATTCCGCCATGTCGATGGGGCGGTCCACACGGCCGTCGGCAATCTCGGACAAGCCTTCAGCAAGGCGGGCAAACAGGCGTTGGCGTTGTTTGTCTTGCTCAGCACGCAGGGCGCGTTCGCGTTCATCTTGAGCCAGTTGGTCGCGGAACTTGGCCAGGCGTTTGGCCATGGAACCAATTTCGTCGTCTCGGTCCAGGCAAGGCACATCACAGTCAAAGTCGTGATCTGCGACAGCATCCATGGCTTTGCCAAGGCTCAACACAGGGCGGGTGACCACACGGCCAACCAACATAACAATCAGGGCCAGGGCGAGCGCCGCCGCAAGGGACGAGCCAATCGCGCCTTTGATGAATTCCTGCAGGGCTTCCTCGCGGATAGAGGACACATCCGCAGCGACTTGAAGGGTGCCTACCGGGTTGCGACCGGCCTGGGCGATGGGCGTTTGTGCTGCATAAACGGCTGCCTCAATGGCGTGCGCGCTGGGTTTGTCGTCTGAGACGGTGGCCGCCACATTGCTCAGCGCGGTGGAGATGCTGTCTGCACGGGTTTCGGCAATGTCGTAGCTGTAGATCACGGCGCCGTCTGGAGAAAGGACACTGACGGCGGTGATGTTAGAGTCGTGCTCCAAGAAGCGGTCGGTTGTGGCCTTAAGGCGGTCAACGTCCTGAAATTGAGTGGCGGCGACCAACTGGGTGCTGAACAATTCAGTGAGCAGGTCGTAGCGCTCCATCGCCTGGGTTTCAGCTTCGGCGGTGCGGGCGTTATACTGGGTGAATTGCGAAAGCCCGACAGCCAATAGGGCGCAGACTGCGATTGCCGCTGCAAGTTTCGTTTTGATGCTCATCCGCAAGAAGCGGGATTTGATTTTTGGGAAAACTGGCATGGTGATTTCCTGTTGTTTATTTGGAGCTAATGGGAGCGGCGACAATGGCGGGGTGGGGGCAGCCCCTTAAAGGGAGCTGCCTTTTTGTGTGACCTGCGACGCCTTGGCGGAGAGGTCGGCCAGGTGGCGGTCTGTGTTGTCGTGGAAGTTTTCGAGACGGGCGATGATGCCGTCCAAACCGCTGTCCACGTCGCGCATGCGGCCGCTTTCGACTTTGCAGAGCAGCTTCACAACGTCCAGGCCGTTGATCCGGCGGCGCAGGCTGCGGCAGATGTCCGGAATGGACTTGCCGATGGAGGAAATCTCGATCAGGCGGGAACGGCTGCGCTGTTGCAGGCGCTCGTGGTGCTCTTTCAGCATCAGGCAGCCTTCATTTTCGGCCTCTGCTTCGCTGCAGTTGCCGTGGGCTTCCCCCAACAGCTGCGCAATCTGCATGGACCAGCGGCCTTGGGAGACGGCGCTGTACATTTGCACCAAAGAGCCGTTTTCCGGATCGTGCAGGCGGCCGACCAGACCGTGCATTTCTTTGGCCATAGCATCGTAGTTCTGCGAGATCGTGCCGAGGGCAGCGCCGGCACCTTCGAGGCGCCCAGCCAGAATACGCAGGTTGACAGGCTCGCCACGAACGCGCTCAAAGCCCTGTTCGATGCTGTTCACCAGATCCTGCATGTCTTTGATAATCACAGCAAGCTCGTCCATCAGGGCGAAACTGTTGACCAGCCCTGGCTCGATGATGTCGCGGTTTTTGAATTCCATGTCCAAGGCTGCGACACCGTAGTCGTCCAGCGACGGATAGCCAGCCTCTTTGAGCATCTCGAGCAGGCGCGC
Source organism: Shimia sp. (assembly GCF_022448905.1). GTDB lineage: Bacteria > Pseudomonadota > Alphaproteobacteria > Rhodobacterales > Rhodobacteraceae > Shimia. The sequence goes on along the minus strand of NZ_JAKVCW010000013.1, from coordinate 16,524 downwards.
GCCGCTCTGCTCTGGTGTCAGGTTGTTGTCTTTCTCCTCCTGAAGAAGAGAAACATACATTTCCTTGGTGGCTTCAAAAAGCTCTGAACCCGGGCGGATACGGGCGGACAGGTAGCCATTTTCGGTGTGGGTTACCACGGCCAGAACCCAGTAATACCCACCGGATTTGGTCTTGTTTTTCACATAAGCGCAGACCGGTTGACCTGCTTTCAGGCATTCCCACATCAAGTAGAATACGCCCTTTGGCATATCGGGATGGCGCAAAATTTTGTGCGGCGCATTGATGAGCTCTTCCAGCGGGTAGCCGCCAACTTCGACAAACGTGTCGTTGGCAAACTGGATCACGCCACGCGGATCGGTTGCTGACGTGATGATGCTCTCGGCGGCAAATCGCACCTCAGTTGCGGAGCTGTCTGCGCTGGCGCTGCTGATCTTTGTCATGGCGTTCATGGGTCTATTCCAATGTCACTGTGGCTGAGCGAGTGTGGCTCAGAAGAGGTTAACGTTGCCTGCATCAGGCGAGATTGCGCGGGTTTTTTCTGCGTCCGACAGACGGGACTTGAGGTAATCCAGACGGACGCTGTCGGAGAGATCCTGCACATTCAGATCCGGTCCGGCGCCAATCATTGATGACATGTTGCCAAGCAAAACCGCGATGTCGTCCAGGTGCTGGAACAGCGCGTCCACGCGCTGCAGATCCCTTATTTTATTGTGATCGACACCTTCCAAATCCAGTTCACTGGTCAACCCATCCAGCGCATGTGCGATGGAAGCCAAGTCGGCCACGTCCTCGGAAATGGTGGTCAATACGTCTGCGGTTGTGCGCGTTGTCATTCGTCGTTCCCCCATGGGAGCCTCCTTTACAGAGGCCCCACCACCTTCTCGATGCAGGCTTTGAGTTGTGCGGTTTCGAACGGCTTCTTGATGAAGTTGTTCATACCCAGCTTGACGCCGCGGTTGATGGTGTCCGGGTCGGCACGGCCGGTGATCAGGATGAACCCTGTCCGTGCCGTGGCCTTGTTGGAGCGGATGCCTTCCAGAAGCTGGAGGCCGTCCATGCCAGGCATGTTGAAATCGGACAGGATCAGGTGGACCGGCTTTGCCGCGAGGCTGCGCCAGGCCTGAGCACCGTCGTTTTCGGTGCGGTAGTTGACGATCCCGATCTCATCGAGCGCCTGTGTGATGAGTCCCCGGCTGGTGGACATGTCGTCCACAACCAGAATGTGCAGCTTATCTTTCAAGCTCATTGTTCAGTTCCCCATGTGCAAGGTTGCATCAGCGCTTCTGCTGCCAATGCGGGAGGTGTCTATTGAGAAAACGCCCCGTCCGGCTGTGTGAAACAGCTCGGCGTGTTCCGGGCCAATTCCTTCGGAATGACCCAAGAAAAGGAGGCCGTCCGGGCAGAGCTGCTCGCCAAATCTGCGCCAAAGGCGGCTTTGTGTCGGTGCATCAAAGTAGATGGCGACGTTGCGACACATGATGATGTCGAACTTGCCCTTGAAGGGCCAGTCGCCGTGCAGGTTGAGACGCCGGAAGCTGATCAGGTCGCGGGCATTTTGGCAGACCGCTTTCTGATCCCGCGCGCCTTCAAAATCCTCGAAATACTTCGCGCCTTGACCGTTGGTCAGGGTGTTGATCGAGGACGTCGGGTAGACGCCGCGCTTGGCCGTGGCCAGAATTTCCGGGTCGATGTCAGATGCTAGGATCTTCACATCAAGCGAGGCTGCCTCGGGGCAGGCATCCAGAACGTGGAATGCCAGGCCATAAGGTTCTTCGCCGCTGGAACAGCCTGCCGACCAGATCCGAATCCGCTTGCCGCGACGTGCCTGGGCCATCAGGTCCGGCAATACGTCATTGGCCAGCTGTTCGAAGTGATGCCCTTCGCGATTGAAGCGCGTCATGTTGGTTGTGTAGGCGCTGATAAAGCGGGTTTGCTCATCCCGCCCTTGAGGCGAGTGCATGTAGTCAATGTAGTCGTTGACCGTGTCATAGCCGGTGGCACGCAGGCGCTTGGAGAGGCGGGAGGCGACCATCGTCCGCTTATGCGGCTGAAGGTCGATGCCCATCCACTCACGCACCAGCCCAGCAATGGCGGCAAAGTCCGCATCACTGATTGTGCCTTCTTCAAGGGATTTTTGCGCCAATTGGGTCATGCTGCGGACAGTGCTTCCTGTGGCATGATCTGGTGAACATCGATCGCACGAACGATGGTCTCTTCCAGGGTGTAGACGCCGCGAATGAACGCTGCGGTCTTGGAAGAGGAGACCTCTGGTGTGGCTTTGATCTCGTCCGTGTTCACGGTGATGATGTTGGACACGGCGTCCACCAGGAAGCCCACGCTCTTCTCATCGATGTGTGCGATGATGATAACGTGACGGCTTTCCGGGATGGTTTTGCCAAGGCCCAGACGCATCGACAGGTCGATCACCGGTAGCACAGCACCGCGCAGGTTCATCATGCCGACGACATAGTCAGGTGCATGTGGAAGCGTGGTGGTGTTGGTCCAGCCGCGGATTTCCAGCACATGGCCGATGTCCAGACAGAAGGCCTGCTCACCAATGGTGAAGGACACGATTTCAATGCGGTTGTCGGTCTGTTCTTGAGTAGCTTGTTCAGACATTAGAGATTCACCTCTGCCAATTCGGACCCCTTACGCAGTCCTGGGTTGCCGTTGCCCGGCGATGGGATCATTTGATCTGTATCGACGATCAGGGCGATCTTGCCGTTGCCAAGGATGGTTGCGGCGGCGATGCCCGGAATGGATTGATAGTTCTGTTCCAAACCTTTGATCACCACTTCGCGTTGCTCCACGATGCCGTCCACTGCGAGAGCTGAGCGGCGTCCGGATTCCCCTTCGATCAGAAGGAGCGACTGGTTGCTGAAGTCCGGCAGTGGTGCGCGGAAGCCAAGAGCCTCGCCCAAATCCACAATCGGCAGCATCGAGTCGTTGACGGACAGGCCGCGGTCGCCATCACAGAAGTCGTGAATGTTGGCCTGACCAGGCTGCAGGGTTTCACGCAGCGCGACGGTTGGAACAACAAGGCTTTCGCCGGCGACTTCGATCAGCATGCCTTCCATCACCGCAAGAGTGAGGGGCAGGGAGATGGTGATCGTGGTGCCTTTGCCCGGCTCGGACTGCAGGTTGATGCGGCCGCCAAGCGCCTGAATTTCAGAGCGGACAACGTCCATACCCACGCCACGACCGGAGAGCTGAGAGATCTCGTCGGCGGTGGAGAAACCGGGGCGGAACAACAGGTTGTCGATGTCGCTGTCGGTCAGATCGTCCTCTGGACGGATCAGGCCTTTTTCTTCGGCTTTCTGACGCACTTTGGCACGGTTCACACCGGCACCGTCATCAGAGAGCGAGATCACAACACGACCAGAGCGGTGTGCGGCTTCCAGCTTGATGGTGCCCATTTCGGGTTTGCCAGCGGCAACACGGTCCTCGGCTTTTTCCAAACCATGGTCGACCGAGTTCCGGATCATGTGGGTCAGTGGTTCCACCAGACGTTCGGTCACTGTCTTGTCGACCTCGGTGGCTTCCCCAACCATCACCAGACGGGAGGTTTTGCCAGCCTGACGGGAAGATTCCCGCACAATCCGGCTCATCCGCTGGAACAGGCCACGCACTGGTTGTGCGCGAATGGCCATCACGCTCTCTTGCAGAACGCCGGACAGGGTTTTCAGCTGACCAATGGCTTCGCTGACGGCACTGTTGGCCGACACTGGCAGCTCATTCATCGACTGGCGCAACATGGCTTCGCTGATCACGAGCTCGCCGACCAAGTTGATCAGGCGGTCTACGCGGTTCAGATCCACACGGATTGTGCTGTTGCGCGGTTCAGAAGACTTTTTTCCGCCGTCTCCGCCTTTGGCCTCCTGCTTTTCAGCCTTTGGGGCCTTGGCAGGGGCTGGCTTGGCTTCGGCCTTTGCGACTGGTGCAGCAGCAGCTGCCGCTGGCGCGGCTTCCGCCACGGGGGCAGCAGGTGCGTCTGCGACAGGTGCTGTGTCTTCTTCCGCTGCGGCTTCCACCACGGTTTCAGAGATATGCAGTGTGCACTGGCCTTCGACAAACTCGAAGATTTCACGGATGGTGCTTTCGTCGATACCGTCGTCCGGGCGCAGGGTCAGCGTCCAAGAGATCGCCGCAGGGGCATCCTTAAGGCTTTCCAGCGGGGCCACTTCAGACCGGTCCGCTTCGATGGACAACTCGCCCATCTCACCCAGAGCACGGAACAGCAGGGCTGGATCGTGGCCGCGGGTGTAAAGCACGGGATCGGCTTTGAATTTCACCACAAAGTGGGTCGCGCCGTCGGTGGCGTCGTCGCCGCCACCAAGAGAAGGCAGGCCTGGCAGATCGCCAATGCCACCGTCATCGTCGCCACCCAGATCGAGGCTGAAGTCCATGGCTTGAACTTCAAAATCGTCCGAGCTGACTTCGTTGGCGTCGTCGTCATCGTCGCCGCCAACGCCGCCATTGGCGTTTTGGGTGGTCTGTTTCAGTTCTGCCAGAACTGCCGCACCGTCGGTGTCAGGCAGGTCGTTGTCGTCGCGGGCTGCGTCCACCAGATCGCTCAGGTGGTCAAAGCCGGAGAACATCAGGGCGGTGATGGTCGCGTCTACGCCGATCTTGTCGGAGCGCAGGTCGTCCAGCACGTTTTCAAATGCGTGGGCAAATTTGATCAGGCGATCAAGGCCAAAGGCCCCGGCGCCGCCTTTGATGGAATGCACGGACCGGAACATCGCGTTGATGGTTTCCGCGTCCGAGGTCTCGTTCTGGAGATCTTCCAGACCGGTGGACAACACTTCAAGAAGGTCGTCGCATTCCTCAAAGAACATGTCACGAAGATCGGACATCACTCAGTTCCTTTCAGACAACCAGACGATTGATGACCGCGACCAGCTTTTCTGCGTCAAACGGCTTTACAATCCAGCCGGTTGCGCCAGCTGTACGGGCACGTTGTTTCAGTTCTTCGCCGCTTTCCGTGGTCAGCACGAGAATGGGCAGAGAGGCGCACTCAGGGCGCTCACGCACACCTTCGATCATGCCAAAGCCATCCAGGCGGGGCATATTGATGTCGGTGATGACCAGGTCAGGGTCAGAGCCGCCAAGTTTGTCCAGACCGTCGATGCCGTCCTCGGCCAGATCGACATCAAAGCCTGCATCGGTCAGTGCGGTTTGAATCATCGCGCGCATGGTGCGGGAGTCATCAACTGCAAGAATCTTCGTCGTCATGCGGAGCCCCTTTCAAGAAGACAGTCATGGGGCAGGCCGAGCCGCTCCATACCTTTTAGAAATTCGTCAGATGGTTGTTTCAGTTCAAATGGCAGTTCACGTGCGGCCCATTCGGCGCGCGTGGCCAAAAGCAGTTCAGCGCCAGCCCCCCCAAGGAACTCAACATGATGCGCATCAAGCGCAAGCGGTTGCCCGCGGGAGGCTTCGATTGCAAGACGCAATTCGGTGCAATGTGCGTAATCCAACTGCTGCGGCAGCGCGATGCAGTCGGCCTGAGATGATGATGTGTCTGTGTTCATGGGTCTGGTTCAATACCGTTTTCGGACTGGCTGATTGAAGGCAACGTAAGCTGGCAGCTCTTAACACCCGGTTACTCGGAAAAATCTTGTGGTTTGGCGCGGTAGATAGGGGGGACTAGCAGGGGTTTTCGCCGACTTCCTGATGTGAGAGTTCGGTTTTAAGTGGCTGAATAGGATATATATTTTTGTGGATTGTGGTGACTTTGGCAGGATTTTAATGACCTTGCCGCCTAGGGTTGTGTGTGCCGGGAACGGCTTTCTTTAGAAGGCGGGGGCGTGCAGGAAATTGCGCAGCAAAAAGCCCTCGGAATCGGCGATTCCAAGGGCTGTCTACAACCAGATTGTCGCAAGGCCTGTGCGGCCTTTGGCCTTAGGACGTGGCGATGTGCCGGAGCAGGTTTGCAAAGGTGTCGACGCCTTGCGCACCGGAGGTGGCTTGTTTGGCGTCAAACACCATGGTGGGCACACCCGACACACCACGCGAGGTCCAGAACTGCTCTTTTTGGCGCACGGTCTCAGCATAGCGTTGGTCGTGCAGCACGGCCTTGGCTTCTTCCGCGTTTAGACCAATGGAAGCCGCAGTCTGGATTAGGACTTCTGGATCACTCACATCTCGGCCTTGGGTGAAGTAGGCATCAAACAGCGCCAGTTTCAGGGCTTGGGCCTGTCCGCTTTCCGAGGCCCAGTGCAACAGCTGATGGGCGGTAAAGGTGTTGTAGATGCGGCTGTCCTCGGTCCAGTGAAACGCGAAGTCGAGATCTTTGCCCACGGAGGTCAGGTGGTCGCGAGCGGATTGGGACTGTTCGGCGGAGCTGCCGTATTTTCGCATGATGTGCGCGCGCAGGTTTTCGCCTTCCGCCTCCATATCCGGATTGAGTTCAAACGGGTGCCAATAGGTTTCTACCGGAATGCCGGTGGCCTCGGAGGCTTGCATAAGCTGGCGGTAACCAACGATGCACCAGGGGCAAACGACATCGGAGACGATGTCCACGCGGATTGGGTCTTGGGCCATTGGGGCACTCCTGTGGTGGGTCAGGCCGCCAAGATGGGGCGCGGTTGCGGTGGACGCAAGCCGCTGTGCTGTGAGGTCACGGCAATGTGCCCAGCCAGAGCCAAACCGTGAGCACCGAGAGGGCGGTGCCAATCAGCACGGTGGAGGCGGCCACCCGCATGGCGCGGCCGTACATATTGGCGAAGAGGTAGGCGTTGATGCCGGGAGCCATGGAAGCGGTGACGATGGCGGAGCGCAGGTTGTCCACGGAAATGGCACTCCAGGTGCCAAAGGCAAAGGTCAGTGCGGGATGCAGCCCAAGAGAGACAGCACAACAGAAGAGGATGGTGCGCATGTCGCCTTCGGGACGGTAGCGGTAGAGTACGCCGCCGATGCCGAACAGCGCGGCGGGCAGCGCTGAGCCTGCTAAGAGGTTGACCGCGTGCATCGCCGGTTCGGGCACCGAGATGTTGCCGAGGTTGACCACAAAACCAAGGCCGATGCCGATGATCAGCGCGTTGGAAAACATCGCCTTGAGCACGGTGGGCACGATCTTGGCTTTGGAGCTGTGTCGCGCGCGCATGATCTCCATGGTGGCTATACCAAGCCCATAGCAGAAAGGCGCGTGGATCGAGATGATGGCGTAGTTGCCGGTCAGGCTTTCGGGGCCGTAGGCGCGCTCCATGATGGCGAGGCCCAGCAAGAGCGAGTTGGAAAACAGGCAGACAAAGCCAATGGCGGTTGCGTCTTCCCAGTCGCGGCCAAACAGGAATTTAGCGCCCAGCATACCGGTGAGAAAGCACAGGAAGGCGGCCCCGTAGAAGCTGCCCAGTAGGTTGAGGTTGTATTCGGCGGCCAAGTCGAGGTTTGAGATCGCGCGAAAGAGCAGGACCGGTACGGCAAAGTTGGTGGCGTAGCGCATCAATCCGTCGACGTTTTGCTGACTGAACAGCCCGCGCCACGCTGCGAGGTAGCCAAAGCCGATAATGAAAAAGACCGGCAGGATCACAGAGATAAGAGTTTGCAACTGTGTCGTGTCCTGCTGTGTGACCTGTGTTACAGGTCGTAAGTGATTTTCATCCCGTCAAATGCGGGGGTGATGTGGTCCGGGGTCTCGCCATCCACCACTGTGTGGTCGAGGTCGATATGCATATTGGTCAACACGGCGCGCTCCGGTGTGAGTTTGGCAATCCACTCCAGCGCTTTGTCCAGATGGGCGTGGGTGGGGTGCGGAGAGCGGCGTAGGGCGTCGATGATGAAGCACTTCATGTCAGTCAGCTGCGGCCAGGCGTCGTCGTAGATTTCGGCCACGTCCGGCATATAAACCACGTCGTTCACACGGAAGGCCAAGGCGTCGATGCTGCCGTGATCCACTTTGATTGGCTTAAAGGTGATGTCACCGCCAGCACCGGAGATGGTGAAATCGTCGTCATCGATGGTGTGCAAGTCGAGGATCGGCGGGTAGGGGCTGTCTTTGGGTTGTACAAAGGCATAGCCAAAGCGGCTGAGCAGATCGTTTTGCGTGGCACCATCCGCCCAGACCGGAATGCGTTTGCGCATGTTGTAGACCACCATACGCAGGTCATCGATGCCATGCACGTGATCCGCGTGGCTATGGGTGTAGACCACGGCGTCCAGCGCGAAGACATCCGCGGACAGAAGTTGGTCGCGCATGTCAGGTGAGGTGTCGACCAGTACGGTGGTTTTACCGTCTGCCGTTGCACGCTCGATCAACAAAGAGCAGCGGCGTCGGCGGTTTTTGGGGTTGGTGGGGTCACAGTCGCCCCAATGGCCGCCAATGCGTGGCACGCCACCGGAGCTGCCACAGCCCAGAATGGTGAAGGTTAGCGTTGCGCTCATGCAGCGGCCGCCGTGCTGGTCACTTTGGAGAACAGGCGCTCGAAGTTGGCCTGTGTCTGCGCGGCGAAGTCGGCGTAGTCCATGCCAAACACCTCGGCGCCAACGCGAGCGGTTTTTTCCACGTAAGACGGCTCATTGCGTTTGCCGCGATAGGGCGGGGGCGCGAGGTAAGGTGCGTCGGTTTCCACCAGCACGCGGTCCACCGGTGCGGCTGCAAAGATGTCGCGTACTTCTTGAGACCGTGGGAAGGCGGCGATGCCGGACATGGACAGGTAGAAACCAAGATCGAGCATCTTTTGGGCCAGTTCCGGCCCAGAGCTGTAGCAATGCATGACGCAGCCATAAGCGCCTTTGTTAAACTCTTCGGTCAGGATCTGCGCCATGTCTTCATCCGCATCACGGCTGTGGATGATCAGGGGCAAGCCGGTTTCGCGCGCCGCTTCGCAGTGGATGCGCAGCGAGGTTTGCTGCACCTCTTTGCTGTCAGCGGTGTAGTGGTAGTCCAGACCGGTTTCGCCAATACCCACAAACTTGGGGTGTTGCGCCAGCGCGACCAGTTCGTCCACCGTGGCCAGCGGCTCCTCAGCAGCGCTCATCGGGTGGGTGCCGGCAGCGTAGAATACTGGCGCGTGAGCCTCGGCTATCGCGCGCACGGTGGGTTCGTTGCGCAGGCGGGTGCAGATGGTCACCATGCGGGTCACGCCCACGTCAGCCGCGCGGGCGATGAACTCATCCAGTTTGCCGTCGAAGTCCGGGAAATCGAGGTGGCAGTGGCTGTCGGTGATCTGGGGATAGTCAGTCATGAGGCGCTCAGGCGGTTGCGGTTTGATGGATCTTGAAAACCGTATCCAGCACAAGCGCGGCAGGGTCAAGGTTCACCGCCTTGCCGTGGTGGGTGCGATCCGAAATTTCCTGTGCGGCGGCGGCCCAGGCGCGGGCTTTATAGGCATTGGGGGCCAGACGGCTAAGTACCTGTGCCTCGTTGGGGGCAACTTCGGTGGCGGGAGGTTGTCCCAGAGCACCGGTGCGCGCGAGGCGTATCAAGAAGAGGTCAATCAGCGTCAGCAGCAGCTCATACCGTTCGGCGTTTGCGGGGCCAACAGCGGCGTTGGAGAGGGCGATGGCGCGTTGCCGGTCAAAGCCCTGCTCGGTGGCGAAGAGCGAGATCAGTTCTGCATAGAGCGCCAGGCCGTCACTTTGCAAAATCCGCAGGGCTTCACCCACAGAACCTGCTGCCAGTTCGGCGAGGGCTGGGGACTCAGCGGCCTCAAAGCCAGCCTGCGTGAGGGCGTTGTGCATGTCCTCAGGCGACAGTGGATGCAGACGCAGTTCGCGACAACGCGACCGGATGGTTGGCAGCAAGCGCGAGGGCTGATGTGAGATCAGCAGCATGGTGGTGCGCTCTGGCGGTTCCTCAAGCATTTTGAGGAGTGCGTTGGCGGCGTTCACGTTCATCTCATCCGCGCTGTCGACAATGACCACGCGACGGCCACCGTCAGCGGAGGACATGGTCAGAAAGTGGGTCAAGCCGCGTACATCGTCTACGACGATTTGGTCGCGCAGCTTGCCGGTTTTCTCGTTCAAAGAGCGCGTGATGCTGAACAGGCCAGGCTCAGAGCGGGCCAAAAGGCGGTGCGAGACCGGGTGGTCTGGCGAGACATCCAAGCTGGTGTGTGGAACAGGATCGCCAAACAGACCCGCACCGTCATCCAGTGGAGTGGCCAGAAGGAAGCGCGCGATGCGCCATGCCAGGGTGGCTTTGCCCACGCCAATGGGGCCGGTGATCAGCCATCCGTGGTGCAGACGGTGCGAGTTGACCGCAGCGAGAAAGTCCTGTTCAGCGGAGGCCTGACCAAAGAGCACCTCGGTTTCCCGGGGATGCGGCGCGCCGGTGACGCGGTCGGCCTCTGGGGCGGTGTCGTCGCTCACGCGCTGGCCTCGATGTGTTGTTTCACAGTGGCGTAAACCGCGTCGGACACGCTGTCCATATCGCTGGCCCCGTCGATCACGCGGAAGCGGTCGGCGTATTCCTTGGACAGGTCCAGGAAGCCTTTGCGCATCTGCTCCTGCAAAGCTTGGCCAAAGTCTTCAAAGCGCTCTTCGGCCGTTTGGCGGGATTTGGCGCGGGCCAGACCGGTGGCTGGGTCCATGTCGATCAGCACGGTAAGGTCGGGTTCGCGGCCGATCATCAGGCTGTGTAATTGGTCCACAATGCCGCGCAGGTCGCCACGCGAAAGACCCTGATACATGCGGGTGCTGTCGGCGAAGCGATCACAGATGACAATTTTGCCAGCAGCCACGGCAGGCAGAATTGTGCGTTCCAGATGGTCGCGGCGGGCTGCGGTAAAAAGCAGGATTTCGGTTTCGGCGGACCAACGGTCCGGGTCGCCTTCAAGCACCAGCGCCCGAATTTCTTCGGCCCCAACAGAGCCGCCGGGTTCGCGGGTCAAAACAACCTCAAAGCCTTCCGCGCGCAGGCGGTCTGCGAGAAGTTTTGCTTGAGTGGATTTGCCGGAACCGTCGATGCCTTCAAACGTGATGAAGTGTCCGCTCACGATGCACCTGCGAGGTTGAGACCAAACTGCTGCATCAAAACACCCGCAGCCGTGCGCAGACGGATGCCAAAGCCGCCTTCGGGCACATCTGCTTCGGCCACAAGAGGAATGCGCATTTCTGGCAGGTCTTCGGGCATGAGCACCAGCTCCGCCAACGATTGGCCCTTTGCGATGGGCGCCTCAATTGGGCCGTTATAGATCACCTCGGCTTTGACCTTGTTCTGTGCGAGCACGGGCAAAAGCACTTCAATGTCATTTTCCGGGACGAGACCAACCCGTGGGGTTTTGCCCATCCAGACGTCAGCTTCGGCCACGCGTTCGCCCTCGCGGGCCAGGGTGGACTCTGAAAATTGGCGGAAGGACCAGTTGACAATTTGCTCAGAGACTTCGGCGCGCTCGGCAGCGGTTTGCAGGCCGGAGAAGGCAAAAATCACGCGACGGTTGCCCTGTTTGGCGGAGCCTACAAGACCGTAGCCCGCCTCAGACGTGTGGCCTGTTTTTAGACCGTCCGCGCCAATATTGAGGCGCAGAAGCGGGTTGCGGTTTTGGGTGTTTTGCGGTGCGCGGCCGTCAAACTGGAACTCGCGTTCGGCAAACATCGGGTAGAATTCAGGAAAATCGGTGATGAGGCGGTTTGCCAGCAAAGCAAGGTCGCGCATGCTCATGCGATGGCCGGGCGCGGGCCAGCCGTTAGAGTTGGCAAACGTTGAATTGGTCATGCCCATTTGCCGCGCGCGGCGGGTCATCAGACGGGCAAAGCCGGCCTCAGTGCCGTCCGGGCTGAGGGTTTCGGCAATCACGGCACAGGCGTCATTACCGGACAAAACGATGATGCCGCGTAAAAGATCCTCAACAGTCACGCGGTCGGTAGTGTCGAGGAACATGGTGGAGCCGCCATAGTTCATCGCATGTTGCGACACTGGCAGTTTTTCAGTCATCTGCAAGCGGCCATCTCGGACGGCCTCAAAGGCCATGTAGAGCGTCATCAACTTGGACATGGAGGCCGGTGGCAGCGCTTCGTCAGCGTTTTTGGCCAGTAGCACAGTGCCGGTGGATTGATCCATCACAAAGGCGGCACGGGCTTTGGTTTCAAAGGCGCTGGCCTCGCTGGTCGCAACCGTCAATCCAATCGCGGCCACGCAGGCGTAGAACACGGATTTGAACATGGCAGAGGCCTCCGTCAGTTGGTCACGGCATAGGCATCGGTGAAGCCAATGCCGTGCACTTTCTTGGTCATGGATTTCAATTCGGATTTGCTCGACGCGGGGCCCACCAGCACGCGGTAGAAGGTCTTGTCACCCGAGGTGGTTTTCTTGGTCAGCGCGGGCAGGCCGGCGCTCTTCATTTGCGCGGCAGCGCCGTTGGCGTTGGATTGCACCGAGAAGATGCCGATCTGCACGTAGGGTTTAGAGAGCGAAGAAGAGGTCGGCTTGGGCGCCACTTCGGATTGTGCCGCCGGTGCGGGGGCAGGGGCGGCCTGCTTGGCTTCGGCCGCGGCGATGGCCGCGGTTGCTGCCGCGATTGGCTCCAGTGGCGCTTCTTCAACCTCTGCTGTTTCAGCAACCTCGGCGGTGGCTTCTGGATCAACAGGGGCCTCTTCGGCCACTTCTTCGCGGCGCAGGGCGGTTATGTTCAGCTCCACAGGTGCCCCGGCCAACATGCCAAGCGCGGCTGCGGCATCAGAGGACACCTGAATGCGCGGGCCGGGGATGTCACGTTCGCGGCGGAACAGGGCGCCGATTACAAATTTGCCGTTGGCCTGGTTGCGGATTATGACCCGCTCCGGGTCGCCCACGTCGGGATGCGCGGCCCACACACCACCCAGGGACGGGCGGCCATCCCAAAGGCCAGACTCGGATGTCGAGAAGACCTCAGGCGCTTCCACATCACGTTCCACCAGTTTGGTGGTTTGGCCCGCCACCGGCGCGGCGGCCTCGGTGGTGGGCGTTTTGTTTAGAAAGTTAAAGTCTTCGCCATCGGTGCAGCCAGCAAGCGCGACGCCACAAAGAACCAATACGGCTCGCGCCGTGCGGCGCGGAAATTGAAAGTTTGCGCCTGAAAATAAGGTCATTATGTGCCCTTTGCCTGCTCGTATCCTGTCGCACCAAATGCCGCTGTTCTCTGTCCTTCAACGGGCGCAGCAGCGGTCAATTGCGCGGAGTGTAACCCGCGTTAGGTTTTAAGGAAAGTGCGGGTAACAGAAAGTGTCGGAAATCCGCCGCTCTTTCCGCTTGAACCGCGCGGAGAGTGGCAGTAGGGATGACGTGTCGGAGGAGTGGCAGAGTGGTCGAATGCACCGGTCTTGAAAACCGACGAGGGTTAACGCCCTCCGTGGGTTCGAATCCCACCTCCTCCGCCACCGACCCCGGTCTCATTTTCCCCTGCAGAATTGGTTGCGATTTGTGGCGCGATTTCCGTCGGTTGCGAGGTTGCGGTTTGAACTGAGACGCAGCGTGGCGCTGTATTTCCTCAAAAGATCTCAAGAGTCTCAGTGTCCCAATTTTGCCGGTGAGGTTTGGTGCGTGTTTCCCTGATAAGGGGCAGTTTACAGGGAATTTTGCGTGAATCAGCTGATTTTTCCCACAAACGAGTGCGCTTTCACCAGCATTTACAGCAACTTAGGGTGCGAATTCCCTAAGCGACGGAACAGGGAATTTGAATCGCCGAACAGGGAATATGCACGCACTGATCAGGGAAGCCAGAAGCTTGAACAGGGATCAGGTGTTTGGGGAGAAACCAAAAAGCCGCTCTTGGGCCTGCCAGTCCATTGGCAGTTTGCATCGGGCGATGGTTTCTAGCGTAAGTTCTGCAGGTTGCGACCCGGAGAGGATGGCTTGCTGGATTCGGGGTGACAAAAAGGCCATCGGGACAATGCGGGTGATGTAGCTTTCCGAAATGGTTGTCGTGCTGGCGATCTGTTTGATGGATGTTCCGGTCTTCATTTGAGCCACCCAATCATGAGCATTGCGCAGTGCTCGGATCAGAGTCGCATCTGGGGCGGGTGTTGTTTCCCCGGCCACAAGCTTCATCTCGACGCCCCGGCGGCGGACGGCGAATGGGACGTCGATATTGTACAGGTTCTTAACCAGCTCCTGTGCGGGAAGGTTCAGGAGTTTGGCAAGGTCACTAAGGGAGAGATGTAGCCGCAACCGCTCTCCAGATATCGCGCCGGATTTGAGGATGGTGGAGAGGGCTTTTGCCCCGCTCGCATTGATCGCTTCCACAAGTTCCTGCATCGCATCAGCCGCTGCCGATGATAATATCGCGTCTGATCTGATCACAATCTGATGGCGCTGGGCGGCGGTGCGCAGGTGATCTGCGGTGGCAGTGACCGACAAGCTTCGATGGCAGTGTCAGAGGGATGTGACTTGAGGCGGGCAGGTTGGGAAGTAGCGTTCAGGCATGGCCAACAAATCTCCCTTTCGCTACTTTCGTACCTCCCCAGAAGTCATCCGCCTAGCGGTGATGATGTACATCCGGTTTCCACTGTCGCTCAGGAACGTCGAAGATCTGCTACACGAACGCGGCATCGACGTGAGTTATGAATCTGTTCGGTTTTGGTGGCTGAGGTTTGGGCCGAAATTCGCCTCGGAAATCCGCAAGAGACGATCTCAATCGATGCGTTGTCACTCGAACTGGAAATGGCATCTGGACGAGATGTTTGTGAAGATAAACGGCGAGCGGTTCTACCTTTGGCGGGCTGTAGATCATGAGGGTGAAGTCCTGGAAAGCTATGTGACAAAGACCCGAGATAAGAAGGCAGCATTGAAATTTCTCAAGAAATCAATGCGTAGGTATGGCCGCCCAAATGCGATCGTGACAGACAAGCTACGCTCTTACGGCGCCGCGTTGAAGGAAATTGGCAACGCGGACCGGCAAGAAACTGGCCGCTGGGTGAATAATCGAGCCGAGAATTCCCATCTTCCATTTCGACGAAGGGAGAGGGCGATGCTGCGCTTCCGGCGATTGCGAAGTCTGCAGAAGTTCGTGTCCGTCCACGCCTCTGTTCTCAACCTATTCAACTCGGAGCGCAGCCTCCAATCCAGACCAAATTTCAAGTTAAACCGTGCTGCTGCTCTCTCTGAGTGGCGCCAACTTTGTGCGGATTAAAGAGCAGCATCACTGTCCCAGCTGAGACGAGTTCGAATCCGTCTGACAGCACCATTTTTCGAGAAAATGAGGTTGCGTGGAGGGAGCCAGGTTGATACGAATCTTCTGGTATCAAATTGATACCTTCTGGATGTCAAATTGTGAGAAAAGTAATATAAGAAAACGAAAGTAAGTAAAATATGACGAATGAAAATGTAGCAATTTCGAGAAAGAAACTTGATATTGAAGCACCATTGGTCGCTTCTGAAATCCTCGATAAGTGTATGTACACTGGCTTATTTGGATCAATCGACTCAATGAGGATGGCGGAAGCTTCAGAAGTTATTCTGAGAAGGTGTGAAAGCGAAAAATCTGAATATATGATCATTGATCTTGCAAATGTAGATGCAATAGATTCAGCAGTCGCTCAAAATATTGTGACGTTATCACAATCACTATCTCTCATGGGGGTATCATCAATTATATGTGGTATACGTGGAGACTTAGCAAGAGTGCTAGCTCTGACAAAGGTTTCCTTCGGTAATGTTAGGATTTTTTCAAACCTTAAGACATCAATTGTATATGTTCTGGAAATGCAGGGGAAAGAAATAACGCAGAAAGAAAAAATTGCGCGAGATCTATAAGTCAATACCAATAGAAACTTTTAGTGATGTTCGGGTTGTATCCTGCATAATTAGAACCGTGGCACAAAGAATAAATTTTGCTAACTTTGATATTGCAAACTTGCAGCTCGCATCAGCGGAAATCTCTACTAATATCCTCAAATATGCGAGCTCAGGAAATGTCAGTATATATGTAGGTTGTGATTCAAATGAAATTCGGCTTGTATTCGAAGATGATGGGCCTGGTATAAAGTTTCCACAACTAGCACTACTGGATGGATATACAACATTTCATGAGGCGAGTTTGGGTATTGGACTTGGAGCCGCGAATAGAAGTGTTGATCAGTTAATACTGAAAAACTTAAAACCAAACGGTCTCCGTGTTTGCCTTGTTAAAAGGCTGGGACGTAGGTCAAGTACTGTATAACTAAAATGTACTACATTTTAGAAAAATAATAAAGTTGTGATGAGCTGTAATGAGTTTTAAGGGGGAGAAGCGAAATGGAGTGAAAAATTGAATATAGAAAGACATTTTTTTGAGAATATAAGGCAGGTCTTTCTTTCGATAGTCGGCTTTCTTGAGTCTGGCCTTGTTGTTCTCGATAAAAATAATAATGTGGATGTTATAAACAGTGCCGCGCTCGACTTACTGAATGCTTCTGATCAGTCGCTGGAGGAATGTGTCGACCAAAAATTCTCCTCGATAAGTGCAATATCTCAAAATATAAGTGATAAGATAGAGCAACTTTTATTTACCGATAAGAAGAGGCAGTTTAGCGAGCAGGTAAAATCTTCAAGTGAGAGGGTTATACGCATTAGGGCAATTAAGAAGCTTTCCTGGACAATTGTAGTAATAGATGACTTAACTTCA
>NZ_JAKVCW010000012.1 GCF_022448905.1 Shimia sp. | reverse complement strand
ACTCTCCCTTATCAAATCACCCTAATTGGACCCATAGGTGCTGACGTCAGACAGTAGGAACAGGACTATAGCTATGAAACATACCCCTAAACTTCTCGTAAGCGTGGCAGCCATTGGTCTGGCTGGAAGCGCATACGCAGATCAGGTTTTTCTCGATGACCTGATTGTCGAAGGCAGCGCCTGTATTGGCATTGACTGTGCCAACGGCGAAAACTTCGGTTTTGACACCATTCGTCTCAAAGAGAACAATCTGCGGATCAAGTTCGATGACACATCGGCGTCTGCAAGTTTTCCGAACGTTGACTGGCAACTCACCGCCAACGAAAGCACCAACGGCGGCCTGAACAAGTTCTCGATTGAGGACATCACCAACGGTCGTATTCCATTCACTGTCGAAGCAACCGCGCCAACCAATGCGTTATATATTGAGGACACCGGCGATGTGGGTGTTGGCACCAACAACCCGGTTCTAGAAATGCACATCGTTGATGGGGACAGCCCTGCCATCCGGATCGAACAAGATGGGTCTTCCGGCTTTACCCCCCAAACCTGGGACCTGGCCGGCAACGAAACCAACTTCTTCATTCGCGAAGTGACCAACGGCTCCCTCTTGCCGTTCAGAATTCGTCCAAGCGCGCCAACGGACTCCCTCTTTGTGGACTCTGACGGTGATGTCGGCATGGGCACGGACAGCCCGGACGCCGCGCTGCACGTTCGAAAAACCAATGGCACCGCATCTTTATTGGTGGAAGAAGAGAGCGCCACGACTGCGGCGCGTACAATGATGGCGTTGAGCAACAATGGCAGTGCCAACTTCGAACTGACCGACACGTCAGTTGCTGATGCCGCCAACTCTGGCCGCACTTGGAAAATGAAGAACACTGCAGGCAAGTTCCTTTTGACCACATTCCCCGGGGGGATTGGCGAAACAGAAATGGAGCTTGATCAGGACGGTAACTTGACAATCTCTGGCAACTTTTTTGCGTCCAGCGGTACTCAATTGAATGTTCCTGACTACGTTTTTGAGGATGAGTATGACCTCATGCCGCTGAGCGAAGTTCGTGCATTCATCGAAGACAACGGTCACCTGCCCAATATTCCGTCTGCTGGAGAAATCAACTCCACTGGTCTGAACATGACTGAAATGCAGCTAAACCTTCTGGAAAAAGTAGAAGAACTGACGCTGTACACATTGGAGCAGGACCAGATCATTCGTGAACTGCATGAGCGTCTGAACGACCTGGAAGGCTGATCAGACCCGCTCCAGGGTGCAATCAAAGTTTTGAAACGGGCCACTGGCCCGTTTCTTTTAGACAGGGTCAGGGCGCAAAGGGTCAAACTCAGTGATCTCAAAAAGCCACCGTTTTATCTATCTGCACGTGCCAAAAACCGGCGGAAACGCGATCCAAACAGCGCTGTTACCAATCAGTGAGGACGCGTCTTCTAGAGCGAGGCATCAAGATGGTGTCGATAGATTTGGGATCACAGGCCCACGCACGCCGCGAAAGCATGCGCTTTTGTCAGAGTACAAAACCCGTCTCGGCGAGCCATTGAGTCAGTACCGGGTGGTTATTTCGGTTCGGCACCCATTCCCCCGCGCTTTATCGATGTATTTTTCACCGGGTCGCTGGTTGAAAGAGACGTCTATCGGAGAGTGGGAACCGCAGGAACCACAGTGGAATGAAAATGACTTCCTCTCACTAATTCAGGATCGTAAAAAACTGCGACCCATTGTGGACTTTCTAAAACTGGGAGGCGTCCCACATACGCCCGACGTTACGCTTCGCCATGAAACACTACATGACGACCACCTGACGATGTGCCGCGAGTTTCAGTTGCCGTCCAAAGTCGTGACTTTGCCCCAGGTGAACCGGTCCTCCGTGAGCAGAAGCGTCTTAAAGCGGCTTTTGGAAAGTCAAATTTTGAGGGATGTTACCGAAAGCGCATTTAGCGAAGACATGTCCTATTTTGGATATGATACTTTTCCTGTTTTGGGACGATAAGCGTGGCAATTGTAAGCTTCAAACACAACTTTATCTTTCTGAAGACGTTCAAGACCGCCGGCACGAGTGTGGAGGTGGATCTCAGCCCTGTAGCGGGTTCTGACGCGATCGTAACGCCCATTTTGCCACCTGAACCTGGGCATCATCCGAGAAATTACGCTGGCGAAGATGGAGAGCCTCAGTTTTATAACCATATGACGGCGTCCATAATGCGGGACGCTCTGGGGGCGAGCCGTTTTGACTCAATGTTCAAATTCTGCATTGAACGAGAGCCAGTTTCAAAATGCATCAGCCGGTTTCACATGCTGCGAAATTCAAAGCGTCATAATCGACGCGGGTCCTACAAACTGAGCTGGGAACAGTTTGTGCGGAAAGGGATTTTCCCTATCGACGTCAGCAGGTACGCGATCGATGGTTATTGCGTAGTTGATCGGATTTTGCGGTATGACGAACTGCCCTATGCCTTGGAAAATTTGATGAGGGAATTGGATGTTCCTAATTTCAAATTGACGACAAATGCGAAGAGCACTTTTTCGCAAAATGTCCTCATCACCCAAGATGACGTCACAGACGCGCAAAAAGACATTATCTACGAAGCCTTTGCGGAGAGC
Source organism: Shimia sp. (assembly GCF_022448905.1). Lineage (GTDB taxonomy): Bacteria > Pseudomonadota > Alphaproteobacteria > Rhodobacterales > Rhodobacteraceae > Shimia. Next base: position 140,780 of record NZ_JAKVCW010000012.1, on the reverse strand, counting down.
ATAGAGCTCTCCGGAATCGATTGGAGCAGAGCCCCCAGGTCTCCTGTGCAGCTTCAGTCAAGCAACGAGTAGAGGCGCGTTACCATGAATTTGCTCGCCTACGACCCAACAGCTCCACTTATCTTTATTCACATTCCCAAAGCTGGTGGCGTGTCCTGTCGTGCTGTTTTTGACGCTTGGTTTGGTTCCGACCTCTACCCCCATTATTTCCGGCCAAAAGGCTACGGGTTACCACCGCAAAGAGATTTCTCTCAGCTTCTGAGAGAAGGCACCCCATCGGTCATCTACGGGCACTTTAACAAACACCGTGACTTTGGCGTGGAGCAGTATTACCCGGAAGCCACCCAATTCATGACCATCCTGCGCGATCCCCTCGATATGCATATCTCGCGGTTTTTCTATGCCGGCAGAGTTGAAAAAAGTGGGCGCAAGATTTTTGACGCGCCAAACAATAAGTCCTTGGAGGACTTTGTCAAAACCGGTCATCTGAACATGCTGGAGCATTTCCCCAGGCAAGTGACAATGTCGAACTATCGTGACATTATCGAGGAGTATTTCCTCCACATTGGGTTTCTGGATCGCCTTGATGAAAGCCTAAACCATATGGCCAAAATCTTGAACAAACCGTCTGTGGACACCAAGATCCCGCATCTCAATGCGTCCGCACGAACGCAATCGGTCTCAGCTGAAATCGAGCAAGTGTTTCGCGAAAAGCATGAGCTTGAATACTGTGTTTACACCCATGCCCGAAATCTGTTTTTGCCGCGCCAACTCCAAACACAATTGAGTCCGGAATGACCGCTCTGATCCAGCATCCCTACCAAAAACGCTTCTTCCTCGCCGCCCTGATGGTCGCCGTGTTGGCGTATCTGTTCTGGACCGGTTCGCGCTATCCTGCGCTGGATGAAAAGGCGATGATGTCGGGAGCTATCCAGCTGGAAGACCCGCTGGGATTTGAGGCGCTATTCCCACTGACGCCGGACATGTCCACGTTGGAGCGGATCTTCTTCACCACCATCAATTGGATCAACACCAACAAAAAAGGCATGACCTTTGGTGTGCTCTTTGCTGCCGCCTTCCTCACCGCGGCTGGCTATCTCAAACAGCGCAGCTTTCGCGGTGGTTTTGCCAACTCACTTCTGGGTCTCGCGATTGGCACGCCGCTTGGCGTCTGTGTGAACTGCGCCGCGCCCATTGCGCGCGGCATGTATTCTGCCGGCATGCGCGCGGAAACCACCCTCTCCGCCATGATCGCCTCTCCGACGCTCAACATCGTCGTGCTCACTATGCTGTTCTCGCTGCTGCCTTTCTACATGGCTGTGGCCAAGATCGCGCTGAGCCTGCTGGTGATCCTTGTGGCCGTGCCGTTGATCTGCCGCCTGTTGCCGCAAACAGAAATCACGCCGACTTTGCAAGAGGCCACGCCCTGGAGCGTTGACGAGCTGTCACAAGGTCAACCCGCCGCCGACCCTCTGGGCACGGCCATTCTGGCTGTGGGGCAGGGTTTTTTGAAAAACCTCTGGTACATTGTGAAGATGACCGTGCCGCTGATGTTGCTGGCGGGCTTTCTTGGCGCCTTGGTGGCCGTCTTGCTGCCGCAAGAGCTCATCACCGGTCTCACCTTCAGCATTCTGGCGCTGATCGCCATTGTGATCGTCGGCCTGTTCCTACCGGTGCCCATCGCTTTTGACGTGGTGGTCACCGGTGCCTTGCTGTCCGCGGGACTGGCCCATGGCTACGTCATGGGTCTTCTTTTCACTTTGGGGATGTTCTCCGTCTATTCCTTCCTGATCGTAGTGCAATCCGTCGGCGCCCGTGCGGCGTGGCTACTGTCTGGCACTATTGCTGTACTTGGCGTTGTGGCTGGCCTCGGCGCGCAGGGCTACCACGAATGGCAAAGCCGCCGCGCGCTGGAGATGCTGCTGGAAAGCCATGCCCCGCAAGCCGCCCCACCGATGTGGTCCGCCGCCGCCTCAGAGACCCCCGCAATCACCGTCACCAGCAAGCCCTTGGCCCCCGCATCCCCTGCGGCGGAGCAGCCGTTTACGCGCATAGAAGCGGACACCATCGGCATCGACAAACCGCTGGAGTTTTCCTTCCGCGATATGTGGCCCCCCTTCTGGGAGGGGCGCAGCCTGTCGAGTGCAGATTATGACCGCGACGGAGACCTCGATCTTGCCATTGCCTCCACCGAAGTGGGGCTTTACCTCTATGCCAACGACGGCACAGGCCAGTTCGCATCCATACCTGCGCCCTTGGGCGACCTCGCCACCGCGCCGATCTTCAACGCCGCCTTTGCTGATATTGATAATGACGGTTGGCCGGACCTCTTTCTCACCACCTACCTGCAAGGCAACTACTGGTGGCGCAATGTTGAGGGCAGCTTTGGTGCGGAACCCCCCAAAGCCGTGCCCAACAACCCTCAGACGCCTCTGTCGCTTGCCGTGGCTCTGGCGGATGTGGATGCCAACGGCACACTTGATGTGGCGCTGGGCAACTGGGCCGCTGGCTGGTATCGCCGCATTCCCGGCGAGGAGAGTCGCAACCGGCTGATCCTCAACACCGACGGGACACTCAGCGGCGAGACCTATGCCGACATGCCTGGCCTGCCCGGTGAAACCCTGACCATCCTGTTCTCCGACTTTGATGACGACGGCGCCACCGATCTGATCGTTGGCAATGACTTCGACATCCCGGATTATTTCTATCGCGGCGATGGGGCCGGCGGCTTTGCCATGCTGACCGAGCCGCAGGGCCTGATCCCGCACACCACAACCACCACAATGGCGATTAAGACTGCTGATCTGGCCAATGATGGCACCACCGACATCTACATGGCCCAGATCGCCGGCCGCTCGTCTGGCGTGTCTGACACGCTCAAGATGCAGCCGCTGGAGCTCTACTGTGATGGCATCCGGAACGCAGAAGCCAAGGCCCGCTGTGTGAAGAACATGGAGATCAAGTCCTGGTACAAGTCCGGCAATAATTTCGACCCGACTTATGCCAAAAACTGCCAAACGCTGACGGGCCGCGATCAGGTGGAATGCAAGGCGATGCTGGTCAAAGACCTCGCCATTCAAAAGCGTGATCCATCTATTTGCGAGTTGATCCGTGCGGACCAACCCATTCCACGCGCCTATTGTGACTGGCATTTCCAACCCACCCGCACGCCAAGTGCTGACGAGATTGCTCTGACCCATCCGCAAATTCTGCGCTCCAACGTCTTGCTGGCCCGCAATGGCGAAGGCTGGGAAGATCAGGCCGAGGCGCGTGGCCTCGATGTGAGCGGCTGGAGCTGGGACACCAAGGTGGCCGACTTTGATCTGGACGGCTGGCAGGATGTTTACATCGTGAACGGCACATGGGTGCCGAACGAGGTGTCCCCGTCCAACCTCTTCTTCCACAATATGGGAGACGGCTCCTTTGCCGAGGCCTCTGGTCCTTTTGGCTTGGAGGACTACCTCATGACCGCCAGCGCCACGCAGATGGATTTCGACAATGACGGCGACCTGGATCTGATCACCCATCCGGTGAACGGTCCCTTGGTTGTCTTCCGCAACAACGCGCAAGGCGCGGCGCTGGTGTTTCAGTTTGAGGACCACATCGGCAACCGCGATGGCATTGGCGCGAGGGTGACGCTCACCGGCGCGGATGGCAGCACGCAAATGCGCGAGGTGCAGCTTGGCGGGGGTTTCATGTCCTTTGACGCCCCACGCGCCCACTTTGGACTGGGCGATCAAACCGAGGCCGCAACGGCGACGGTCACCTGGTCAGACGGAAGCTCAACCTCCTTGAAGGGGCCTTTCCAGGCCGGGCATATCTACACGGTGACGCGGCATCCCTGATGAATGTTGCGTCCTGCGCCCTGTTTTGGGGCGCAAATATGCACCTCCGCAAAACAGCCGTGATACCGACGCTAAACCGACGTGGATTTTGGAGCGCGCAACACCTGCGGTTGCTGCGTTGTGATCTTGGCAACCCGCCTCTCTGACTCTGGCGCCCATCCCCTATTGATGGAGTTGCCCCATGTCAGAAAATTCTTCGCGCCTTTCGCTGCCGTTCATCATGCCAGCACAGGCCCAAAAGCACGTCACCCACAATGAAGCCCTGCAAAAGCTGGACGTGCTGGTTCAGACGGTTGTCGAAGCTTTTGATGCCAGCGACCCTCCGGCCGCGCCAACCGAAGGCACCACCTGGGCGCTTGGTGCTGCGCCCACCGCCGCGTGGTCTGGTCAGGCCTACCATTTGGCCACCTGGACCAATGGCGCATGGCTTTTTACTGCGCTGCAACACGGCTTTACCGCCGTTGAACAAGGTGGCGATGAACTGATGATCTGGGATGGGACCACCTGGACTCCCACCGAGATTTCAGAACTGTCCAACCTCACAGGCCTAGGTGTGAATACAACCCACGACCCAACCAACCGCCTGTCGGTGTCCTCACCGGCAACCCTGCTCAGCCACGAAGGCGCAGATCATCAGGTCAAGGTCAACAAGGCGGCGCAATCAGATACCGCGAGCCTGCTGTTCCAAACAAACTGGTCCGGTCGCGCAGAAATGGGCACCGCCGGTTCAGATGACTTTGTCATCAAGGTCAGCGCGGACGGCACAACTTGGTCCACCGGCATTTCCATCGCCGCCGCGACCGGAGAACTCACAGCGCCGTCCGGCATGGTCGTGGATGGTCAGATCACCGGCACTGCCGTCACGCAATCATCCACCGACAGCACAGCAAACCGGCTCTTGAAAACCGGCGACTTCGGTTTGGGCGAAGATGCGGGCCTCTTGGTGAGCGATTTGGACATGCATTTTCTCAGTGGAATGTATTACTTCTACGGTGGCTCGCATACAAATGCGGCGAGCGGAAACAACCCGTATCCCACCTGGTCTGGCGCTGCAGGGTTGCTTTGCGGCAATGGAACCTTGGGTGGTACAGATGGCTATTGCTGGCAAATGGCGATAAAGTTCTCTGCCGCATCCGCGGAGGTCAAGATGCGCAGCAAAGCTGCGTCAAGCGTGCCGTTTACGGATTGGGCCACATTTCACACCACTGAAAACACCACTGTGGACGCCAACGGCTTCATCAAGGAAGCCAGTCCAATTGTTCGGCTGTTTGACGGAGGAATAGACATGCCATGCGTCGCGATGAACGCCCAGTTTACTCGCATAGGCGTGGGGCGCTATTGCCTAGAAAACGTGGACGCCTTGGCGCAACAGGGCTGGCAGATAGAGGTGCCACAGGACGTCAACGGCAATCGGCTGGTCTTTGTTGAAACGGAATATGATCCTGACCAGAGACGTCTCATGGTACACACCAGCGCGACAGAGTGGCGTGGCGCGTGGGTTGCCGGAGCACCTGTGGATATCCCAGCAGGGCGTTGGATCGATTTGAGGTTCGATCAGGCGACGGAGAGCTCTGATCCAGACCTCTAAGCGCCTGAGCAAAGAACTAAAAAACGCCAAACCTCTTGATCGAACGCGGCTAGGCGTTTTTACTCTTTCGCTATGACCGTTCTTAGCCTTTGGCGCCCTGGCCGCGGGAATATACATCTTCATAGCGAATGATGTCGTCCTCGCCCAAATAGGATCCGGTCTGCACTTCAATCAAAACCATCGGCACTTTGCCGGGGTTTTCCATGCGGTGTACAGCGCCCAATGGAATGTAGACAGACTGGTTTTCCGTGACCAGTTTGACCTCTTCGTCAATGGTCACCTGCGCGGTGCCTTCCACAACAATCCAGTGCTCGGACCGGTGATGATGGCTTTGCAGGCTCAGCGCGGCGCCAGGATGGACATGAATTCGTTTCACCTGGAATCGGCTGCCAACAACCAAGCTCTCAAACCAGCCCCAAGGGCGATAGTCACGTGGCAGAATTTCCGCTTGCGACGCGCCCTTTTCCTTCAGCGCTGACACGGCCTTTTTTACGTCCTGGGCGCGGTCTTTATGCGCGACCAGAACGGCATCCGGCATCGCCACAGCAATCACATCCTGCAACCCAATGCCAACCAGTTCCTGGCTGTCATCCTCGGCCCGCAGCAGGGTGTTCTCGCACTCGATGGAGGTGGCAGGCCCGCTGGTGACCACACCGTCCCCATCCGGGTCGCTTTCCATCCAGACCGCGTCCCAGCCACCCAGATCAGACCAGGCGCCGCCGTAGGGCACAACAGACAGGTTCTCGGCTTTTTCCATAACGGCATAGTCGATCGAAATGTCTTCCATTTCCGACCAGGCTTCTGGATCGAGCCGCGTAAAGCTGAGATCGGCCTCAGCGGACGCCACTGCCCGGCGGGCACTGGCCAACATCTCTGGTGCATGTCGTTCAAACGCAGCAATCAGCTTGTCCGTGGCAAACAGGAAAATCCCCGCGTTCCAAAGGTGCTGACCACCGGCCAAAAGAGTCTCTGCCTTCTCGGCATCCGGCTTCTCGACAAAGCTCTTAAGCGGCTGCGCCACGGGCGCAAAATCCGCTTCCGGGCTCTGGCTCAGCTCCAGCCAGCCATAGCCGGTTTCCGCTCGATCCGGACGAATGCCAAAGGTCACCAACTGACCGCTCGCCGCCGCTGGAGCCGCAGCGCGCACCGCGGCGCGGAACCGCTCTGCATCGGGGATCACATGATCAGAAGGCGCAACCAGCATCAACGCACCCGGAGAGCGGGCTTCAAGCACCAAAGCGCCTGCGAGAATTGCAGGGGCGGTGTTGCGGCCCTCCGGTTCGATCATGGTCGCGGCGGCACTGATTTCTTTGGCGGCCAGTTGCTCGATCACGATGAACCGGAAATCGGAACCGGTGATCACCAAAGGCGCGGCAAAACCATCGCCAGACAAGCGCTCGGCTGACGCCTGAAACAGGCTGTCCTCGCCGGTCAGTTTGGCAAATTGTTTGGGATAGCTTTTGCGGCTAAGCGGCCAAAGCCGTGTGCCCGAGCCCCCACAAAGAAGAAGCGGATGAATAATTTGGGTCATGACAAAAATATCCTAAACAATCTGAGGAATTATCGCCGGAAGCTGTCCTGATTGTCCAGAAACCATTTGTAGGTTTCGACGATGCCATCTTCGAGCGTCACGCTTGCCCCCCAGCCCATATTGGCCAGCCGACTGACGTCCATCAGCTTCTTCATGGTGCCGTCCGGTTTGCTGAGGTCTTGAACGATGCGGCCCTTGTACCCAGTGACCTTCGCAATCATTTGCCCAAGCTCGCCAATTGAGACATCCGTGCCAGTGCCGACGTTGATGTGGCTTAACATGGGATCTGTGTTCGCCTCGTAAGTGTCTTTGTCCAGATCCAGCACAAACAGGCTCGCTTCCGCCATGTCATCCACATGCAAGAACTCGCGCATCGGCTTGCCGGTCCCCCACATAACAACCTCTTCCTGGCCACTCTGCGCTGCCTCGTGGAAGCGTCGGATCAATGCCGGCATGACGTGGGAGTTTTCCGGATGGAAGTTGTCGCCTGGACCATACAGGTTTGTCGGCATCACCGATCGGTAGTCGACGCCATGTTGCCGGTTATAGCTTTCACACAGCTTGATGCCCGCAATCTTGGCCACGGCGTAGGGTTCATTGGTTGGTTCCAACGTGCCCGTCAACAAAGCATCTTCCTTCATCGGTTGCGGCACGGCCTTGGGGTAGATGCAGGAGCTGCCCAGCTGCAGAAGTTTTCGGACGCCTGAAGCAAAGGCCTGATGGATCACATTGCATTCGATCATCAGGTTTTCGTAAATGAAATCTGCTGGATAGGTGTTGTTGGCATGAATGCCACCTACTTTGGCTGCAGCCAAAATCACAACGTCCGGCTTTTCCGCGGCCATAAACGCCGCCACCTCCGCTTGATTGGTCAGATCCAGTTCGCTGTGTGTACGCGTGAACAGCTCCAGCGCTTCACCCGCCTTTTGACGCGCCTGCAATTGGCGCAAAATCGCGCCCCCAACCATACCACGGTGACCGGCTACATAGATTTTCATCTGTCCTCCGACGCTTTAATTCAGTCTTCGAGTTTTGCTTCAAGCCGTTTGAGCTGCTTTCGCAGTGTCTCTATTTCACGAGATTGTTTTTCTGCAATGGCAATGAGATACGCAGTGGTCTTCGCATTTGCGGTAAGCAAATCCGATGAGACATCCATTGGCTTCAAAGGTTTTTGGGTTTCAAAGGCTTCTTGATAAGTGGACCCTGGCATAAACTCAGCGACGATGGCTTCGTTTTCTTCCCGGAATTCTTCGCGAATTTGCAGCGCTTTTTCGTGTGATACGGCGTTGCGACCGGATTCGAAGGCTGGCTTGGGCAAATACTTGTCGAGGAAGCCATAAATGCTTCCTGTACCGCCACCTTCAAGAAGCTTTGGTGCGCTTAAAAGAACCATAAGAATATGGTTGTCAAAGGTTACATTGGTTGAGTTCTTAGGTCGATTGTTAGGCGCAAAGGAATCCGGTAAATCTAACGCTTTGCAGAAGTCGGCAATGAGATCTGACTGATACAAATTGCCGCGAGCTAACGTATTTACGTAGATGTTTTCCTTTCCAAAAACGGAACCCCAGGCCTTGAGCTTTCGTAGAAATCCCGGAACGCGTGCGCGTGGAGCAGAGTCCAAGTGTGTTTCTAGACTTTTGCCCTCTCGGACACCAAACTGCTTCCAAGCGGACGGCAGCCAAGTTTCTTGAGGCCGCACATAGGCAATCACTTTGACGTCAAATAACGCCAATGCGGGTCGGAAAAATTCTGCGTATTCGGCTTGGTTACCTAACTGCTCACCGGAAAACACAGCCGCCTTTGTGTTGTGCTTCTTCATGGCGATCGCAATTTTTGTCAATGACTCCGCGATTTCTTTGGGAGCGCCCGGGCTATCAAGCATTTTCCACAGGCTATATTGCGCAACGCGTTTCGCTCGAGTGTTGCCTGGATGGTTCATGTTTTGGTCAACAACGACCATGCCATGGTTTCTCAGCTTTCCTTGGGCCTGAACCAAAAAGTTCTGCAGAGTCGTGCTTCCGCATTTTGGAAAGCCAATATGGATGTAAAGTTTCGGCTTCATCCTGCTCTCAATAGTCCTCTTTTGGCACCAGGAGTTTAAGTTAACTGACTTTCAGCGAAGAAAATCAAAAAACTCGACCGCATTTCGCAACTGGCTGCAAACTTTTCTATCTTTTCAGTTGTCACGTTTTTCTTGCGTGTGCCCAGCAAAAATTGCCGCTTGTGCTCTTGGGGCCTTGGGCTGTGCCCCCAAAGCGGTCATTTTCTTCAGAAGCCGCAGCCAAGAAGTTAAAAATCATTCCCTTCGATAGCCATGCTGTTAGACGAATGCATCAATTCAGAATTCGTACTGTGCATTTTCCGAAATCCTACGGTGCGAGTTAGCTCTCTACACTTACCGGTACATCCATGCCGTGCTCTTTGAGCAAGGCGTGGCGCTTGGCGGCTTTGAGATCTTCGGCGACCATCTCTGCGCACATTTCTTGCGCGGTGATCTCAGGCACCCAGCCGAGAACCTTCTTGGCTTTTGCCGGATCCCCCAAAAGCGTTTCAACTTCCGCTGGGCGGAAGTAACGTGGGTCGATCCGCATCACGATGTCACCGACCTTCAGCGCGGGCGCTTTGCCACCGTCAATCGCAGTAACCGTTGCAATTTCGTCCACACCTTCGCCAGTGAATTCCAACGAGATGCCAAGTTCTTTGGCCGACCAGGTGATGAACTCGCGGACCGAATACTGAACGCCGGTCGCAATCACGAAGTCTTCGGGTTCATCTTGCTGCAACATCATCCACTGCATGCGAACGTAATCTTTAGCATGGCCCCAATCACGCAAGCTGTCGATGTTACCCATGTACAAACAGGGCTCCAGGCCTTGCGCTATATTGGCCATGCCGCGCGTGATTTTCCGTGTCACGAAAGTTTCGCCGCGACGTGGGCTTTCGTGATTAAACAGAATGCCATTGCAGGCATACATACCGTAGGCTTCTCGGTAATTCACGGCAATCCAGTAGGCGTACATCTTGGCCACAGCGTACGGAGAACGTGGGTGGAATGGCGTGGTCTCTGTTTGTGGGGTTTCCCGAACCAGACCATAAAGCTCCGACGTTGAAGCTTGATAGAAGCGGGTTGTTTTTTCCAGACCCAGAAAGCGGATTGCTTCCAGCAGGCGTAGGGTGCCGATGGCATCTACATCGGCTGTGTACTCTGGGGCTTCAAAGCTGACAGCGACGTGGCTCTGAGCGCCGAGATTATACACTTCATCTGGGTTCACCTCACGCAAGATGCGCGTCAGGTTTGAGGTGTCTGTCAAATCTCCATAGTGAAGCTTGAAGTTTGCGTTATCGACATGTGGATCTTGGTAGATGTGATCCACGCGGTCTGTATTGAACAGAGAGGCGCGACGCTTGATGCCGTGAACTTCGTAGCCTTTTTCCAGTAAAAATTCCGCCAGATAAGATCCATCTTGGCCCGTAACGCCTGTAATTAAAGCCTTTTTCATGTGAAATCCTGTTGGTAAATCAAAGATGTCAAAACAATCCATTGATGGCTTAGTCGCTTTCCAAATTTGCTTCAAGGGCGTTTGTCCTCTTGGATTGTCATCCAAAAGCTTAAGTCGAAAACGCAGATGGGCTTTTCTTGGGTTTGCCAAAAAAACGGGCAAGTTGCGTTCTGCCTGTGCATTTGGCCTCTTGCGTTGTCGAAAAAATCATGCGGCGTTGAGGGAAGCAAATGGTGGTGGTCACGGAAATTGGGTACCAGATTCCTGTTTTTGGAGCTTGCGCGTGCACCAATGGGATTGTCCAAAGTCAAATTATGGATTGCCCGCCAACAGGCATATCTCCTGTTGATATTTGGGGGCGATTGCTGCAATCAAGGTCGCGTACACTGGCTCAGAAATCGCGTGTGCATATATTATTTATTTTACTATTTCTTTGGATTGTTTGATGACAACTTCGTATGAGTTCGTAGGTCGGCATACGACCTATCCAGATCAGACCGGAAAACGTCAGGCTGAGGGGGGGAAACGCCTCCGGGGCGACATCCGTTCAAGCCAACCAGACAAGCCACTTATTAGCGTAATTACGGTTTGTTGGAACTCCGCTGAAACGATCGAACAAACCATCCAATCGATCCAGTCGCAAACCTATGAAAACGTTGAATACATCATTGTTGATGGCAATTCGAGCGATGCGACGTTGGATATCATCCGCAAGTACGAACACTTGATCGACTACTACGTTTCAGAGCCTGACAAAGGCATCTACGACGCTATGAACAAAGGCTTGGAATTGGCGCAGGGCGAGGCGGTTTTGCTCCTCAATTCTGACGATTGGTATAGGGATGATGCTGTTGAGCGCTTGGTTAACGCTTGGCAGTATAGTGGGTGCGATTTTGTAGGGGCCTTGGCGCTCTACATAGGCGAAGATGGCAATAATTATGTTCTGCCGAGCATGAGTTATGATCACTCTGTGTTGCTGCGCATGCCGTTGCGCCATGAGACAATGCTGATCCCGTCCGCTCTCTACGACAAGGTTGGCCCTTACGATCTGAGTTATCCGATCATTGCAGATTTTGATTTGACCATACGATTGTTCAGAGCCGGCGCGAGTTACTTCGAACTGCGTGAACCGCTTCTGAATTTCCGCACCACAGGCGTGTCCAACACGGCAATGGAACAGTTGCACGATGAGCACCATGCCCTTTTGGTCCGCACGTTCCCGTTTTTGCAACCCGAAGTGAGCCAATCTCTGGCGGATCATTCCAAAGCTCGGCCTGAAGCGTTCATTGATGCGGCAAATGCTCATCTGGACCAGCATGAGTTTGTCCTCGCCGTACGCGCAATGGTGAAGGATTTTGGGCGTCTTTGGGGGGGCTTCTGGGCCGAAGCGCCTCTGGCGCAGATCGCGTCTCAAACGCCGATGTTGTATCCGAAAATCAGTGTCATCATGCCGGTCTACAATGCCCAGGAGATCTTACAAGATACCCTCGATTCGCTGTTGCTTCAGGAGGGCTTGCCGGAGATCGAGGTCATCTGTGTGGATGATTGTAGTACCGATGGCACCGTGACAATTCTGGAAAGAGCCGTTTCTCAGGATGGGCGCGTGCGCTTCTTGAAAAACGAAACCAACAAAGGTCCAGCGGCATCAAGAAATGCGGCGATTCGCCAGGCCCGTGGGCAATATGTCTTTATGTTGGATGCGGACGACCGCGTACCAGCTGGTGCGTTAAAAAAGCTGTATGAGGCAGCACAAGAGCACGGCAGCACCGTTGTGCGGGGTGGCTTCCAAGTGGAGCGCATGATCCACGGGCATCTAGATCAGGGCGTCAAATACCCCGCGGGTATTTCGGACCGCACCATTGCGCAAACCAACCTCAGCGACATGCCTGGTTTGCTGGCCTCCACTGAAGGTCATTGGGCAGGCCTTTATGATCGTGACTTTGCGGAGACTGTTCTCTATCCTGAGGACTTCCGCATGGGCGAAGACAGCCTGTTTTTGATCAAAGCGATGACCTTTGCATCGGTTGTGACGCTGATCCCAGACCCAGTCTACGTATACCAAGACAGCGCAGAAAGCGCTATGAACAACTATACGTTCTCCAAATACATGGACGAGATCGAATGGCGTCGACGTGCTTGGGCTCTTTTGGTTGATTCTGGTCATAAAGAGCGCGCAGATTTCTTCCTGTTTGATTGGTGGAACCCGCCCTTCTTTGCGGAGCTCAACGCAGCACTTTCGGAAGAAGACAGCACCGCGTTCTATAAGACACTCTATGAGGTGTTCTGTAAGGCCGGCTCGAAGGATGCGGGCTTGTGTGAGAATCTGGAATTGCGGCAAATCCTGCGCGACAACTTTGTACGCCTTGGTTTGATGCCAGCGCCAGAACGCGAACTCAAAATTGCGATTGTATCGACATTTGACTACGGCGGCGCGGGCATCGCGAGCCAACGCTGCATGAACATCATGCGCGAGGCCAATCAAGGCGCCTTCACCATTTGCGCTTTCAAGCGTTCCGGGAGTCCGGATGCGCACCTAGCGCCCGTCACCGGACCGGCCGGTGACGCGCAACGTTCAGGCGATTTGGAGACTTTGTGGAAGCACTGGACAGACGTTAGCGTCTTGGAAGACGATGCGAGTCCAAAACCGCTCTCTCGTGAACTCTTTTCGCGATCTGGCAGCATGGTGGACCCCGCGTCTATGGGTGCAGCCTTGGCGCAGAGCGATGTGGTGCATTTCCACTGGGTGGTGGGTATGTTGGATCTTGAACGGATGGAAGAGATCGTCACGGATCGTCCCGTAGTTTGGACCTTGCACGACATGAACCCGTTCACCGGCGGCTGTCACTACACCGAAGGGTGTGAAGGCTACAAAAACGAATGTGCCAATTGTCCGCTGCTTGAGGGTGACAAATCACTCGCACATGAAGCTTGGAAAGCCAAGCGGGAGGCATACGCAAAGATCAAGAATTTGCATATCGTTACGCCATCTCAATGGTTGGCTGATTGCGCTAAAGAAAGTTCTTTGTTTGACGACCGTCCTGTGCATGTTCTGCCAAATTCGATCCCAATTGAGCACTTTATCCCAACCAACAAGCTGGTCGCCCGGATGCAGCTAGGTTTGCCCTTGGATGCCAAAATTGTGGCATTTGGCGCAGACAGCCTCAACAACCTGCGTAAAGGCGGCGATATCTTGGTGGAGAGTGCGCGTTTGTTGAAGGAACGCGGTCAGGCCGACAACGTGCATGGGCTATTTTTTGGGTCAGCTAGCCTCGATCTTGGCCTGCCGGTTCGCAATATGGGCTACATATCTGACCCGGCCAAACTGTCGCTGGTCTATGCGGCCGCGGATGTTTTTGCTTTCCCGTCGCGGGAGGACAATGCACCACAAACCGTGCCAGAGGCGCTTCTTTCGGGAACACCTGTTGTTGCATTCCCTGTTGGGAACGTGCCGGAGTTGGTCCACCATCTCGAAACCGGTTTTATTGCGCGGTACGAAGACGCGGGTCATTTTGCGGAGGGATTGGCTTGGGCTCTAAAGGACACCACCTCAGAAGAAGCTCTTATGCGCAGCCTTCGAGCCCGAAGCGCTGCGTTAGATTTGCACAATCCAGAAAGCGTCCGCGATCAGCATTTGGAACTCTACCGGAAAGTTGTTTGTGAGTGATAGATGTGTGCACAATAGGCCCAGTGGCGCGTGCGTTGTGCCTGCCGGCGACCAAAAAAAACGTAATTAAGTTAGGGCATGACGATGTCACCAAGTTCAGAGAAAATGACAGTTGTTTTGCATGTTGGCCGCCATAAAACCGGTACAACTACGATCCAGAGTGTTTTTAAGACCAACATCATGCACTTTAGAGAGCACGGGCTGCTCTACCCGAAGTGCCTGCCAGCATGTCACTCGGGATTTTTCCTAAAAGCTTTCGGTGAAGCTGCCAAGCACCCAGTTCATGGCCGCTTTGGCCTCTCACAAGCTCAAATTCGTGCGGATGCTCAGGAGATGCTGAAAAACATACGCAAGGAGGTGCGACATTTTGATGGGGACAAAATACTCTTCTCTGGGGAAGATGCAGGAACCTGCCTATTGGTGCCGCATCTTGAGCGTTTAAAAAAAACAATGCGCGATATTTGCGGGGAAGAGCCGAACTATAGAATTCTGTATTTCACGCGTGACCCTGTCTCTCGAGCGGAAAGTGGCCTACAACAGCTGATCAAAGCCAATGGCATGACAGAAGAGGACGCTCGGGGGTTTCAGATCGAAGGCGGCGGTAAACGCTACAAGGAAATCTATGAAACCTACGCAAAGGTATTTGGCGATGAGGCCATAGAGTTCTATTCCTATGAAGTAGCGCGCGCACATTCAGACGGCCTTATCGGCTATTTTTTGGGCGTTCTTGGTCTCTCGATTGACGGAGTAAGAAATCTCGAAACACGGACAAACACAAGCATTTCCGGGGAGGTCTTGAAGTTTTTGTCTTGGCTGTATGAAGGCCCACGAGTGTCTCCTGCTGGGGCCAGATTACTACAAAACCGAGGCACCAGAGCTCCGATCACAGATCGTGACCGAAGGGTGCTATTCAGCCTCACTGGCGAAAAGGCTACTTTTTTTTCAACTGATCAGAGGAAGCAGGTTTGGGATGCGGTTGCAGACGACATGGCGTTTCTCAAACAACGATTTGACATTGAATATGCGCCCCCCTCAGGAAACACACATACGACCGATAGACTGTTTGGGCAGACGTTTAAGGAAAATCTCGAGGCCGCATTGCCGGATTTGAACGTCGAACTGCGTGCGGCATTTGAAGACTTCATGAAAAACCATGATCATACCGCGGCAGACACTTAGGATTCTCAGATCTGAAATTTAAACCCTTCATTCTCACCAAAAGTTTGCTACCCATAAGACGCGCGACGAAATTTGAACCGCACAAAAATACGCAACAGAAAGCAAGGCAGAATGCAGCACGCTACCATAGCCGAGACACTAGCTCTCCCAGATTGGGCAACGCTGAAAACAGTTTCTGAAGAAACATCAAACCTTGTCTCGCTTCGTGACTTTGAAGACCTGCAACTTCTTTTGGATAACAGCAACAGTCGCGGTTTAATTCTGTACGATTCGCCGGTGACAACTGTTGCGCTGCTGCTTGAAAACGGCATCTCCGCGCCCGAGGCGTTGACGCAATGGTGCGCAGGCGCAGAGATGATACTTGGCGTGCTTCGCAGCAATCGTCGAAATTTGGTCTTGGCCGAACGCCCGGGTGGCGACGAGACGCTTCAATCTCTCTCCGCGTTCTTTCCCAAGATTACGCCTGCGGATCTTGCCAAAAAAGAGACTGTTGCAAATCCGATAACGGTTCAAATGGCTGAGATGTTGCTGACCCTGAACCGATCCGCATTCAAAATTTGGTCTGAACTACAAGCCAGCAGCGTTGGCCACCTCTCTGCAGATATTGACCCCCTTCAATCGATTGGTGGTTTGGCAAAAGAATGGCATGATCTCCACCAGTCTCACAGTGTCCTACTACGGTATCGAGAAGAAATCGGGAACGCCTTACAGCAGCAAGTGCTTCAACTAGAAGACAGCCTTAAAGCTACTGAGAACGCACGCGTGCTGGCTGTCACGTCAAACGAAACGCAGGCTTCCCGAATTTCCGAGCTGCTGACCCGATTGCAAACCGCTGCATCGCGGCAATCTGAGATCGGGGAGGAGTTGCTAACGGCCCAAAAAGAACGTGATGCGCAGGCCAATCGGTTGGAACAACTCCAATCAGAATTACGGGCTTCGAAAGGCAAATTTGAAGTTTTAAGTGAAAAACTGGACAGTGAAGTGAAACGCACCAAGCGCAGTGAACAATCCCTCGCTCGGTCTAGAGACATCGAAGCACATCTTGTGGCACAGGTTCGTGACTTGGAAGCGGGCTTCAAGGCAAAAATTGACGATCGCGAGCATCACATTCAGGATTTGAGATGTCAGTTGGACGCAGTATATGCGTCCAATTCATGGCGCATTACGGCTCCAATCAGAGCGGTTGTTATGTGGTGGCGCGGGCGAGACTGATCCGTTCAACCCCAAGGTTTTCTGAGTGTCTGAATTATCTCCTGAGAGTTCGCTAATTTCGGGTAACTCTGCTTGGTTTTGGTTTTTCTTTGAGCGATGAACAAATTCCGCTGGACTCAGCCCAGCTAAATAGGACTGGGGCTGCTGTTGGTACAAGTGGACCGCCATGCAGGCACCAGTTTGCGGGCACAGCGCGTGCTCTCGAACAGATGTTCGTTTAGGTGCTCGTCGCGTATGAGTTCCAAAAAGCTTTTCTGGAATCCATTCTACAGTGTTTGTTTGGAGCGTTTGATGTCATTCGATATTGCGATCTTCCCACGTCCGAAAGATTGCGTGGCGGGCCAGTTCCGCACCATAGCCTAAGGCGACTAAACATGGATTGCCTCGAAGCCCTGCAATCCGATCCAGTTCGCGAACAATCCACTTGCCTGGTTGGATGTTCGGGCGACGATGCCTAAGGCCGACGTTCAGATAACAAATACTGCAGTCGGTCGCGTAGATCGGTATCTGCCGGGCGCTTGTGTTTCCGGAGGAAAATGATGGATTGATGCCGACCAATGCGCAAGCCCGTTTCTAACTAATTCGTCTCCCTGTAATGGCGCAATTTACAGGTCTGCGTCGCGCTCCAAGTCTCAAGTCGTAACTTACAAAGTTTCTTTGAGAGAAGATGTATCCACTATCTGTTCCGCCAGAAACTTCTAGAGCGCGGCATCCTCGGCCTCCATTCCCAGCCTGATGATTTTTGATTATCCCAAAGAACTGTTCTTCTCTGAAATATTTCTCTTCACCGTCTGTGTCCTCAGTTGGAGAACAGGGTAAATCAAAACAGAGGTTTATCTAGCGGAGCAGGTCAGGTTCCAATCAGGATACGTCAGGGAGCATACTCCAAGCGCGCGCACAGTGAAGTGTAGGTTCTGGAGTGCTTGATTTGCTCAGCCAAGTCCGTGGGTACTGGTCGACGGGGCCTTGCAGAAATCTTGTCAGATTTCCGACCGCTGTCACCACTCAACGACACTAATTGGTGCATCGATTCAGCACCTTCGATAAAAGGCAGGGCCAGTTCATCACAGATTTTATTCAAAACGTCGTCAGGGGCCGCCACAAAATCTTCATATCGAAAAACAGGCACGCCCTTGTATCGGTCTAAAAACAACATGTACCGTTTGGAGTATTCCTCGATAGTGGCGGGGGAGAAGTGTTGCCACCGGTTTTTTATGAGTGAAAGGTAAGACTCTAGCGGGTGGCGTACAGTAACAACGGACTTAACCGGTAAGATCTCCGCTACGATTTCATCTAACGTGGGGCGCTCTTTTCCATTAGCATCTGTACAGAATTGGGAGTGTGCATGATCCCGCAGGCACAGATAGCTGCCTTGGTCCTGAAACGATTTATGAAGAGCCTCAAGCGAAGCTTTGAATACATCAACGGTTGCATCATCGCTAAGCGGTCTCAAAGCTCTTCGCGCGCCATAAATCAGATCCGTTGGTGCAAATGCCGGTATTTTAGGCAGAGCTATTAGCGGGCTTAGCGGATCAATCTCGCTCAAAACCGTCACATTGGGCATTACCGCCAGACATTTGCTGATCAAAGTTCCTCCGGTACAGGCAAAGTGGTGGAGGGTCCGCACAGGCTCTATTTTCGGTTCGGCCTGAGTTAAGGCTTCGCATTGTTCGAGTAAACTTGGAAGATGCGTCCCATCATCAATTGGTGCGTCCGCGTATTCCGCTAGCATGTCGAGCGCGCCCTCAAGCGTTTCCAACAACGACTTTGCCGGTGTGTCTGCCAAGGTCGCCATTAGGAGCTTCCCGTGCTCTGCTTGGTTGCCGGGGTTCGCTTCCGGGTAGAAGTTTTTGTTTTGGCCTTTGTTGTTGGTTTCGTAGGGCTCTTTCGACTTCGTGTTGTGCGGGTCTTAGAAGGGGGATCAGCTACTTCAATCGCTAAGGCGGCGGGCAGATCTTCGGTCAGTGACAATTGCTGCAGCTGTTGTGCTGCTTGTTGAAGACGCGGCGTCAGTTTCTGAAGCAAAGCAGACTGTGTGACTCGGTCTTTTTCATTTTCACGATAGCGTGCGCGCAATTCGAACATGTCATTCTGTGCCTGCTGCTGCAATCTCAAGGAAATGGCAAGATCACTTTGCAAACTCTCTATTTTTGCCAGCGCAGCAAGAAGTTCTTTGTCTTGCCTTTGTGGCTGTGGATCCGCATTTTCTGATTTAAGCTCTGGGCTGGAGTGCCGCGCCGCTGCCGCGGACGGTTGTGCTGGAACCAAAGCTCCCAGCTTGCGTTCCAGCATCTCTTCAATTTTCTTTACCGAATCCGGTTTAGACACATTGGGTTCGGACCCGGAAGCGCCACTTGCTTTCAAAGCAGTTTGGGCGTTCTTGAGTTCTTCTTGTGTTTCAGAGATTTTTCGCTCGAGCGCCTGTTCTCGCTGCGAAGCCGAAGCCACTTTTTCCTGTACCCGCTCAAGCTCTTCCGTGCGCCGCTTGGCGTTTTCCTCCAATACGCTAATCTGTTCGGCTTGGCTTTTGGCAATGGCTTCAAGCTCGTTAATCCGCGACGGGGCTGATCTGAGTTCCTCCTCATTGGAGCTCAAGGATTCTTTTGCGAGGGCTAGCTCGGATGAAACAGACTTCAAGTCTGCCAAAGATTTGTTCAGAGCGATTTCTTTTTCTGAAACCTGCTGGCTCGCTATTGCAGCCTCCTGGACTGCGGTTTCAAGCGACGCTTGCAACAGCTCCTCGCTCGCTTGCGAAGCGGCCCTATTTGCTTGCAGCTCAGACACCTTATCCTTCAAAGCGTCTTTAGATCTAGCCAAAGCCTCTTCGCTGTCAGAGGCGTCCTTTTTAGCCTTTTCAGCCTCTTGCTTGGCAGCCGCAAGTGATGCCACCAAATCTGGAACTTGGGCTGCTCTTTCTTGTGCATCTTTTAGCGTCGCAGAACACTTTGCCCTTTCCTTCAAACTCTGGGCAAGCGCTTCGCGTTCTTTAGACAACTCGGCTTCAAGGGACGATATGTCTGCCCGAGTTTCCGTCAAGGCCGCCTTAAGTTGCTGATTTTCTCGCGCGGTTTGGTCGGGGATAAATTGTAAAACGGGCCAATCTGGATCCCTGTCGTCCAGTTGGTTTGCCTTATAGTGCCGGTCTTGCATCCAGTGCATCACTTCTTGCGCACCGGGCCCATTTTCGAACATCGGCTGAGCATTGCATTTAATAGTAAGATCATGAACTTGCGCAAGGAGGCTGGCACTTTCAATGGACTCAAGAATATCGAGTTCAGACCCTGGCATATCTAAGAAAAGTGCTGACGGCTCCGGAATGTTTGGGAGAGTTTCCAAAACACGTTCGAAGGATTGGGTATTTACTGAAATCGTGGTTCGCGCCGACAATCCAGGAAAAAGTTCTTTCAACGCAGAAGCGGGTTCGCGCATGCTTCTCAAGCCAGGAAAGTTGTACTCAACAAGGACGGCTTCTTCGCCATCTTCGCCAATTGCAGCTGTCACAATGTGAAAGTTGTCGTATCCGGAGAACGCCTTTTTCAGTTGCTGCGCTTTCTCGTGCTCGGGCTCGATCACAACGACGAACTCGGGAGCGTTTTCGAGCAAAGTGACGAGCGCCGGTTGTTCGGGTGGACCGATGACAACAAGCGATTTTACCGGACGGTCGGAAGGATTGAATTTCATACTTGAACACTGCCCAAATTCATTGTGACTCTAATGACGTGACCTTAGCCTTCTCTCGAAAATTTGCAATCAAGCGGGGAAGGCTTGCAAGGAATACCTCTTGCGCTTGCGCGGTGAAGGCATGTGTGTAAGAAGAATTTGTATTTTAGCTAAATTCTAGGCGGATCACACCTCCAGATTTAAAAATTTTGATTGCTGCACGCCGATTGAACACAGCACGGACCCAATTCACAGAATGTGGCTAAAGCGCTGCGCGTCTGAGGTGACATGTTGCTCGGTTACTGGTAAGCGAATTTGAAATCGAGACGGGCTCTGGCCCAAAGGAAAAGACGATCATGAAGTGCATTTTGCATATTGGTACAGAGAAAACCGGCACGACGCTCATTCAAAATTGGTTGTACGAAAACTCAGATGCTCTTTCTGTACAGGGCGTTGGACTGTCAAGGACGGCCGCTTATCCGAATAATCGTAAACTCGTCGCCTTTTTTCAGACCGGCTATGACGACTATATGCACGAAAATATGGTGTTTGACGGACATCACCGTGAGGCATTTTTTCACGGTTTTGAGGAGTCGTTCTTAGACGAGATGTCAGAATTGGCGCGCGACCATCATACTGTCGTGTTCTCAAGCGAGCATTTTCACAGTCGCCTACAAACCGTAGAGCAAATAGAACGGGTCAAAAACCTGTTGGACCGCTGCTTTTCAGAGGTAAAAATCGTTTGCTACTTCCGAGAACAATCGAAGGTTCGAACCAGTCTCTACTCGACCGGAATAAAGCTTCATTCCCCCGAAAAAATCCTAACATTTCAAAACGATGTTGGTCCCGGCAATCATTACTACGATTACATGGAGTTCTTCACGAAGTGGGCACAGGTGTTTGGCAAAGAAAACTTAATGCCAAGAATTTATGATCGCGCGTCGATGAAGAATGGTGATATTCGCTATGATTTTCTGTCAACCGTACTCACGGGAGTCGATGCGGAACGTCTCTCGTTTGAAAGTGTTCCGGCAAATGAATCCCTTACGGCCAGGCAAGCAGAGTGTTTTCGGATCATCAACGCGAAATGCCCTCCCAGATTTTCGATTTTTGCGAACCCCCTGAACAATCGTTTGAAAGCGCGTATGATGTCGATCAGCGCTCTCAGTGAAGGAGGTGGTGTCCAAGATCCAAGGCAACCAGCTCTGTACGAAACTTTTGACGAGAGCAACCGAGCGTTTTTCAAAGAGTACTTCGACGCCGACACCAATTTGTTCGCGAAACCAAAACCCGCGTCGGGAGTTTCGGAGGCGGAGCCGGAAACCGAAGCTTGCAGCGATATGCTAGACCAGATTCTAAGCATCAAAGGTCTGGCTTTCATGGCGCCTGAAGAGATCGACTCAATTCGCGATGTGGCGATGCGTTTGTTTGACGAAAAAAAGTTGGATGCGGCCAGCGCCTTGCTGATTTTGAAAGTGCTGCAAAGAGCGCGTCCATATGGGCCCGTAATTGGCGACGCGATTTCCAAGATTTACAACGAGGCTAAATAATAGGACACTGTAGGCTTCCATTCTGATGTAAGCTATTGTCGTGAATAACTTTTTTGGAAAATCCCGCTGAGGACTGCGCTACCTATGTGCGTTTGAAGGGAGGGCAACCAAGTTGCGATCCCAATCAGTCTTGGTCTAACGCACAGCGAGAAACTCATCCGCGCAGTCCATCGCCTCGGCGATTGTGACGTCCATATCGAGATACCGATACGTTCCCAAGCGACCGACAAACGTCACGCCCTCTTCCGCCTGCGCCAACGCCTCATACTGCGACAACAGTGCTTTCTCTTCGACCAGTCTTATGGGGTAATAGGGAATGTCATCTGCGCCGCAGGCACGGGAGAATTCGCGGTAACACACGGTGCTTTCGTGACTTTCCCAGGGGGCAAAGTGTTTATGCTCGGTGATCCGGGTGAAGGGCACGTCTGCGTCGCCATAGTTCATCACGGCGCAGCCCTGCCAATCTCCGCTGCTGGTAAATCGTTCAAAATCCAGGGTCCGGTATCCCAGTCGGCCGAGTTTTTCGCCAAAATACCCATCCAGCGGGCCGGACCAAAACACATGCGCCGCACGGGCGCCGTGGGCGGCAGTGTAGGGGGTGTTCAAATGCACATCAATGTTCGGATGGTCCAGAATTTTGGCGATCAGGTCCGTGTACCCGGCTTTGGGAATGCCCTGAAACCGATGAGCGAAATAGTTGTCATCATAATTGAAGCGCAAAGGCAGTCTTTTAAGAATGGAAGCGGGCAGGGCACTCGGAGCACAGCCCCACTGTTTTTCAGTGTAGCCTTTAAAAAACGCCTCATACAAAGCAGGTCCCACAAAGCGGAGCGCCTGTTCCTCAAAACTCTGGGGGTCGGCGATGCTTGTGTCGGCCTGCGTGGTTTCGACAAAGGCCCGCGCCTCTTCCGGATTGAAGGTTTTGCCAAAAAACTGGTTGATGGTGTGCAGGTTGATCGGCAGCGAATACACTGCGCCACCGACAGTGGATTTCACCTGATTGCGATAAGGCATGAACTCCGCAAACGAGGTCACGTAATCCCAAACACGTTGGTTGTCGGTGTGAAAAATATGCGGGCCATAGGTGTGCACCATAACGCCGGTTTCGCTGCACCTTTCGGTGTGGCAATTCCCGCCAAGGTGATCTCGGCTGTCCAAAACCGACACAGTATATCCGGCCTCTGCCAAAGTCCGGCCAATCACAGCCCCGGAGAAACCTGCACCCACGATCACGATGCTCATTTCAAATCCATTCTCTTCAAAACAATATGTTGAAGCTGTAAAAGCTCTCCCCCTTTGAAACAACCTTCTGTGAAAAAGAAGTTACACCCACCGGATCAAAACGCAGTGCAGTGGGTTCGGGCCTGTGCTAGGGCGGGATTTTCCACACAGGCGTGGCATTTTTTGAGAAATCACGCTGTCCCCCTTTACCCAGCCGCAGCAGTAAGAAACAACATTGGTATCTTACTTGGCTGTTTTTGATTTTATGACCGTTTCCACTTCTCGTCGCGCCCAACAAACCATCCCCGCGATCTCCGTCATTGTGCCTGTCTACAATGTCGAGGACCACGTGATCGCCTGTCTGGAAAGCATTCAGCGGCAAAGCTGGCGTGATTTTGAAGTGTTGGTTGTGAATGACGGCTCCACTGACAGCAGCGGAGACCTCGTCGCTGCATTTTGTGAAACGGATCTGCGGTTTCGCTGCATTCACCAAGCCAACCGTGGCCTATCGGGCGCGCGCAACACCGGGATGGACCAGGCCCAAGCGGATGTCCTGTCTTTTGTCGACAGCGATGATCGGATTGCGCCCGATTTCTTGGAACGGCTTTACACCGCGTTGCAGGACACTGGTGCGGATTGGGTCGCTTGCGCGGTCAAGTCCTGTTACCCGGACGGCAATCATGTGTCCCATTCCGGCATTCATGGCGCGGCGGACTTTGTCGAAGGTTTTGCCCCCCATCGCTACCGTTTTGAAGACTGGCAGCAGGTGATTTGCCATTTCCCCTCTGCCTGGAACAAGCTCTACCGCCGCAGCCTGATCGACGGTTTGCATTTTGACGAGGGCACGTGGTTTGAGGACCATAGTTTCTTCCAGCGCGCGGCGGCGCGCACGGATCACATCGTGCACCTGCCACGCGCCCTGTATTGGCAGACACGGGGACGAGACGGCCAAATCACCACAACCGATGACGACCGCGTTTTTGAGCAGCTGCAGGTGTTGCGGCGCTTACGAGACATCATGACACAAGGCCCCTTTCAGGGCGCACATGACGCCTATGAGAAGTTGGCCAGCCGTTTGGTGTTTGAGCGCAGTCTGAGCTTGCGAGACCCGGCGCGACGGAAGCGGTTTGCCTTGGCGTCCGCTCAATTGCTGCGCGACGATGGCCTGACGTATCAAACCGAGTGGGATGACGACATCGCACGCAGTTGGGCGCTCGAACTGCGGGGTGAATTGCCTTTAACGGTGTTCATCCACTGCACCGATGGGGCGTCGTCGGCCCTGCACACCACGTTGGACAGCTTGTCAGAAGTGATTGGGCCGGGATTTGAGACAATTTTGCTGGCCGAAGGGCGCGCGTCGCTCGACAGCTTGCGCGCACAACATCCCGACACACAGGTCTTGGACCTGAACCAATCCTCCCAAACTGACCTGTGGACCTTGGCGCGTGGGCGCTATGTCACGGTGCTGCGCCCCGGCGTGCAGTTCAAATCGGCTGCTTTGTATCAGCAGGTCGAACAACTGCTGCGGCACGACGCGCAATTGGCCTTGTCTGCCTATTCCCAGACGGAACCCAATGAAGCTTTGCCCGCGTTTTGCACCGGCTTTGCGGACATGCGGGCGTTTCGACTTTTGCCGTTGGAAAAGGGGCCGGTGTCGCTGGACGGCACAGCGGCCTTGTCGTTGCTGCCGGAGGTATCGGCACGGGTGTTTGAGCGGGCGTTTGTGCTCAAGGAACGTCTGCCATATCCATCCACGCTCCCCGCCGCCTGGGCGCTGCAACTGATCGCAGCTGTGAAAGCGCCCTGCGTGGTGTTTGACCCCTGGGCCGGACGAACGGTGCCGGCGCCGGATGTGCTGCGCGGCGCGATCGGAGAAACCTATGATGCGGTGCTGGCTCAGCTGCCACAGGACGTGACACAAACACTGCCGCAAGGCTGGCAGAGACGCTTGTTTGACCGGGTTGTGCAGGCAAAGCGGCTCAATGGCACCGCGAAACTCTCGGTCAAAGACATTGAAGCCATGTGGAGCGCCGCGCGGCGTGGTCTGCGAGGGGTCACGCCCTTGGAAGCTGGTTTTGACACGCCTCTGTCGCCGCATCGGGAGCGGGTATTTGACCCCATTGGCGGCATGGCAGCCGCGCTGGGCCGTGCCCGGTCTCGGCCACTCTCTCTGCGGCAAAAAGAGTTCGATGGCCGATATGATGTCCGTCGCGATCGGAACGAAACCAGCGCCTACTTCCCGTTTCCTGCCGCCGCCAACAGTGCCTGTTCGCTTTTGGTAGATGTGTCAAAGAGCGCCTTTGTCAATTTGGACGTCTTAGCCGCCAATGGCCTGACTATGCCGGTGCATTTCTCGTTTCGAAGGCACGAAAACCGCCTCGTGTACAACAGGCTGACCAACGACGGCTGGGGGCAAGAGCAGGCTTGGCCCCTTGCGCTTGATACGCCGGTCATCCGGGTCTCCATGGTGTTCACCCCCGATGAGGTCTGTCTCAGCGTGAACGACACGGTGCTTGGCACCGCCGCCTTTGACCCGGCCCTGCTGTCGCCAGACGCGCAGGGCCTCGTCTATTCGGGCATAGACGTCTATTCCGGCGAGGAGGTCGCAAGCGCGGTCTGGCCGTTGGAGTTTGTGCTGGCCCCGCCGCCACCCGCGTTGAGGCTTGATGCACGGCTTTTGTTGCAGGTGGCGCACTCTGCGGACACGTACCACATCAAAGAGCTGACAACCGGCACGATCCTTCCGACCTTTGGCGTCGAAACCGGGTCCTTTGAGGGGCTCACTGCCCATCTGCCCGCGCGGCTGTGGTGTGATCTGCCCAAAACAGCCGAAGCAACAGTGCGCTTGCAACTCGAAACACGCGACGGGGTCGCCATTGAGGCGCCGTTGACGCTCACCAGAGCCGACATGGTGGCGCATATCAAAACACTGCTGACGCGCCGCCCAACCTTTTTGGACTCCACCCTGGCATTGACCATCGTGGAGCATGTGGTGCACGCCAAAATTGCGGCTGAGCTTAATGCCGAAGAGCTCAATACCGTCGCCGCCATAGCGACACACTTCGGTGTCGAAGACTTCTTGGCAAGCGTTGAGACTGTCACGTTGCCGGACGATCCTTCCACTCGGAAAGCTGCACCCGACGGCGCAAACAAGCCTGATCCGATTGCCGAAGAAGTCGACATGGCCATACGCTATCTGGCCGACAGCCTGAAAGACAACAGCAAGATCGCGCCGCTGGACGCGGTGGCGCAGCTGCCGATTTCGACATTCGCACAGCAAGAGGTCTATTTGGCCATGGGCGCGGTGTTTGCCCGCCGGGATCAGGACTTTGCGGCGTTTTTCAAGCTGGCCAAAGTGGCTGGCGTGGCACCCTATACGCCAAACGGAGACCCTTGGCACGACTCGGTAATCTTGCCGTTTTTGGCTTTGCAGGGTGACCCACTCCCGGTTTTGAAAACGCTACGCGACTTGGCACGGCGGCGTGAGGGTGTCCTTGCCACACCGTCTCTGGCTTGGCTTGCGCGCTGGGCCGTGACAAGCACCGACTTGTTACCCCGCCACAGGGATCATGTGGTGTTCCTACTGGGGCATTTGCTTCGACGCCGCGCGCCGTATTATTGGCAGGCGGTTCAGTGTCGCGACCTGACTTTGGCAGCGGTGGATTTGATCGCGTCTCGACATCACCTTTCACAGCGCATGCAGCGTTTCATCACACAGATATGTTTGCAGGTTTATGGATTGTCGCGGCAATTCTGGCAGCAACTTCCAGACGACGGCCTGCCGCAGGAACTGACCGACGCCAAACGTCTTTTTGGTCACGTTCAAGGCTACAAAACAGACCCTATCAAGGCTGAAAACGCGTTGATTGCCTTCGCTCGCCACAAGTGTCCCGATGTTACGCGTTTGCGGCGCGACCTGTTTGGCCCTGCCGGTGTTCCGATGGGTACAGATGCGTCCCCAGATCTAGTCGCCTTGCAACGCGCACATGCCTTTCCAGCGGAGGCAGCCTTGCGCCACGCGGCCGCGCCCGGCAGCAGCACGCCGGATTTGGCGATGTCCGAAGTCATCGCGGCGCGCATCGCAGGACGCGAACCTTCCGAAGAACCTGTCACCGACGACGCAAACAACGACACCGCAGCATTGGATGACACCATTGTCACCGTGTTTTCCTGCAAACCGCATCTGAATACACGCATTCCCGTCCTGCGTGACGGCTGGCTCCGGCTTTTGAAGGATTTGGGGGTGCCATATGTGGTGATCGTCGGCGATGGCGATGGCCGTCAGGACGGCGATGTTGTGCACGTCGATGCCCCAGACAGCTACGAAGGATTGCCGCAAAAGACATTGGCCACAATCGACTGGGTGCTCCAAAACACCCAAGCCACCCACATGGTCAAGGTTGATGACGACTGCTTCCTGAATGCGCCGTTGTTCTTTCAGTCTCAAACTTACAAAAAGTTTGACTATTACGGCCGAAAACTCACGCGAGTGGTCGGGCAAATGGACCGCACCTGGCACCA
Source organism: Shimia sp. (assembly GCF_022448905.1). GTDB lineage: Bacteria > Pseudomonadota > Alphaproteobacteria > Rhodobacterales > Rhodobacteraceae > Shimia. Next base: position 113,309 of record NZ_JAKVCW010000012.1, on the reverse strand, counting down.
ATCAAAATCAACATCGGCGCGGGGCCGTTTGGAACTGGATAAATCCCCGGAGCCTTCGTTGTATGCCGATGGCGGTTCTGGTTATACGCTCAGCCGCACCGCAATGCAGGCGGCCCTTTCCGCTGCCAAAACCCCTATTGGCCAACAGCTCATTCAGACGTCCTTTATGGAGGACAAACTGTTGGGTGATTTGCTGGCGCTGCGGGGCATTTTTGTCGCTGAGGAGGATTACGTCGTGACCGTCCGGCGGCGTGCACACAAGGACTCCATCCCGGTGCCGTCGTGGCAAAATGGGTTTGACGCCAGTCGCACCGCCCCGGTGCATCTGGTGCACATGGACACAACCGACAAACAGCAAGAGGCCGTGACGCGCTTAGACATCCGCGAGCTGATGCCAAAGAAGATCTGGCCAAGTTTCCAGCCCGCGCGCCTTGGATACCAAAGCAACGCGCTGGAGTTGATATCACCGCAACACAAGGTTGATGCCGCCATAGAGGCTGAGGTCGCCGTTGTCTCCTGTATGCGCAACGAGATGTTTATGCTGCCGCATTTCTTGGCACACTACCGAAAGCTGGGCGTGGGCGCTTTCCTAATTGCCGACAACAGCTCTGACGATGGCACGCTGGAGTATTTGGCAGACCAACCTGATGTCGCGGTGTTCTCGGTGGACACAGACTACCGCTTTGCGCGCTACGGCGTGGCTTGGCAACAGGCCTTGCTGGCCGCCTATCGTGTCGACAAATGGAGCCTTGTGGCAGACGCCGACGAGTTGCTGGCGTGGCAGGCGGAACAGTTACAAACCTTGCCCAACTTGTTGTCTGAGCCAGAGTTCGCCACGGCAAAGGCGGTGCGTCTCCTGATGCTGGATATGTATCCCAAAGGCCCGCTTGAGGACGCCACATTTTCGGAAAGTCCCTTTGGCGAAGCGGCCTATTGCGATCGTGTTCCCTTCCTCACAAACACCCCCTACCGTGGGCCGTTTTCAGATCAGCCAACTTGGACAAGTGCGCTTCGGCATCGGCTACTCCCTGGCGCGCGTCCTGATTTGTTTGTGGCCCAGAAATTGGCCCTGCTACGCTATCAGCCATGGATGCGCTTGGCCGCCGGCCTGCACTACATTGGTGATGCGCAGTTGGCGCCGCGCGACTTGATCTTGGCGCATTTCAAATACAACGCCGAATTCCGCCGCAAAGCGCAGGCCGAAGTGGCCCGTGGCCAGCATTTCAACAATGCCGAAGAGTATCAGAAATATCTCGCCCTCTTGTCCGAAGGCCGCAGCGTGCTTTTTGACCCAGACCTCTCGGTGCGCTGGACAGAAACGGCCTTCGCGCAAAGCATATTCGCAAAGGCCGCCAACTAAGACGCGGTTTGTGCCATTGGCTCGTTTGAATAATGTTCCAACAGCTCGGTGATATGTACGTCCATTGTTGTTGGCGCACGGGCCGCCGCCCAGTAGGCGTCCAGGTCCACGCCGTTATTCAAAATGGCTGCGATCCGCGCATGGAACGCCGCGATATCGCCTGCGGCAAAGGTCATGTCCGGACTGTTGGCCAACTCTTTGGCTCCGCCCATATCAGACGTCAGCAGCGGTATGTGGCGGCTGTGCAGCTCGATGGCCACCTGCGGTAGATTGTCATGCCACAACACCGGCACCACGCCGACATCAACTTCCGCACACAGTGCGTCCAAATCGTCGTGTGAATACCCATCCTTATGGGTCAGCTCTGCCAATTTGGGCGCCAGATTGTGAAGCCGGGCCGCCATGGCCTCATCATCACTGCGCGCCGCCGCGACAAAGCGCAGCCGTTTGGCCAAATCCTCTGGCAGACTTTCCAGAGCTTCCAAAAGAAACAGGAAGCCTTTGTCCCGCCGCATATACCCCAGATACCCAAGCGCAAACGTGCCGTCTTGCCGCAAAATCGCATCCCGTGGCTGTGTGGTAGCAAAGGCATCTGCCTGTCGCGTGCCGATATAGCTGGTCGCGCATTTGGACGGCTGAAGCCCATAGTGAACCGCCAAATCGCGTACCGCATCTGACACACACAACACCAGGTCGCAGTTCTGGTTGATCGTATCGACCATTGTCTGGCGTCGCACCGCAAAGCCAGCCTCCGATTGCGGAAGGGAGGAGGCATTTGCGCCGCCTGCTTTGGATCCAGAGCGCAGAAGCTTTTTGGCACGCTTTAGAAGCCCCACAGCACGGCGCCCGAAACGCATCGTCCAGACAAACAAAAACTGAAACGCCCAGCTCCCTGGTTCCAGGCCACGTCGCTTCAGCGAATAGGCCAGGCCATTTGCCAATCTCAGGTGATGCGCGTCATGGCCTCCCGTCAGGCAGTTCACACATTTGGTTCCTTCCGCGAAGTCCTCACAGGTTTCGGTTTCTTTGTGCCAAAGGTTCACCTGCGGACAGAACGGGTAGTAGTTGTGCAGGGAAAATACGACTTTCGTCTCCGGCCAGCGCTCCTTGAGTGCCAACACAGAGGCGGGCACACCTTCGAGGTTGTTGAAGTGTACAACATCATAGGACCCGGTCTTTTCGATGAAATCCATAAACACAGCCTGAGTGGCCGCATGCTCCACCTGTGCAGTGTCGCCAAAACTGTGGTGGGCTGGCGCCAATACCCCGGAGTTCACAATGTCAAAGTGCTGTGGCTTGCCAGCATTTTTGCCATGCCGCAAGGCTTCCCATCGCGGCTGTTTGGCGGGCAAATCATAAGACAATCCAGCGGACAGAAAGCTCACATCCACGTCGACTCGACCTTGCAACGCTGCCATGACATTGCGCTGATAAATCGAAACGCCGCCGCCACGGTTCTCCGCGTCCTGATAGTCGACCCAGTTGTAAAAGAGTATCTTCACTTTTTGCCCGACTTCGAAAGGCCAAGCTTTTCCTCGATGGCGGCGAGACGCGCTTCCGACGCATTGCTGCTTTGCTGAATGCGTTGGCGCAACACAGTGTTTTCGTGAAGAAGTAATTGCACCAAATTTAGCATTTCCATGCGTTCGGTTGTATCGCCGCGCGGCGGATAATTGCCGAGCGCTTTGGCAACAGAGGATGTTTGAGAGTTCGACTTGAGATCTTCTAGACCCTGGCGGGATTGTTCAACAATGTCAGGGAACGTGAGCTGTGCTATGCTGTCCGGCCTTTGCGCCTCCAGCTGATTTACAAGATTTTTTCTGAGCCATTCGCTTCTTTCTTTGGTCAGGCACAGGTTCTGCGTAATGCGCGTCAGTTCCAAATAACGTTCTTCAAGACGCGCGTTGATGCCGTTGTCCGGTAAAATCCAGCGACTCCTATTTTTTCCGTCAAATGGAATATCGAGTATCGATAAGAAGTCGCGAAAAAGTGCTCCATCCTTTCTAAGATCCTCGGTATAGGCGCGCACAACGACGGCCTCTTGCCCAAAAATGGCCATCCATGGACGTAGCGCCAGACCAAAGTCATAGTGGATGGGTTCCATCACATTACAGACCGCGTTGTTGAAGTCAGGAACAGGCTGTTTGAGTTTGACCAGCTGATTATACCACGATCTCAAATGTGCGTCCGGACGTCGCAAATATGCGATGATCTTGAAGTTAAACTCGCTTTGCACTGGCGATATGATGTCTTTGAGCAGTTGCGCGGCTTTTGGATTGGCCCCCATGCGCATGAACTCTTCTGAACTGATAAGTATCGACGGGCATTTGCTCTGACGCACATAATCGAAAAAGCTGTGCCAACGTTCTTTCGCAGGAGTTTGGTCGCGGAAGCCATACATCAGCTTGGTCATACCCGCTTCACGGTAAATGGAAAAAGCCATCTGAGAATGCTTGGCAAAGTGGGCAAACTGATCTGGGTAATCGACCCCTTTGTTCCAAAGTTTGCCGAGGTTTTGCAAAGTATCTCGGTTGCTATCCAAAAAGACCTGCAGCGCTGTGGTGCCGGTTTTGTAATGCCCGATGTGGAGGTAGATCGTTTTGCGCATGAATATTTAGCTTAACAAGGTTTGAGTTTGAAAAGAGATATCAATGATTTGCTTTGTGTCGTGAAATAAGCTCCAAATGTGCTTCCACTGCATCGTTGACGTCATCAAAATACTGGAGTTGCCCGTCCGAAAGGACAATGCCTGAATCGCAAAAACTGCGCACCTGACCCATTTCGTGGCTGACCAAAATTGCGCTGGAAGACTTCATACGATCTTGAAAAAGCTCCCGACTTTTTTCTCGAAAAACGGCATCTCCTACTGCGGTGACCTCGTCGACCAAATAGGTGTCAAAGTGGATGCCCATCGATGCGCCAAAAGCCAATCGCGCTTTCATGCCAGATGAATAACTGCGAACCGGCATGTAAAAGTGGTTTCCCAGCTCAGCAAAGTCGCGCACAAACGCACACAATTCGTCGCTGTCCACACCATAAACCCGTGCGATGAACCGTATGTTTTGCACCCCTGTCAGGTTTGCGTGAAACGACCCGGCAAACCCAACCGGCCAAGAAATTGATCCATCGCTCACGATCTGCCCCGAGTCCGGACGCAATGTTCCAGCGATGATTTGCAACAGAGTGGATTTGCCAGCGCCGTTTCTTCCGAGAAGTGCAAGCGAGCGACCGCTGGGCAACTCCATACTGAGATTATTGATCACAACTTTCTTGTGACCTCGCACCCGAAAGCTTTTGACCAAATTTTCAATCCGCACCACGTGTCTGTCTCGCCTTAGCCGCGATCTCGAATGGAATAATACACTAGTGTCACAATGGACCATGCCAAAAAGAGGCAGGCCGCCACCAGCGCCGCCAAGGTAAAGCGTTTGGGATACTCACTCGATTCTGCGAGTGTCGGTGGCACAAAAGTGGCTAGATACCGGCTTTGGCGTTGCGCTTTTGCACGGGCCACTTCAACTGCAGCCAAGGTAGCGCGATAGGTTTCTTCCGCAAACTCCCGATCAACAATCAGTCCTTCGTATTCCGCGATCAAATCTGGGTAGTCCTCCTGTCCTACACCCGTCTCTATCGACTCGGTCGCAAAAGCTTCACGTTCGAGCGTGATGCGGTCTTTGATTGCGTTGATACGCCGTGTCGTTTGCGACAATCGCGGGTCCGTGGCAGACGCCGTATCTTTGAGCAGATCGAACTCAATAAGCGTTTGAGCCAGTTGCTGTTGCAAGTTGTTCATCACGCCCATCCGACCTTGGATGTCTGACGTTGGGTCGACAATGCGTGTGCGCGTTCGAAAGGCGGTCAGGGCTTCCCGCGCCTCTTTGAGGCGGGTTACAGATGTCTCCAAATCCTCGCGCGCATATCGCATGGCGTCGTCACGAGCTGTTTCGTTGAGCGCGTTGATCATAGATTGGCTGTGGTTGACGATGCTTGTTGTGATGGCATGCGCTGTGTTTGGATCAAACGCTTGCACGCGGACATCAATCAGTCCGGATGAGCTGTCCAAAGACACTTTAACAATACGTGTCCAAAAACTCTCCAGGTCTTCAATCGTCGCATCCGGCCACAAAGCGAAGACGGGATCTTCCTCCCAATATTGGCTATAGTGCGCACGCAAACCAACGCTGTCCTCCACCAGACGCACCATGCGTTGGCTTAAAATAAACTGGTACAGAATTTCGCCATCACCGCTTGAGTTGCCGCCCGCCAATTGGGCCAAGCCCCCCAAAATTTCTTGCGCTCCAGCGCTTTCTTCTTGACGAACGGTGAATCCAGTTACCGACCCATATTGGTCTTTTGCCACCCACCACAGATACCCAACGGTCGCGAAGATTGGTAACACAACCATGAGTACAAAAGATGCGACTATCACCCAGTGGCGTGTGCTCATTTTCGCCGCTCTGGCGGGTGGCTTTGCTTTCACTTTTGGCTGATCTTGCGGTTTTTTTTGAGCAGGAGCAGGAGCAGGAGCAGGAGCAGGAAGTTGTGTCTTTGGCGTTTCTGGTTTGGCGTTTCCCTCTGTCTCTGGTGGGTTTTGTGGTCTCTTATTGGCGTCGTGTTTTCCGCTTGGCGGCCCACCGGGCGTTTTGTTGGCGTTTTGTGGTCCACCAGCGTTTTTTTGCGTGGCTTTCTGTGGCTGCTTTTTTACCCCAGGCGCCGCTTTCGCAGGCCCGTTCCCGGTGGGTGGGTTGGCGACAACTTTTAAGCTCTCAGGTGCTCCGGCTGCCGCGCCGGCTTTGGCAGGACTCTTGGTCGCATTTGGCTTTGGCTGTTTCGGTGTGGTGTTGCCATTCTTAGAAACAGAATCCTGCGTAGCTTTAGGTGCACCTTGCTCCTGGGATGCATCTGACATTATGTGCCTTTACAAAGCATAATTGAAATTTGGTCCGTTTTTAGCATACTTCTCTCCAGAAACGCTAGCATTGGAAATCCTATTCATGTCCACCACTGGCAGTTCTTCGCTTCCACCACCGCAGAGACCAAGAAGCACCCGTGCGCCCAGATTTGCCACGTTACGGTCTATTATGGCATTGATGCTTCGCGAAATGGGCTCGCGTTATGGCCGCTCCCCAGGCGGATATCTGTGGGCGTTTCTGGAGCCTTTGGGTGGCATTCTGATACTTACAATTGGGTTTTCTCTGGTGATGCGCACGCCGCCGCTAGGAACCAGCTTTTTGTTGTTTTACGCAACAGGCATGCTGCCATTCACGCTGTATATGTCTCTGTCAAACAATATTATGCAGTCTTTTAGGTTCTCGCGATCCTTATTGATGTACCCGGCGGTGACATGGGTGGACGCTGTGCTCGCACGGTTCATTCTCAACACGCTGACAGGATTGATCGTTATGATTTGTCTATTGGTTGGCGTCGTTGTTGTGTCTGACACACGGGTCATTTTGGACTTTTCGGCCATGTTTACCGCTGTGTGGATGACTTGCCTGCTTGGGCTGGGCATCGGCGTATTGAATTGTGTGTTCCTTGGCATGTTTCCGGTTTGGGCACAGGTATGGAGTATCATCACCCGGCCATTGTTTATTTTGTCTGGGATTTTTTTTCTGATCGACGGTTTCCCAAAGAATGTTCAAAAGCTGATGTGGCTCAACCCTTTGGCCCATCCAATCGCAGAAATGCGGTCCGGCTTTTATCCAAGCTATCGCGCCGAAAATGTTGATGTTGTCTACGTTGGGCTATTCGGGTTGATAACGCTTTTCTTGGGTGTGGTGCTTTTGGTGCGTTATCATCGGGATATCCTCAACAATTGAGGGCTCGCCAGGTTATTCTGCCTGTTCCCACTTCAAAACTGATCCATGATCCACTGACGTACGCTTCAAAAGCCCGTCCCACATTGCGTGGCGCAGCAACCTAAGAAACACGCGTCGCTCGCCTTTGTGATGTCGGGTTTTTAAAAGCCACTTGGGAAACACAACAAACAGCAACGGCACAAAAAATAGGCCAGATGCCTCTCTATACAGCATCAGTAAATTGCGATGGTAGTAGTAGACTTTCCAAAGCGGCCGAAACCGGCGGTCGTCGTCTCCAAAAGTGGAGCAGTCATGCTCAAACCGCAGGTCAGGCATAAAACCAATGCGCCCACCCGATTTGCTGAGCGTCAGCGTATAAAGCCCGTCTTCGCCATAGACAAACAAGCGCCCGTCGGGGAAGCCAATTTGGGCGATTGCCTCACGTGACACAAACAGCCCTACAAAAGAGGACACATCAATCTGCTTGGGCGCGCCCTGGTAATCCTCCGGCGTGATGTGAAACCCGTCACGCCCGCCGCGCCCAAGCAAGGTGCGCAGAAACACTTTGCCGTGCCAAAACGGGTTCCGGGACGGGCGGTTCATGTCACATATCGCCCCATCCGGGTAGTAGACCGCCGCTGCAAGGGCATCCCATTGGCTGACGTCCATACCCTGAAACCGCTCGAAAGTGCCTGCTGTCGGGCGCCCATCGTCGTCCATCATCACAATCCAGTCGGGATCGTAGGTTTTAGTGACCAAACGCATGCCATGCTCAAACCCGCCAGCGCCCCCAAGATTGTCGGACATATGTTCCACAATCAGCCGCGGATCACGCTGCGCCGCAAGCCAGTCTCCGGTGCCATCGGTAGAGGCGTTGTTGACCACGAGCACTTTTTCCAGCGCATCAACTGGCACGTCCAACAGGCGGGCCACGGTCTCTTGCAGTTTTCCCAGGCGGTTGTAGGTGACGACAACAGCAATCAGTCGCTTCATGGATGGGGCTTCCCGCGCTCAAAAAACTTGGTCTCTTATGGGGCAACACATCCCAATTTCACTGCCGACTGTCAAATCCCGCGGTGCTGCGCACGTGACAAGCTGACAAGGGATTGATAGCACTCGCTTATTGTTTGCAGAAGTCCTTGAGGTCGCGGGTCATGAAGGTTGAAATCACAAAATTAGACGGTGTGTTGCGGCTCACCCCGGATCGGTTTGGCGACAGTCGTGGCTTTTTTAGCGAAAGCTGGAACAAGCGCCGCATGGCCGACGCGGGCATTGATCTGGACTTTGTTCAGGACAACCATTCGCTCTCTTCCAAAGTCGGCACGGTGCGCGGCTTGCACTATCAAACCCCGCCCCATGCGCAGGCCAAACTTGTCCGTTGTGGACAGGGCGCCCTTCTTGATGTGGCGGTGGACATCCGCGCCGGGTCGCCAACCTTTGGCCACTGGGTCAGCGCCGAACTCACCGCCGAAAACGGTTGCCAACTTTTGGTGCCGGTGGGATTTGCTCATGGGTTTGTGACGCTGCAACCGGACACAGAAATCATCTACAAATGCACCGACTACTATGCCCCCGATTGTGACCGCGCCATCGCACATGATGATCCTGCGCTGGGCATTGAGTGGGGGGTAGATCCCGCACAGCGCACGCTCAGCGACAAAGACACAGCCGCGCCAAATTTGGCTGATTTAGAGACTGTTTTCACATGGGAAGGTGCCGCATGAGGATCCTTGTAACCGGCGGCGCAGGCTTCATTGGATCCGCCGTCGTGCGGCTCGCCATCGCCCGCGATCATCAAGTGGTCAATCTGGATGCACTGACCTATGCGGCCTGCCTCGACAATGTCGCCTCTGTTGCTGACAGTCCGAACTATGCCTTTGAGCATGCCGACATTCGCGACGGCACAGCCTTGGCCAAAATCTTTAACAGGCATCAACCTGATGCCGTCATGCATTTGGCTGCCGAAAGCCATGTGGACCGCTCGATTGACGGCCCCGGCGCCTTCATCGACACGAATGTGACCGGCACCTACACCTTGCTTGAAGCGGCGCGCACCTATTGGGAAGCGAAGGGCAAGCCAGCACAGTTCCGCTTCCATCACATCTCCACCGATGAGGTTTACGGCACCCTGAAGGACGAGGGCCAGTTCACCGAGGAGACGCCCTATGCGCCCAACTCGCCCTACGCCGCCTCCAAAGCCAGCAGCGACCATTTGGTGCGCGCCTGGGGCGAGACCTATCAACTGCCTTTCGTGATTACCAACTGCTCCAACAATTACGGGCCGTTCCATTTCCCGGAAAAACTGATCCCGGTCGTCATCCTGAATGCCCTCGCGGGCAAGGACATCCCCGTCTACGGGCAGGGACTGAACGTACGGGATTGGCTTTATGTCGAAGATCACGCCGACGCGTTGATCACTGTTCTGGAGCAAAGCGAAAACGGCCGCACCTACAACATCGGCGGCGAAAATGAGGCGCGCAACATCGATCTGGTGGAAAGCATCTGCGCCATTCTGGATCGCCTGCGCCCCGCAGATCGACCCTATGCCAGCCAAATTACCTTTGTGCAGGACCGTCCCGGCCATGATTATCGCTATGCCATCGATCCCTCGCGTCTGCGCGAAGAGCTGGGTTGGCGTCCCTCGGTGACCTTGCAGCAGGGCTTGGAGAAAACCGTGCAATGGTATCTCGACAACCCCGATTGGTGGCAAGCCTTGCAAGCGCGAGAAGGCGTTGGGACACGTTTGGGGACGTCCAAAGGGACCTGAGCACACAATCCGGCGGAGAGTAACGATGAAAATTCTTGTGTTTGGCAAAACCGGTCAAGTTGCGCGCGAGCTGCAAGCCTTGGCGGGCGCAGATCTCCAAATCGAGGCGCTCAGCCGCACAGAGGCGGATCTTCTGGACCCGGCGGCCTGTGCTGCTCGCATTGCGCAAACCGATGCAGACGCCGTGATCAACGCCGCCGCCTATACTGCTGTCGATCAGGCCGAAACAGAGACTGATACAGCCCAAATCATCAACGCCGATGCGCTGGGCGCGATGGCCAAAGCTGCCGCAGAGCGTGGTCTGCCTTTCCTGCATATCTCCACCGACTACGTGTTTGATGGCGAGGGGCAGGGCGCCCGCGCGCCTGATGATCCCACTGCGCCAATCAACACCTATGGACGCACCAAATTGGCGGGTGAAGACAATGTGCGCGCCGCCGGTGGACCTCATGTGATCCTGCGCACCAGCTGGGTGTTCTCCGCCCATGGCGCCAACTTCGTGAAAACTATGTTGCGCCTCAGTGAAACCCGCGACGCGTTGACCATCGTGGCAGATCAGCACGGCGGCCCGACTCCCGCCGCCGACATCGCCGCGACATTGGTCGCCATGGCGCGCGGCCTGATGGACGGCAAAACCGGCGGCACTTACCACTACAGCGGCGCGCCATCCACCACCTGGGCCGACTTCGCCCGCGAGATCTTCCACATCGCCAACCGCCCGGTCACAGTGACCGACATTCCCAGCACAGACTTCCCCACCCCGGCAAAACGCCCGCTCAATTCCCGACTGGATTGCGCCACGCTTCTGTCGGATTTTGCCATTACACCTCCCGATTGGAAGGCGGGCCTGACCCGCGTGATTGCACAACTGGAGCAGGGCACCTCATGACCACGCGCAAAGGCATCATTCTGGCCGGTGGCACCGGCTCCCGGCTGTATCCGATCACCATCGGCATCTCCAAACAGCTGCTGCCGATCTATGACAAGCCGATGATTTACTACCCTTTGTCGGTGCTGATGCTGGCTGGCATCCGCGAGATCGCCATCATCACCACGCCGCAGGATCAGGCCCAGTTTCAACGCACGCTGGGCGACGGCAGCCAGTGGGGCCTCAGCCTCACCTACATCGAGCAGCCAAGCCCCGACGGCCTGGCTCAGGCCTACCTCTTGGCCGAAGACTTCCTGAACGGCGCGCCAAGCGCCATGGTGCTGGGTGACAACATCTTCTTCGGCCACGGCCTGCCGGAACAACTTGCGGCTGCCGATGCGCGCCCCACGGGCGGTACCGTGTTTGGCTATCGCGTGGCCGATCCGGAGCGCTACGGCGTGGTCGATTTTGATGCCTCCGGTGCGGCGCGCCACATCATCGAGAAACCCGCCAAACCGCCGTCGCCTTACGCGGTCACCGGCCTCTATTTCCTAGATGGCACCGCGCCAGATCGCGCCCGCACCGTGACGCCTTCGGAACGGGGTGAGCTGGAAATCACCACCTTGCTGGAAACCTATCTGACCGAAGGCGCGCTTCAGGTCGAACTCATGGGCCGCGGCTATGCCTGGCTTGACACCGGCACCCACGCCAGCCTTTTGGATGCGGGCAATTTTGTGCGTACCTTATCGGATCGTCAGGGCCAACAGGTTGGCAGCCCCGAAGAGATCGCCTGGAGCAAAGGCTGGATCAGCGACGCAGAGCTTGCCGCCCGCGCAGAGGTGCTTGGAAAGTCCGGCTATGGCGCCTATCTCGCCGCGCTTCTGGCGGAAAAATAGGCACTAATTCGTCTGAACTCAGCTCTCCGCCAAGTCCTTCAATTCATAAATCAGGTTCAACGCCTCCCGCGGGCTGAGCGTATCTGGCGACACATCGGCCAGTTTCTCCTGCAACGGCGACGGCCCACTGGGCGCAGCTGCCACGGGTGGAGGCGCCACAGCAAACAGCGGCAGATCATCAATCAACGCTTTCTGCGCCTTGCCTTCCCGCTCACCTTTTTCCAGGGCATCCAGAACCACCCGCGCCCGATCCACCACCGCCGCAGGCAAGCCTGCCAGCTGCGCCACTTGCACGCCATAGCTGCGATCCGCCGCCCCCTGCGTGACCTCATGCAGGAAGATCACTTCACCTTCCCACTCCCGCACCGCCACGGTCGCATTGTCCACGCCGGCCATCTTCCCAGCCAACTGCGTCATTTCATGATAATGCGTGGCAAACAGCGCCCGCGACTTGTTCACATCATGCAGATGTTCCAGCGTTGCCCATGCAATCGACAACCCGTCATAGGTCGCTGTCCCACGACCAATTTCATCCAGAATCACCAGCGCCCGGTCGTCGGCTTGATTGAGGATCGCGGCGGTTTCCACCATCTCCACCATAAAGGTCGAGCGTCCTCGGGCGAGGTCATCACTCGCGCCAACACGGCTGAACAGCTGGCTCACCAGCCCTATCCGCGCGCTGTCGGCGGGCACGAAGCTGCCCATCTGCGCCAACAGCGCGATCAGAGCATTCTGCCGCAGAAAGGTCGATTTACCGGCCATGTTCGGACCGGTCAGCAGCCAGATGCTCGCCGCATCGCCTCCGGACAGGTCACAGTCATTGGCCACAAACGGATCACCAGACTTGCGCAACGCCGCTTCAACCACCGGATGCCGCCCGCCTTCAATGGCAAAATCACGGCTCTCATTCACCTCTGGACGGGTCCAGTTGTCATTGGCCGCCAGTTCCGCCAGTGCCGCTGCCAGGTCAAACTCCGCCAACGCTTTGGACGCCGCCGCCACTTGCCCAGCCCGATCCAAAATCGCGCCTTTTAAGCTGTCATAGAGCCGCTTTTCGATCTCCAACGCCCGGTTCCCGGCGTTGAGAATCTTGGTCTCCATCTCGCTCAGTTCCACGGTGGTGAAACGCACCTGATTGGCCGTGGTCTGGCGGTGAATGAAGGTCTCTGACAAAGGCGACGACATCATCGCATCCGCATGTTTCGCGGTGGTCTCGATGAAATAGCCCAGCACATTGTTGTGCTTGATCTTCAACGCCGCAATGCCGGTCTGTTCGGAATACTGCGCCTGCATACCCGCAATCACGCCACGGCCCTCGTCGCGCAACTCACGGCTTTCATCCAGCTCTGGATCAAACCCGGGCGCAATAAATCCCCCGTCGCGCGCCAGTAACGGCGGCTCCGCGATCAGCGCATCTTCCAATAGGTCGAGCAGTTCCTCATGCCCTTCCAGCGCCGCACGCGCCGTACTCAAATCTTCCGGCAATTCTCCGTCATACCCGCGCGCCGCCAGTTCCCCGGCCTGTCCAAGCCCATTGCGCACCGCCGCCAAATCCCGCGGCCCACCACGGTCCAGCGACAGCCGCGACAAAGCCCGGTCCAGATCCGGCACCTTGCGCAACGCCTCACGCAAATCAGACGCCTCACTGCGATGCTCCGCCATGTAAGACACAGAATCCAGCCGCCCGCGAATGCTCGAAAGCCGCAGAGACGGCGAGGACAACCGCTGCTCCAACAACCGCGCCCCGCTGGCCGTGACCGTCCGGTCAATTGTCGCCAAAAGCGACCCAGCCCGACCACCAGACAGGCTCGCCGTCAGCTCCAAGTTTCGCCGTGTCGCTGCATCAATTTGCATCACACCCTGGGTCGCCTCGCGCACCGGTGGCTGCAACAGCGGCAGTTTGCCTTTCTGGGTCAGCTCCAGATAATCCACGATGGCCCCAAGCGCCCCGGCTTCCGGCCGTGTGAAGGTCCCAAAGGCCTCCAGAGAGGAGGCTTTGAATAGCGCAGACACCCGCTTTTCCGCTGAAACAGAGTCAAAACTGCCTCGAGAAACAGATGTCAACGGCACGCCCATGTCTTCTACCACAGGCCCCAGATCCGCCTCAGTGCCCTCCGCCACCAAAAGCTCGCTTGGCGCCAGCCGTGCCAATTCCGGTCCCAACCGTACCGGCGACAACGGCATCACATGCAGCGCGCCGGTGGAAATATCTGCCCAGGCCAGCGCCGCCTCATCGCGTACCACGGCATAGGCGCCCAAAAAATTGTGCCGCCGCGCATCCAGCAAGCTGTCTTCGGTCAATGTGCCCGGCGTCACCAGCCGCACCACATCGCGTTTCACCACCGCCTTATAGCCGCGCTTCTTTGCCTCTGCCGGGCTCTCCAGTTGCTCGCAGACCGCGACGCGAAAGCCCTTGCGAATGAGCGTCAGGAAATAGCCCTCGGCCGCATGATGCGGCACGCCACACATGGGAATGTCGTTGCCGTCATGTTTGCCGCGTTTGGTCAGGGCAATATCCAACGCCTCTGCCGCCGCCACCGCGTCGTCAAAAAACATCTCGTAGAAATCGCCCATTCGGTAGAACAACAACGCATCCGGATACTGCGCTTTGATCTCCAGATATTGCGCCATCATCGGCGTGACGCCCGGCTTGCCGCCTTTCACTGCTCAGAACCCCCCAAGGTTTGGTTCCCCCCAGATAGCAAACCCCATCCCCTATCGAAAAGCGCAAAACGCGCGTAGGACTGGATTGGTAATAGACAAAGCATCAAAAAATTGATCACCTGATCAAAAATCAAAACAAAGCGGACCCCATGGCGATCTACAACCTCGGCAGCATCAACGCGGATTACTTCTATCACGTGCCGCACCTCCCCGGCCCCGGCGAAACGTTGGCGGCCACGGATATGACTCGCGGGTTAGGAGGCAAAGGCGCCAACATGAGCGTGGCCGCCGCGCGGGCCGGGGCACATACCGCCCATATCGGTGCCGTTGGCGGCGACGGCAAATGGGCCATTGATCGCATGACCGAGTTTGGCGTCGACACCCGCCACATTGCCACACTGACAGACACCCCCATGGGCCAAGCCCTGATCTATGTGGATGACGCCGGTGAAAACAGCATTGTGCTGCTCAATGGCGCCAACTTCCAAATCCCCGATCAAACCATCGCCAGCGCGCTGGCGGAGGCCTCCCCCGGCGACACGCTTCTGATGCAAAATGAGACCCTAAGTCAGCTGGGAACAGCCAAAATGGCTCGTAGCCTCGATCTCTACATCGCCTATGCCGCCGCGCCGTTTGATGCGTCAGCCGTCACCGCTGTGTTGCCCTATCTCGACTTCCTGATCCTCAACGAGGTCGAAGCCGCGCAGCTGGAAGAGGCCACCGGCAAAACACCAGAAGCGCTGGGCGTTACCGATGTGATCATCACCCTTGGCGCCAATGGTGCCCGCTGGATTCACAACGGTACTGCGCGCGATTTCCCCGCCATGCCGGTCACCCCCGTGGACACCACCGGGGCAGGGGACACCTTCACCGGCTACGTGCTGGCCGCGCGGGATCGAGGCCTGCCAATGGAGCAATGTATCGCGCTCGCCATGCGCGCCGGCGCCTTGATGGTCACGCGCCAAGGCACCGCCGACGTGATCCCGGACCTCAAAGAAGTCGACGAGGCTCGCTTCTAAGCGTGACCTTGTCTTTCTCATTCCAAAAATATCCTGGGGGAGTCGCCTTTGGCGACGGGGGCAACGCCCCCATCCTTCAGTGTCCTACAAACGGCGCGTCAGAGCCCCAAAGCGCCTTCACCCGCGCATCCCGACCACAGGCCTTGCGATAGCGTTTATACGCCTCACTCTGTTTCTTAGGACCAAAGCGGGTCAGCACAATCTTGGACCCTTTGTAGTAATCCTGATGATAGGCCTCAGCCTTGTAGAATTTTCCCTCGCGCAGGATCGGCGTCACAATGGTCTGACCCAATTGCGCCTGAGCTTTGGCCTTGGCGCTCTCTGCCAGACCCTGTTCCACCTTGTTTGCCACAAAAATCGCCGTGCGATAGCTGTCGCCGCGGTCACAGAATTGCCCACCCGCGTCGGTCGGATCGACGGAGCGGAAGAACAAATCCAGCAATGTTTCCCGTGTCACCGTGTCCGGATCAAAGGTGATCTTCACCGCCTCATAGTGGCCGGACCCGCCTTTGGTCACATCCTTGTAGCTCGGGTTCTTGGTGGATCCGCCGGTGTAGCCGGAGACCACGCCGCGCACGCCAGGTACGCTTTCAAAGTCACTTTCCACACACCAGAAGCAGCCGCCCGCCACCACCAGCGTATCGGTGCCCATCGCATGGGCGCGGTGGCCATGCGCCAACCCTCCCAACAGGATCAAAACGGACAGGGCCACGGTCTTCAGGTTCTGAAATCTGGTCATTGCGACACTCCTTCTTGCCGCCACCCTGCGCGCAAGATTGCTCCCGGCTCAATCCCTTGAAACCGGATGTCACAGCTTGGTGAAGCAAGGTGAAGTCCGGTTACAGCAGCCACTTTGTGCGGCCAGGACGATAGACTGGCGCCACTCTCCGAAACACCGTGGCCACTGTCAGCCGCTGGTCAAATCCCAAGGTGCGCCGTTTGGAATAGAGCAGATCCAGCCGCGCTTTGCGGGGCACACAGCGTCGCTCATAAACCGCCTCTGTCTCTTCCGGCGTTTTACACTCTTCCAACAGGCGTTCTTCGGTCCGATGGTAAATCAAAGTTGCCAAACCGGTCACGCCGGGGCGATCTTTGAGCACCTCCGAATACAGCTCGGGAAACCGTTCCACATAACGGCGCAGCGGCGGACGCGGGCCGACAAAACTGATATCGCCTTTCAGGATGTTGAACAGCTGCGGTAACTCATCCAGCCGATACCGCCGCAAAAATTTGCCGGTTTTGGTGATCCGATGGGTTTTGTCGCCACCGGACACACCGCTGTCCCGATCCACATTTCTCATGGTGCGGAACTTGTAGAGTTTGAACCCCTGCGTCGGTGTTTTCATGCGCTCCGACACATAAAGGATCGGCCGCCCATCGCGGATCAGGATCATCACCGCCACAATCAACATCACTGGCCACAAGATCAGCAGCAGGAACAGCACCCAGCCAAGGTCCATCATCCGCCGCCCAAAGGTGGTGCCGTGCCCGATCATGCCTGTGCCTCTGTCAACCTGCGCCATTCCGCAATCATTTCTTGAGGCGGTACCACAAGCGTTTGCCCCGTCAAGCGCCGAAGCCGCGCCATAGACATCGACACTTCCGCCACCGCCATTTCCGGCGCCGGGCGCCACACAAACGGGCATTGTGCGGCTTCGAGCAACTCATGCATGGCAACTGGATTGGAGGCCGCAACGTTAATTACGTCCGGCATGGCGTTAGCGGACAGCAGGCTCGCCACCGCGTGCCAGATCACGGTAGGTGTGGCGTAGCTGCGGATTGGACTTTGGCCAATGTCAAAAGCATCCAGCGTCACCGGTTGACCACTTTGGATCGCGCGAAACAAGCTGTCCGCCCCAACAACATTTGCCAATCGCAAAACCGCTGATTTTGGTTCAGGTGATTGACCTGAATCGTCCGAAAACAGGCTCTGTTCCATCTCAATCTTGGCCACGCCATAGGCATTCACCGGCGCCAGAGCACCGCCTTCAGTCGCCTCTCTTGCTGGTCCGTAAACCGCGCTGCTGGAACAATGCAGCACCCGCGCTGCACCGCTGTCTTGGGCGATTTCCACCGCTCGATGCGCCAGCGTGATGTTGTCGGCCAAATCCCCTTTGCCCGGCACCACGCCCCAAAGGGCCAGCACCGCATCGGCCTGCGGTGGCGGGTCTTCTGAGTAGACCCAATCGACACCTGCGTCTGCTTTCCGTCCGCCCCAAACAACCTGCCAGCCAGACAGCGACTCAGGCGCGACAGCCAAGCACGCCCGCAGCAATCGCCCAAGCTTTCCGGTGCTGCCCAGCACCAACAGGGTTTTTGAGGAGGAAGACGGCACAGCGCCCAAGTCTGTCACAGAAGTCAAAAGTCAAAAGTCCAAATCAATTGCACCCTCTAAAGTGCCGCCACGACACCTGCTGTCAACCGCGTGAAACGTATCCAATATGTAAAATTCAGCTTGGAAACCCCGCGTGACACAGATAGCGTCCCGTGACTTTGCCATAGGGAGCGCTCCATGACCGATCACGTCACCACCCACCAGGCCGCCGAAGACGCCCGCAACGAAGAGATCAAGATCTGGCTCAACGGTCGTGTTGTGCCCAAGGCGGAGGCAGTGGTGTCTGTCTATGACAGCGGCTTTATGCTCGGGGATGGCGTGTGGGAAGGGCTGAGGCTTTATGACGGCCACTGGGCCTTCCTGGACGAGCATATGGACCGCCTGTTTGAGGCCGCCAAAGCCATCGATCTGGACATCGGCATGGACAAAGCCGGCGTGATTGCAGCCTTGGAGGCCACTCGCGCCGCCAATGAGATGACCACCGATGCCCACGCCCGCCTGATGGTCACGCGCGGCGTGAAAACCCGCCCGTTTCAGCACCCCTCGCTGAGCCAGCAGGGGCCAACGTTCACCATCATCATGGAACATTCCAAACCGTCGATCCCGCGTCCAATCCGGTTGGCGACCGTGCCGCACATTCGCGGCTTGCCGATGACGCAGGACCCCAAGCTGAACTCCCACTCCAAGCTTAACTGCATTCTTGCCTGCATCGCGGCGGAGAAAGCCGGTGCGGATGAGGCGCTGATGCTCGACATCAATGGCTTTGTGAACACCACCAATGCCTGCAACTTCTTTATTGTGCGCAAAGGCGCGGTTTGGACCTCCACCGGCGACTACTGCATGAACGGCATCACCCGCCAAAAGGTGATTGACGTCTGTCGTGCCGACGGCATCCCGGTGTTTGAGCGCAACTATTCTCTGGTCGACACTTATGGCGCAGACGAGGCGTTTCTCACCGGCACCTTTGGCGCACAGACTCCCGTCAGCGAGATTGATGGACGGCCGATCTGCACTGGCGAGATGGGCGAGATGACCAAGCACATTCGCGCGCTCTACAAAGATCTCGTTGCGCAAGACGCCCTGCCGTAAATCCCAAATTCGCACTGTCGCGATACAGCCGCGATACCGACGCAATACCGATAGGAGTTTGCCCCGTGAAAATTGCCATGTGGAGCGGCCCCCGCAACCTTTCAACCGCCATGATGTACGCCTTTGGCAACCGCGCCGATTGCGCCGTGGTGGACGAGCCCTTCTATGCCGCATACCTCGCAATGACCGGTCTCGATCACCCTATGGGGGCGGAGATTTTGGCGTCCCAAGATCAGGACCCCAACAAGGTCGCGTCGGGCCTCATTTCTGCCAATCCGGACGGCAAACCGCACTTCTACCAGAAGCACATGACCCAACACATGATCGACGGTGTGCCCCGCGACTGGATGCAAAAGGTCACCAATGTCTTCCTGCTGCGCCACCCTGCGCGCGTGATTGCGTCTTATGCGGCCAAACGTGAAAACCCATCCCTCACCGACATCGGCTTTCCGCAGCAACTGGAGCTGATGCAGTTGGTTTCAAGTTGGGGCCAAACACCGATTGTGATCGACAGCCACGACATCCGCGACAATCCACAGGAAATGCTCGAAAAACTCTGTGATGCCATTGGTTTAAAGTTTGACGCAGCGATGCTGTCTTGGCCCAAAGGCGGCCACAAAGACGACGGTGCCTGGGCGCCCCATTGGTATGGCGCCGTCTGGGAGTCCACGGGTTTTGCAGGTGCTGAAGGTCCGCTTCCGGAGGTGCCCGACGGTTTGCAGCCGATTCTACAAGCGGCGCTGCCTCTCTATGAGGAGATGAAAGCGCACAAGCTTTAATGAAAAAGGCGGGGATCATCCCCGCCTTGTTTTCTTAGGTCAGCAGCTGGCCCAGCTTCATCGCCGTGCCCATGTCGCCAGACACTTTGAGCTTGCCCAGCATCAACGCGGTGGTGGGTTTCAGGTCACCGGCCAGCAGCTTTACAAGGTTCTCCTCAGAGATCGACACGGTGCAATCGGTTTCGCGGTCTTCCTGCGTGGCCGTGTTGTCTGCCAGAACCACAACCCCGGCATCGCCGCAGTCAAATTTCAATGTGCCGTCAAACGTCCGGTCTTTCAGCCCTTCGGCCATCTGTGCCGCGATTTGTTCTAACATGTGATCTTCCCTAAGTAACCTTGTTGCTCAAGTGGTTGCAGCCAACCAACTTTGACGCAAGGGTTACGTCGGGCCACTTAACGAACCGTTAAAACTCCCGCCAAGCGCGACATTCAAATCAACAAAATCAACTGATCTGTTGCGAATGTCCAAAGCCGCCTGGTTTTGCGTCTCCAGAAACCCGCGCTCCGCGTCCAGCACTTGCAGGAACGACGCCTGCCCCTCGCCATAGGCCTTGCGCGCCAATCGCAGAACCTCGGCCGAGGCCTCCACTGCCTTTTTGGACAGTTCCACCGCGCGGGTGTTTGCTTGCAGCGCAAACAGCGAACTGCGCACTTCCTCCACGGCCAGCACAATTTCCTTTTCCCAAGCTGCCTGCCGTTCTGCCATCAATCCTTTGGCGGTTTCCACTTTGCCACGCCGCACTGGCAGATCGTACCACGGGATGTCCAGTTCAATCCGCAGAAAGGCCGCCAGCGGGTCAAATCCTGAACTGTTCCCGGCCACATTGACGTTCCCTGTCAGCCCGAGGCTTGGGTACAAGTCTGCCTCTGCGACCCCGACCAGAGCCACCGCTTCCGCTAGTTTTTTCTCTGCATAAATCACATCTGGCCGGTTGCGCAGAAGGTCCGCAGGCACACCGGTTGAGACAACGCTGGTTTTGGGGCTGGGTTGCGGTGCGCGCACATCCAGATCGTCCCGTTCTGCCAACTCCGTGCTGCCGACCAAGGCGGTCAACCTGTTGACCATACGTACAAAAAGGATGCGCGCATCGGGCACAGTGGAGCTTGTGCGCAACACCAGCGCATTGGCCTGCGCCACGTCCAACTCCGTGGCACTACCGTCTTCGGCCAGCGATTTTGTGGCCTTCAGCGTCTCCTCGCGGCTGCTCAAAACGCGCTGCAAAATCCGATCCAGTTCTTGGGCATAGCGCATGTCCATATAGGCGGTGACCACCTCGTCCACATAGAGCAACGTCCAGACATCAAGATCGGCATAGCTGGCTTCCAGCCGTGCAAATGCCGCCTCTTTTTCCCGTTGCAACTTTCCAAACAGGTCCAGTTTCCACTTGGCCTCAGCCCGCACAAACCCAGACGTTTCAGCCGCATCCCCGCCGCCGCCACTGCGCCGGACCTCGCCCACGCGTGTGGTGCCGCCAATTGGAAATCCGGCCGAAGCCAGAATGCCTTGCGATTGCTGAATACGCGCCGCAATGCGTTGAATGTCTTTGTTGTTCTCAAGCCCGTAGCCAACGATTTTGTTCAGGAGTGAGTCGTTAAACGAGGTCCACCATTTGGCATCATGCTTGCGTGCCACGCCTGCGGGCTGTTTCTTCAGGAAATTCTTGGCAAGGTCAGTCTCCGGCCGCGCATAGTCTTTTCCGGCAGGGGCAATGGCGCAGCCGGACAGCAACCCCAGCATCATGCTGCGCCGTGTCAGACTGCCTGCAAACTCTCTGCTCATGCTCTACCTGTGACGCCTTATGTGTGCGCCTTATGCTTTTTGTGCTGCGGCCTCCGCTGCCGCTTCATGTGCCAGGGGTTCGTCCCAATCCACCTCGGAAATCTTCAAATCCGGCGTGTCGGTTTCATAGTTGGGCGTCATAATCTGCACCCCGTTTTCGTTAAACACATCGGTGATGTTCTTGTGCAATTCGCTCAGCAACAACGGCAAAGACGACCCGCGCGTGGTGAACGCGTTGATCTGATAGTTGGTCGCAAAATCCAACAGCCCGGTCACGAGAACAAAGGGCTCTGGTGACTTCTTCAGCCCCTTCGTGCGCCGCGCCGCCTCTATCAACATGGCCTCCACCTTTTTGCGCGGCTCTTCGTAGCCGATGCCCACCGTCGTATGCAGCAGCAGCCCCTTGCCGTCGATTTTGCTGGAGTAGTTGATCACCTCAGAGGACAAAAGCGTGGCGTTGGGGATCGAGATCAGCTCATTTTTGACCGACCGTAGATAGGTCTCCATCAGCCGGATTTGCATCACGTCGCCGTAGTGATCTCCCACGCGAATGCGGTCGCCCACGTTCATCGACCGTTTGTAGAGCACAAACAGGCCGGCCAGCACGTTGGAGATCACCGAGTTGGACCCCAAGGACACCATCACCCCCACAAGGATGGTCAGTCCCTGAAACGCCGCGGAGTCCGATCCCGGAATATAGGGGAAACAGATCACCGCCGCCGTCAGCACAATGCCACCACGGATCAGATTGTAGGTTGGCCAAACCCAGTGATCTTCAAAAGATTTTAACTCGATCACGCCCTGCTCAACACTTTGGAAAAACAGATACACGCCCTTAATCATCCACCGGGCAATCGCGGCGATGATCAGGATGGTGATCAGATTGGGCATGTAGCCCACAAATCCCAACAACAGCCCAATGATTGGGTCCGTAACATAGCGGATCAACAACGCCGCAATCGGCCGTGTGTTGGGGAAGGAGTGCAGCACAAACGACAGGTAGTAGTAAAACCCTGTGAAGAGCGTGATGTCGACCAGCAGCCGGATCAGGAATTTGGCAATGTTGGACACCGCCTGACTCTGCACAATATCCCCCGTGGCTTCCTGAATGCCCCTTGTGCGGTGCTCAACGATACCGGCCACCAGCCGGGGCACGCGCCGTCTTAGCCACAACAAAATGCCGCAATAAAAGGCAAACACCGCTGACCACGCCAGCGCCGTCAAGGTGCTTTGGGAAAAGGCCTCATCGGTGCGGTTGGCGCGATAGCGCAGAATGGCTTCTTCGATGGCTTCTGCATGCAGCGAGGCCAACACCGGCAACTCCATCTGCTCGTAATCGGCATCGGCCTGAGTGGTCACACTCACCATCACCCCATCAGCAAAGATCGTCTGGCCCAACTCGCCGCGCTCGATGCCCATGACAACTGTGGTTGCTTCGCTGCGTTCCGCCACCTCGACCACGCGTTTGGCCACCAGCGCGGCGCGCTCTTCGGCAGGCAGGGCGGTAGAGCCGCGCACCGCAAACAGCTGCTCCCCGTCCACTTCCACCGCCTGCACAAAGACTTCGTCGTCCACCGCCGGCGGACCTGTGTCCTCCACCTCTTCTTCTTGCGCCCAAGCCACGCCAAAGCTCAGCAGCAAAGCTGCAAAAATGCGCAAAAATTGCGTGAGTATCCCCATCCCAACTGCCTCCCCGGCGCAGTCCGTGCCTGTTGAAAACGTCTTTTTAGAAACGCTAACTGCCATGTCGCGCTTCTCAAAGGATTTTCTGGCAAGACTGAGGGCCGGAAACAAAAAAGCCCGCCACAACGGGCGGGCTTCCTTGGAATGGGTTGGCTTAGTTGCCGGTGCGTTTGTTGCGCATCGCGATCAGTTTCAGACGCAGCGCTTGCAGCTGGATAAAGCCCGCAGCGTCTTTCTGATCGTAAGCACCTGCATCATCTTCAAAGGTCACGTGCTCTTCAGAATAGAGCGAGTGGTCAG
This sequence comes from Shimia sp., assembly GCF_022448905.1. GTDB lineage: Bacteria > Pseudomonadota > Alphaproteobacteria > Rhodobacterales > Rhodobacteraceae > Shimia. The sequence continues at coordinate 89,971 of NZ_JAKVCW010000012.1, read as the reverse complement.
ACCAACGGCCCACGGTGGTGGCGCTGCCTTTGTAGAGTTTCACACGCACAGTGCCGGTGACATGTTCTTGGCTCTTGTCGATCGCCGCCTGCAGCATCTCGCGCTCAGGGCTGTACCAGAAACCGTTGTAGATCAGCTCTGCGTACTTCGGCATCAGCTCATCTTTCAGGTGCATTTCGCCACGGTCCATGGTGATGGACTCGATGCCACGGTGCGCCTCAAGCAGCACGGTGCCGCCCGGGGTTTCGTAGATGCCACGGGATTTCATGCCCACAAAACGGCCCTCAACGAGGTCCAAACGGCCAATGCCGTGCTTGCCGCCGTATTCGTTCAACTTGGTCAGGATGGTCGCCGGGCTCATGGCCTCGCCGTTGATGCTGACCGCGTCACCTTTTTCAAAGCCGATCTCGATGAACTCAGGCTCGTTTGGCGCGTCTTCAGGATGTACGGTGCGCTGGTACACGTAATCCGGTGCCGCGATGGCTGGATCTTCCAGAACTTTGCCTTCCGAGGAAGTGTGCAGTAGATTTGCGTCCACAGAGAACGGTGCTTCGCCACGTTTGTCTTTGGCCACCGGAATCTGATGTGCCTCGGCAAACTCAAGCAACTTGGTGCGCGAGGACAGGTCCCACTCCCGCCAAGGTGCAATCACCTTGATGTCGGGGTTCAACGCGTAGGCTGCCAGCTCGAAACGCACCTGGTCGTTGCCTTTGCCGGTTGCGCCATGCGCCACGGCATCTGCGCCAGTGGCTTCGGCAATCTCAACCAGGCGTTTGGAGATCAGCGGACGCGCAATCGAGGTGCCCAGCAGGTACAGACCTTCATAGACCGCATTGGCGCGGAACATCGGGAAAACAAAGTCGCGCACAAACTCTTCTCGGACATCTTCGATGTAGATGTTCTCTGGTTTGATGCCCAGCAGTTCCGCCTTCTGACGCGCTGGTTCAAGTTCTTCGCCTTGACCCAGGTCCGCGGTGAAGGTCACCACCTCACAGCCATATTCGGTTTGCAGCCACTTCAGGATGATCGAGGTATCCAGGCCACCGGAATAGGCCAGCACAACTTTCTTCGGAGCCGACATGTTTCTTCCCTTCGTCCATATAACGTTCGCGCGATAGCGGTTTTTGGGTCTGTGGGCAAGGCGAGCAGATCGCCGCACTTGCTTTTCTTGCCCGAGTTCTGCCAGATGCAGGCGAAATTAGGCATATTCATTCACGTAAAGGGGTACACCAATGCGCGGCTTTGCACTTTTGCTTCAGTCTTTTCGGCTGATCTTTGGAAACCTGTCGCAATCCTTGCGCCTGTCTTCGCCGTTGGTGGCGGTTCTGGTGGCTGCTCTCCTGATGTTTGGGCCTAGCTATTTTATCCAAGACGTTGATCCAACGAGCGCCAACGCGCTGCCTCCTAGCGCATTTTTGCTGCAGTTTTTGACGCTCGTTGTAACGATGTGGGTGGCAGTTGCGTGGCACCGTTTTGTGCTGCTTGAAGAATACCCTGATGGCGTGTTGCCTGCGTTCCACGGCGGACGCATGCTCGCGTATTTCGGTTATGGTGTTTTGCTTGGTGCGGTTGTCGGCGCAGCCACGCTTTTGGTGGTCGTGCTAGTTGGACTGGCTCTGTTTGGGGCGCCGGTCCTGATGATTGCTGCAATTATGGTAGTAGTTATCGTCAGCGGTTGGACGTTCTATCGTTTGTCACCTATTTTGCCCGCCACTGCCATTGGAAAGACGATGCGGATGAAAGAGGCTTGGGCAGCAACCAAACCTTCGTCTGGGTCTATTCTTAGCGCGGTTGTCGTCTTTGTTGTGACCATTTTCGCTCTAGCGTTTTTGGGCGCGTTGATAGGCGGTGTAATCCCCATGCTAGGGGGCCTCATCTTGTTGGCGTTTAATTGGCTTTATATTCTTCTGGGCGTCAGCTTTCTGACCACTCTTTACGGCGTCGCGGTCGAAGGCCGCTCGATCGACTGATCGACGACCTTCCCCTTGCCAAAACCTTCGGCTTCGGCCACTCAGGGCACATGAGCGAATTTCGTAAATGTGCCCGCACTGCCGAAGCCGCCATGCGCAGCGTTTTCCCCGCCACGCCTCTGCAGCTGAATGCCCACCTCTCCGCCCGCTTTGGCGCCGACATTTGGCTCAAGCGCGAAGACCTCACGCCTGTGCGGTCTTACAAGCTGCGTGGGGCGTTTAATGCCATGCGCAAAGTGCGCACCGAAAATCCCGACCAGCGGATATTTGTCTGTGCCAGCGCGGGCAACCACGCGCAGGGTGTGGCCTATATGTGCAAACATTTTGATGTGATGGGCGTGATCTTCATGCCGGTCACCACACCGCAACAGAAGATTTTTAAGACGCAGGTGTTTGGCGGCGACAACGTCGAAATCCGCCTTGTTGGCGATTATTTTGACGACACACTGGCCGCCGCACAGGCCTATTGTTCCGAGGCTGGTGCCGCCTTCCTGTCCCCGTTTGACGATGATGACGTGATCGAAGGCCAGGCCTCGGTTGCGGTCGAGATCGAAGACCAACTTGGCAAAACACCAGACCACATCATCCTGCCGGTCGGCGGCGGTGGCCTGTCGTCTGGTGTGTTCAGCTACTTTGGTGCGGAACCACACTACACGCTGGTTGAGCCCGAAGGCGGCATTAGCCTCGCCGCCGCGTTAGATGTCGGCGCCCCAACCACCTTGGCCCATGTCGACAGCTTTGTGGACGGTGCCGCCGTGGCGCGGATAGGCGACAAGACCTTTGCCCGCCTAGCCGATCTCAGCCCGGAAGATGTGGTGGCCGCTCCTGAAGACCGCATCTGCGCCACCATGCTGGAGATGCTCAATGTCGAGGGCATTGTGCTGGAACCTGCCGGAGCTTTGGCGGTGGACGCGCTCACCGACGTGGCGGATCAGATCAAAGGCAAAACCGTGGTCTGCGTGACCTCGGGTGGCAACTTCGATTTTGAGCGCCTGCCTGAAGTCAAAGAACGCGCGCAGCGTTACTCAGGTGTCAAAAAATACTTCATCTTGCGCATGCCACAGCGTCCGGGCGCCCTGCGCGATTTCCTGGAAACCTTGGGACCGGAAGACGACATCGCGCGCTTTGAGTATCTCAAGAAATCCGCGCGCAATTTTGGCTCGGTTCTCATAGGCATCGAGACTCGGAAGCCGGAAAACTTCGACGCCTTGTTTGAGCGGATAGAAGCTGCCGGCATGACCTACACCGACATCACCAATGACGAGACGCTGGGTCAGTTTGTGCTCTAGCGCACCAGGGCGTTTTGCTGAAGCAATTTGGGGCAACGTCGCTACTGGCCAAATGCGAGGTCGCCAAGGGCCAGTTGCATGGCCTTTTGCATAGCTGCATAGCAACCCAACACTGCATCGAAACACACAACGATTCGCCCAGGGCACTCCTTGGGCGATCACATCTCGTTTTCTAAAGTTGCGCCGTTTCCGGCCGTATCAGGGGGCTGACTTTCAAGCGGCGGCGAGTTTTTGCGCAAACACGCCTTTGCTTTCTTCAAACGACGCGAGGATTGCGGGCACATCCACGGTGTCGCCTTTGCCTGCCGCGGCCGCTGCTTCACCGGCTTGGCACAGTTGCGAGAAGGTTTGGAAACCAAGGTTTAACGCACCGCCTTTAAGAAAGTGCAGGTCCGCTTCGAGCGTGGCAATGTCCAGGTTGTCGCGCAGGCGCGCAATCACTTCCTCAACTTCGTCAAGAAAGAGCTCCACCACTTCACCAAAGTCTTCCGCGCCGATTTCGTCGCGCAGTTCTTCTACTCGTTCCCAGTCAATCATGGGCATTTCCTCATCATTCACCCCTCGACAATGACAGAAAAGTGTTAACAAATCCTACACGATAAAATTTGAACTATCTCATTTTTACTTTTGACGGCATGTTAAGTAGCAAGAACATAGTTGTGTTACGAAAGAAGTCAAAACTTGTGCGAAGGTCAGGGAAGTTTGTCGACCAACACTGTACATTCTGCTGAAAACAATGACGCGCCTGATGTGGGCGTGATCAAACGTGTGCTGCTGGTTGATGACAGCCGCGTTCAGCGTCGCATCCTGAGCTTGTCGCTCAAACGGGATGGTTATGATGTGATCGAAGCCGCCTCCGGTCAGGAGGCGCTCGATATTTGTCGCGAAGAACTGCCAGATCTGATTCTGTCGGACTGGATGATGCCGGGCATGTCTGGTCTGGAATTCTGTCGCGCCTTCCGTGAGCTTAGCACAGACACCTATGGCTACTTCATTCTCTTGACCTCCAAGAGTGAAAAAACCGAGGTTGCTCAAGGCTTTGACGCCGGTGCGGATGACTTCCTGACCAAGCCTGTGAACGGCTACGAACTGCGCGCGCGGATCTCCGCAGCGGAGCGTATCCTGCGCATGGAACGCGAACTCACCGACAAGAACAAGGTGATCTCGGAAACGCTGGACGAGCTTCAGCGTTTGTATGACTCGCTGGACAACGACCTGCTCGCCGCCAAGAAGCTGCAGCAATCACTTGTGCCCGAACGGTTCAAGGATTTTGACCGCGGCGCGGTCTCGCTGTTGCTGCAGTCCTCCGGCCACGTAGGCGGCGATCTGGTGGGCCATTATAAGATCAGCGACACACGAATCGGTTTGTATGCCATCGATGTTTCGGGCCATGGAATCAGCTCTGCGTTGATCACGGCACGACTCGCTGGCTACCTATCGGCGACTTCGCCGGAGCATAATGTGGCGATGCAAGTGTTGCCGGATGGCAGCACAACGCACCTCCCGCCCGCCGAAGTTGTTGCCCGTCTTAATGAAATCATCCTCGATGAGATGGAGACCGAGCACTACTTCACCATGCTGCTCGCCGATGTCGATCTTGTCACAGGACACGTTATCCTTGCACAGGCTGGGCATCCGCATCCTGTGATTCAGCGCGCCGATGGCTCTATTGAGCAAGAAGGCCCCGGTGGTCTTCCGGTGGGGTTAATTCCAGGTGCCGAGTTCTCGCAATTCTGCATCGACCTCAACAAAGGCGACCGTCTGTTCCTGTTGTCTGACGGCGTGACCGAATGCCCGGACACGGGCAATGGTCTCTTGGGCGAAGAAGGTCTTGAGGCCCTAATGGTGGATTTGGCCGGTCACGCTCTAGAGGATACGCTGCAAGCCATGGTCTGGAAACTCGATGAGTTCTCCGGTGGCAAAGGCTTCCCGGATGATGTGTCCGGCATCTTGCTGGAATATCGCGGCGACTAAATAAACTTACCGTAGAAACTGCGCCGCAAAATGCCGGTCACCGGCATTGCCCAGCTGCGCGGTGGCTGCTGCGAGGCCCATCCAAACCGCCTCATGTCCCGGCTCACTTGGCGGGCCAATCCGCAAAGTCGGCGTCGCCATATAGATGGTGCAGAGCTTTTCGGCCCAGAGGTCATACTCCGGCATAAACGTGAACCGCCGAAACGCGCCCAACCGCCGTGGTTTGGCAATGCGGTACCCGGTCTCTTCAAACACTTCCCGCGTCAAGGCCACCACCGGGCTCTCCCCCGGATCAATGCCGCCACCAGGCAGCTGAAACTCCGACACCGGCTCCGCTTGATGGGTCAGCAACATCTGCTCCCCTTTGAGCAGAACCGCATAGGCTCCAGGGCGCAATTTATAGGTCACATCCCGACGCGGCGGTGTTCCGAAACGTGGTATCATGCGTGAAACCCCTTTTTATCGCCCTTGCTGGCCCTATATGGTCGCGGTATGGCAAGGGAAGGCCGATAAGGAAACCCCATGAAAGCTGCAAGCACAATTGCCTGGGACGACACAGTGCTGCCGTTCCAGTTGGACAACTCTGATATTCGCGGGCGCGTGGCCCGTCTTGATGGCGTGCTCTCTGGCGTCCTCAAACAGCATGCCTATCCTGAAAAGGTGGAGGCGTTGGTGGCCGAGATGGCCCTGCTGACCGCATTGATCGGCCAGACCGTCAGCCTGCGCTGGAAGCTGTCGCTGCAGGTGCAGACCAACGGCCCGGTGCGCATGATCGCCACCGATTACTACGCGCCGCAAAACGAAGGTGAGGTGGCCCGCATCCGCGCCTATGCCAGCTTTGACGAGGAGCGCCTGACCGATGGCACCCCGTTTGATCAGCTGGGCAACGGCTACTTTGCGGTGCTGATCGACCAAGGCGATGGCATGAAGCCCTATCAAGGCATCTCCGGTTTGGTGGGCGGCTCGCTTCAGGCGTCTGCTGAGGCGTATTTTGCCCAGTCTGAACAGCTGGCGACACGTTTCTCGCTGAAGTTTGGCAAATCCACCGAGCCTGAAGTGGGCGAGCATTGGCGAGCTGGCGGCATCATGCTGCAGCACATGCCCAAGGCCAGCCCCGAAGTCTCCGGCGAAGGTGGCAGCGGGGAAAGCGGCTATCTGCTGGCCAAAGATGTGGTCAATGAGGAAGACGCCGAAAACTGGAACCGCGCCAACATCCTGTTGGATTCGGTGGAAGATCTGGAAATGATCGGACCCTCCGTGCCGCCAACCGATCTTTTGGTGCGTTTGTTCCATGAGGAAGCGCCGCGGGTTTATGATGCGCAGTCGGTCAAGTTTGGCTGCACCTGTTCGGAAGAGCGCGTGCGTCAGTCCCTGTCGATCTATTCGGCGCGGGACATAGAAAAGATGACCACGCCAGAAGGGCGCGTGACGGCGGACTGCCAGTTCTGTGGCACGCACTACGATCTGGATCCGGCCACCGTGGGCATGCCGCCCAAGGATCGCTCCAAAGGTGGCAGCGCTGATGCCGCAGGCGCCTGATCCGCTCCAAAACATCAAGGCCGCGTTGTCCCGGGACAGCGCGGCCTCTTCTGATTTTGATCTCAACCCCGATGTGGTTTTGCCCAAAGGCCGTAAACTGCGCCCTGCGGGGGTGCTTGTGCCGATTGAGATCAAACAGAACATTCCCCATGTCATTCTGACCAAACGCGCCAGCCACCTGAAACACCATCCGGGGCAGATATCCTTTCCCGGCGGTAAGCAGGATGAGGGTGACGCAAATGTGATCGCCGCGGCTCTGCGCGAGGCGCGCGAAGAGATTGGCCTGCCTTCCAATAATGTCGATGTGCTGGGCACCTTGCCCACCCATGAAACCGTCACCAGCTTTCAAATCACACCGGTTTTGGGCCATGTTAGAGACGCTTTTGACGTGATCCCGGAGCCGGGGGAAGTCGAAGAAGTCTTCTCCGTGCCGCTGGCCCACGTGACCGATCCGGCGCTCTTCTCGATCCAATCCCGTCGCTGGCAAGGCCAGCGCCGCCACTACTTCACCGTGCCTTTTGGCCCCTATTACATCTGGGGCGCCACCGCTCGCATTCTGCGCGGTCTGGCAGAGCGGGTGTCTGGCACATGAAGGTCACCGGAGATTGGCTTACGGCTGCGCCAACACAGGCGGTTTGCGCCATGTTAGAGACACATGGACACCAAGCCTTGCTGGTTGGCGGCTGCGTGCGCAACGCGCTTTTGGGCGCGCCGGTGAATGACATCGACATCTCTACTGATGCTCGTCCAGAGCGGGTGATGGAACTCGCGAAAGGCGCCGGCCTCAACGCGATCCCAACCGGCATCGACCACGGCACCATCACTGTGGTGGCCGATGGCATCCCGCATGAAATCACCACTTTCCGCCATGATGTGGAAACCGATGGTCGTCGCGCCGTTGTCGCCTTCTCCGACAATGTCGAAGACGATGCCCGCCGCCGCGACTTCACCATGAACGCGCTTTACGCCCGATCTGACGGCACCGTGGTGGACCCCTTAGGCGGCATCGAAGATCTCAAGGCCCGTCGCTTGCGCTTCATCGACAACGCCGAGGACCGCATTCGCGAAGACTATCTGCGCATCCTGCGGTACTTCCGCTTTCACGCCTACTACGGCGACCCGGCCGAAGGCATGGACCCAGAGGCGCTGGCGGCCATCGCGGCCAACATCGATGGGTTGGCTTCGCTGTCGCGCGAACGAGTCGGTAGCGAGACCGTGAAACTGATGGGTGCCCCTGATCCGGCCCCGTCAGTGGCGGCCATGCGCCAGACCGGAGCGCTTACTGCCATCCTTCCGGGCACGGATGACCGCGCCTTGGCGCCCCTCGTGCATCTGGAAGAGATGCATGCGGTGGCCATCGACCCAATCCGCCGCCTGACGGTTTTGGGCGGCGACAACATTGCCGAGGCACTTCGACTGTCCAACAAGGCCGTCCGCCATCGCGACGTGTTGCGCAACGGGCTGGAGTCGTCCGACGCCCCCGGCGCGCTGGGCTATCATCACGGTGTTGAGGCCGCGACGTCCATCTTGCTCTTGCGCGCGGCTGTTTTTGAAATGCCGCTGATGTCGGATGATCTGGCCGCCGCGCAAAACGGGTCAGAGGCGCAGTTCCCGATCCGCCCAAAGGACCTGATCGAGCGCTTTCAGGGCGCGGCGCTGGGCAAGGCGCTCAAAGAACTCGAATCACGTTGGATCGCGTCCGGCTTCGCGCTGACAAAGCCCGAGCTACTTGACACGCTGTCCTGATTTTGCCGCGCTGATCCGGCCTGCGTGTTGCGCCGCCAGATCACGCAACACCTTGCGCACGTTGTGTTTACCCGTTCACCCGCCACAAGGGCCGCGCCTCCGCGAAACAGTCAAAATACCGACACAATACCGACGTGCCAAAGGTCGGGTAAATCATAGGTTGACGTATACGCAACACTGCGCCAGCATGCCGACAACTCAAACATGAGAGGGAGTGCATGATGTATCGCGGGATCTGGTTTTCATAAGCCTATCTGACCGCTGTGGCGGCCAGAGATGGCAAGTCACTTCATTTTGCACAATCCACTGTTTTTTCAGGACATTCTCATGTTCAAGTTCTTCGAGACCCTTGTTGACCCCTATTGCGACTACGACGAAGTAGATACGCCTCCCACCAAGCTGTGGCCTTTTATGCGGGAATACGCGCAGCCATTCCGCAAAGTCTTTGTTTTTGCTACGATAATGTCGATCATTGTGGCCGCGGTAGAGATCGGTCTTATCGCCTACATGGGCCGGATTGTGGACCTGTTGAGTGGCGACCCGTCCCAAGTCTGGGCCAACCACGGCACCGAGTTCATTCTGGTGATCCTCTTTGTGCTGTTCCTTCGTCCTGCGCTGCAAGCCTTTGACGTGCTCCTGCTCAACAACACGGTGCTGCCAAACTTCGGCACCCTGATCCGTTGGCGGGCCCATAAACATGTTTTGCGTCAATCGGTTGGCTGGTTTGAGAACGACTTCGCAGGCCGCATTGCCAATCGGATTATGCAGACGCCCCCGGCGGCTGGCGAAGCGGTGTTTCAGGTGTTTGACGCCATCACTTTCTCCATCGCTTATGTCGTTGGTGCAGCCATCCTTTTGGCCGATGCCGACCCGCGTTTGGTGCTGCCAATGCTGGGCTGGCTGGTGCTCTATGGGTTCTTGGTAAAATGCACGGTGAAACGGGTTGGCCCCGCGTCGCAAAAGGCCTCTGATGCACGCTCCAAAGTCACCGGTCGTGTGGTGGATGCCTATACCAACATCCACTCGGTGAAGCTTTTTGCGCACAACAAGCGCGAGCTGGATTATGCCAAGGAAGCCATTGAATACTCACGCGAAACTTTTCAGGCGGAGATGCGCATCTTTACTATGATGGATGTGATGTTGGTCATGTTGAACGGCCTCTTGATCGTAAGTGTGGTGGGCTGGGCCATCTGGCTCTGGATGCAGGGCTTGGCCAGCGTAGGCGTGGTCGCCGCCGCCACCGCCCTGAGCCTGCGTCTGAACGCGATGACCGGCTGGATCATGTGGGCGTTGACCTCGTTCTTCCGGCAGTTGGGTGTGGTGGCTGAAGGCATGGAAACCATCGCCCAACCGATTGATTTGGTTGATGCGTCCAGCGCCAAGCCGCTAGATTTTGCCGACGGTAAAATTGAGCTGCAGCAACTCACGCACCACTATGGTCGTGATAGCGGCGGCTTGGACAATATCTCGCTGACCATTGCGCCAGGCGAAAAGGTGGGTTTGATCGGCCGCTCCGGCGCGGGCAAGTCCACGTTGGTGAAGCTGCTTTTGCGGTTCTATGACGCCGAAAAGGGGCAAATTCTGATTGATGGTCAGGACATTGCCTCGGTCACGCAGAACAGCCTGCGCGATAAAATTGGCATGGTGCAACAGGATAGTTCGCTGCTGCATCGGTCTGTTCGCGATAACTTGCTATACGGTCGTCCAGACGCCTCAGAAGCGGACATGATCGCGGCGGCAAAAAAGGCAGAGGCGCATGACTTCATTCTGGATCTGGAAGATCCGCAAGGGCGCACCGGCTATGATGCCCATGTGGGCGAGCGTGGAGTAAAACTGTCTGGTGGTCAGCGTCAGCGCATCACTCTGGCGCGTGTGATCTTGAAAGATGCGCCGATTCTGCTGCTGGATGAGGCCACCAGCGCCTTGGACAGCGAAGTTGAGGCCGCGATTCAGCGCACGCTTTATGGCATGATGGCGGGCAAAACCGTGATCGCCATTGCGCACCGCCTATCCACGATTGCGGAGATGGACCGCATTCTGGTACTGGATCAGGGCCGAATTGTAGAGCAGGGCAGCCATGCCGAACTGTTGGCGCAGAATGGCCTTTATGCTGGCTTCTGGGCACGCCAGTCCGGCGGTTTCCTGAACGCAGACGAAGCGGCCGAGTAAAATTTGACCTCATGCCCGTCCCCCACTAAGGGACGGGCATGAGCCAGATTGAGATCCAGCGTTTGGGGCTGCACGGCGACGGGATCGCCAATGGCCCAATCTATGCCCCTTTGACCCTACCCGGCGAGACCGTGGAGGGGGACATTGACGGCGACGGCCTGACCAACATGCGGGTGGTGACTCCGTCCGAGCATCGTGTGAAAGCGCCTTGCCGCCACTTCAAGTCTTGTGGCGGGTGCCAGTTGCAACATGCCTCCGACGCGTTCCTCGCGGATTGGAAGGTGGACGTGGTGCGCCAGGCGCTTGCGGCGCAAGGTCTGGAAACAGTCTTGCGCCCAATTGCGACCTCTCCGGCCAAGTCCCGCCGCCGCGCCGTGTTCTCAGCACGTCGCACCAAGAAGGCGGCCTTGGTTGGGTTTCATGCCCGCGCGTCCGACGTCATCGTCGAGGTTCCAGACTGCCAACTTCTACATCCGGACCTTTTGCCTGCCCGTGATGTGATTGCGCATCTGGCCCAGATTGGCGGATCGCGCAAAGGCGAGTTGAGCGTCACTGTGAACCTGTCTGATGCAGGTCTGGACCTGTCCATTGTCGGCGGCAAAGAGTTGGACGGCCCACTGCTTGCGCGGATGGCGCAGGAAGTGGAGCGGTTCAAACTGGCGCGTCTGACGTGGGATGGTGAGGTGATTGCCACCCGCGTTGCCCCTGCCCAAAGCTTTGGCGCTGCCTCCGTTGTGCCCCCCCCCGGTGCGTTCTTGCAGGCCACAAAAGAAGGTGAATCGGCGCTACTGAGCGCGGTGGAAAGCGCAATCACGCAAGGCGATCGTGGCATTGACCTCTTTGCAGGCTCAGGCACGTTCACTTTGCCCTTGGCGGCTCAATACCAAATGCACGGTGTCGAGGGTGAGAAGGCCATGATCCAGGCTTTGGACGTCGGATGGCGCAAATCTCAAGGTCTCAAGCAGGTGACCTCTGAGGCACGGGATCTGTTCCGCAATCCGATTGTGACGGAAGACTTAAACTATGATTTTGCCGTGATTGACCCGCCGCGTGCCGGAGCAGAGGCTCAGGTTGCGGAACTGGCAAAATCCGACCTTGCAGAAATCGCCTATGTGTCGTGCAATCCTGTGACTTTTGCGCGGGATGCGGCTGTTCTGACTAAGGCTGGCTATCACCTTGATTGGGTGCAAACCGTTGATCAATTCCGCTGGTCTTCCCATGTGGAATTGGCTTCAAGATTTGTTCGGAAATAGCTGCTATCACGCAGCCGTGAGAGGCCAAAACGGCCAAAATCTGATAGACGACCTCAAAATGAGGCAGGGTACATAAAGGACCTACATGATGCGTTTGGTTTCCGCGCTGTTGATTGCGGTGTTGACGTTTGGCTTGGCAAGCTGTTCCAGCAAATTTATGCGATACAACGGGCCGGAAGTGACCCGCGTTGCGGTGTTCAAGGAGCAGCGTAAACTGTATCTCATGCACCACGATAAGGTGTTGAAATCCTACGATATGCACCTGGGTTTCCAGCCGGTTGGACATAAGCAAGTGGAAGGTGACGGCAAGACGCCAGAGGGCGATTACTACATCGACCGCCGCAATCCTAACAGCCAGTTCTACCTGTCGATTGGCGTATCCTATCCCAACGCAGCAGATCGCGCGAATGCGGCTGCATTGGGCAAATCACCCGGCGGAGACATCTTCATCCACGGACGTCCCAAGAAGTATCGGGACGGCAAGGATGATTGGACGGCGGGCTGCATCGCGGTCACGGATCGGGAAATGCGCGAGATTTACGCGATGGTGAACAACGGCACCGTGATCTCGATTTACCCCTGAAAATCGGCAAGCTGCACCGCTGTGCGCTTGCCCATCACCAGGGTCCACCAGATTTTGCCGCTGTCTTCTTGGAACCAGGCAAAGCCCATGTCCTGCGCTTGCGGGTCCAGGATCACGGCGCGGGTGTCATCCTGCTGCATCCAAGCCGCAAGAGTTTCGACCTCTGATTCGTAGGTTTCGCTGATGGTTTCACCGGCAAGCGTGCCGGAATAGCCAACGCGGGCAACGCGATCCAGAGGTGAAGATCCGTCAGAGCCAAAGTGCCAGGGGCGATTCTGCAGAGACATATCGCGGGAGTGGGTTGCGGCTGCGGCGTTAAGCTGGGCATTCAATTCGACGGCCGGAGCACCAGAGGCGGCGCGTAGGGCGTTGATAGAGTCCAATACCTGATATTGCACTTTGGATGTGCTGCTGCCGGAGATCTTGTATTGCTTGGTGCTGGAACCGCCTGCACCACAGCCTACCAAACCAAGAGCTGCTACCAGCAAAAGAGCAATTGCACGCATTGTATTCCCGTCCCAAAAAATTGAATGGCAGAGTCCTAACCGTCCAAAGTTGCCATGAAAACCCACATCGGCGTGACATTGCTCTTTTAACGTTTGATTGATTTGCGACTGCGGCTTTCCGGCCATATGATCGCCCGGTCTTTTATATGTGGGTTCTGGAGGAACAAATGGCTGTAGATCGGTCTAATAAACTTGGTCGTCGTGCCTTTTTGGCGAGCGGTGCAGCTTTTCTGAGCGCGCCGGCAATTGCACAAACCGAGACCGGAACCACAGAGGTGGAGCGGGATCTGGACGAGATTGTCGTGCGCAACATCTCGAGCTTCCGCTCGCTGGATTGGGCTCCCTATTTTGACAACCTCAAAAACGGCGCTGTGCTGGTCGACGTCACATCGCGCGCCTTGCATTATTGGTCTGAAGACGAGTCCGTATACAAACTGTACCCTACATCTGTGCCTCTGACCGAAGATCTCACACGTCGCGGGCGCACCAAGGTGGTGCGTAAAGTGGACGGTCCAAGTTGGCGTCCGACACCATCGATGAAGAAGCGCAATCCTGAATGGCCGGACTACGTGGGTCCCGGACCTGATAATCCCTTGGGAACACACGCTCTTTATCTGAGTTGGACCTATTACCGGATCCACGGAACCCATGACACGCGCAAAATTGGCCGCCGCTCGTCCAACGGGTGCATTGGGCTGTACAACGAACACATCTCCGAATTGTTTTCGTTGACAAAAGTCGGCACGCAAGTGTTGCTAATTTGACGACATTTAGACCTTGGTAGGGGCGTTTCGGCAATCTTGGGTTTGCAAAGCCAACATTTTGCTGTTTAGACATTTCCTACGAGGTAAGTCTTGGGTGCTTGTCATCGCCCTCATTGTATTGGTGGCAAGCGAATTCTGGAGGATACTATGAAGAAACTCGTTCTCGCTGCTGCTCTGACTGCTGCTGCTTCCACCGCATTCGCGGGCTCCATGGCCGATCCGGTTGTTGAACCTGTTGTGATCGAAGAAGCTGCTGGTAGCTCCGGCAATGACGTTTGGGTTCCGCTTCTGCTGCTGGTCATCGTGGCCGCGGCTGCAGCTGCATCCTAAGTCGCACTAAAGCGATCTGAAAATAGAAAAGGCGGAGCTTGGCTCCGCCTTTTTTGCGTTCGGGACCTGGGTGTACCGATGGGCGCACCCGACGTGTCTGGTTGGGCTATTTCACCCAACCTCCCAGGTTTTCATCGATGATTTGACACAGAGCTGAGATGTGAGATTCATCGCCGTTCAGGCAAGGAATGTAGAGAAAGTCCTCGCCTCCGGCTTCCTCAAAGCTCTCCTTGATCTCTTCATTGATCTCTTCCAGTGTTTCGATGCAATCGGCAGAAAAAGCTGGCGCAATGACTGCAATGTTGGTTTTGCCGTCTTCTTTCGCGAGGCGGGCTACTTCTTCTACTGTGTAGGGGCGCAGCCAGTCTTCCGGGCCAAATTGCGATTGGAAAGTTGTGCACAGATCAGTGTCTTGCCAACCCAGCCGCTCTTTCAGCAGGCGCGTGGTTTTCTGGCATTGGCAATGATACGGGTCGCCCTCCATCAGGTAGCGCTTGGGCATGCCGTGATAGGATACAACCAATAGGTCGGGGCGCTTTTCTGCTTTGGCATAGGCATCCTCCACAGATTTTGCCAAGGCGTCGATGTAGGCCGGATGTTCAAAATACGCAGGTACGGTGCGCGCAGCCGGTTGCCACTTTTCTTTCATCAGAGCACGGAAGAACTGGTCGTTGGCAGTCGCGGTGGTGGCGCCTGCATATTGTGGGTACAGCGGAAAAAACAGGATGCGCTCACAACCTGCGGCGACCATGTTCCGGACCTTCGAGATCGTCGATGGGTTTCCGTACCGCATACAGAAATCCACCATGATCTGATCGCCGTATTGGGTTTCCAATGTCTCTTTGATCTTGGCGGTTTGATCCTTGGTGATCACCATCAACGGGCTTTCACCGCGCTCTTTGTCCCAAATGGATTCATACGCTTCCCCACTTGAAAACGGACGTTTTGTCAGGATGATCAATTGCAACAAAGGCTGCCATTTCCAGGACGGATAATCGATCACACGTTTGTCAGATAGAAATTCGTTCAGATACCGACGCATGGGCCAATAGGTATGGTCATCTGGCGTGCCGAGGTTGGCCAGGAGAATGCCGGTTTTGCCACGGGCCACTTTCGGGTGGTCTTTGGGGGCGTGGGCCGGGCATGTAGCTTGGGTCATGTGCTGAGGTCCGTGTAAGTGAGTCACTTTGGCAATTTGATTTCAGACGTGCTGAGCGCGTCCGCGAGACGAGTTGTGGCTGAGCCGGGGCGCAGCGGTTGTGGCTGGCTGGCATCCGGTGCCCAACCAGTGAGGAATATCAATTCGAAGGTCGCCGGGATGCGTCCGGAGTCCATAAATGTCTCTACGTAGATTTCACAGGCCCGGATCAAAACGGCGCGGCGTGTCGGGCGCCTCAGGCGATCGGCAAGAGCATTGCCTTCTCCCATTGCGCGCAAATCTTTCATAAGCGCCCAAGGGGTTTCGTAGGTCACTGTTAAGGGAACGGTGTCTGCAACCGGCAAGGCCAGCCTCGCCCGCTGCAACAGCGCGCCAAGGTCGCGAATTTCTCCCATTGGAGCAATCCGCGGAGACAGGCCACCGGTGATTTCCACCTCAGCCTGTGCCAATGCGGCGCGCAATTCATGCAGGGTTTTCCCGCCAAATGTCACGGCGAGAAAAAAGCCGTCATCTTTGAGCGCGCGCCGACATTGAATGATTTGCCCAACCGGATCATCGGCCCAATGTAGCCCCAGGCCATGGATCACCAGATCATGGTGCTGGATTTGCAGATCCAGAACATCATTGTCGGCCACAATCTTCGCATCTGGCAAACATCTCTGCCAGGTGTTTGGAAATCCGGTCACGATGGCTGGCGACGTAAACCCTCTGTTAACCATGCTGAGGCGATCCTGAACTTCGGTAATGGCTGAATCGTGCAGAAACATGCCGATGTTCAGGTCTGCGCGGGCGCGATTGCGGCGCAGAGCGTTTTTGTCAGTGAGGCGAGGGGTATTTTGCATGCTGCGGACAATAGGCAGGTGAAGGCGAAGTTTCAAACCGCGATACACCTATTGTTTCCCCCAAGATGTGTGGCTTGTGGCCACATGGTGGAAAGTGATTTTGGGCTGTGTTCGGCGTGTTGGGCGGAAACCACGTTCATTGGCGGCGCCGTGTGTGATGGTTGCGGTCGCCCAGTAACTGCGGAGGCCACGGAGTGTCGCGTTGTTTGCGACGCTTGCCTGTCGGATCCCCCGCCATGGGCGCGGGGACGATCTGCGATCTTGTATCGCGGTGCCGGCCGCAACTTGATCCTGGCTTTCAAACATGGCGATCGCACGGACATAGCGTTACCGGCGGCGCAATGGCTCCACCAAGCGGTACGCCCGCTCCTGAAAGGCGTCGATGTGATTGCTCCGGTGCCGCTGCACCGCCTGCGTTTTCTGAAGCGGCGGTACAACCAGGCCTCCTTGTTGGCAAAGAACTTGGCGTCTCATTCAGGTATTCCGTTTTGTGCCGATCTTTTGATGCGTCCGAGAGGATTGGGTGGGCTGGAGGGGTTAGGCGCTGCTGAGAGGGCGGAAAAACTGCGAGGGGCAATCGAGCCAAATCGGCGAAGGGCGCATATGATAAAGGATGCTAAGGTTCTTCTTGTTGATGATGTTTTGACCAGTGGTGCAACATTGCGCGCCGCGACACAGGCCTGCCTCACTGCAAATGCCAAAGAAGTGTGTGTGGCAACACTGGCGCGCGTTGCAAAGGATGCCTAAATGCCGGACAACGGAAAACAGGAAATCATAAGGACACGCCATGCAGCCGGTTGAGATTTACACCAGCCCACTTTGCGGGTTTTGCCACGCCGCCAAACGGCTTTTGACCCAAAAGAACGTCTCGTTTGTCGAGATCGATGTTTTGCAAGACCCTGACCGCAAGCCGGAGATGATCACACGGGCGAACGGTGGCCGCACTGTGCCGCAAATTTTCATTGGCGACACACATGTTGGCGGGTGTGATGATCTCTATGCGTTGGAGCGCGCGGGTAAGCTTGATCCTTTGTTGGCGGCATAATTGACCATGCGCGCGGCCTTGCTTCAAATGACGTCTTCGGACTTGCCTGAGGAAAACCTGGCAACGGCGAGTGCCATGCTGTGCGAGGCTAAGGAGCAAGGGGCAGAGTTTGCCTTTTTGCCGGAGGTGATGAATTGCCTGTCGACAAGCCGCAGCCATCAGGAAGACGTGCTCAAGCTGGAAGCGGAAGACGCGACGCTTACAGGACTTCAAGCCTTGTGTGCGGAGCTGGGCCTTTGGTTGCTGGTTGGCAGTCTCGGTTTAAAAACCAACGATACGGACGGGCGTTTCGCTAACCGGTCGTTTGTGATCTCTGCGGCCGGGGACATCGTTGCACGCTACGACAAAATCCACATGTTTGATGTGGATGTGACGCCGGAAGAGACCTATCGCGAATCTGATGGCTACCGGCCTGGTGAGCAGGCGGTTGTTGCGAAGACGCCCTTTGGAAATCTTGGATTGTCCATTTGCTATGATGTGCGATTTGGCCAACTGCATCGAAAGCTTGCAAAAGCAGGTGCGGAGATCCTGACGGTGCCTGCCGCCTTTTCTCATATCACCGGTGCGGCACATTGGGAGACTTTGTTGCGGGCCCGTGCGATTGAAACCGGCTGTTTTGTGATTGCACCTGCGCAAACAGGGAAACACCCTGCCACCAAAGGACAATCGCGCCGCACTCATGGGCATTCTATGATTGTCGCGCCTTGGGGAGAGGTTTTGGCCGATGCAGGTACAGAACCCGGGGTCACGCTTGTTGATCTTGATCTGACATTGGTTCAGAAGGCCCGCAGGCAGGTGCCGTCCCTACAACATGACCGAGACTTCAGCGGGCCCTAAATGAACGACAAAAGCGGATTGGCGATTACGCTGTTTGGCGAGATTCTGATGGTGGATCAGCTTGCGCGCTCCCGTTTGTCCAAGGTTCTTCCCAAGGGCATGGAGCTGTCGCATTTTTCGGTGCTCAACCATCTGGATCGCTCCAACGCGGAACGTAGTCCGGCGCAACTTGCCAAGACGTTCCATCTTACCCGTGGCGCGATGACCAATACGCTCCACAAGTTGGAGACCGCAGGTTACGTGCATATTCGTCCGGATTGGGACGATGCACGTCGTAAGATGGTGGCAATCAGCCCGGCAGGCCGGCAGGCCCGCGATGCGGCTCTGGCCAGCATGGAGCCGATCATCAATGACATGGTCAGCCGTTTGGGGGATGACCGGGTGCGCGCAGCGCTCCCGATCTTGCGCGAGTTGCGGTTGAAGCTCGAAGAGTAGACGGTCAGGATTTTGTGCTGGCGGTTACGTAGTTGACGCTCAGGTCTTTGTCCGAAATCGACCACTGCCAGCTGATCGGATTGAACACAAACCCCTTGCGATCCACCGGTGTCAGGCCGGATTGTTCGATCAGGCCGAACAACTCGTCTGGCGTGATGAACTTGTGCCATTCATGCGTGCCTTTGGGCAGCCAGCGCATGACGTATTCCGCGCCGACAATCGCCATCGCAAAGCTCTTGGGATTCCGGTTAATGGTGGAGCAAATGTGCAAGCCGCCGGATTTGAGCAGTTGCTGACAAGCGGTCATGTAGCTCAACGGATCAGCGACATGTTCAACAACTTCCATATTCAAAACGACGTCAAATTGCTCTCCGGCTTCAGCCATCGCTTCGGCTGTTGTGTGGCGATAATCGATGGTCAGCCCTGATTGCTCGGCATGAATACGTGCCACCGGCAGGTTTCCCCCAGCGGCATCTGCGCCAATCACCTCGGCCCCAAGACGCGCCATTGGCTCTGACAGCAAACCGCCACCGCAGCCAATGTCGAGCAGACGCAGCCCCTCAAAAGGGCGCGCGGAAGATAAGTCGCGATTGAACTCCGCGGCAATCTGCGTCGTAATGTAATCAAGGCGGCACGGATTGAGCATGTGCAACGGTTTGAACTTGCCGTTGGGATCCCACCATTCAGCCGCCATGGCTTCAAATTTGGCCACTTCGGCAGGGTCTACCGTGGTATTGGTGGCTTGCATTTTCAACTCTCCATGCTCATTTGGGCGTCGCAACCATTATAGGTAGGACATGGACAAAAACTCGGGCCAAAAGCGCGCAGTGCACTACCTTTATCCTCCGGTCGAGCCCTTTGACCAGAGGATGCTGGACGTGGGAGACGGGCACAGCATCTACGTCGAACAATCGGGCAATCCAAGGGGGTTGCCGGTTGTTGTGGTGCATGGCGGCCCCGGCGGCGGATCCAGTCCTGCGATGCGGCGGTATTTTGATCCCAATGTCTATCGTGTGATCCTTTTTGATCAGCGTGGGTGTGGCCATTCTCGCCCGCATGCCGAAGTGGAGAACAACACCAGCTGGCACCTGGTGGCGGATATGGAACGTATTCGGGATACGCTGGAGATTGACGAATGGATTGTCTTTGGCGGCAGCTGGGGTGCAACCCTGTCACTTTTGTATGCGCAATCCCATCCGGCGCAGACGGTATATCTGGTTCTGCGAGGCGTGTTTCTTATGACTCAATCGGAGCTGGATTGGTTCTATGGCGGTGGCGCCGGTCATTTCTGGCCGGAACCGTGGGCGCGGTTTGCTGAACTGGTGCCAAAAGAAGAGCGTGGCGATTTGATCGAAGCCTATCACCACCGCCTTTTCTGTGGAGATCGCGCCACCGAAATTAAGTATGCGCGCGCCTGGTCGGGGTGGGAAAATGCGCTGGCCTCTGTGTACTCCAATGGGTCCAGTAGGGATGCACCCGCTGAGTACGCGCGCGCGTTTTCGCGGCTAGAGAATCACTACTTCCGCAACAGGGGTTTTTTGGAGACCGACGGACATATTCTCGCGAATATGGCGGTACTCAAAGATATTCCGGGATACATCGTGCAGGGTCGGTATGACATGATCTGCCCGCCAAAGGCCGCCTATGATTTGGCGTCGGCTTGGGGGAAAATGGCCGATCTTCGGATCATTCGGAACGCGGGCCACGCCTTGTCGGAGCCCGGGATCAGCGCGGAGCTTGTGCGCATCATGGACGATTTGGCGCGGATTTAGCAAAACGGCTGGACATTGCGGCGAGATGGCTTTCTCATCTACCCCCGACTTACCGGAGTTTGACTTTGTCGCGCATTAGCAGACGTAGCCTTTTGACAACCGGTGCCGCAGCAGGTGTGCTGGCGGCGTCAGGTTTGGGTTTGGCTGCAGCCACGCCCAAGGCTGGTGGAACGTTGCGCGCTGTTTTGCCTGGCGGGCGGACGAGCGACACCTGGGATGCGCGCACGCACGACAGCCTCTTCATGATGGCGGCGAGTCATGGCGCGGTGTTTGATTGTTTGACTGAAATTGGTCCCGACGGGGCTCTGCGCGGAGAGTTGGCGGAAAGCTGGACCGCCAGCGCGGATGGACGGGTCTGGACATTTGATCTGCGAAAAGATGTGCAGTTTCACAACGGCAAATCATTTGTGGCGCAGGATGTGCTGGAGACCTTTGCCCTGCACATGGGGCAACACACGTCGCCTGTTGAGCCACTTCTTCGTGGCGTGTCCGAGCTAAAGGCAGTTGGGCCTAATCAGGTTCAATTTACTCTTCACGCGTCAAATGCGGACTTCCCTTATTTGCTGTCTGACTACCATTTGGTTATTTATCCTGCCGGCTACGTCGAGTTGGCGATACAAAACGGGATTGGCACAGGTCTCTACAAGGTCGAGGAGTTTTTGCCGGGGCAAGTCTTGCGCGCGCATCGTGTGCCAAATCACTACAAGGGCGAGAAGGCCGGTTTCTTTGAGGCGCTACATTTTGTAAACGAAACCGATCCATCTGCTCGATTGAATGTGCTGCTCGAAGGGGAAGCGGACGTCGCCGGGCAAATCGCGCCGACCCATGCGCGGAAAATTGCGAGCCATAAGGGCCTGACGCTTCAGAACTTGGCAGGCAATCAGCACTACAGCTTTGCCATAGGGGAGCATTTGAACGCGCAGCAAGCAGATGCTGTCCGGCGTGCGGTGAAATATGGCTTGGATCGGCCCGCGTTTGTACAGTCCAGCCTGCAGGGTTTCGGTCAGGTTGGCTGGGACACGCCGATTGGTCCAGCGAACCCCTATTTCTCTGACCAGTCCGATTTGGTGACGTATGATCCGGAGCGGGCTAGGTCATTGTTAAAAAATGAGGGTATTAAGCGCTTGTCCCTTGCCGTGTCGCCGCAGTCGATGCGGGATTTCGCGCCAGTTCTGGAAACCTTTGGGACTCAAATGGCGCAAATTGGCTTGCGCGTCGAAATTGCTCAAGATCCTGCAGCTGCGTCGCTCCATTTTTCAGCGGGTCGCGCGACCGAGGACTGGGCGATGTCCGCCTACCTCGCAAAAGGCGGAATGTGGAATCACGCAACATGGCAAGATCGTCAGGTGGATGAACTACTCTCTAAGGCGCGATCTGAAATGGATGCACTTAAGCGACAGGGCCTTTATGGGGAACTACAGCGCCTTGTGCAGCGCGATGGCAGTCTTGTTGTCCCGGCCTTTGCCAATCATCTCCAAGCCACTTCCGAAAATATCGGTACCCCCAAAACCATTGGCGCGCATTATGCACTCGACAACGCGCGTTTCGCCGAACGCTGGTGGCGGGCCTAGGCATATTTCCTCTGGGGGCTTGCAGACTCAGCCTTGTCAACGTATATCCCTCTCAACAGCGGCGCGGTCGGGTTAGCCTGAACGCTCCACCGGGAAAGATCGACGGGCCGCGGGCCCGTTTTTTTGTGTTTGGAAGAAGCCTATGAGTGACCTCATTGCCAAAGCGGCGATTGACCGCAAGCTGGCAGATATTGTTGCCCCAGTCATTGAGGACATGGGGTTTGAATTGGTGCGCCTGCGTCTGATGGGTGGCAAGACCCACACGTTGCAGATCATGGCTGAGCGGCCTGGTGGCGGCATTGAAGTGGATGAATGTGCCCAGATCTCCAATGCGGTGAGCGCGATTCTGGACGTCGAAGACCCGCTCGCGGATTCGTACACCTTAGAAGTTGGCAGTCCTGGTGTGGACCGTCCATTGACACGGATGAAAGACTTTGAAGCCTACGAAGGCTATGAAGCCAAAGTCGAAACCGCTGAGCTCATCGACGGGCGCAAGCGGTTCCGCGGCATTCTGGCTGGCATCGAAGGCGAAGATGTTTTGATCAACATCGAGGATCAAGGCGAAACCGTTACGGTGGGCTTGAACTTTGACTGGTTGGCCGATGCGAAGCTGATGCTGACCGACGACCTTATCAAAGAGATGCTCAAGGCGCGCAAAGAAGCGGGCATTCTGAACGAAGACGAATTTGACGACATCGAGACCGGCGAAGAAGCGTCCGGCGAGTCTGAGGAGTAAAATCATGGCAATCACCTCTGCAAACCAGCTCGAGCTGCTTCAAACCGCCGAAGCGGTGGCGCGTGAGAAAATGATCGACCCGGGTCTCGTGGTCGAAGCGATGGAAGAATCGCTTGCCCGTGCCGCCAAGAGCCGCTACGGCGCTGAAATGGACATTCGCGTGTCCATCGACCGCAAAACCGGCAAAGCGACATTTACCCGTGTGAGGACAGTGGTTGCCGACGAAGAACTGGAAAACTACCAGGCCGAGTTCACCGTTGAGCAGGCCAAGCAGTACATGGAAAATCCAGAAATCGGCCAGCAGTTCATCGAAGAAGTGCCGCCGGTTGAAATGGGCCGTATTGCCGCGCAATCCGCCAAGCAGGTGATCCTGCAGAAGGTTCGTGAAGCTGAGCGTGACCGTCAGTATGAAGATTTCAAAGACCGCGCAGGTACCATCATCAACGGCGCCGTGAAGCGCGAAGAGTTTGGCAACGTGATTGTTGACGTGGGTGGTGCAGAAGCCGTGCTGCGCCGCAACGACAAGATTGGCCGCGAAAGCTATCGCTCCGGCGACCGCGTCCGCGCCTACATCAAAGAAGTGCGCCGTGAGCCACGTGGCCACCAGATCTTCCTGAGCCGTACCGCGCCAGAGTTCATGGCCGAGCTGTTCAAGATGGAAGTGCCTGAAATCTATGATGGCATCATCGACATCAAGGCTGTGGCCCGTGACCCGGGCTCGCGCGCAAAGATTGCTGTAATCTCCCACGATGGTTCGATTGATCCAGTTGGTGCCTGTGTTGGTATGCGTGGCTCCCGTGTTCAGGCGGTTGTTAATGAGCTTCAGGGCGAAAAAATCGACATCATTCCTTGGAACGAAGATCAGCCGACCTTCCTTGTGAACGCGTTGCAGCCTGCGGAAGTGTCCAAGGTTGTTTTGGATGAAGAGGCCGGCAAAATCGAAGTGGTTGTGCCTGACGAGCAGCTGTCTCTGGCCATTGGACGCCGGGGTCAGAACGTGCGTCTGGCAAGTCAGCTGACTGCGCTGGACATCGATATCATGACTGAGGCCGAAGAATCCGAGCGTCGTCAGAAAGAGTTCGAAGAGCGCACCAAGCTGTTCATGGAAACTCTGGATCTGGACGAATTCTTTGCTCAGCTTCTCGTGTCCGAAGGTTTCACAAACCTCGAAGAGGTTGCATATGTTGAGATTGACGAACTGCTGGTTATCGATGGCGTGGACGAAGGCACCGCTGGTGAACTTCAGGCCCGTGCGCGTGACTACATCGATGCACAAAACAAGGCTGCACTGGATGCGGCC
The DNA here is from genome assembly GCF_022448905.1 of Shimia sp. Taxonomy (GTDB): domain Bacteria; phylum Pseudomonadota; class Alphaproteobacteria; order Rhodobacterales; family Rhodobacteraceae; genus Shimia. The sequence goes on along the minus strand of NZ_JAKVCW010000012.1, from coordinate 66,151 downwards.
CGTGAATTGGGTGTTCAGGACAGCCTGGTTGCATTTGAGGGTCTGACACCCCAAATGATCGAAGCGCTGGCCAAAGATGGCGTTTTGAACCTTGAAGATTTTGCGACATGCGCAGATTGGGAACTGGCCGGTGGCTGGACAACCAACGGCACTGAGCGTGTGAAAGATGACGGTGTGCTGGAGCCATTTGGTGTCACACTGGAAGAAGCGCAAGATATGGTGATGACCGCACGCATTGTGCTGGGTTGGGTTGACCCTGCCGAGTTGGAAGCGGACGCCGTAGAAGGCGAAGAAGAAACTTCCGAGGAGGCTGAGGCCTGATCTCAGGCCTCGGAGGGCGTGAGATGAGCCGCGGTGGCCGTCCCGGCAAAAAGGGCGACACGCCAGAGCGCAAGTGCATTGTCACCGGCGCTGTGGCGCCAAAAGAGGGGTTGATCCGTTTTGTGGTCGGCCCGGACGCGCAGGTTGTGCCAGATGTCACCGGCAAGTTGCCTGGACGGGGCATGTGGGTGACGGCATCGGTATCTGCACTGGCGAAGGCATCTAAAAAGGGTGTCTTTTCCCGCGCTGCCAAACAGCAGGTCACAGTGCCTGAAGATTTGGTGGGCGAGGTGTCTAGGCAACTGGGACGACGCACGGTTGAGCTTATCAGCCTGGCGCGTAAATCCGGCTCTGCTGTGACCGGATATGAGAAAGTTAAGGACTGGCTTGTCAAAGATGAGGCCGAGGTCCTGCTGCAAGCGAGCGATGGCTCGGAACGTGGCAAATCGAAACTACGGCCTCCTTATGGAGGTCACCACATAGATTGGCTCACATCTGCCGAATTGGGTTTGGCATTTGGGCGACAAACTGTGATACATGGAGCGCTTGCGTCTGGCGGACTCACAAAACGTGTTGTAGAGGAAGCCCTAAGATTAAAAGGCGTACGCGAAGAAACGGTGGCAGCGGCCTCCGGGAAGGACAAGACAGCCAGATGAGCGATAACGACGGTAAAAAAACCTTGGGTCTGCGCGGCGGCAACCGCCCCGGCAATGTAACGCAGAGCTTCAGCCACGGACGTAAGAAAAATGTCGTGGTGGAAACCAAGCGTAAGCGCGTTGTGGTGCCTAAGCCCGGCGCGGCCAAAACTGGCGGCGGTTCGGCGAAGCCAGGTGGCGACCCTTCTCGCCGCCCATCCGGCATTTCTGATGCGGAAATGGAGCGCCGTCTGAAGGCGCTACAGGCTGCTAAAGCCCGCGAAGCCGAAGACGCTGCAAAGCGCGAAGCGGAAGAAAAAGAACGCGCGGAAGCCCGTGAGCGCCGTCGTTTGGAGGCGGAAGCCAAAGAACGCGAACAGCGCGAAGCCGAAGAGCGTGCCCGCAAGAAAGCGGAAGAAGAAGAACGCAAGAAAAAAGAAGCTGCCGAAGCTGCTGCGAAACGTGCGGCTGCCGAAGCTGCTGCTCCTGCGCCGTCTTCCACACCGCAAGGCCGTGGCGCACCATCTGGCAAACCAGCACCAGCTGCAACACCGCGCAAAGCGGACCGTGAGCGTGAACAGCGTGGTCGCGGCAACAAAGGTCGTGATGATGGCCGTCGTTCCGGCAAGCTGACACTGGGTCAGGCAACCGGTGGCGAGAACAACCGTCATCGTTCCATGGCGGCGATGAAGCGTAAGCAAGAGCGCGCGCGTCAGAAAGCTATGGGTGGTCAGGTTGAGCGCGAAAAGGTTGTGCGTGACGTGCAGCTACCGGAGGCCATTGTGGTGTCGGAGCTTGCAAACCGTATGGCCGAGCGTGTTGCCGACGTTGTGAAAGAGCTCATGAAAATGGGTATGATGGTTACGCAGAACCAGTCGATTGACGCGGACACTGCGGAATTGATCATCGAGGAGTTCGGCCACAAGGTTGTGCGCGTTTCCGACGCGGACGTGGAAGATGTGATTGCTGATGTTGAGGACAAGGAAGAAGACCTTCAGCCGCGTCCTCCGGTCATCACCATCATGGGCCACGTTGACCACGGCAAAACCTCGCTTCTGGATGCGATCCGCGACGCGAAGGTTGTGTCCGGCGAAGCAGGCGGCATCACCCAGCACATCGGTGCGTACCAGGTAAAAACCGATGATGGCGTAACGCTGTCGTTCCTAGATACGCCAGGCCACGCCGCCTTTACCTCCATGCGTTCGCGTGGTGCTCAGGTAACGGATATCGTGGTTCTGGTTGTGGCTGCTGACGACTCGGTCATGCCGCAAACAATCGAAGCGATTAACCACGCCAAGGCGGCCGAAGTGCCAATGATCGTAGCGATCAACAAGATCGATAAACCTGCCGCCGATCCAAACAAAGTGCGCGCAGAGCTTCTGCAGCACGAAGTGATCGTGGAAGCGATGTCTGGTGAAGTGCAGGACGTCGAAGTTTCTGCACACACTGGCCAAGGTCTGGACGAATTGCTCGAAGCCATTGCGCTGCAAGCAGAAATCCTGGAGCTGAAAGCCAACCCGGATCGTGCAGCACAGGGTGCTGTGATCGAAGCGCAGCTTGATGTGGGCCGTGGTCCTGTGGCGACTGTTCTGGTTCAGACCGGTACGCTGAAGCAAGGCGATATCTTCGTTGTGGGTGAGCAGTACGGTAAGGTTCGTGCGCTGATCAACGACAAAGGCGAACGCGTCAAAGAAGCTGGTCCATCGGTGCCTGTTGAGGTGCTTGGTCTGAACGGCACACCGGAAGCCGGTGACGTTCTGAACGTGACCGAGACCGAAGCCCAGGCGCGTGAAATCGCGGAGTATCGTGAGCAGGCTGCCAAGGACAAACGTGCGGCAGCTGGCGCAGCGACCACGCTGGAACAGCTGATGCAGAAGGCCAAGGAAGACGAGAACGTCGCCGAGCTGCCAATTCTGGTGAAGGCGGATGTTCAAGGTTCTGCTGAGGCCATCGTTCAGGCGATGGAAAAAATCGGCAACAACGAAGTGCGCGTCCGCGTGCTGCACCATGGTGTTGGCGCGATCACTGAGACCGATGTCGGTTTGGCCGAAGCCTCCGGTGCCCCGATCATGGGCTTCAATGTCCGTGCCAACGCATCTGCGCGCAACACTGCCAACCAAAAGGGTGTGGAGATCCGGTACTACTCGGTGATCTATGACCTCGTGGATGATGTTAAGGCGGCTGCTTCGGGTCTTCTGTCTGCAGAAATCCGTGAGAACTTCATCGGCTACGCTGCGATCAAAGAAGTGTTCAAAGTTACCGGTGTCGGCAAAGTGGCTGGTTGTATCGTCACCGAAGGTGTGGCGCGTCGCTCCGCCGGTGTGCGCCTGCTACGTGACAACGTGGTGATCCACGAAGGTACTCTGAAGACGCTCAAGCGCTTCAAAGATGAAGTGGCGGAGGTTCAGTCTGGTCAGGAATGCGGTATGGCATTTGAGAATTACGACGATATCCGCGCTGACGATGTGATCGAAATCTTTGAGCGTGAAGAAGTCACAAGGACGCTGGATTAATCCAGCGTCTTTCGTGACACCGTACACAGAAAAGAAAAAGGCCGCCTACGTGAGAGGCGGCCTTTTTCTTGGATGGTTGCACTCTTAGGAGATCGGCTTCCCAGAGTACACCGTGTCTCCGACGCGGATCGAAACCCGCCCGTCTGGCAGGTTTTTGATCACCTGTCCTTGAATAGAAACACAACTTCCAACTGTGATCGTCTTAAGCATGTCAAAAATCCCCATTTGATTGACATCGATGAAACAGTAAATTGGTTAACATTTGGTGCATAGGCGCCCGTCACATAAGTTTCATGTTAGGACACAATCAAGCCTTAGGAAAGCCGTCGGTTTCGCAAACTGCTACAAAATGTTGCTCAAAAGTCGACCAATTGCACAGTTTGTGCCCTCAAAGCCAATCTCTGAGGACTGGAATTAACGGAATATCGGCGGGCGGCATCTCGTAATTTCGCAGGTCTTTCGCTCTGACCCAAGCCAATGTCTGCCCCTCCTGCGCCGACGGAATGCCATTCCATTTGCGACAGGCGAAGAGTGGCATCAGCAAATGGAAATCATCGTAGCTGTGGGACGCAAAGGTCAACGGCGCTAAACAGCTTTCCCAGGTGTCGATACCAAGCTCTTCTTTCAGCTCGCGTACCAGGGCGACCTCAGGCGTTTCGCCCGCTTCGATCTTCCCGCCTGGAAACTCCCACATCCCGGCCATGGACTTCCCTTCTGGCCGTTGCGCAAGCAAAATCCGACCGTCGACGTCGATCAAGGCAACGGCAGCAACAAGAACGGTCTTCATGAGCGGTAATCTGCGTTAATGGTGATGTAGCCATGGGTCAGGTCACAGGTCCACATCGTGTCCTCAGCGTCTCCTAAACCTAGATCGACATGTACGACGATCTCTTGTCGCTTCATATACGTGGCGCCGTTTTCCTCTTTGTAAGAAGGGGCCACCCAGCCGTTTTCAGCCACGAGCACATCGCCAAACCGAATGCTCAGCAAATCCCGATCCGCCGCAGCGCCAGATTTACCAATGGCCATCACAACGCGGCCCCAGTTTGGATCTTCGCCAGCGATGGCGGTTTTGACGAGTGGGGAATTTGCAATGGCAGAGGCATGGATGCGGGCGTCCGACTTGGAAGCCGCCCCGGTCACTTTTACCTCGACAAACTTGGTCGCGCCTTCTCCGTCGCGAACCACTTGGTGCGCTAGATCTCGCATCACGTCGTGCAACGCGGTTTTGAAGCCCTCAGAAGCGCTGGAGACTTCAACTTCTGACGCTCCTGTGGCGGCCACAAGCAGGGTATCAGACGTAGACGTATCGCTGTCCACGGTGATGGCATTGAAGGTGATTTCGTTGAGATCAGACACCAGTGTTTGAAGCTCCGCGCGGCTGATCTTGGCGTCGGTGAAGATGTAAACCAACATTGTCGCCATGTCGGGCGCGATCATGCCGGACCCTTTAGCGATGCCGGAGATATTGACCGTCTGGCCGCCGATTGTGACCGATTTGAATGCACCTTTGGCAAAGGTATCTGTCGTGCGAATGGCTTCGGCGACGTCCTCAATGCGGTTGTCCGAGAGACCGTTGTGTAAGTCGTCCAGCTTCGCGGTGATCCGGTCGTGCGGCAGTGGTTCGCCAATCACGCCGGTCGACGACGTGAACACCCGGTTTTCCGGCAGCCCAGTGCACGCAGCGACGGCCTGCGTCACAGCCCTGACCGAGCTTTCCCCATTGCTGCCTGTGAAAGCATTTGCGTTGCCGGCGTTTACTAGAATGGCTGCCCCTGCAGGATCATCTGAACCAATCTTGACTTGGCAATCCAACACTGCAGCTGACCGCGTCGCAGATTTGGTGAAGACCCCGGCTACCACGCTCCCTGGTTGCAAAACAGCCAGCATGACGTCCTTGCGCCCGCTGTACTTCACTCCCGCTTCAACAGCAGCGAAGGATGCGCCTTTGATTATGGGAAGGTCCGGGAACCGCTCGGGCGCCAGAGGAGACACATGTTCAATCTTGGCCATTTACCGATCCTGTACCGGGTTTTGGTTCAACAGATCGGTTTTTGCCAACACGTTTGGGTCAATTGCCTCTGCACCGGTACGGTCTACATCTGCCTCGGAAGCAGTCGTCGCGATGAAGGCCTCTACCGCGCGACGCTGGGCATCGTTTTCGAGCTCGGTTCGGGCGTCCTCAAAAGAAGGAGCGAGTGATTTGCGAGCGTCGTTCAACAGAATCAGATGCCAGCCAAATTGGGTTTGCACAGGCGCAGAGATTTCGCCGACAGCGAGGCCCATCACAGAGTCTTCAAAGGGTTTGACCATTTGCCCCATCCCGAACCAGCCAAGGCTTCCGCCGGAGGCGCCAGACGGTCCGGTGGATTTGGCCATCGCGGTCTCGGCAAAGTCAGCGCCGTCGGTCAGGTCTTTGCGGATCGCCTTTGCCTCTTCTTCAGTGGCAACAAGAATGTGGCTTGCGTTGAACTCGTCTTCGCCGACAAAGCCTTGGTATTTGTCGTCGTAGGCGGCGCGCAACTCGTCTTCGCTCAGTTCGTTCTGCAGCACAAAACCTTCCAGCGCTTCGGCCGCCAGCAGGGTGCGGCGCTCGTTGTTCAACGCAATCTCAACCCGTTGGGGAATGGCTTCGCCCAGGCTTTGGGCGAGCGCGGTTTGCTGCACAAGCTGATCCAGGATGCTGTTGAACAGGACATCACTTGGAATTGATTGATACTGCTCAGGCAAACCTGCGCGCACCGAGATCATTTCCCCAAGTGTTATGACTTCCCCGTTTACGGAGGCAACAACGGTGTCAAGCGACGGCGCATCCTCGGCAAAGGCAGGCAGCGCACCGCAGAAAGCAATCACGCCGGCACGCAAGAAATTGAGGTGTTTTGACATCGTTTTGTCCTTGGCTTGTGCCGCGCGGGTTGGCGGCGTTGACACTGTTCCTGACGCCCCTTACATCGCTTTGTGTTCAAGGCAAACAGGCTGTTTCCCCGTTTCTAGGAGCACAGAGCCGGGACAGCAAGAATTAGCCACGCACGAAAGCGTCAACGAAGGACAAGTTATATGCTCGGTTTCGGAAAACTCGCCAAAAAAGTGTTTGGCACGCCAAACGATCGCAAGGTCAAGGCGACGCGACCGATCGTAGAAAAGATCAACGGGCTTGAAGCAGAATTTGAGAAGCTGACAGACGACGGCATCAAAGACAAAACCAAAGAGTTGTCTGAGCGTGCGAAAGGTGGCGAATCCCTTGATGCGCTTCTGCCGGAAGCCTTTGCCAACTGTCGTGAAGCCGCAAAACGTGCCTTGGGTCTGCGGGCCTTTGATGTGCAGTTGATGGGTGGCATCTTCCTGCACCAGGGCAACATCTCGGAAATGAAGACGGGTGAAGGTAAAACCCTTGTGGCGACCTTCCCAGCCTATCTGAACGCGCTCACCGGCAAGGGCGTGCACGTCGTGACCGTGAACGATTATCTGGCAAAACGTGACGCGGAATGGATGAGCAACGTTTTTGGCGCTTTGGGCATGACCACTGGCGTTGTGTACCCGCAGCAGCCAGAGGACGAGAAACGCGCAGCGTATGCCTGTGACGTGACTTACGCGACCAACAATGAGCTAGGTTTCGACTATCTGCGTGACAACATGAAAGGCGAGCTCGCCGACATGTCCCAGCGCAACCACCATTTCGCGATTGTGGACGAAGTCGACAGTATCTTGATCGACGAAGCACGGACGCCATTGATCATTTCCGGTCCCTCGCAGGACCGTACGGAAATGTACATCGCGATCGACAAACTGATCCCGGATTTGCAGGATGATCACTACACGGTGGATGAGAAGTCCAAGAACGTGACCTTTACGGATGACGGTAACGAGTTCCTTGAACAGCACCTGCATGCGCGTGGGCTGCTGCCGGAAGGCCAAAGCCTTTACGATCCGGAAAGCACAACCATCGTCCACCACGTGAACCAGGGTTTACGGGCACACAAGCTGTTCACCAAGGACAAGGACTACATTGTCCGGGACGCGCAGGTTGTGCTGATCGACGAGTTCACCGGCCGCATGATGGCGGGCCGTCGTTTGTCCGAAGGCCTGCATCAGGCGATTGAAGCCAAAGAAGGCTGCGATATTCAGCCTGAAAACGTGACCCTGGCGCAGGTGACCTTCCAGAACTACTTCCGTCTATATGACAAACTGGGTGGCATGACCGGTACCGCGGCCACGGAAGCTGAAGAATTCCAGGAAATCTATGGCCTCGGCGTGGTCGAAGTTCCAACCAACCGCGGTGTGGCGCGTGTGGACGAAGACGATGCAGTGTATCGCACTGCACGTGAAAAGTTTGATGCAATTGTCGAGACGATCAAGGAAGCCCATGAAAAGGGGCAGCCGATCCTTGTTGGTACAACATCGATTGAGAAGTCCGAATTTCTGTCTGGCTTGCTTGAGAAAGCGGGCGTGAAGCACAACGTTCTGAACGCGCGTCAGCACGAGCGGGAAGCACAGATTGTTGCAGACGCTGGTAAACTGGGCGCTGTGACCATCGCGACCAACATGGCGGGCCGTGGTACCGACATTAAACTGGGCGGCAATGTCGAGTTTAAGGTGCTTGAAGCCATCGCAGCCAACCCAGAGGGTGATCACGAGAAAATCCGTGCGGATATTGAAGCGGCGCATGCCGGCGACGAGCAGGCGGTCAAAGACTCCGGTGGTCTTTTTGTTCTGGCAACCGAACGCCATGAAAGCCGCCGGATCGACAACCAGCTGCGCGGTCGTTCAGGCCGTCAGGGGGATCCCGGTCGGTCGTCTTTCTTCCTGAGCTTGGAAGATGATTTGATGCGTATCTTTGGCTCTGACCGACTGGACAAGGTTCTGTCTTCTCTCGGTATGAAAGAAGGCGAAGCGATTGTGCACCCTTGGGTGAACAAATCTCTGGAACGCGCCCAGGCCAAAGTGGAAGGCCGCAACTTTGACATTCGTAAGCAGCTTCTGAAGTTTGACGACGTGATGAACGATCAGCGGAAGGTGGTATTCTCTCAGCGTCGTGAAATCATGGAAGTGGCCGACCTGTCCGAGATTGTGCAGGACATGCGTCACGAAGTGATCGGCGACATGGTGGAGCAGTATTTGCCACCTAAAACCTACGCGGATCAGTGGGACACAGAAGGGCTTTATGCGTCTTCAATTGAGCACCTTGGCGTGGACGTGCCCGTGATCGAATGGGCGGCTGAGGAAGGTGTGGATGATGACAACATCCGCGAGCGTCTTGAAGATGCGGCAGACGAAATGATGGCAGCAAAGGCCACCAACTTCGGTCCAGAAGCCATGCGCATGATCGAGAAGCAAATCTTGCTTCAGACCATTGATACAAAGTGGCGTGAGCACCTTTTGACGCTTGAACATCTGCGCTCTGTTGTTGGTTTCCGTGGGTATGCCCAACGTGATCCGCTCAATGAGTACAAGAACGAAGCGTTCCAGTTGTTTGAAAGCATGCTCGACAGCCTGCGTGAAGATGTGACCACAACCCTGTCACGTGTGCGGCCTATTTCCGAGGAAGAGCAACAGCAGCTGCAGCAGGAGATGGTGATGCGTCAGCAGGCTTTGATGGCGCAGGCTCAGGCCGGCTCCACACCGGCGCAGGCCGCCCCAGAACCAACTGGCGAAGCGCTGGCGGGCTTTGATGAGAATGATCCGTCGACTTGGGGCAACCCTGGCCGGAACGAAGCGTGTCCTTGTGGATCAGGCAAAAAATTCAAACATTGCCACGGTCGACTGGCCTGATCTGCGCCATAAACCGACAGACAAAGATCAAAAGGGTGCCTTATGGGCGCCCTTTTTGTTTGGGAATCTGCCGAAAGAGCAGTAGCCAAAACAGGAGCAACCATGCCCATTCCGAAACATGCTTACCGTCGGTATGCGTTGTCCTTTGCCACCGTGTCGATGGCGATGTGTATTGGTTTTGCAATGCAGACGTCAGAAGCAGCTGTGCTGGCGCATGATGAGACAGGCGAGTCCTTCACTTCAGAGCCGGTAAACCCGTTCCCGCAAAGCCTCGTAGCGCCCCAAATATTGGGTGCGGCTACTCTACCAAATATGCCGAGTGACTACGGGCATGGAGTGGAACTGTTGCAGGAACCCGTGTTGTTGGCTGTCGCGGATGATATCCCGGTTGGCATTTTGCCAACGGAAGAAAGACCGCCTCGGTTGGGTTGTGCGCTGGACATGTCAGCTGAACCGGCGGCGGGGGCCTTGATTGATGTGCGTTTGACTGCGCCTTGTCGTGCGGGCGATACGGTCATGTTTATGCATGAGAATCTGATGTTCCACATGCTGTTACCTCAACACGGTGCATTGAAAGTGTTGATCCCGGCGCTGGACGAGGCAGCGGAGGTAAGTGCTTCTTTTGCAAATGGCGATACAGCGCAAGCTACGACAGTTGTGGACAGTCTGGCTTTTTATGACCGCGTGGTCATTTCCTGGATGGGGCAAGGCGGCGCCGAGCTTCACGCTAGGGAATTTGGTGCCGCATACGGGGAGGCTGGACATGTCTGGCGGGAGCACCCGCGCGATGTTGGTGCGTTAGCCGGCGGCGAAGGTGGCTTCCTTGTGTCTTTGGGAAATTCGGACCTGTCCGTTGCCGGCCAAGCCGAGGTCTATACCTTTCCAACGGGTATCTCGAGCCAGATTGGTGATGTCAAAGTGAGTGTTGAGGCCGAAGTGACAGCGGCCAATTGCGGTAAGCTCTTGAAAGTACAAAGTCGCGCGCTGCTGCAGGGGCGGGTGGACGACCAGCATGACCTGGAACTGCAAATGCCGGATTGCTCGGCGGTTGGTGAATTTCTGGTGTTGAAAAACCTCGTGGAAGACCTGACAATCGCGCAAAATTAAGCTGGCGGTCAGGACATCATCATGATGCAATTTCGTGCGGCGGTTTGCGCCGCACTTTTCGTTTTGGTTGGGGTATCCTCAAGCTTGGCGCAGGACGTGTTGTTGAAATCGCACGACGGCGAGGTCGAGATTTCGGGCACTTTGTTGGGCTTTGATGGCGAGTTCTACCGCGTGGAGACTGTCTATGGTGAACTGACCGTGGACGGCTCCGGGGTGTGGTGTGAAGGGCCGGGATGCCCCAATCTTATCAAATATGTAGCCGAAGTCGCGATCTCCGGGTCGTCCACCATGGCCGAGGTGTTGATGCCAGCGTTGCTTGAGGCTTTTGCGCTCAACGAGGGCTATGTTGTGACCCGTGAGAGCGAGTCGGTGCATCGGTTCACCTATCACCTGAGCGAGCCAGACACGCAGCAACGCTTGGCGACCTTCGATTTCCTTGCCAGCAATGCGGATGAGGGGTTTGCGGATCTATTGGCAGATGAGGCTGACATCGCCATGTCGCTGCGGGAAATTCGCCCACGGGAGGCGCAACTGGGCTATGAGGCCGGTTTGGGGGACATGGAGGATGCCAATCGCAGCCGTGTTCTGTCGCTTGATGGGATGGTCCCTGTGGTGTCGGTTGGGAACCCTGTGTCATCCCTGTCGCTCAACCAGTTAGCGCATGTTTTTGCAGGGAAAATCTCCAACTGGAATGACCTTGGCGGACCGGATGCTCCGATCACCTTGCATCTTCTGACAGCCCAATCGGGGTTTGCGCAGGCGGTGGAGGATCAGTTGATGGAACCTTCCAAGATGTCACTGGCAGACGCAGTGGTGCGGCATGACCGGAATCTTGCGATGGTGAGTGCGGTGGAGCGGGATCCGTTTGCGATTGGCATCGCGTCTTATGCCGAGACGGGAAACACCAAACATCTGACGTTGACCGGCCAGTGTGGGTTCTCGTTGGCAGCGTCCCGGCGCACGATCAAGACAGAGGATTATCCGCTTAACGCCCCGATGTTCTTGTATTTTCCAGCGCGACGGTTGCCAAAACTGGCGCGGGATTTCCTGAGTTATACACGGAGCCCTTCGGCGCAGATTGTCATTAGGCGAGCGGGGTTTGTAGATCAGACCGCGGAAGAGATCGCGATCAACCATCAAGGGGATCGGTTTGCCAATGCGATAGCCTCCGCGGGCAAAGAGGTGTCGTTGGACGCAATTCAGGGCATGGTAGGCACGCTGTCGGGTATGAAAAGGCTGTCCACATCCTTCAGATTTCAGACCGGATCGACCAAGTTGGATGCGCAATCGCGATCTAACGTTCAGCAGCTGGCACGGGCGCTTGAGGCGGGGAGGTATGACGCCAGAAGTCTTTATTTTGTTGGGTTTTCTGACGGTGAGGGACCGGCCACGGGGAACCTGCAGATTGCCGAGAAACGCGCCAATGTGGTGAAGGAGGCTGTTCTGTCTGCAGCAGAAACAGCAAACCCGGAGCGGATTGATTTGCAGGTGCATGCCTTTGGCGAGGCGATGCCGATGGCCTGTGATGACAGCGCCTGGGGGCGGCAGGTGAATCGGCGGGTCGAGGTGTGGGTTAAGTGACCTACAAAAGGCCTTCGCTGCGGAAGCTGAGTTCCTGAGATTTCCCAATGATTATATGATCATGCAGGGTCAGGCAGAGTGCCTGACAGGCCTGATTGATCTGCTGGGTCATAGTGATGTCAGCCTCAGATGGTGTCGGATCACCGGACGGGTGATTGTGGACCAGAATCAAGGCGCTGGCGTTGAGTTCCAGGGCGCGTTTGGCCACTTCTCGGGGGTAGGCTGGGACGTGGTTTACGGTGCCTCGGGCCTGAGCTTCGTCGGCTATGAGCGTGTTTTTTGTGTCTAAAAACAAAACTCTAAATTGTTCGGTGTCGCGATGCGCCATGGTAGTGTGGCAATAGTCCAGCAGCGCCTGCCAATCCGACAGCACACGGCGATGCATGACGCGGGCGCGGGCGAGGCGGTGGGCGGCGGCTTCGACCACTTTGAGCTCACAGATGACCGCGTCACCGACGCCTTTGATCTCAGTCAGTCGGGCTGTCGGCGCGCTCACCACACCATTAAAATCTCCAAATATTTCAAGGAGTTTGTGGGCAAGCGGTTTTACATCTTGGCGCGGTATGGCGCGGAAGAGCAGGAGTTCCAGCAGCTCGTAATCCGGCAAAGCTTGCGCGCCGCCAGACAGGAAACGCGTGCGGAGGCGTTTGCGGTGGTCAGCCACATAAGAGGGCAATTTGCCGGACGGTAGCGGCGCGACAGGGGCTTCATCCGCTTCAAAAAGCGGGAGCGGCCTTTGCACAAAGTCACGCGGCTTGGACATGTCTTAAGAATGTCCAAACAGGGTAAATCAAAGGTTAATAGCACCTAAGATTGGCCGGTTTGGGACGTCGGTATTACGTCGGTATCGCGACTGTTTTGCGGAGGTGCGGGTTTTGTTAACTTTTGCGACCAGAAACGCGGTTGTGGTGGCCTCTGGAACCTGAGAGTGTGACGCCAACAAAAATGAGTGTTTGGCAGGATAGATGATGAAACGTTTTTTGATGCCCCTTTTGGCCGGTGTGGTTTTGGCCGGTGCTGCGCAGGCGCAGACCATTGACCGGATCAAAGAGACCGGATTGCTGAAATTGGGCTATCGTTTGGATGCGGCGCCGCTGTCGTTTCAGACAGAAGAAGGTGGCCCGGCCGGATATACGCCAATGGTCTGTGCGGAGTTGGCGCAGGGCATCTTGAACACCATCCAGATTCCGAACCTGGACGTCGAATTTATACCTGTGGGCATGCAGGACCAATTTGAGAAAGTGGCAGTAGGAGAAATTGATCTGCTGTGTGGTGCGTCAACCATCACCTTGGGCCGACGTGAGCTTGTCGATTTCTCTATTCCGACCTTTGCCGATGGCACCACAGTGATGTTGCCGATCAACGGGTCCGACAGCTTTGCTGATTTGGCGGGCAAAAAGCTTGGCGTACGTCGTGACAGCACAACAGAGACGGCCTTGAACAACACATTGGCCTCCACCGCGACTTTTGCCGAGGTGGTGCGGTTCAACGACCATGGCGCGGCAATGACTGCGATGGAGAATGGTGAGATTGATGCCTATTTTGGCGATCAGGCCATTTTGGCGGGGCTGTGGATCACCAGCCCGCAGCGTGAAAACATCAAAGTAAGCAATAACCTTCTGACGGTAGAGAAACACGGGTTGGCAATGGCGCGTGGCGACACAGAGTTTCGTCTGATGATCGACCGGCTGCTGTCCAGTATGTATGCGCGCGGCATCATGCAGACAATCTTCCAACAGACGTTGCCCGGCGTGCAGCCAGGTGACATTCACCGCGCGGTCTTCACCATGGCGCCGATTGTTGAGTAGTCGTCCGGTTCGCGGCTGTTTTTGAAGTCCCGCTGAATGGCCCAAGGACTCCCTTTTGGACTTGGGTCATTTTGCCAGGTGCGAACCGCTGCACAAGGACGTCCTACTGCTCTTCTCTGCATTCCCTCGCCAACCCATTGAGTTCGGCGTCGTCAATTAGCCCTGTCACATCATGGTAGACGGAAGCAGCTGCCAGGCATCCCACACCTCGCGGTTCAGTGTTTGGATGCCACAGGTACCGAAATGCGGCTCCGTGGGTGTCTTTGTTGTTCAAGATGAACTGGGAGTAACTGGCGGTCACCTCTGGCACTCCCGAGAATGACTTGAGGAACACGTGTTGAATGAACGGCGGAAAATCCAGCAACTGAGCGGGTTTCTCTAAGAAGAAGACCCACACATCTGCCGTCCAGGGATTCTCTGGACTCACAACGATCGACAGTGCTGAGCTTTCAGCGTCAAGCTTTCGAAGATGCTTTGAGAAATCACCCGGAGCCCCGAAAGGGAGAACGGTAATTTGTCTTCCAAGCTTTTCATATATTGGCATTGAGTTGGAGCGTTCCGCTGCCGCGGGGGTGAGGCAATAGAAGAAAGATACAGTGCAGAGAACTAGGTGAGAGAAAACGCTGCTTGGGGACAATTTCGTGCTCGATTGTGATTAAGGTTCGCGCCACACTTTATTGGTATGACAGGAGAAGGCAAATGGGCGTAACGCCTCGTGTTGTTCTGGCTGTCACAGAGAGATTTTCGTGACAGAGATCATCATTACAAAAAAGAGCGCCAGAATTTGGCGCTCTTTTTGATTTGACGGAGGGGCTAACAGTCTAGCCCTTCATGCTGTCCCAAAAGCCTTTGACGGAGCTGAAGAAGCTGCTGCTTTCCGGGTTGTTTTCCTCGGACAGCTCTTCGAATTCACGCAAAAGCTCTTTCTGGCGGCTGGTGAGGTTCACCGGGGTTTCCACCGCCAGTTCGATCATCATGTCGCCTTGGCCGCCGCCGCGCAGGGCGGGCATGCCTTTGGAGCGCAAGCGCATCTGGCGGCCGGACTGGGACCCGGCCGGGATCTTCACGCGCGAGCGGCCACCGTCGATGGTGGGCACTTCGATGTCACCACCCAGTGCGGCGCTGGACATGGAGACCGGCACGCGGCAGTAGAGGTTCACTCCGTCCCGCTCAAAGATCTTGTGCGGGCTGACTTCGATGAAGATGTAGAGGTCGCCGGAAGGGCCGCCACGCATGCCAGCTTCGCCTTCACCTGCCAGACGGATGCGGGTGCCGGTTTCCACACCTGCCGGGATGTTCACGGACAGGGCGCGGTCTTTTTCAACACGGCCTTGGCCGCCGCAAGACTTACAAGGGTTCTTGATGATCTGTCCCAGACCCGAACAGGTCGGGCAGGTGCGTTCCACGGTGAAGAAACCCTGTTGCGCACGCACCTTGCCCATGCCGGAGCAGGTCGGACAGGTGGCGGGCTCGGCCCCACCTTCGGCACCGGAGCCCGAGCAGCTGTCGCAGCTGACGGAGGTTGGCACGTTGATGGTCTTTTGCAGGCCGGAGAAGGCTTCCTCAAGCGTCACACGCAGGTTGTAGCGCAGGTCGGCGCCACGGGAGGCGCGTTGACGCCCGCCGCCGCGTTGGCCGCCGCCGCCCATAAAGTCGCCAAACAGGTCGTCAAACACGTCAGAGAAGGCGGAAGAGAAGTCACCACCCGGGTGACCGCCACGTTGACCGCCGCCGCCCATGCCACCTTCGAAGGCGGCGTGGCCGAAGCGATCATAGGCCGCTTTTTTCTCGGCGTCCTTGAGGACTTCGTAAGCCTCGTTGGCCTCTTTGAACTGCGCTTCGGCGTCCGGATTGTCCGCGTTACGGTCCGGGTGCAGCTCTTTGGCTTTCTTGCGATAGCCTTTTTTGATTTCGTCTGCCGAGGCCCCTTTGCTGACGCCAAGCACCTCGTAAAAGTCACGTTTTGCCATGGGGGGTACTCCTTTGGCTGAACTGAAACGGGCCGATCCGGATGATGCGGACCGGCCCGATTTTTCAGTTCCGAGGGGGCGACTTAGCGCTTGCTGTCGTCCAGATCTTCGAAGTCGGCGTCGACGATGTCATCGTCAACCGCAGGACCTGCGTCCATGTCTGGCGCTTCTTCACCGGCTTCTTCCTGAGCCGACTTGTAGATCGCTTCGCCCAGACGCATTGCCACTTCCATGACGTTCTGGATGCCGGACTTCAGCTTCTCAGCTGTGACGTCGTCTTTTTCCAATTCGTCTTTCAGCGCGGCCACGGCCAGCTCGATGGCTTCAACAGTGGATGGGTCCACCTTGTCGCCGTGCTCGGCCACCTGTTTCTCGGTGTCGTGTACGAGGCTTTCGGCCTGGTTGCGGGCTTCGATCAGCTCGCGGCGCTCTTTGTCTGCCTCGGCGTTGTCCTCGGCATCCTGCACCATCTTTTCGATGTCCTCGTCAGACAGACCACCGGACGCTTGGATGGTGATCTTCTGCTCTTTGCCGGTGCCTTTGTCAGCCGCACCTACAGACACGATGCCGTTGGCGTCGATGTCGAAGGTCACTTCGATCTGAGGCATGCCGCGTGGGGCAGGCGGGATGTCTTCGAGGTTGAACTGGCCGAGGATCTTGTTGTCCGCTGCCATTTCGCGCTCACCCTGGAACACGCGGATGGTCACGGCGTTCTGGTTGTCTTCGGCGGTGGAGAACACCTGAGACTTTTTGGTTGGGATGGTGGTGTTGCGGTCGATCAGACGGGTGAACACGCCACCGAGGGTTTCGATACCCAGGGACAGCGGGGTCACGTCCAGAAGAACAACGTCTTTCACGTCGCCCTGCAGAACACCGGCCTGAATGGCGGCGCCCATGGCCACAACTTCGTCAGGGTTCACACCTTTGTGTGGCTCCTTGCCGAAGAATTTGGTCACTTCCGCGATCACTTTTGGCATGCGGGTCATGCCACCCACGAGAACCACTTCGTCGATCTCGTTTGCGGACAGGCCGGCATCTTTCAGCGCGGCGGCGCAAGGCTTCAGCGACGCTTTGATCAGGTCGTTCACCAGGCTTTCCAGCTTCGCACGGGTCAGTTTGATGACCATGTGCAGCGGGGTGCCGGAGGATGGGTCCATGGAGATAAACGGCTGGTTGATCTCGGTCTGGGAAGAGGAGGACAGCTCGATCTTGGCTTTCTCTGCCGCTTCTTTCAGACGCTGCAGCGCCATTTTGTCTTTGGTCAGGTCGACGTTGTGCTCTTTTTTGAACTCATCCGCGAGGTAGTTCACGATGCGCATGTCGAAGTCTTCACCGCCAAGGAAGGTGTCGCCGTTGGTGGATTTCACTTCAAACAGGCCGTCGTCGATTTCCAGGATGGTCACGTCGAAGGTACCGCCGCCGAGGTCGTAGACCGCGATGGTTTGGGTGTCTTCTTTGTCCAGACCGTAGGCCAGCGCGGCTGCGGTTGGCTCGTTGATAATGCGCAGCACTTCGAGGCCAGCGATTTTGCCGGCGTCTTTGGTGGCCTGACGCTGGGCGTCGTTGAAGTAGGCAGGTACGGTGATCACAGCCTGGGTCACGTCTTCGCCGAGGTAGGACTCAGCGGTTTCTTTCATCTTGCCGAGGATGAAGGCGGAGATCTGCGATGGGGAGTATTTCTCACCCTTGGCTTCGACCCACGCGTCGCCGTTGCCGCCGTTGATCACGGAGAACGGCATGTTCTTCAGGTCTTTGGCCAGAGCCGCGTCGTCCTGACGACGGCCGATCAGGCGCTTCACACCAAATACGGTGTTTTCCGGGTTGGTGACGGCCTGACGCTTGGCCGGCTGGCCAACGAGGCGCTCGTCATCGGTGAACGCGACGATGGACGGCGTGGTGCGCGCGCCTTCGGCGTTTTCGATTACTTTTGGCTGGGAACCATCCATGATGGCTACGCAGGAGTTTGTTGTACCGAGATCGATACCAATCACTTTGCTCATTTTTGATCCCTTCTACTTAAGGCGATATTTCAGGTCGGACCCGTTATGGCATCCAAGCCTGATCCACTTAGCACACGGCGGGTAAGCCGAAATGCGCTTCGCAGCGTATATAGGGAGCAAGAATTACTGCTGCAAGCATCTCGAAAGGGGGATTGTGGCCCAAACGCTACAAATTATGCTGCATTTTAAATATGAGGGCGGAGAATTTGGCAGAACCCTTAAAAATTGCCGGTTTTGAGATTTTCAAAGACTGTCTGACCCCTGAGGAGCAGGCTGCAATGGTCTCGGATTTACGCGCGGTGGCGCAGGTGGCGCCGATGCGGCATCCGGTGACTCGCTGGGGCAAGCAGATGAGTGTGAAAATGACCAGCGCCGGGCGTTTGGGCTGGATCAGCGACAAACGAGGCTACCGCTATGAGGCGCGCCATCCCGATGGCATGGCTTGGCCGCCGATCCCGCAGCGCATTCTGGATCTGTGGCAAAGTAAAACCAATTTGGCGCGGCAACCAGATTGTTGCCTGATCAATTTCTACGGCGAAGGCGCGCGCATGGGGCTGCATCAGGACAATGACGAAGGCGATTTTTCCTACCCAGTGTTATCCGTGAGCCTGGGGGACGACGGGTTGTTTCGCATGGGCGGGACCGAGCGTGGCGGCAAGACGCAATCGGTCTGGCTAAAGTCCGGTGATGTGGTTGTGATGGGTGGCGCGGCGCGGCTGGCCTATCACGGAGTCGACCGGATTCGCTTTGGGAGCTCGTCTGTGTTGCCGGATGGCGGACGGATCAACATCACGCTGCGGGTGGTTGCTGATCCGGTTTAGGTTTGTGCTGTTAGTGCATAGCGATCGAGCAGCAGCCCGCGTAGAGCGTTGCGCTTTGATCATGGCGCAGGAACAGGCCGACCTGGAGACCAAACATGCGGTCTGACATGCCGTCATTGCATTCGGCGCGGCGTATTTGCGCGGAGGAGTCAGCAAAGCCGAGGGCGTAGAGGTCTGTGCGACCACTGGCGGGCACAATCAGACCCGCGCCAGGGATGTCGATCTGGGTTTCCGGCGTTCTGATAGCGACGCCTTGGCCCTGCGTGATGTCGGCAGACCAGAAAGGTTCTGTGCCAAAGCAGGTCAGCGCGTGAGCCAATGCGTAGTCGGGATTGTCTTCGTGGCGCGCAAGGTAGCGCATCGCAACCCAACCGCTGGTTTCGCCCAAATTGACGCGGCCCCATGTGCCGGCGTCGTTGGTGGCTGTGACCTCGATATTTTTTGCGTCGTGGGCAAGGGTGCCGCGCTTTTCAGCACTGCCATTGGGCTGGGCGCGGACATTGAGTGTGTCGTTGGCGGCGACGCCCGTCACGTTGAAAAGCGCGGGGAATGGGTCGGCTAAGGCAACGAAAGGCCACAACAGAAACAAAAGGACAAAGCGCATCAGCGACGGGCACTCCAAGACAAGGATGCGTGTTTGCGGGTGTAGAATTCGCCCATCAGGCCCACCATCAACAGCACCATACCAACGATGATCGGATACTCGATGGAGGAGTTGCGCGGGAAATAGTTGATAAAGGCAAAGCCGCGTGCCTGGTCGATACAGTGAAACAGCGGGTTCCAGTCAAACATCGCCAGCATGAACGGCGGCAGGGTGTTGGCCACAAACATCTTGCCGGAGGCGATCATATTGGCGCGGGCGTAGATGGTGTTGGCGATGCCGACAAAGGTCGGGAACCAAGGTTTGAGGGCCAGAAAAACGGTGCCGATGGCGAGGCCGGTGAACCAGGCCAGCAGCAACATGCCAAAGGTTGGAATGGGCTGATCGATCTCAAACGGGGTGAAGGCGACGTGGTAGACAAACAGGATCGCAGCCAAAGAGAGCACTTGAATATAAAGCGTGCCAAGCGCGGCGGACATGATCGCGATGATGGTGTTCATCGGCGCGTGTTTCATCATCGGCGAGGAGGGACCCTCGGAATTGACCACTGACCCCATGGTTTTGGTGTGGGTCATAAACAGGAAAACGCCGGACATGATGTAGATGAGGAAGTCACCGCGCAGGGCCGCGCCGCGCAGGCCGAGCACCGAGAACATTACGTAAAACGCCATCACGAAGATCACGGTTTGCAGCATATTCATGACAATCGACATAAGCGCGTTGCCATGGCTTTTGCGCACGCTTCGGACAATGGCGTGGTAGATTAGTTCGGCGATATTAAGTGCCGACGCGAAGGTCGTTTTGGGTGCGGATTGCTGAAACATTGCCTGTGCCGGTTGCGGAGCGCCCTTAATATGGCAGGGATTTCTTGCCGTTCTGTTACGCAGAGAGCATAAGGGGCGCGATGGAAATAAACAACAAATGCCTTTTAGGAGACCTCCTTTGAATTACGACAGTTTGATCCCGGTTATTCGCAAGCTGGCCATTGAGGCTGGTGCCGAAATTATGAAAATTTATCAAGCGGATGACTTTGATGTGAAAGTGAAAAGCGATGACAGCCCAGTGACAGCGGCAGATGAGGCAGCAGATGCGCTGATTTCGGCCGGTTTGCGGGCGGCATTTCCGGATGTGATGCTGGTGACCGAGGAACAGGCAGAGAGCCACACAGCGAAAGGCGATACATTTTTGATCGTTGATCCGCTGGATGGCACCAAAGAGTTCATTCATCGCCGTGGCGATTTCACCGTGAACATTGCCTACGTCGAAAACGGCGTGCCGCAGCGTGGTGTGGTTTACGCACCGGCCAAGAACCGCATGTTCTTCACGCAAGCTGACGGTCAGGCGGTGGAAGAGACCGGCGCGTTTGACCCGGAGACCGTGGGTGAGGTCAAAGCGATCAATGTGGCGGACAGCGACAACGCGGCGCTTTACGTCGTGGCGTCCAAGTCCCACCGCGATCAGGCGACCGACGATTACATCAACAAATACAATGTCAAAGACATGAAGAGCGCGGGGTCCTCGCTGAAGTTCTGTCTGGTGGCCACGGGTGAGGCGGATGTCTATCCGCGCGTTGGTCGCACTATGGAGTGGGACACCGCTGCGGGTCATGCGGTGCTGTTGGGCGCTGGCGGGGATGTTGTGCGCTTTGATGACCACACGCCGCTGAAGTACGGTAAAGAAGATTTTGCCAACCCGTTCTTCATTGCCTACGCCCCTAAAGTGGAGCTGAAAGAAGCCTGATGTCCGTCTTGATCGTCATCCCGGCGCGGTACGCGTCCACACGCTATCCCGGCAAACCGCTGGCGGAACTCAAAGGCGCAAGCGGGGAGGTGAAAAGCCTGATCCGGCGCAGTTGGGAAGCCGCCTGTGCGGTGAAGAGCGTGGATCGCGTGGTTGTGGCGACGGATGACGATCGCATCAAGGTGGCAAGCGAAGCCTTTGGCGCAGAAGTGGTGATGACCTCGCCAGACTGCGCCAATGGCACCGAACGCTGCGCCGAGGCGTTTGACGTTTTGGGTGGCGGTTATGAGATTGTGGTGAACCTGCAGGGTGATGCACCGCTGACACCGGCTTGGTTTGTGGAAGACCTGGTAGAAGGGCTGCGCAACGATCCGGTGGCAGAGGTTGCGACGCCGGTGTTGCGCTGTGACGGGCGGGCGCTTAATGGCTTTTTGGAAGATCGTAAGGCCGGGCGTGTGGGCGGCACCACGGCGGTGTTTTCCAAAGACCGCCATGCGCTCTATTTCTCCAAGGAAGTGGTGCCGTTCACCGATGCCACCTTTGCCGATGAGGACGAAACGCCGGTGTTTCACCATGTCGGGGTCTATGCCTATCGGCCCTCTGCGCTGGGCGCGTATCCGCGTTGGGACGCCGGACCACTGGAGCAGTTGGAAGGGCTGGAGCAGCTGCGGTTCATGGAGCAGGGTCGGCAGGTGCTTTGCGTCGAAGTCGCGGCGCGTGGGCGGCAGTTCTGGGAGCTGAACAACCCGGAAGACGTGCCGCGAATTGAGGCAATGATGGCGCAGATGGGCACCGCATGAGCTTGCCCGCCGGACAGCCAACCATCAGCGTGGTGGTGGTGAGCTGGCGGCGGCCGGAGGCGCTTAAGCGTGCCTTGGTGGGCATCTCGCAGCTGCGTTATCCCGCGTTTGAGGTTGTGGTGGTCGCAGATGCTGCTGGATTGGCGGCGGCCAAAGACTTGCCGTTTGGCGATCAGCTCAAAACGGTGGAATACGAAACCCCCAACATTTCGGCGGCGCGCAACCGGGGGATTGCCCATGCGGCGGGCGAGGTTGTGGCGTTTATCGATGACGATGCGGTCCCGGAAACCGGCTGGCTGCACCATTTGGCGGCGCCGTTTGCCAAGCCAGAGGTGGCGGCAGCGGGCGGATATGTGCGCGGGCGAAATGGGATCAGCTTTCAGTGGCAAGCGCAGAGTGTCGATGGCACGGGCGCGGGGGTGCCGTTTGAGATCCATGGTGATGATCCGGTGGTATTGACCCCCAATGCGGAGCGGGCGATCAAGACCGAAGGCACCAATATGGCGTTTCGGCGCGAGGTGCTGGCGGAGCTTGGCGGGTTTGATCCCGCGTTTCACTACTATCTGGATGAAACCGATCTAAATCTTCGGCTGGCGGCAGCGGGACACAAGACCGCGATTGTGCCACGGGCCGAGGTGCATCATGGCTTTGCGGAGAACCGGCAGCGGACAGGAGCGCGGGTGCCGCGGGATCTGAGCGAAATTGGGGCCAGCAAGGCGGTGTTTTTGCGCAAGCATTGCCCGGAGGGTCAGCGCGATGCGGTGTGGAAAGCCTTTTGCCAGGGGCAGCGGCGGCGGTTGCTACGCCACATGGTGGCAGGCCACATCATGCCCGGCGATGTGCGCCGGCTGATGCGCGGTCTGCAGCAAGGTTACGCGGAGGGGCAGAGCCGGGCGCTGGGCCAAACGCCGGAGTTGACACGCGCGGCGGAGGGCTTTGCGCCTTTGGAGGTTGAGGTCGGTCCACAGGTGGTGATCTTTGGGCGCTATTGGCGGCGGCGCGCGATATTGCGCGAGGCCCGGCAAGCAGCGCAGGACGGCAAGCTTCCTTCAGTATTCATCTTCTCTCGCACAGGGTTATTCCATTCGGTGCGCTTCGATCCGGCTGGGTTCTGGATGCAGCGCGGCGGGCTGTTTGGGCGCTCTGAGCGGCGCCAGTCGCTGTTTCGCATCGGCGGTTTTGGCGCGCGGCTTAAGCAAGAATTTCAACGGGTTGCGGTGCAGCGGCTTTTGTCAGAAACGCTGTTGCCCAAACGATTGCAGACAAAACAACACGCTCAGAAACGGAGCAGATCATGACGCAGGATCAACAACGCACCGCCTTGGTAACAGGCACCGCCGGGTTCATTGGTTTTCACACCGCAGAGCGGTTGTTGCAGGAGGGCTGGAAGGTTGTCGGGTTGGACGCGATGACCGACTACTATGATGTGACCCTGAAAGAGCGGCGTCACGCAATCCTGAAGCAGAGCGGGCAGTTCACCGCTGTGGAAGATCGGCTGGAGGGCGACGGTGTCTTGATGGGGCTGTTCGCTGCGCACAAGCCGGATGTGGTGATCCACCTCGCGGCACAGGCAGGGGTGCGCTACTCGATTGATGCGCCTCGCTCTTATGTGGAGGCCAATCTGGTGGGCACATTTGAGTTGCTGGAGGCCGCGCGGGCCTATCCGCCGCAGCACATGTTGCTGGCCTCTACCAGTTCGGCCTATGGCGCCAACACCGAGATGCCTTATGCGGAGACCCATAAGGCTGACAGTCAGATGTCGTTTTATGCGGCCACCAAGAAGGCCAACGAGGTCATGGCGCATTCCTATGCGCATCTTTATCACCTGCCGACCACGATGTTCCGGTTTTTCACTGTTTATGGCCCCTGGGGGCGGCCGGATATGGCGCTGTTCAAATTCACCAAGGCGATTTTGGAGGGAAGCGCGATCGACATCTATAACCACGGCTATATGAGCCGTGATTTTACCTACATCGATGATCTGGTGACCGGCATTGTGAACCTGATTGTGGCCGCGCCAGAGGCGGCGGAGGGTCGCGAAGGTGCGCGCGAGGGCGACAGTCTGAGCCCGGTGGCGCCGTGGCGTGTGGTGAACATCGGCAATGGGCAGCCGGTGCAGCTGATGAAGTTTGTTGAGGCCATTGAAGCGGCGCTGGGCCAGGAGGCCAAGAAGAACTTTATGGACATGCAGCCGGGCGATGTGCCTGCGAGCTGGGCGGATGCGCGACTGCTGGAACAGTTGACCGGCACCATCCCGCAAACGCCCGTGGCAGAGGGTGTTGCGAAGTTTGTGGCGTGGTATCGCGAGTATTACGGCGTTTAAAAGCGCTTAGGATTCGCCCACAACGGAGAGCGCCGGAGTCTTGGGTGGTGTCAGCGCGGCAACTTCGGTGTCTTCGTTTTCAACATAGCGCCGCAGGGTTGCGGTCAGCAGGTTGAGGTCGCGGGCTTCGATGGCGCGCCGGAGTTCTTGCAGCGCGCTGGCGATTTGCAGCTCCGAGAGCATTTTTTCCTGCGCGCGCATGATTTTGGGATGCGGCGTGGTGAGCATGTCGCTGCCGATCAGCAGCTCCTCATGCATTTTTTCGCCCTCTTGCAGGCCGGTGAAGGTGATCGCGATGTCGCCAGCCGGGTTGGTTTCGTCCCGGATAGAGTGGCCTGCGGCCTCGATCATTTTGCGGGCCATGTCGTGAATTGAGACAGGCTCGCCCATATCCAGCACAAACACATCTCCGCCACGGGAAAAGCTGCCCGCCAGCAGCACCAGACGTACCGCTTCATCAATGGTCATGAAGTAGCGCGTGACCTCTGGATGGGTCACAGTCACAGGGCCAAGGTCGCGGATTTGTTTCTGGAACAACGGGATGACAGAGCCGGACGACCCCAGCACATTACCAAAGCGCACCATGGAAAACTTGGTGTTCTCAGACCGTTTGGCGAGATCCTGAATGACAAGTTCTGCCATTCTCTTGGTGCAGCCCATCATGGAGGACGGGCGCACGGCTTTGTCTGTGGAGACAAGAATAAAGCGATCCACGCGGGCCAGGCGCGCCTCCTCTGCAAGCACACGGGTGCCGATCACGTTGTTGCGCACGCCTTCAAACACGTTGGTTTCCACAAGGTTTACGTGTTTGTAAGCCGCGGCGTGGAACACCACTTCGATCTGATGCTTCATCAGGGTTTCGCGCATCAGTTCCGGATGTTTGATGCTCCCCAGAACGGCGGTCATGCGCAGACCGGGGTTTTCCTGTTTCAGCTCGTTGGCGATTTTGTAGAGCGCGAACTCGCTGTGGTCGACCAGCACCAGTTCCTGAGGTCGGCAGCGGGCAATTTGGCGGCAGAGTTCGCCGCCGATAGATCCGCCAGCGCCAGTCACAAGAATGCGGTGGTCGCGGTAGGTGCTTTCGGTTTGCGGTAGTTCGCTTTCGACAGCGTCACGGCCCAGTAGGGTGTCGAGCTGGATCGGGGCAGCGGCGGTGGCTTCTTCCCCGCGCAAAACGATGTCGGCAAAGGAGGGCAAGGCCAGCACTTCGCAGCCCAGAGCGGACAGGCGTTTGCCAATTTGCAGCCGCACGGATTGGTTGGCAGACGGCATGGCCAGAACGACACGGTCGATGCGGTTGCGGCGGACAATGGCGGCAATGCGCTTGGGGGAGTGGACCTTAAGCCCCAGGATGGTGAGCTTTTGCAGGTTTGGATCGTCGTCGACAAAGCCGAAGGGTTTGAACTCGTGATCGGTTTGCAGCGCGGCGGCCATTTGCTGGCCGGTCTGGCCCGCGCCATAGATCAGCACCTGTTTGCGGGGCATTTGGGTTGTGTAGATACGCTCGACAATGCGCAACATCACAAAGCGGCTGCCAACCGAAAGGAAGGCAAACAGGGCGCCAAACTCCAGCATGGTGCTGAGCGACAAATGGGACGGGCCGATGGCTTCAGCAACCACATAGCCGGTGACGGACAGGGCCACGGCAACGATGAAAACTTTGGCCACTTCGTCAATGCCGAAGGTGTTGAGTTTCACGCGGTTAAGGCCAAAACCGTGCAGGGCGACTGCGCCCACCGCCAGTACCGCGGGGAGGTACCAGGCCACGGTCATCCATTGGGTCGATTCGGCGGTGTTAGAGAAGGCCACGCACAGCGCAAAAATGATCGCCGCGAGATCGACGCACAAAAGCACAATCGCTTTCTGCAAGTGCGTCAGGTTCGTTAGAAGTTTGAAAAGCATAATGTTTGCTCACAAATCGGGCTAAATTGGATCGTTTAAAAATACGTCTTGAGCTTTGCTCAGAAATGTAGGGAATTCTTCCCGAAAGAGTATTTGTCTTTGGTGGTAGTGGCATGCCGCCTTGAGCGGGCACGATTAACTTATATTACACGGTACTCAAAATTTGAATTGGTTTCTAAACCATTTGTTAACACCTGCCAACACTGCGTGGGTGCTGCCCAAAAAATAGGCAAAGGTCTGCCTGTGGGGTGTGTCGCGGAGATGTTGGCAGAGTCCGGCGGGACACAACAGGTGGAAAAGTTAAGAGTGAGCGCTTGTTTTTGGGCAGAGACCGGTTCTAAAAGAGTGAAAAATTTATGAGGCGAATTATGCGGCGAGTGGGTTTGAAGGCAGTTTTGGCGCTTGCCATGCTCTCCATTGCTGGGTGTTCGCTGCCGCGTGGCGGTCCAATCGCATCTGAACTTGTCGGTGAGTCTGCTGTGCCGCAAGACATTCAGGTCGCAGAAGTTACCCGACAAAATGTCTCCCAGATCGGAAAGTGGCCGGAGACCGGCTGGCACGGACATTACCATTGGTTTGCCCGATCGCCGGGCCCCAAAAGCCGGATTATCCAGACCGGCGATCAGGTCACGCTGACGGTTTGGGACAATCAGGAAAACTCACTGTTGCTTGGTCCGGCGGATCGGTCCGTGCCGCTGCGGCCGGTGGAAGTTACGGAAGCGGGTACGATCTTTGTACCTTATGTGAATGACATTATGGTGGCGGGGCTGACGCCGTATCAGGCGCGGGAGAAAATTCAGGGGCAGATGACCCCGATTGCACCGTCCGCTCAGGTTCAGATCGATGTGATTCCCGGGCCATCTAACTCGGTGGATGTGGTCACAGGAGTGGCCTCTCCCAGCCGGTTGCCGCTGTCGGATCGTAATGTCTCTATTCTGTCGGTGATTGCACAATCTGGTGGGGTGAGTGAGAGCATTACCAACCCGCTGGTGCGGTTGCAGCGGCAGGGGAAGTCTTACGAAATTCCACTGGATAGCTTGCTGAAAGACCCGGCCAAGAACGTGATCATGCGCGGTGGCGATCAACTGATTGTCGAGGAAGAAGAGCGGTATTTTGTGGCGGTGGGCTCCACCACCAAAGAAGAGTTGGTCTATTTCCATCAGGAGCACATCACGGCGCTTGAGGCGGTGTCTTTGCTGGGCGGGCTAAACGATGCCCGCGCCAACCCACAGGGGCTGTTTGTGTTGCGTCAGTACCCGGAGTCCGCCGTTCGTCAGGATGGCACCGGCCCGGCGTCCCAACATGTGATTTTCCGGTTCGATCTGACCAAGGCGGATGAGTTGTTTGGTGCCAAGAACTTCCATGTGCAGCCAGCGGATATTGTGGTTGCCAGTGAGTCGGCAGTGAAACCGGCACAGGCGGTGATTGCGCTGGTCGGCTCGTTGTTTGCCATTTCGAACGTATTTAATTGATGCGGATATAAAAAGCGCCCGTTAAAAGGGCGGTGTGGGAAAGACTCGGACGGCTTGCTTTGTTTGTGTAGAAATGGACGCAAAATCGTGTTATCGCCGAATGTAATTTAAAACAGAATTTTTATCATCTAATCGATAGTTTGTAGGTTGGTGTCCAGCTATGTGGCGCCACAGCACAGTGACCAGAGAGAGCGACCAATGCAGCGTAAAGTTACCAAGGCCATTTTTCCTGTAGCGGGCATGGGGACCCGGTTTTTGCCGGCGACAAAATCAGTACCCAAGGAAATCATGACATTGGTGGATCGTCCGTTGATCCAATATGCGATTGATGAGGCGCGTGAGGCGGGAATCACGGAATTCATCTTTGTGACCTCGCGGGGCAAAGGCGCGCTGGAAGATTATTTCGACTGTGCACCCCAGCTGGAACAGACGCTGCGCGAAAAAGGAAAAACCGACCTGTTGGCTGCTGTTGAAGCGACCAATATGGAAAGCGGAGCAATTGCCTATATCCGCCAACACAAGGCGATGGGGCTTGGCCATGCGGTCGCCTGCGCAAGTCGTTTGGTGTCGGATGAGCCCTTTGCAGTGATCCTGCCGGATGATGTGATTGCCGGCGAAACTTCCTGTCTGAAGCAGATGGTCGACGCCTATCAGGAAACCGGTGGGTGCATGGTGGCCGCCATGGAAGTGCCTCCGTCCAAAGCCTCGTCTTATGGCGTGCTGGATGTGAAAGAAGACATGGGGTCAATGGTCTCTGTCAAAGGCATGGTGGAGAAGCCAGCGCCAGGGACCGAGCCGTCCAATTTGGCGGTGATTGGTCGTTATATTCTGACTCCGGAGATCTTCGCCAATCTCAAAGGGCAGGGCGAAGGCGCAGGCGGTGAAATCCAGTTGACCGATGCAATTGCTGCTGAGATTGCCAAGGGCGAAAACGTATTTGGTTATCGCTTCCAGGGCCAGCGGTACGATTGCGGTTCCAAAGCGGGCTTCTTGCAGGCCACTGTGGCCTTTGCGTTGGAACGCGATGATCTGCGTGATGAGCTGTCCCAGTATCTTGAAGAGCTGGTGGTGGCCCGCCGCGCCGCGGAATAAGAGCCCCTGAAAGGATTTCTACTGTGAACCACGTAATCGTCACGGGCGGCGCGGGCTACATTGGCTCGCACGCGTGCAAAGCTTTGGCACAGGCCGGCTTTGTGCCTGTCACTTTCGATAATCTTGTCACCGGTTGGGAAGATGCGGTCAAATTTGGCCCCTTTGAAAAGGGCGACCTGCTGGACCGCGCGCGGCTGGATGAGGTGTTTTCTGCATATGAGCCGGTCGCGGTCATGCATTTTGCAGCATTGTCTCAGGTTGGCGAAAGCATGAAGGCGCCAGGGAAATACTGGCTTAACAACGTCCAGGGCTCTCTGAATCTGATAGAGGCGACGGTGGAAGCTGGGGTGCGCAATTTTGTGTTCTCTTCAACCTGTGCGACCTATGGCGACCATGACAATGTGACGCTTGATGAAAGTGTCGAGCAATTGCCGATCAATGCCTATGGGGCGTCAAAGCGGGCCATCGAAGATATGCTGCGCGATTTTGATGCGGCCTATGGGCTGCATTCGGTGATCTTCCGGTATTTCAACGTGGCGGGCGCGGATCCGGAGGCAGAGGTGGGCGAATTCCACCAGCCGGAAACCCATCTGATCCCGCTGATGTTGGATGCGATTGACGGGAAACGCGATGCGCTGACCATTTTTGGCACGGACTACGACACGCCCGATGGCACCTGTATTCGAGATTACGTACATGTGTGTGATCTGGTGGATGCGCATGTGCTGGGGCTCAAGCGTCTTTTGGATGGACATGGCAGCCGGGTGTTCAACCTGGGCACTGGCACCGGGTTTTCTGTGCGCGAAGTGATTGACCAATCCCGTGCGGTGACCAATCGGGCGGTGCCTTACAATGAGGGGCCGCGCCGTGCTGGCGATTGCACCAAGCTGGTCTCCGGCTCGACACGGGCGGAGAAAGAGCTAGGGTGGGAGCCGAAACGCTCCAAGATGGACCTGATGATTGCCGATGCATGGAGATGGCATCAGACCGGGCATTACGACAAGTAATCCCCCCGCTCGACTTCTGGAAATGACACGGGTGCTGGCCCTTGCCGGGCGGCGCCCGTCTGGCGTGGACCGGGTGTGTCTGGCGTATCTGCGCGCAGTGTTGGCGGATGATGTGCCGTGCTTTGGCTTGGTGCGGACCGGTTTGGGTTATGTGCTGCTCGATCAGATAGGGATGCGCACCTGCCTGGAGGCGATAGAAGGGCAACGAGACTGGCCTGCCCCGGATTTTGTGTCCCGGTTGCGCCACCGCGCGGGTAGTCCGCGACGGGTGCCGGACACGATGGCCCGGCAGATGGCGATTGCGCGGGCGCGGCCTCGTGGTTTGGGGCGCATGTTGCGGCGGTATTTGCCCACGGGGAGTGTGTATCTCAACGTGGATCAGACCACGTTCACAACTCGTGTGGCGCGGGCTGTGAAGCGTGTAAAAGGCGGTAAGATCACGGTGTTTTTGCATGACACTATTCCGTTGGATCATCCGCAGTACCAGACGCCGAAGTCGGTGGAAAAGCTGGCGGCCATTCTGAAGCGGTGTGCCAGCTACGCGGATTTGATCCTGACCAACTCGCACGTTTCGGCCAGTGACATCACCCGCCACATGGCGCCTTTGGGGGAGGTGCCTCCCGTGGAGGTTGCGCATCTTGGGGTGGAGGATGATTTTTTCGAAAGCGAGAACAATGACGTGAGCGTTAGCGTGGCTGCGCCCTATTTACTGTGTTTGGGCACCATTGAGCCGCGCAAGAATATCGGGTTCCTGTTGGACCTGTGGGAAGGAATGGCAGAGCGGTTTCCAGCGAGCGAGATGCCACATTTGGTGATCGCGGGACGCCGTGGGTGGGAAAGCGTCGACGTATTGGCGCGGCTCGAATCATCGCCTCTAAGGGGTCAGTTTCTGTTGGAATTTAATGATTTAGGGGATTTGGAACTGAAGTCCTTGATGGCGGGTGCGGCTGGCTTGCTGTTCCCGAGCCATGCGGAAGGATTTGGCTTGCCCCCCGTTGAAGCCGCGGCGATGGGGGTGCCGGTGGTGGCCAATACCTTGACGGTTTTGCGGGAAATTCTTGGGGATTATCCCATTTACGCAAGCGTTTCAGATGTTTATCTATGGGAAACAATCATTCAGTCCCTGGTCACCGCACAAGAGGCTGAAAAAGAAGCAAATCCGCGTTTTTCCCCACCCACTTGGGAGGCGCATTTCAATACGGTCTTAAGGGTCACGTGATACACCCTGTAGCTGGACCTTCAAAGATTGGGAAAGGTTGAGGACAGGGGTGAGTGCGCTGCAATCATATCGGCTTCGGATCAGACGCCGGCATCGTCTTGTGCGCGCGATCCGGAAGCGGCGTGAGCTGCGCAGCATGGCGGACCGCACGGCGCAGATCAAACCGTCGGACCTGCTGGCGTTTTCAACCCTGCGCAACGAGCATATTCGCCTGCCGTATTTTCTCGATTACTACCGCAATAAGGGTATCAATCACTTCCTGATGGTGGACAACGACAGCGATGACGGTTCGCTGGAGTATCTGATGGAGCAGCCGGATGTGTCGGTGTGGCACACCCGCAAGAGCTATAAAAAGTCCAAGTTTGGCGTGGATTGGCTCAACTGGTTGCAGTTCCGCTATGGCCACAATCACTGGTGTCTGGTGGTCGATCCGGACGAGTTCTTTATTTATCCATTCTGCGACACGCGTCCGATCCGGGCGCTGACCGATTGGCTGGATGCGAGTTCGATCAAATCTTTCAGTGCGATGCTTTTGGATATGTATCCGCGTGGGCCGATCACGGAGCAGCCCTATCAGGCGGGGCAGGACCCGATGGAGATCGCCTGCTGGTTTGATGCGGGCAACTACACGATGACAAAGAACCCGCAGTATGGAAACCTGTGGATTCAAGGTGGGCCACGGTCGCGGGTGTTTTTCCCAAATGAGCCGGAACTGGCCCCGGCGCTGAACAAAATTCCACTGGTGAAGTGGAACCGGCGCTATTGTTATGCCAGCTCGACCCATATGCTTCTGCCTCGTGGTTTGAACCAGGTGTATGACGAGTGGGGCGGGGAAAAAGCCTCTGGCCTGCTGCTGCACGCGAAGTTTCTGGATACGTTCACCGCCAAGGCGGAAGAGGAGCTGGTGCGCAATCAGCATTACTCCGCAAGTGTGGAATACACGGCCTATGCCGAGCGGCTTCGGGATGCGCCGGAGCTGTGGTGCAAATGGAGTGAGAAATACATCAACTGGCGCCAGCTGGAGATTCTGGGCCTCATGTCCAAGGGGAACTGGGCATGAGTGTGGGCATTCTCATGTTGGTGCACACCGCCTTTGACCGCGCAGAGCAAGTGGCGCGGCACTGGACCAAATACGGTTGTCCGGTGGTGATCCATGTGGATGCCTCGGTGAAGCCCAAGGCGCATAAGAAGTTTGTCAAAGCGCTGGAAGATGTACCGGATGTACGCTTCTGCAAGCGGCACAAATGTGAATGGGGGGACTGGGGGCTGGTGGCCGCTAGTCAGTCGGCAGGGGAGACCATGCTGGCCGAGTTCCCGGAGGTGCGCCACATCTACCTGTCTTCCGGGTCTTGTTTGCCCTTGCGACCAGTGCAGGAGTTGAAAGATTATTTGGCGGCGCGGCCGCGGACGGATTTTATCGAGAGTGCGACCACGGCGGATGTGCCCTGGACCGTGGGGGGATTGGACGCGGAGCGGTTTACGCTGCATTTCCCGTTCTCCTGGAAGAAGCACCGGTTCCTGTTTGACAAATGGGTGGATATTCAGCGTTTCCTGCGGGTGAAACGGAAGATCCCCAATGGCGTTGTGCCACATATGGGCAGCCAGTGGTGGTGCCTGACACGGCAGACGTTGTCGGCGATTTTGCAGGATCCGGATCGGGACACGTTTGATCGCTACTTTAAGCGGGTGTGGATTCCGGACGAGAGCTATTTCCAGACCTTGGCGCGGCTGTATTCGAGCAATATCGAGAGCCGGTCGCTGACGCTGTCGAAGTTCGACTTTCAGGGAAAGCCGCATATCTTTTATGACGACCACTTGCAGCTGTTGCGGCGGTCTGATTGCTTTGTGGCGCGCAAAATCTGGCCGCGTGCCAGCAAGCTGTATAACGGCTTTTTGCGCAGCCCAGAGGGCGCCATCAAGATGAGCGAACCCAATCCGGCGAAGATTGACCGGATCTTTGCCAAGGCTGTGGAGCGACGGACCAAAGGGCGCACGGGGCTTTACATGCAGAGCCGTTATCCCAACGAGGGGTGGGAAAACGGCATGACCTTCGGGCGGTATTCGATCTTCCAAGGGTTTGCGCAGCTGTTTGAGGACTTTGAGCCATGGCTGGCCCGGGCCACTGGGACGCGGGTGCATGGGCATCTTTTTGCGCCGGAAGGGGCAGAGTTTGAGGGCCGTCAGAAAGTCATCAACGGGGCGCTGAGCGACGATCCGAAGTCGCGTGATTACAACTCGATCGCGTTTTTAACCAATCTGGTCTGGAACACGCGCGGCGAGCGGCAGTGTTTTCAGGTGGGGCCACGGGATGAGGGCGCGCCGGTTTGGTTTTTTGCCAAAGACCCCAATGCGCAGGTGTCGGTGATCAGCGGGGCCTGGGCGATACCGCTGTTCAAGTCGAATCTAGATTTTGCCGACATTCGCAAAGAGGCCGCGCGTCTTCAGAAGTTGGAAAACGATCAGCTTTATGCATTGCGCAGTCCCTATGCCAAGGCGCGGGTACGGATCTGGACGTTGGCTGAATTTATCGAAGCGCCGATGGAACCTTTGCAGACTATCATTGACGAGATCGGGCCGGAGAAAGCGCGCCGTTTGGCGGAGGCGCCGACGATGACCGATTTGACCGGATTTGGTCAGTTCCTGCAAAACCTGAAAAACCAAGGCATGCACCCTTACCTGATGGGCGATTTTCCCGTATCTCAGGGGGAGGCCGATCAGAAGAAGCCGCCACGGAAACCCTATTTGGTGCAGTAACGCCCTATGACCAAACCCTTTGATTATTTTGTGGTCTTTGCCGAGATGCGGACCGGGTCCAATTATCTGGAAGCCAATATCAACGGGTTTGAGGGTCTCAGCTGTCTGGGTGAAGCGTTTAATCCGCATTTCATTGGATACCCCAACAAGGATGATTGTCTTGGCGTATCTCTGGAACAACGGACAGCCGACCCGCAGGTTTTGATTGATGCGATGAAATCTAACGACGTGTTGTCAGGGTTTCGGTACTTCCACGATCATGAGCCACGGGTGCTCAACACGATGTTGGAAGACCCGCGTTGCGCAAAGATCATCCTGACTCGCAATCCGCTCGATAGCTATGTGAGCTGGAAGATCGCGCAGGCCACCGGGCAGTGGAAGCTAACCGATGTGCGCCGCCGGCGCGATAGCAAGGTGAAGTTTGATGGCGTGGAGTTCCGGCGCCATGTGGAAGAGTTGCAGGACTTTCAGGTCTCCTTGATGCGGGCGCTTCAGGTGAGCGGCCAAACGGCGTTCTATATTGCTTATGAAGACCTGCATGATCTTCAGGTGATGAACGGGTTGGCGCGGTTTCTGGGGCATGATGAAGAGCTTGAGGAACTGAACCAGAAGCTGAAACGACAGAACCCCAGCCCGTTGTCTGAGAAGGTCTCCAACTTTGGTGAAGTAACCTTAGCCCTGGCGGATTTGGATCGCTTTAACCTCAACCGCACGCCGAATTTTGAGCCGCGCCATGGGGCGGCGGTGCCAAGCTATGTGGCTTGTGCGGCGTCACCGTTGTTGTTTTTGCCGTTGCGGTCCGGGCCAACGGAGGCCGTCACCAAATGGATGGCGAAGATGGATCGGGTGGGGAATGATGGTCTGATCCGCAAATTCAGCCAGAAGAGCCTGCGCCAGTGGAAGAAGGCCCATAAGGGACATCGCAGTTTTACCGTGATCCGCCACCCTGTGGCACGTGTGCATGCGGCGTTTTATGACTGCATACTGGCGGCAGAACAGGGGCCCTACAAGAAGCTGCGCAATACATTGCGGCGGGTGTACAAGATGCCGCTGCCCAAGGATCCGCCAGGGGCGGAGTATACGGCGGAGGCGCATCGAGCCGGGTTTGTGGCGTTCCTTGGATTTGTGAAGGCGAATCTGGCGGGGCAGACCAGCCTGCGGCAGGATTCGCATTGGGTCAGCCAGACCACGGCGTTGCAGGGATTCGGCGATCTGTCACTGCCGGATATGATTGTGCGCGAAGATGAGATGATGAGCTATCTGCCCGCGCTGGCGATGCAGGTGGGGCGCATGGATGCGCCGGACCCGGTAACGGTGGACACAGGGTATCCGGTGGCGCTTGAAGAGATCTACGATCAGGAGATCGAGAAGCTGTGTCAGGATATCTACAAGCGCGACTATATTGCGTTTGGGTTTGACAGCTGGACGTAAAAATGCGCCGTCAGCGGGGCTGCGGCGCGTTGAATGTCTCTTATCGGCCAGCTTAGGCTGCCTGAACCTTGTCGCCTTCGGTCAGGATCGTGAACAACGTGGCCGCGTCCGGGTTGGCGCGCAGCTTGGCGCAGATCGCGGACTCGCGCAGGTGACGGGACACTTTCGCCAAGGCTTTGAGGTGCTCGACACCGGCCTCTTCCGGGGCAAACAGCGCGAAGGCGATGTCGATTGGCTGGCGGTCCACCGAATTGAAATCAACTGGCTTTTCCAGAAGGATGAAGGCGCCGACGACGCTTTCCAAGCCTTCGAAGCGGGCGTGTGGCAAAGCCACCCCGTGGCCCACGCCGGTGGGGCCAAGGGTTTCGCGTTCTATCAGAGCTTCGACAACCCCAGGCGCGTTCAGCCCGTAAGCTGACTCGGCCAGGTCGCCAAATTCTTGCAACAAACGCTTTTTGCTTGAGGCGGCTGTGACAACACGTACCGCCTCAGGCTTGAGGATGGTAGAAAGGTCCATAGGGCCTGTATCTCCGGAGCGCGCTTTGATGCGCTTACTCACTTATGCTTGCGGATCGATCCAGCCGATATTGCCGTCCTCACGGCGATAGACCACGTTCAATCCGTCTTTACCTTCGTTCTTGAAGACAAGCACCGGGGACCCTGCAAGTTCCATCTGCATCACGGCTTCGCCAACGCTTAGGGACGGGATCTTGGTCTCCATCTCGGCAACGATGACTGGCTGCAGGGTGTCGGGCTCGGCCTCATGTTCTTCAGCTTCAGGCGCGAGGATATACGAGGAAGCGCCGAAAAGTTCAACCGGGTCCTGACGTTCCTTATGGTGATCCTTCAGTCGTCGCTTATACCGACGCAGTTGTTTGTCCATTTTTTCCGCACAACTGTCAAAAGCGGCGTAGATTTCAGTTTCATGTGCTTTGGCTTGGGCGGTCAGTCCGGTGGACAGATGCACCGTGGCCTCGCAGACATATTCGTGCGCGTGTTTGGAGAACGTGATCGTCGCGTCGGTAGGTCGGCCGGCGTATTTGTCGAGCACACTGCCAAGCTCCGTTTTCACGTGAGTTTGCAGAGCATCACCAACGTCGATGTGTTTTCCGGTAATCTGATAGCGCATCCTGTCTCCTTTTCGATGACATGTCGGACCACGGGCTTGAGATGCCCGTTATCAGTTAGGTCCGAATGCTGGAAATCGACATTGCCAACCCTTGCGAAAGACCGGGCCTTTTTGCGAAGGCCGCCACGGTCACAGCGGGGAGTCGATCAAATGTCATGCGTCCATTTGAGTAGGCAGACGGTTAAGAGTCAATGATCGAGCGCAAGATTGTGCGCTTTTCCGCGTGTGTCAGGAGATGCGGAAGTTTTCGCCCAGATAGACACGGCGCACGTTTTCGTTTTCCACCACCTCGTCCGGGGTGCCGGACATGAGCACCTTGCCGTCATGCAGGATGTAGGCGCGGTCGACAATTTCCAGCGTCTCGCGCACGTTGTGGTCGGTGATCAACACGCCGATGCCACGTTTCTTGAGGTCCGCGACCAGATGGCGAATGTCGCCCACCGAGATCGGGTCCACACCTGCAAATGGTTCGTCCAGAAGCAGGTATTTGGGATCGGCGGCCAGACAGCGGGCAATTTCCACGCGGCGGCGTTCACCACCAGACAGGGCCAGTGCAGGGGCGCGGCGCAGGTGCTCGATGGAGAACTCGCTCAGGAGCTCCTCAAGGCGCTCACGGCGCTTGTGGCGGTCTTTGTGGGTGATGTCGAGGATAGCGGTGATGTTGTCTTCCACCGACAGGCCACGGAAGATCGACATCTCTTGCGGCAGATAGCCGATGCCCAGCTTGGCGCGGCGATACATCGGCAGGGTGGTCACGTCCCGACCGTCGATGGACACACGCCCGCCTTCGGGCACCAAGAGGCCTGCGACCGCATAAAAGGTGGTGGTTTTACCGGAGCCATTTGGACCCAGCAGCGCAACAACTTCGCCGCGCTGCAACTCCATGGAGAAGTCTCGGATCACCACGCGCTTGCGATAGGCCTTGCGCAGGCTTTGCACCTGTAGTCCGGAGCTGCCTTTGGTGACGGAGAGATCGGGTTTGGCCATGGTTACTGAGACTTCAGAACTGTTTTCACATTGCCGCTCATCTGCGCGGTGTTGTCTGTTAGATTGAGGCGCATTTTGTCCGCGGTGATGGTGGTTTTGGACTGTACGACCGTCACATTGCCGGTCATTTCGACGGTGCCATCATCGATGCTGTAGATCGCTTGATTGGCCTCGGCCGCATCGGGCCCTTGGACAAGGAGCACGTTGCCTTCCGCCACGAGGCGGGCGATGGCCTGGGTTTCCTGATTGTAGTGCACGTTCACCTTGTCGGCGGTCATGCGCATGTCACCTTGGGAGACATCCACTTTGCCCTCAAACACGGCGCTGCCGTCAGATTGATTCACCGAGAGAGTCTCGGCGGTGACTTCGACCGGCAGGCCGGTATCTTGTTGGATCTGGCCAAAGCCAACCTGGAACCCCTGTGCCATCCCAGCGACGGGAACCACCGTCAGGAGGGAAATTGCCAAAGCACGGATCAAAAACACAGGGTCACCTCGTCTCAGTTTGCGGGCGTGTATAGCAGTCGCACACCTTTTGTGAAAAACAAATAAATTTCATTGTTTTCCCCAGATGGGCGCAGGGCCATGCGGCCTGCTTCCAAGGTGCCAAGGCCGCTTTCGGCCAGAATTTCACCGGCGGTTTCGGCGCGTGCGTCTTCCAGGCCAAAGATCATGGTTTCGGTGGTGATGGTGTAGCCTGCAGAGGTGACAATCTCGACGTCGCCGTCAAGCTCGACCTCGTTAAACGTGCTGCTCATCTCACCCGCTTCGGCGCGCACAGTGATTTCGGTGCCGTCGGTGGTGCTGATCAAAGCGCCGACTTGTTCTGCGATGATACGAGAGGGGTCGTCGATATCCGGATGCGCGGTGGCGGAGGTCAACGTGATGTTGTGGCCATCGTCGGTTTGGCCGGCGATATACGGCGCGGTGATTTGTCGGTCGCGCAGACGTTTTTCGAGCTCCACATCCGCAAAGGGAATGGCGCTTTCGAGATCGACTTCGTGAGAGATCAGGAAAAGCGTGGACAGGATGCCGAGTGCGGTCAGGGGCAGCAGCACCTTCAGCCAGGCAACCAGGTTGGAATATGTGAGGCGGCGCACCACCGGTTTAGCCGAGCCCGGCGCGCAGGCAGTCGTGGATGTGCAAGAGGCCCTCGGGGGTGCCTGCGCCATTGGGATCGATCACAAACAGACACGTGATCTTGCGTTGATTCATGATGGCCACGGCTTCTTCGGCCAAGGCGCCGGGCGCAATGGTTTGCGGATCGGCGGTCATAACTTCCACGGCGGTGCGGTCCAGCAGACCGTCCATATGGCGGCGCAAGTCCCCATCGGTGACAATGCCGAGGAGCGCGCCGGTGTCATTGGTGACGCCAACAACGCCAAAGCCTTTCTGGCTGATTTCCAACAAGGCATCACTCATTTGGGTCTGCGCGTCGATCAGAGGTAGGGCCTCGCCGACATGCATCAGGTCACGCACACGAGAGAGCTGCGCGCCCAGTTTGCCGCCGGGGTGGAATTCGCGGAAGTTTTCCGGGGTGAACTTGCGGTGCTCCATCAGGGCCACAGCAAGGGCGTCGCCCAGCGCGAGGGTCATGGTTGTGGTGGTGGTTGGCACCACGCCGGTGCCACAGGCTTCTTCGGCTTTGGGCAGGATCAGCCCGACATCACTTTGCTTGATCAGCGTGCTGTCGGGACGGCTGGCGACGCCGATCAGCGGGATGTTGAAGCGGCGCGTATAGGCTACCAGATCGGCCAGCTCCGGAGTTTCGCCGGAGTTGGACAGCACAAGCGCAACGTCGCCTTGTGCCATCATGCCCAGATCGCCGTGGCTGGCCTCGGCCGGATGCACAAAATGGGCCGGGGTGCCGGTGGAGGCAAAGGTCGCAGCGATCTTGCGGGCGATGTGGCCGGATTTGCCCATGCCAGAGATGATCACCCGGCCATTGGCGGAGAGCAGCAGTTCAATGGCTTCACCAAATTCGGCGCCCAGGCTGTCGCCCAAGGCAGAAAGCGCCGCGGTCTCGATGGAGATCACACGGCGGGCGGTGTCCAGAAAGGTTTGCTTGTCGGCGTCCGTCATGGGGCGGCTCCGTTAGTGCGCAAAGATGTCCTGTTCCGGCCAGCCGGCCAGATCCAGTTTGGCGCGCGTCGGCAGGAAGTCAAAGCAGGCCTGGGCCACTTCGGTGCGGCCTTCACGGGCAAGACGTTCGTTCAGTTTCTCGCGCAGACCGTGCAGGTACAAAACGTCAGAGGCGGCGTAGTCGAGCTGTGCGTCCGTCAGGGTTTCAGCACCCCAGTCGCTCATCTGCTGTTGCTTGGACACATCGACGCTCAGCAGTTCCTGAAGCAGGTTTTTCAGGCCGTGGCGGTCGGTGTAGGTGCGCACCAGTTTGGAGGCG
This sequence comes from Shimia sp., assembly GCF_022448905.1. Lineage (GTDB taxonomy): Bacteria > Pseudomonadota > Alphaproteobacteria > Rhodobacterales > Rhodobacteraceae > Shimia. The sequence goes on along the minus strand of NZ_JAKVCW010000012.1, from coordinate 26,769 downwards.
ATTTTGGTGCAATAGACCGGCGCGGTGAGGGCGCCAAAGGCGTGGTACATGGCGGCAATGTCAAAGCGGCCAAAGTGGAAGAGTTTCAACACATTTGGGTCTTCGAGCATTTTGCACAGGTTCGGCGCCTCGGTTTGGCCTTTGGCGACTTGCACAAGGTGGGCGTTGCCGTCGCCACCAGACATCTGGATCACACAGAGGCGGTCGCGATGGGGGTTGAGCCCCATGGTTTCGCAGTCAATCGCCACAACCGGGCCAAGGTCCAGGTCGTCAGGCAGGTCGTTTTGATAAAGGAAATTTGCCATAGGTGCCTCAATGTCTCTGATGACAAGCACTTACGGCTTTGTGCGGCGTGTTTCAATGTTTCGTGGGGGATTGTTGTTAATGTGGCATGGGGTTGCTTAGAGGGTTGCTTGGGGCGCGCGGCTTTACGGCGTGGGCGCGACATCCTAAGTATCGGCCATGGATAGCAAAGCCCCCCAAACCGCGAGCGATGACCTGCGTGCGACGCTTGAGACCGAAGCCCGCAAAGATGGGCCGCGTGTGCAGCGGATTGAAGTAGAGGGCCAAGTGTTCTGGATTAAGCGCGTGGAGCAGCTGGGGTTGCGGTACCGCTTGCAAAAGGGCGATCCGCGCAAGGCGTTCGAGCGCGAGCGGTTGGCGTACCGCGAGATGAACGCCGTGCAGGCGCCGGTGCCGCGGTTGGTGGCCGAAGGGCCGGACTTTCTGGTGCTGCCGGATTGCGGATTGGATTTGCGCAAGCTTTTGGAGCGACAGGAAGATGCGTCCCGGCGAATCCAAATGCTAGTAGATGCAAGTAAGATGCTTGCAGAGTTTCATAACCTTGGATTTGCCCATGGGAGACCTAGTCCGAAAGACATATGCCAAGTGGATGGCCGGATGTTGCTGCTGGATTTTGAGCGCTACAAACACGCCAACAACACGCCGGTAGGACAGGCGCGGGATTTGGTGGTGTTTGCGTTTAATGTGGCGGCGCATTCGCCGCAGATGCGGGGTAGCTTGCGCGAGGCAATGGTAGCCTATCGGGACAATGCGGATGCCGCGATCTGGCCTTTGGCGCAGCGTTGGTGCCGGTGGTTGCGGTGGACCGCATGGGTGACCAAACCGTTGCAGAAGCGGCCGGAGGGGCGGGCCTTAGAGTTCAAAGCGATTCCGGTGGTGATGGACTTGTTTTTGTCTGAGGACAAAACGCTGGTGTGATGCGGCTTAGGCTACGGCGTAATCGCGATCAGGTGGTTGTCCCACTGCAAGGCGTGCTGCGCGGTGGTACTTTGTAGGGTGCCGATGATGCCTGTGCCGGTGGTGAAGACAAACCCATCCGATGTTGGGCCAATACCACAGACATCTTTTGCCGAAAGGATCGCGCTGGGCTGGCCGGTTCCGGTGTCAAAGACATGCAGAACATTGCCGCGCGGCGAGGTGATGGCGACGAGGTTGCCATCGTTTGAGAGGGCCACGCTGCCGGCGTAGCCTTGCAGGTGTTGTTGCGCTTTTGGCGGAGCGGTGAGGAGTTTCACCTCTGTGCCGCGTTGGTGCAGACCAAGCAGGGGATGAGTGGCGGATTTGCTGCCTTGCCACTGCATGGCAAAGGCGACCATACCGTCCTGACGTACCGCGAGGTGACGGATGGAGTTTTTGTGCAATGCCGCAGTCAGTGTGATCTTCTCAAGCGGGGTTCCGGTGGGGCTCAGATAGCTCAGGTTTGGTGCCATCACCGGGATGTTGAGCTTGCTGCGGCCCATGTCGGGGTGGGTTTCGATGCCGCCATTGGCCACCACAAGGGCTTTGCCATTTGGCATGAGCTTGAGGTCATGCGGGCCAACGCCGCCGGAAGAGAATTCGCCAATTCGAGCGTAGTTTCGGGTGACATCCCAAACGCCAATGACGCCCTCGCCCCCTTCATAGTCATTCTCGGACGTGAAGAGTGCGGTGCCGTCAGCAGAGAACGTGCCGTGGCCGTAGAAGTGGCGGCTTTCCGGAGCTGTGAGGGTTTTCAGGACCGCACCATCGCGGCAATCCATGACCAAGGCAAAGGTGCCTGGACGACGGGCGAAGGCGACTGCTTCGGCACGTTCGGGATGGGCCGCGGCGGTATGGCCACGGGCGGGCAAGGGGATGGTAAAGGTGATCTCGCCTGTGGTGGTTAGCCCAGCGAGCAGAAAGGTGCCGTCAGGGGCGCGGGCGGCCGAGAGGTAGTCAGGTGTGCCAACGCTGCTCCAGCCTGCGCTGGGCAAAAGGCTGGTGGCGGCCAGGCCAGCAAGCATGCGGCGGCGGGTGACCATCAGTCGCCGTCCAGTGCGTTGAAGCCCGCTGTGACGTCGAGGGCTGGGCCAAGTTCCTGCAAGACGATGTCGCGGATGTTGCCGATGTATTGCTGCAGGATTTCGACGCGCAGGCGTCCTTGGATGTCAGAAACACCGGCGAATACGGGATCGTCTTGTAACTCTTCCGCGTGTGAAAGTGCGCTCTCAAAAGCGGCGGTGAGATTGTCCGAAGGGGAAGGCGATTGCGCAGACAGTATTGATGCGAGTTGCTCCAGAGAGGAAAGCGACACCGAGATATTTTGCAGACTGCGTCCGGATCGACGCGCTTCGGCGCGACGGGGACGGGGTTTGTCAAAAGTGCCCAATGGACGGCCAAGACGGGCTTCCTCGTTGAATTGCAAACCTGTGTCGAGGGCTTTGAACAACTCGGCAACGGCAGCGAGGTCTGTCGTGTAGGGTCCTTCTGGGGAGGGCGTGCGCATCAGGGTGGCATAGGTGGATTGCCAATCTGTCAGAATGGCGTCGGCATTGCGGTTGATGTCATTGGCAACCGCCTGGATCAAAGAGCAACGGTAGGCGTCGTCTCCGAGTTGGCTGATGCGGTCGTCGTAGAGCAGGAACTCCATGGCAAAAAAGCCGCGTGCCGCTACAGAGACTTCAGAAAACTCAGCTGGATCAGCGACTACCGGGTCTTCGGCAGCAATCAACTTAGAGAGGGATTTGGGCGTAAACCCTTTGGTGTCGGGCCAAAAGGCGAGGGCAAAGGCGCGTTCGTCGGCCTCAGTAGGGCCAAAGCGCAGGTGATTGACCGCCATCCAGGCGTCAAAGCCTTTGTGGTAGGCGGTACGGAGGGCCTCGGAGTCGCTGCGGCAGTCGGTGGCGGCGGCGGATTTCAAAGCTTCGGAAGCGTTGGCCAAGGACGTGAAGCCGGGCAGGATGTGATCGGTGATTGCCGTGTCCACAAGGGCGGCGGAATCTTGGGCCCAAACCGGTGTGGACAGAAGCAGCGAGGCGGCAAAGGCGATCATGCGCATGGGTTAGAGACTCTCCAGAAAACGTATGAGGGCGGTACGATCGGCGGGTGGCATGTCGATCACTTTGGTTTTTTGACCTTCCGCTTCGCCGCCGTGCCAGAGGATGGCTTCGAGGATACTGCGGGCGCGGCCGTCGTGCAGGAATTGCGTGTGGCCGGAAACCTGACCGGTGAGGCCAATGCCCCAGAGTGGTGGTGTGCGCCATTCCTGGCCGGTGGCACGGCCTTCGGGGCGGTTGTCGGCCAGATCCGGCCCCATGTCATGCAACAACAAGTCGGTGTAGGGCCAGATTAGCTGAAAGCTTTGGGCGGGCTGGTCTTCAAGGCGGTGGGTCACAAAAGACGGCGTGTGGCAGGACGCGCATCCGGTGGTGTGGAAGACTTCTTTGCCGCGCAACACCTCGGGGTCGTCCACGTCGCGGCGGGCGGGCACAGCGAGGTTGGCGCTGTAGAAGGTCACAAGGTCGAGGCCAATTTCGTCAACTTCAAAGACGCGCACGTCGCCGTCTCCGTGGGGGGCGTTGATGCACTCGACCTGCGCGGTGGTGCAATCGCCATGACCCGCTTCAAACAGCGGAGTTGAGATTCCAATGTCGGCAGCAAAGGCCGCGGCGGATTGTTGGCGTAGGGTTGGCGCGGCAGCTTTGAGGCCAAAGCGGCCCAGCATCGGGCGTTGATATTCAACCGACCAGGTGATGTTGGGACGGCCGGAGATGCCATCGCCATCAGTGTCGTTTGGATCGGCGTTTGCGAGAATGTCTTCGGCGGGAATGGCGTCTAGAAGGCCAAGGCCAATCATTTGCGGTGCGACGCGCGGGCTGACCATCACATCAGGGTGAAGGGGGCCATAGCCAAGGTCTTGCAGCGCATAAGAGGGGCGCCGCAAAGTGGCAGTCTCGCCGCCGGACAGCGCGACGTCGAACTCTTCGAAAGAAACTTCGATTCGGGCTTCGGCGGGGTGGCCGGGCAGGTTGAAGTCCTGGATTTGGGAGCCGTAGGTTGGCTCTGGCCGCGTGGCGAGAAAGTCTTCGATTTCGTAGATCTGATCAGCCTGCTGCCCGGGAATGGCCAGCTTAATGGCGAAAGACAGCGCGTCGTCGTTTGGGCCATCCGGGGCGTGACCACGCCCGGATTTCTGATGGCAGCCCAGGCAATTGCGGGCGTTGTAGAGCGGGCCAAGTCCGTCGGAGGCCAGTGTGGAGCTGGGCGAGGACACCCAGAGCTTATCAAACATCGCTTCGCCCATGCGGAAGGTCAGGCCGTCTTCTTTGCTGAGATTGGCGGAGGGCTGTTTGAAGGCAAAGGCGTCATTGCGCGCCGGAACGGTCGCAGCGCCGCCAGGGTGGGACTCAAACTTCTGTGGTTTTGAGAAATCGGTTGGGACGGCTGTGACACCTTCAATGCGCTGTGTCTCGGCGTTGGTGCGGGGCACCACGTTGAGGTGACGGTCATCTAATGCGAGTGCCGCAGAGGTGGCGAAGAGTGCGCAGAAGACCGTGGCTGAGGAAGTTCGCATGGCTGGCCTTGGAATAGAAAAAGGGGCGGCGGGATGGCCGCCCCTTTGAAGTCTTATTGGCTTGAGGCCAATTTACTCGAAAACGGCATCCGGGTTGTCGAGGCTGTCGGAGCCTTCAAACGCGAGGCTGTCGAGGCCCAGAGCTTTTACAGCGGCTTCGATGGATTTGGTCTGATCGACCAGACCGTTTACGCCACCCATCACCAGTGCTTCACCAGCTTCGTTGCCGCGCTCCAGCATCTGGTCATAAGAGAAGCCGGATTCCGCAGCGGTTTTGATGCGGCCGAGGGACATCATGGTGGTGGAGAGCTTGCCTTGCAGCTCTGCGTCCAGATCGGCGTTCACTTCTGCCACCAGGTCAGACACGGAGGGGCCAGACACGAGGGAGCCGTCCACACGCACATATTCGCCCAGGTACACGTTCTGGATGCCCAGACCGTCGTAGTAGTGGCTGTTGTGGGTGTTGTCAGAGAAGCAATCGTGCTCTTCTTCTGGGTCGTTCAGCAGCAGGCCAAGGCGCATACGCTCACCAGCTTGCTCACCGTAGGACAGGGAGCCCATGCCGGTCAGAATGGCCACGAGGCCAGCGTCTGCGTCGCCGGTTACGGTAGAACGGGCTTCGCCGTCTGCGGACCACTGCGCCGCCATGAATTCCAGATCGGAAACCAAGAGGTCGGTGGCAGCTTTCAGGTAGGCGGCGCGACGGTCACAGTTGTCGCCGGTGCAGGCGTCGCCGGCTGCGAAGTCAGTCCAAGGGCGGTCACCTGCGCCGTGGTTGTGGCCGTTTTTGTCCTGGCCCCAGAGCAGGAATTCGATGGCGTGGTAGCCGGTCGCAACGTTGGCTTCTACGCCGTCCGCTTCGTGCAGGCTTTCCAGCAGGGCTGGGGTGATGTCAGCAGCGTCGATGGTTTCACCGGCAACTTCGAAAGAAGGATTTGCAACGATGTTCAGCGCGGCCAGCGGGTTTTCATCAGTTGGGCCACCGTAATCGGCGTCCACATAATCGATCAGGCCTTCGTCCAGTGGCCAAGCGTTCACTTTGCCTTCCCAATCGTCCACGATGGCATTGCCAAAGCGGTACACTTCGGTCTGCTGATATGGCACGCGGGAAGCCAGCCATGCGCCCTGAGCGTTGTGCAGTGCTTCGGCGGATGGGTTTTCGATCAGCGCGTTCACGGCCGCTTGCAGCGTTTTGGTGGTGGTCAGGCTGTCTTCGTATTTGGCGGCGGCGATGTCGGCGTAGTTTGCAACAACATCGGCTTTGGTGGCGGCAAATGCAGGTGCGGTCAGTGCGAGCACGGCCGCGGAAGTGGTTAAAAAGTGACGAGTCATGGAATCCATCCCTGTTGAGAATTTGGCTCATAACTGACTAGTTTTGTCGGTTTCGTCAATCCTTATTAATTTTGTATGCTTTTAGGTGCGGCGCTATGTCCCGCATCCAAAAGTGTATAGAAAATAGAGGTTACTGCTCGTCGAGTAGGTGTTCGTAGCGTGCATCAGTCAGAGTTTTGAGGAAAGCGACAATGGCATCGACCCGTCGATCATCCAAGGCCGGGCCGTGGGTGAGTTCTTCCACTGCTAAGGTTGCGGGCACTGCGGGCATGCGGAAGGTCTCGCCGGTTTCCGGGTTGGTGTGGCGCTTTACGTCGGTGGTATTAAATTGATTGTAGAACAGCACCACAGTGCGGAGATCTTCAAACACGCCGTTGTGCATATACGGGCCAGTGACCGCCACGTTGCGCAGGGTCGGTGTTTTGAATTTGCCACGCAGGGTTGGGTTGCCGTCCATGTCGGGGTGGGCGGCGAGGCCGGTATCCACGGTGCCATGCGTCACGCCGTTCAGATCACGTAGGGCCAGATTCTCCGGCACGCCAATGTTGTGATATTCGTAGTTGGTGAAGGTCTCCTGCGGGTCCAGCTGGCTCTTTCCAAGCTGGTGGCAGAGGTTACAGTTGGTGAACTGCTCAGAGAAGAACAGCACACGGCCGAGGTCCTCTTCGCGGGTCAATTCGACCTCTCCGCGCAGGAAGCGGTCGTATTTACTGTCAAACGGCGAGAAAACTTCGGTGCGTTCAAAGGCGGCGATGGCGTCGGTCATGGCGGTGTAGCCGGATTGGGGATCGCCTAAGACGTCGTCGTCAAACAGTGCCGGGAAGGCTTGGGTGTAGACCGGATCTTCCAGCAGGCGGGCGATAACGGCGGCTTCGTCAGCCATACCCATCTCGATGGGGTTGAGCGGCGGACCACCAGCTTGATCTTCCAAGCGGTTGGCGCGGCCATCCCAAAACTGACCGCCCGCCCAAATGCCATCTGCGTTTTTGTGAAACTCCGGAGTGAAGCTGGCGTAGGCGGCGCTGGGCGCGTTGCGGTCCCCAAGAGAGTGACCGTCATCGCCAATCGAGGCCATGCCGCGTGGATCGGCAAAGCCATACTCCGGATCGTGGCAGGTGGCACAGGATTGCGTGCGGTTGGCCGATAGGTTCACGTCAAAGAACAGACGTTCTCCGAGGGCTTCTAGGGTGGTGGGGACGTCTTCCGCCAAAACTGGCGAGGAGGCGAGCACACATGCAATGGCGAGAGAGCGATACATTTGGGTGTCTCATTTCTGACTTGTTTTGTCAGCTTTGCGCCCGTTTGTGGAAATCGTCAACGGACACTCTTGTCGCAGGGACTAGTTTGCATCCGTTTCCCGGCGATCGGCATGGCGGCGCACGGCGCCCGGCGGAATGCCAAACACGCGTTTGAACGCCCGATGAAAAGTCGGTTCAGAAGAGTACCCTAGTTCGGCTGCAATGGCGCTGATGGGCTGTGTGGTGCGCAACAGATGGTCCCGTGCCAGATGCATGCGCCACATAGTGAGATAGCGTTTCACGGACATATCAATTAGGTTCGTGAACTTTGCCGAGAACGCAGAATGGGACATGCCTGCCGCCTGAGCCAGAGAGTGCACGCTCCAGTCTTTGTCAGGGTACTGATGAATCTGCACCAATGCCCGGCCAATCTGCGGATCCCGTACAGCACGAACCCAGCCGCTTTCCACGCCGCCGCGCGTGTTGAGCCATGTGCGGATGGCTTCGATCACCAACACATCTGCAAGCCGCGTGATCACCATTTCTCCGCCCGGGCGCTGCTCTTGCGCCTCATCTGCGATGAATTGCATCGTCCCTTGTAGCCAAGCCGTGCTGCTTTGAGACCAACGGCTGATGTGCAGTTGATCCGGCAGCAGCGCCATCAAGATACTGCTTGCAGCATGATCCGGCCGCATCACACCATACATGAGTTGCGTTGTTTCGCCGCCGCCGCCAAAGGACAGCGTTTCGTACACCTCAGACACAGGCTCAACGGGCAACTGATCAAGAGGGGTTGCTGTACAATTTGGGTCGCTGAGCACTTCATGCGCTTTGCCAGCGGTCAACAGTAGAAAATCGCCCTGCGCCAACGCCATATCCGGCGCACTGCTTTGGCGCAGGTAGCATTGGCCCCGCGTGACCACAAGAAATGTCATGACGTCTGGCATGGCGGGTACGGCAATGCCCCAAGGCGCTTTAAGCCGTGATTGGCAATAAAATGTTCCCGTCAATTTCAGCAGATGAAAGATTTCGCCAAAAGCATTGCGTTTCACCGTTTGCGATTGGGCGGGATCAAAAGGAATTGGGGAGCGTGTGTTCATGACAAATAAGACAACACCTAAATCAGCTCGCGTCTAGATATTCTGGACGAAAAGCTAACAAATCAGTGGATACGGGCATTAATCGTCGCAGTGTGGCGTCCTAGATTTGGCTTGCTAGTCAAGAAAGGAACGACCAATGACTTCTCTTTTTACCAAAACCGTCCTTCTATTAAGCGCAGGTGTCGCCCTCGCCATCGGTGGGTTGCTGCTGTTCTTTCCGGATGTGTTGCACCACTCCGTCGGCATTGCCGAAGTGTCTGACATAAACCTGCGCAGCGAGTTGCGCGCTCCCTCCCTTGTTCTTTTGGCTGTGGGAGCCCTGTCCCTCAGGGCCATCTGGAACTCCAGTTGGACAGTGGCCGCATTATCGGCTGCGGCAGTAATCTACTTTGGATACGGCGGCGCCCGCATGGTTGGTATGTTGCTCGACGGCCTGCCCAATGCCGCTTTGATTCAAAGCACCGTGATCGAATTGGTGCTGGGAGCCCTTTGTGTATTGGCAATAAGGCTGCAGGGTGAAACCGCAACCCAAGCGGCGTGAATATCCCAACCGCACGCAAAAAAGGGCCGTTCCCCTTCGGGCGGCCCTTTTTGATGTGATCAACCAACCGATCAGCGGTCGCGGAATTGCGCTTCGCGCTTTTCCATGAAGGCTGCCATGCCTTCTTTTTGATCTTCGGTCGCAAACAGCGAGTGGAAGGCGCGGCGCTCAAACAGCAGACCTTCGCGCAGGGAGCTTTCAAAGCTGCGGTTCACAGCCTCTTTGGCGGTGCGCGCGGCGATCAGAGATTTTTCCGCGATCTTTTGGGCGGCGCTCATGGATTCTTCCATCAGCTTTTTGGCAGGCACAACGCGGGACACAAGCCCGGAGCGCTCTGCTTCTGCGGCGTCCATGAAACGGCCGGTGAGGTTCATGTCCATGGATTTGGACTTGCCCACGGCGCGGGTCAGGCGCTGGCTGCCGCCGATGCCGGCGATGACGCCGAGATTGATCTCTGGCTGGCCAAATTTCGCGGTCTCAGACGCGATGATGAAGTCACAGGCCATGGCGAGCTCGCAGCCACCGCCAAGGGCGTAGCCGGAGACTGCCGCGATGACGGGCTTGCGGATGTCCTGGATGCGGTCGCCAAACTCGGCAAACAGGTTGGTGAGGTTCACGTCTGCGAAGCTCATCGAGGACATTTCTTTGATGTCCGCGCCCGCAGCGAAGGCTTTCTCAGAGCCGGTGATCACGATGCAGCGCACTTTGTCGTTGGCATCCGCGCTTTCCAGAGCATCCTGCAGTTCGCCGATCAGCTGTTGGCTGAGCGCGTTCAGGGCGTCCGGGCGGTTGAGTTTGATAAGGGCGACGTGGTCTTCGATTTCGACGATGATCGTCTCAAAAGCCATGAGTAATGCTTTCATTGTTCCGGTCAGGAGTGATTGATTATCATTTGATACATATGGATCAAGCTATCTTTGGCATTGCGCACAGTAGAATGACGAGCGGCCAGATTGGGTGATTCGGCTTATTTTACTAGTGCAATCGGGGGTTTTGCAGGGTTCCCCCTCCCGTCCGTAGACGTCAAAAGTGTGTTGAAAATACCCCAGTTCGCCGTCGGCTTGGCGAAAGTCACGCAACGAACTTCCCCCGGCCTCGATGGCCTCCTGCAGCACCTGACGGATGATGGGCACAAGACTGTGTACGCGGGCCTGTGAGATGGCCCCAGCTTTGCGTTTTGGCGCTATCCCTGCGCGGAACAGTGCTTCGCAGACATAGATGTTGCCCAAGCCCGCCACGATGCGTTGATCCAGCAGGGCTGATTTGATCGGGGTGTTTTTTCCGGCGAGTCGTTCAGCCAGATAGGATTCGTGAAAATCATTGCCCAGAGGCTCCGGCCCAAGTTTGGCGATCAGCGGGTGGGTTTCGGTGTTGTCCGAGGGCAGGAGGTCCATCGCGCCAAAACGGCGCGGGTCGTTGAAGGTGATGCGCGCGCCGTTGTCCATGTCAAACACCACATGGTCGTGTTTCTCGGCCTGAGGATGGTCATGGGCAAACTGTCCCAGCGGGTCGCCGGAGACCGTCATGCGGCCGGACATGCCAAGGTGGATCAGCAGCGACTCGTCAGTGTCGAGGTCCGCGAGGATGTATTTGGAGCGGCGGCGCAGTTGCGTGACCTTGGCGCCGGTGAGCCGTTCCGCCATACGCTCGGGGAAAGGCCAGCGCAGATCAGGGCGGTTGACTTGCGCGCGGGCAATGGTGGCGCCTTCCATGGCCGGTTGCAATCCGCGGCGCACGGTTTCGACTTCAGGCAGTTCGGGCATTTGTGCTCCTACAGATCAACTTGGCAAAGAATGCGCAAAGACTTGCAGGATACGCAAGCGGGGGTGATGTGGTTTGCATTTGTCGGGTGCCAAATCAGCGCATTGTACCTGTTTGGACGGCCCTATATGAATGTGGCAACCAAGAGGATTTCGCATCATGGCGGACAGCAAAAACACCACCCATTTCGGCTTTGAAACCGTGCCGGAAAGCGAAAAGGCCGGGCGTGTTCAGGGCGTATTTGGCTCGGTTGCCAGCAAATACGACATTATGAATGACGTGATGTCGATGGGTATTCACCGCATTTGGAAGGATGCGATGATGGATTGGCTGGCGCCACGTCCGGGGCAGAAGTTGCTCGATGTGGCTGGTGGCACCGGGGACGTGTCGTTCAAGTTTCTGAAACGGGCCGGTCATGGTCATGCGACTGTCTGCGACCTGACTGAGCCGATGCTGGTCGAAGGGCGCAAACGGGCCGAAGCGGACCATATGGCCGAGAGCCTTGATTGGGTTGTGGGAGATGCGATGGCGTTGCCGTTTGAGGACAACACCTTTAACGTTTACACAATCAGCTTTGGCATCCGGAATGTGACCCGTCCGCAGGAAGCGTTGAATGAAGCGTTTCGGGTGTTGCGGCCCGGTGGGCGGTTGATGGTGCTGGAGTTCAGCCAGATCCCAAATGACATGATGCAGAAGGTCTATGACCTCTATTCTTTCAACATCATTCCGCAGATGGGCAAGGTGATCGCCAATGATCGCGACAGCTATCAGTATTTGGTGGAGAGCATTCGCAAGTTCCCGGATCAGGAGACTTTCCTTAATATGGTGAAGACCGCCGGGTTTGAGAATGCGAAGTATCGCAATCTGACCATGGGCATTGCCGCGCTGCATTCGGGTTGGAAGCTGTGAGAGGTCCGCACAACATTATCCGCTTGATCCGCACCGGCGCCACGTTGGAGCGCACTGGCGCGATGAAGGTGGTGATGGATGCCTTTGAGGCGCCAACCCTTGTGCGCGTTGTGCTGCGCGGGTTGGTCTGGCCGTTTCAGTGGCTGGGCTACAAGGGCGATCCCGATGCGCCGGCGTTGCCACGTGCTTTGACGGCTTTGGGGCCTGCCTACATCAAATTTGGTCAGGTGTTGTCGACTCGTCCGGATGTGGTTGGCGGAGATTTGGCTGGTGAGTTGCGGGTTCTGCAGGATAAGCTGCCGCCGTTTGATTTGGCTACTGCAAAGGCAGAGGTCGAATCCGAGTTGGGCCAGCCTGTGGATGAGATTTTCTCCGAGTTTTCCGAGCCGGTGGCCGCGGCGTCGATTGCGCAGGTGCATCGGGCGCGATTGCGGGAAACCGGTGAAGAGGTGGCGGTGAAAATCCTGCGGCCCGGGATCGAGAAAGCGTTTCGCAAAGACATCGATGCTTTTTATTTTGCGGCCAATACCATTGAATTCCTGTCGCCCGGCTCGCGCCGCTTGCGGCCGCGGGATGTAATCGAGCACTTTGATCGAGGTGTGACGTCTGAGCTGGACCTGCGTCTTGAGAGTGCCAATGCCAGTGAATATGCGGCCAATTCGGCAGAGGATCCTGGGTATCAGGTGCCTACCGTTCAATGGGAGCATTCCGCGCGCCGCGTGATGACGCTGGGTTGGGCGGAAGGCACTCCTATTGGCGATAATGATGCGCTGGATGCAGCGGGACATGATCGTCACGCGCTGGGCAGTCGGATTTTGGAGCTGTTCCTGAATCATGCGCTGCGCGACGGGTATTTCCATGCGGATATGCATCAGGGCAACATGAAGGTCGCCGCCAATGGCGACATTATTGTCTATGATTTTGGCATCATGGGCTACATCGACGAGTACACACGTCGGGTCTATGCCGAGATTCTGTATGGCTTCATTCAGCGGGACTACAAACGCGTGGCCGAGGTGCATTTTGAGGCGGGTTATGTGCCTGCTGATCAGGATGTGGATGAGTTCGCGCGGGCCTTGCGGGCTGTGGGCGAGCCAATTTTTGGCATGGACGCCACGCGGATCTCGATGGGACGGCTGTTGAACTACCTGTTTGAAGTCACCGAACGTTTTGGCATGGCAACCCGCACAGAGTTGATCCTATTGCAGCGCACAATGGTGGTGGTCGAAGGGGTAGCGCGGTCGCTTGATCCGCGTGTGAACATCTGGGATGTGGCGAAGCCTGTGGTGTCAGCCTACATTCAGGAAAGCATAGGCCCGCGCGCCGTGTTGAGCGATCTGGCTAAGACCGCGCGTGTGCTGTCGCGCTTTGGGCCAAGATTGCCGGCAATGGTCGAAGCGGCGTTGATTGCGCAATCCGAGGACAAGGTTGAGCGGTCGCGCCCAGTGTGGCCCTGGATGATTTCTGGCATTGGGCTTGGGGTGTTTGGCACCGTGGCGACATTGGCTTTTGGCCTGGCGCTCTGGCACTAGTTTACAGACCAGCAGACATGAAAAAGGCTCCCAGTGGGCGCCTTTCTTTTTGAGGGCAAGGCCTCGAAATTTGTGCGGACTTAGAGCAGACCGGCATGCGCCATAGCGGCGTCGATCTGTGCCTTGGTGGCGTCGGTCAGACCGGTCAGTGGCAGGCGTACCTCTTCGTTGCAAAGGCCAAGGCGGGACATAGCGTATTTCGCGCCGACCAGACCTGGCTCTACAAAGATGGCTTCGTGCAGCGGCATCAGTTTGTCCTGATACTCCAGAGCTTTGGCATAGTCGCCCGCCAGCGTGGCGGCCTGGAACTCGGCGCAGAGTTTTGGCGCGACGTTGGCTGTCACAGAGATGCAGCCGACACCGCCGTGTGCGTTGAAGCCAAGTGCGGTGGCGTCTTCGCCGGACAGTTGGATGAAGTCAGCGCCACAGGTGGCACGTTGCTGGCTTGGGCGGGCCAGATCGCCGGTGGCGTCTTTTACACCTACAATGCGTGGCAGCTTGGCCAGCTCCCCCATGGTTTCCGGTGTCATGTCGATCACGGAGCGGCCCGGAATGTTGTATATGATGATTGGAAGTTCACAGCAGTCATGTACCGCGGTGAAATGTGCGATCAGGCCGCGTTGGGTTGGCTTGTTGTAGTAAGGCGTCACCACGAGAATGCCATCTGCGCCAACTTTCTCGGCGTGTTGTGCAAAGCGGATGGCTTCCAAAGTGTTGTTGGAGCCCGCGCCTGCGATCACTGGCACGCGACCGGCGGAGGCTTTAACAACCTCTTCGACAACGGTTTCGTGCTCTTCGTGGCTCAGCGTTGGGCTTTCGCCGGTGGTGCCCACGGGCACAAAGCCATTGGTGCCTTCACCAATGTGCCACTCGACGATCTTCTTGAGCGTTTCCAAATCCAGCTCGCCGTTCGTAAACGGCGTGATGAGTGCGGGGTAGGACCCTTTGAACATGGCACGCTCCTTTTAATGCGTAGCTGGGCGGAATTGCCCATTTTGGTAAATCGCGCGGACCCTAGCGGGAAGTTGCCCACTTGCCAAGATTGTGAGTTGAGGCCTTCGGGTGCGCGGCGTATCTTGCGGGTTCTATCCTGTCTGGCATAGGAAAATGCAAGCCATGTTGCGTCTTTTTCTGACTCTGTTTGTGGCCTTGCTGGTCGCTGTTCCCGTAAATGCGCAGTTTCGCGATGAGTTGCGTGCGGCTATGACCTCGATCCGCGCCAAGGATTGGGGCGGCGCGGCCAAGGCGGTGCGCGAGACCGATCAGGTGACCCGTGACATTGTGGAATGGCACCGGTTGCGCGCGGGCGAAGGCTCGGCGGATCAGGTTTTGGCGTTTCTGGATCGGCGCGGGGATTGGCCGGGGTTGCCCTATTTGCGTAAGCAGTCGGAAGCGGCTTTTGACGACGTGAGCGATGAGATGGCGCTGTCGTTCTTTGTGCATGGCCCGGCGCAGACCGCCGAAGGCGCGCTGGCGCAGGCCAAAGTGCTGACTCAGGCAGGCGAGGATGGCGCGGCGCAGGCCACGATTGTGGAAGCCTGGCGCACCATGGCGATGAACAGCACGACCAAAGCGGATTACCTTGCACGCTATGGCGATTTGCTGAAGCCGCATCATACGGCACGGCTGGATGCGATGCTGTGGAAGAATTGGACCTCCAATTCGGAGGCGATGTACGCCCATGTGCCCGAGGGCTGGGTGGCACTGGCCAAAGCGCGGCTTGGGCTGCGGGCGATGGCCAAAGGGGTCGACGGGTTGATCGCGGCGGTGCCGGACAGTTTGCAGGGTGATCCGGGGCTGGCGCATGAGCGCTTTGTCTGGCGGCATCGCAAAGACCGCAACGACAGCGCCATTGAGCTTATCCTGGCGCGCAGCAAAGCGGGCACGTTGGGGGAGCCTGAGGAATGGGCCCCACGGCGCCGGTCTTTGGTGCGCAATCAGATGCGGGCGGGGAACTACAAAACCGCCTATGCCTTGGCGGCGACACATAAGCTGACACCAGAGGCGGGCTATGCCTATTCCGATTGTGAGTGGCTGGCCGGGTATTTGGCGTTGCGCTTTCTCGACCGCCCCGAAGAAGCTGCCGCGCATTTCCTGAATTTTGCCCAGTCGGTGGAGACGCCTATTTCGCTAGGTCGCGCTGGCTATTGGCTGGGCCGTGCCTATGAGGCGATGGGCGACAAGACCACCGCGCAGCAGGCCTATGTGGCGGGCGGTGCGCATCAGACCAGTTTCTATGGGCTGCTGGCGGCGGAAAAGGCAGGGATTGCACATGATCCGGCTTTGTCCGGTCAGGAGCGGTTCCCGGATTGGCAAAAGGCCAGCTGGACCACCTCAAGCGTGCACAAAGCGGCGCGGGCTTTGTTGGCGGCGGGGGAGCTGAGCCTTGCGGAGCGGTTCTGGGTGCATCTGAGCGAAACGCAGGATCGCACGGGTTTGGGTCAGCTGGGGCAGATGGCGTTGGATCTTGGGCAGCCGCACATTGGGGTGATGCTGGGCAAGCAGATGGTGCGCATGGGTGTGACTTTGCCGGGGCCCTATTATCCGCTGCATCCGCTGGTCGACCAAAAACTGCCGGTGGCCGATGAGTTGTCCTTGGCCATTGCCCGGCGGGAGAGTGAGTTTGATCCGGTGGTGGTCAGCCATGCAGGCGCGCGGGGTTTGATGCAGCTGATGCCGGGCACCGCGCGGGATGTTTCGGCGGAGATTGGTGAGGTTTATGTGTTGGGCAACCTGACCTCTGATCCGGGATATAACGCGCGGTTGGGCAGCGCCTATCTGGCTGGCCTGGCGGAGCAGTTTGATGGCAACATCATCATGATTTCGGCGGCTTACAATGCTGGCCCGAGTCGTCCTGAGCGATGGATGGCAAGCAACGGCGATCCGCGTGGCGGGACTGTTGAGGCCATGATCGACTGGATCGAGATGATCCCGTTTAACGAAACCCGCAACTATGTGATGCGGGTGTCCGAAAGCCTGCCGGTCTATCGCGCACGGTTGGGCAAGGACCCGCATCCGGTACCGTTTGGTCAGGAGATCACGGGCGGCACCATCAAGGTGCGCTAAGGCTTCAGGCGGATTGGCGTTCCCGCCACCATGTGAACAACCCAGCGGCCAGCACGATGCCCGCGCCTATGGCCACGTTCAGGCGCAGGGTTTCGCCAAAGGCGGCCATGCCAAGCGCGGCCGCAAAGGGCAGTTGCAGATAGGCAAAGGGCTGCACGGCGCTGGCCTCGGCGACCTCATAGGTGCGGATCAGCAACCAGTGTCCGAAGACACCAGTACAACAGAGCGTGCCCATCCAGATCCAGTCGCGGCCCGAAATCGGCTCCCAGAAAAACACGCCAATCGCGGTCATGACGATGCAGCCGATCACACCGGTGTAAAAAAAGCTGGTCTGACCAGTGTCACCGCGGGCGACGTAGCGGGTCATTAGCCCGTAGACCGCGAACATCAGTGCGCCAACGAGCGGAACAATGGCGGCGGGGCTAAAGACACCGGAGCCAGGTTGCAGGATGATCAGCACACCAATCGCGCCGACACCAATGGCGGCCCAGCGGCGCCAGCCCACCCGC
Organism: Shimia sp.; assembly: GCF_022448905.1. Taxonomy (GTDB): domain Bacteria; phylum Pseudomonadota; class Alphaproteobacteria; order Rhodobacterales; family Rhodobacteraceae; genus Shimia. Next base: position 9,947 of record NZ_JAKVCW010000012.1, on the reverse strand, counting down.
TCGCCCAAAACAGGCCCGGACAGCGCGGCGATGATCAGCGGGTAGCAGATAAAAATGGCGTGGCTCTCAGTAAGGCCTAGCAGAGTGAAGGCCACCACGGTCACGCAGATTTCCAGCGCCAGAAGCGCACCACGGCCAATTTGCAGCAGCGGGAATTTGGTGCGCGCCACTGCCTTGATACCGCCGGGTTGGCGGGAAGACAGCGCAATGACAAACAGCGCAAAGAACCAGTAGCGGATCATCACCACGAGGTAGGTGTTGTATTCGCTTGCCAAGTGGCGGGAGATGCCGTCTTGCAGCGCAAAGACCAGCGTGGTGAGCGACATCAAAAGGATGCCGAGGCGGTTGTTGGGCTGTGTCATGTTGCGGGTTTTTCACAATGGGTCATGTGGCGTTTGCGGCCAAAACCCGGGGCGCGGGTGACGGTGAAGCCTGCGGCCTCCAGGTTTCGGCGTACAAAGCCCGCGGCGGTATAGGTCGCGGCGGTGCCGCCTGCTTTGGTGTGCGCGCCGACTTGGGCCATCAGGTCTGCGTCCCAGAGTTCGGGGTTTTTGGCAGGCGAGAAGCCGTCCAGAAACCATGCGTCCGCCTCAAAGCTTTGCGCCGCGAGGGTTTCACGCGCGTCGCCAATCACCACGCGGGCGTGGATGCCCGCAAGCGTGGCAAGGGTTGGGTCTTCCGCATAAGCGGCCACTAGGCGGGTGGCGTAATCGCTTAATTCCGGAAATGCTGCCAAAGCTTTTTCCATTTCCTCGGGACTCATCGGGAAGGCTTCAAAGGTTGTGAAAGACAGCGGCGTGGTTTGGCCGCTTTCGTCCCAGGTTTTCCAGACCGTTAGCAAATTGAGACCGGTGCCAAAGCCCAGCTCGGCAATGTGGAAGCCGGGAGCAAAGCGGGCGGGCAAGTGGTTGCCGTCCAAAAACACATGGCGTGTTTCGGCCAGCCCGTTGTCGAGGCTGAAATACGGGTCATCAAACCGGGTGGACACCGGGATGACGTTGTCTCGCCAATCGAGATCCGCGTGCTGGTCGCTCATGTCGCTTTGCCTTATGGAGGTGACGGCGCATTTGACCACAAATGAAGGGATTGGCAATGGTGGACGTGACCGTGATGGGAGCCGGAGCTTTTGGGCTGTCCGTGGCCTGGGCCTGTGCCAAACGTGGGGCCAAGGTGCGGGTGATTGATCCTGGTGGTGTGGGTGCCGGTAGCAGCGGCGGATTGGTCGGCGCTTTGGCGCCGCACACGCCGGAAAATTGGAACGTGAAGAAGGCGTTTCAGTTTGAGAGTCTGATTATGGCCGAAGGCTGGTGGGCCGAAGTCGAGGCGACCGGTGGCGTGAGCGCAGGCTACGGACGCACGGGGCGCATACAGCCGGTGAAAGACGCACGCGCATTGGAGCTGGCGAAGGCTAGGGCAGAGAGCGCCAAAGAGCTGTGGCAAGGCAAGGCGCAGTGGCAGGTTGTGGAGCGGGATACCCTTAGCGATTGGGCGCCGGAAAGCCCAACGGGCTGGGTGATCCACGACACCTTGAGCGGGCGCATGTTCCCCCGGCGCGCCTGTGCAGCCCTGGCGGCAGCGTTGCGCAGCAAGGACTGCGAGATTGTTGCGGAGGGCCCGCGGGTTGGCAAGGTGGTCTGGGCAACAGGGTGGCAAGGTTTGCTCTATCTGTCTGAAGACATGGGCAAACCAGTGGGCAATGGCGTCAAGGGACAAGCGGCGTTACTGCGGCTGGATCAATCCTCTGCGCCACAATTGTTTGCCGATGCTGTGCATATTGTCCCTCACGCCGATGGAACTGTGGCGATCGGTTCTACAAGCGAGCGAGAATTTGACGATCCTTCAAGCACGGATGCTCAGCTTGATGATGTGCTGGCGCGGGCCTATGCGGCGGTGCCAGTCTTGAAAGATGCGGAGGTTATTGAGCGCTGGGCAGGCGTCCGCCCCCGTGCCAAAAGCCGTGCGCCGATGTTGGGCAAACACCCCACCAAGGATGGCGCATTCATTGCCAATGGCGGGTTCAAGATTGGCTTTGGCATGGGACCAAAAGCGGGCGAGGTGATGGCCGATCTGGTGCTGGAAGGGCGGGACGAAATACCGGAGGCCTTCCGTCCCGAAGCCTCGCTTTAGGCTTTATTGGATGCCTGCTCTACGTCCGCTTTGAGCGCATCCATGAGTGTCGTCACGGAGGCCGTATAGCGCTCGCTGACAAACTGGCCATTGTCATCAAAAGCGTTGCCGCTGTCGGCAATGCCCACTTCTGGCGCCAGGGTGATGCGCGGGCGAAACGCCACAAGACAGCTGCGCAGCATAGTCTGTGCGCGCACGCCACCGGCGCGGCCAGCGGCGGCGCTCATTAAGGCGGTGGGCTTGCCCACCATGGGCTTTTCCCAATGGCGGCTGATCCAATCGAGTGCGTTTTTTAGTACGCCAGTGACTGCGCCATTGTATTCCGGGGTTGAGATCAGCACCGCGTCAGCTTCGGCGATCTGGTGCACCAACAGTTTGACCGCTTCGGGAATGCCGCTGTTGCTTTCGAGGTCGCCGTCATAGAGCGGGATGTTCAGATTGGCCTCAACGTAGCTGTCCGCGCCATAGAGGCGAGCGGCTTCGCGCAGCAGTTTGCTGTTGGTGGAGTCCGTGCGCAGCGCGCCAGACATTCCGAGCAGTGTGTGAGGCATAGACCAATCTCCTTGTTCGCGTGTCCATTACGTAAGGAAAAAGGCGCCGCAATCAAGCGACGCCTTTCAAACAGTGGTTGTGTGGTTCTGCGTTGCCTTAAGTCGCGGTGGGCAGGATCACAATTTCCACACGGCGGTTCTGGCGCCGTCCGTCTTCGTCGAGGTTGGAGGCGATGGGTTGATCCTCACCGCGGCCAATGGTGTCGATCCGGCTGACCGGCACGCCATTGGTGAGCAGCACATCGGCCACCGCATTGGCGCGGCGCTCAGACAGGGTTTGGTTATGGCTGGCCGATCCGGTGTTGTCGGTGTGACCCAGAATTTGCACGGTGCTGTCTGGGTATTTCTCCAGGCTGGTGGCAACTTTGGCGAGGTCGTCTTGCAGGCTGGCATTGACGGAATAGCTGTCGACGTCAAACAGGATGTCCTGTGGCAGCGTCAGGATCAGACGGTCGCCGGTGTTTTCGATGCGCACGTCGTCATCCAGTTGAGCCCGCAGTTCAGCCTCTTGTTTGTCGAGCACGTTGCCGATGATGGCCCCGGCACCGGCGCCAAGGGCGGCACCCATCAACGCGTCGCCATCGGTCACGGCGGCAATGCCTGCACCGGCCAAGGCGCCAATCAGCGCGCCGTTTTTGGTTTTGCGATATTGGTCACGTTCTGCGCCAGATCCAGCGACATAACCGGGGTCGGTACAGGCCGTCAGGCCCAGCAAAGCGACAGCGCTCAGGGAAAGGGGAAGTGTCTTCATCTCGTTGCCTCAAGTATGTATCGCCGTTTGTCGGCTTTTGCGGCTTGTATACTTGGTTTTGCGGCCTGCCCCAAGCAAAGAGACGGGCGGTATCGGCAAATTGATGCCGAATGTGCGTTTAAGCTTCCGCGCGGGCGGACTCATAGGCAAGCAGCGCGCGTTTCACTGGCAAGCCCCAGTGATAGCCGCCCAAGCCGCCGGACTTGCGCATGGCGCGGTGGCAGGGGATCAGCCAACTGACCGGGTTGCGACCGACGGCGGTGCCAACCGCGCGCACGGCACGCGGATTGCCAATGCTGCGGGCAATCTCGGCATAGGTGGTGACCTCGCCTGATGGAATGCGCATGAGCGCTTCCCAAACCTTGATCTGCAACGCAGAGCCAATCATATAGACCGGCACTTTGTCATGGTCGGCCTGCTCTGCCTGATATGCGGCAAGCACCCAAGGGCGCAGAAACATAGGATCTTCGACAAAATTGGCGTTGGGCCAGCGGGAGAAGAGATCTTCCATGGTGGCCTCAGCCCCGGTCTCGGCGGCAAAGCCAATGCCACAAATGCCTTTTTCTGTACCCGTGACCAGCGAGAGGCCAAAGGGGCTGTCAAACCAGCCCCAATAGATGGTCAGCCCCTCGCCGCGTTTGGCGTAGTCCCCGGGGCTCATGGCTTCCCAGCGCAGAAAGAGGTCATGCAGGCGACCGGAGCCGGAAAGCCCTACAGAATTGGCGGTGTCCAAGGTGGTGAAATGGTCGTGCAGCAGCACCTTGGCGTGGCCCAAGGTCAGATATTGTTGGAACCGTTTGGGTGAGACACCTGCCCAGCGGGTGAACAGGCGCTGGAAGTGTGCGGGGCTCATGCCCATGGCCTTGGACAGGTCGTCTAGCGACATGTTTTCACCACCCTGATCGATCAGCTCAATCGCACGGCGCATGACGTTGTAGTGATAGCCTTCGGTCATGTCATTCATCGGTCGCACTCCTGTCTTGAGCGTATCCTAATTGGCGGGTGGGGGTGCGGCGACCCGAAAATTGCGCAAAGGGCACCTCTTGACTTTGAGAAAAAATGATACACCTATGTCTCATGTTGAAAAAATCAGAAGCTAAAATCATAGAGGCGGGATTCTCCGTCTTCTCCGCAAATCCCACAGCCACCTTGGCGGACGTCGCCAAAGAAGCGGGTGTGGGGCGTGCGACGTTGCATCGCCACTATGCCGGGCGCGAGGACCTTATGGCCGCGCTGGCAGTGGTGGCGATGCAGGAACTGGATGATGCCATTGAGGCGGCCACCGAGGATGCGCCGAGTTACACAGAGGCGCTGCGTCTGAGTTTAGAGGTGATCATTCCTCTGGCGGATCGGCAGATGTTCCTTGCAAATGAACCGCTGGATCATGTGCCGGAGGTGCTGGAGGCCTACACTCAGCAACTGGAGGAAACCGCAGAGGCCGTTGACGCGGCGAAGGAAGAAGGTGGGTTTGACGCTGATGTGCCGACCGCCTGGATCGTGCAGGCGATTGAAACGCTGACCTATGCCGCCTGGACCGTGGTGCGGGATGGCGATGCCACGCCAGAGGAGGCCGCGGCGCTGGCTTGGCGTACTTTGCAGTCGGGTTTGACGGGAGGAGCAAAATGATACCGGAGCAGTTTATCGGATTGGCCGAACGGGTGGACGAGGTGTTCTTCCTGATCGGGGTGGCTATTCTAGTCATCGAGATTGCAGAAGCCTGGTTCAAAGGCTCTTTGAAAGGCAAAACCTGGCTAGAGATGCTGGCGAGCGCGTCGACACAGGTGCCCTATCTGTTGCTCGAAGCGACGATGATGACGGCGCTTTACTTCGGGCTCTATGTCTTTAGCGAAACCGTGGTGAGCTGGCATCTGCCAACCACAATGCCGTGGATTGTGCTGGCGATTTTGATTGCGGATCTGACCTACTATTGGGAGCATCGGATTGCGCATCGGGTACGGCTCTTGTGGACGCAACACGCGGTGCATCACTCCAGTCGGGACTATAACATTGTGACGGCGGTGCGTTTTGGTCCGCTGGAAAGTCTGTGGTCCTTCATTGCGCATATTCCCATGATCTTGGTTGGTTTCAGTCCGGACGTGGTTCTGGGATCGGTGATCCTTGTGCAGGCTTATCAGACTTGGTTGCACACCGAATTGATCGGCAAGTTGGGGCCGCTGGAATGGGTTTTGAACACGCCGAGCCATCACCGTGTACACCATGGTTGTGACAACAAGTATCTGGATAAAAACTACGGTGGTATCCTGATCATCTGGGACCGGATTTTTGGTAGCTTTCAGGTGGAAGAAGAGCGTCCGCGCTATGGGCTGACCACAGATTTTGACAGCCAGAATCCGGTGAAAGTCTGGTTTTCTGAACTGCCCGGACTGTGGCGTGACATCAAGCGCGCCAAGACCCGACGGGAGCTGTGGGGGCGGCTGTTTGGGCCGCCGGGCTGGAAACCATAACTGCGGCGAATTGCGGGGGCGGGTTGCGAAGACCCGCCCCCGTCACCTATGTAGCGCGCAACCGATGTTGAAACGCGCAATTTTGAGATCCCATCCATGAGTCTACGCGACAAAATCGGGGCGTTTATCGACCGCCCTGCCTTTCGCAACGCCATCCTCGGCGTGATCCTTTTCAATGCCATAATCCTTGGCATGGAAACCTCCAAGCCGCTTATGGAAGCCATTGGGCCGGTGCTGATCACGCTGGACGCACTGTGTCTGGCGATCTTTGTGGGGGAAATCCTCGCCAAGCTTTACGTGCAGCGTGGCAACTTCTTCCGCGACGGCTGGAACCTGTTTGATTTCATCATTGTCGGCGTGGCTCTGGTGCCGGCCGCCCAGGGTCTATCGGTACTGCGGGCGTTGCGGATCCTGCGCCTGTTGCGGGTGGTGTCAGTGGCGCCCTCGCTGCGCCGCGTGATCGAAGGGCTGCTCAATGCCTTGCCCGGCATGGGGTCCGTCTTCCTGCTGATGGCGCTGATTTTCTACATCGGCGCGGTGATGGCGACCAAACTGTTTGGCGCCGCTTTCCCGGCTTGGTTCGGCACCCTTGGCAAATCCGGCTACTCACTGTTCCAGATAATGACGCTGGAAAGCTGGTCCATGGGCATCGTGCGTCCGGTGATGGAGGCTTACCCCTTCGCCTGGATGTTCTTTGTGCCGTTCATCCTGCTGACCACCTTTGTGGTGCTCAACCTTGTGGTGGGTCTGGTGGTGAACTCCATGCAGGACGCGCACCATGTGGAGGCTGAGGCCGAGACCGGCAACTACCGCGATGAGGTGCTGAGCCGGCTCGATAAGCTGGAAGAGATGCTGCGCGACGCCAACAAACGTTGACGTCCCCATGGCTCAGAAGCTGACTTTGACGTCGCCTTCGTAGATCATCTCGCCTTCAAACCACGTTTGGTTGACCACCGCGCCGTGGATTTGGTTGAGCGGGATGTCAAACAGGTTGCGGTCCAGCACAATAAAGTTGGCGCGTTTGCCGGGGCGGATGGAGCCAATTTCGTCCTCCATGAACATCGCATAGGCCCCGCCCATGGTGTAGGCCTTGATCGCTTGCTCCAGCGAGATATGGCTGTCGGTGCCCAAAAGCACGCCGTTGGGGCCGTCTCCGGGCGCGCGGCGTGTGACCAGCGTTTCGAGGTTTGTCCATGGATCGGCCTGCGCCTGATTCCAATCAGAGCCAATAGCCACATTCACTCCAGACCGCAGGATCGGGCCAATGCGCCAGACGGTTTGCAGCATCTCCGGGCCCAGATCGGCCTCTGCCGCGTCGATGATTGGGCGCGGAAACCAGAAGGACGGGGAAAACTCCATCACCACATTGCCGTACTTCATCCGGTCGATGTCGGCGGTGTCGATGATCACATTGTGCGCCACGTGATTGCGCAGGGCACGCACCTTTTCCACACCGTTCTGCTGCATCGAAAGCTTGGTGCCCTCAAGTACAATCTCCGTGCCGCGATCCCCGGTGGAGTGCACCATCACGCCAATGCCTCGGGCGTTATAGTCGACAATCTTCTGCCGCAGTTTCTCCGGTGGGGTCATGGGCAGGCCGTTGTAGTCAGTGCCCGGATAGGTCTCTTTGATCAGCATCGTGCGGCCAAAGGGAACGCCATCAGCAAACAGCTTCACCCCATCGATGCGCACATGATCGGTCTCAAATTGCGCCGGGTTTTCAAATAAGGCCTCGTTGGAATAGAGCCGGTAAAAATCGACCTCATAGGGCGTCATCGAAACCTGCATCTTCAGCAGGCCTTCGTCGTCCATGCGCTTCAGTCCGTTGACCCAGTTTGCGTCCCCCTGCGCCACCTTGATGCCGGTGATACCCATCGAGGACAGACGGGGCATCACATCGGTCGCCGCCTGATAAAGGTCGTCTTCAGTGTAGTTGGGGGAGTGTTTGAACACTTCCTGCATCGCCGTTTCATAGAGCAGCCCGTTGATCGCGCCATCCTCCGTGCGGCCAAAATAGCCGCCCACCGGATCGGGGGTGTCGTTGGTGACGCCCGCCACTTGCAAGGCTTTGCTGTTGGCAATGGCGATATGGCCGGTCTCATCCTCGATCACCACCGGGCGGTCGGGCACAATCGCGTCGAGATACGCCGAGTTCAGCGGCGTGTCGGTAAAGGTGCCCCAGCTGAACGCCGCCCCAATGATCCAAGGTTTGTCCGGCACGGACTCGGCATAGGCTTTGATCTTGGCGTCAAACTCCTCAGGCGTCACCGGAACGGCGGCAGAGGTGGAGAAATCCACGTTTTCGATCAATTGGGACCGCAGGGGGTGGATGTGCGCGTCAATCATGCCCGGCATGGCAAAGCGGCCACCCAAATCGACCAAATTGGTGTCTGGCCCTGTTAGGGGGGCCACCGTGTCGGCATCGCCAACTTTCACAAAGCGCCCGTCGATGATCGCGGCGGCCTCGGCCCAGGGTTGGCCCTCTTCCACAGTGTAGATTTTTGCGTTGGTGATGATGGTATCGGCAGTCTGCGCAAACGCAGGCGCGGCCCACACCGCGCAGCTCAGCGCAAAAGAAACACGAAAGGGGCAGGTCATGGCAAAACTCACAGATCAAAAGGCAGTTGGTGTCTGTGAGTGTTGCAGGTGACGCGGTCGCCATCAAGTCCGGCGCACCCGCCCAGCGCCCACATAAAAAAGCCGCCCGTGCGATCCACGCAGGCGGCATTCTCATAGGGTTTCTGTCGTAGGTGCCTTGAAGATCAGACCTTCAGGTTGCGGGCCGAGTCCTTGATGGCGTCGTACTGCCCGGATGGGCGGAACCGCCACAGGTAGTCGGCCATGATCGCCTCCGGTGCGAGCGGCTTGATACCAAGCGCGTCAAAGCCTTGCGCGTCGTCACTGACCATATTGTCTTTCTTGAGCAGCTTGAGCTGGTCTTTGGTGATCACAGAGTTGTGGAACAGACCAAAAGTCAGCGCCTGTAGCAGGCCAAAGCCGGTGGCCATCAGGCCGCCGACAAAAAACGGCAAATTGGCGATCAGCTTGCGGCGGTGGATCACTTTCAGCATCTCAGACACCCAGCCACGCAGGCTGTCGACCTCTGGGCCACCCAACTCATAGGTGCCCGACGCCTCGCCTTTGATGCCCATCACGGCAGCTTGGGCCACGTCATCCACATAGACCGGCTGGAACTTAGTCTCGCCGCCCACCAGCGGCAGCACAGGCCCCAGACGGGACATGGCGGCAAAGCGGTTAAAGAACTCGTCGTCCTGACCAAAGATCACCGACGGGCGCAGGATCATGGCGTTTGGCATGAGCTGCAACACGCCCTCTTCGCCCTGCGCTTTGGACAGGGCATAAAGGCTGTCGCTGTCTTTGTCGGCGCCAATGGCAGAGATATGCACCATGTTTGCGACACCCTCGGCGGCGGCGATGCGGGCGATGCGCTCCGCCCCTTCGTGCTGCACAGCGTCAAAGGTGTTTTTGCCACGGTCTGACAAGATGCCCACACAGTTCACCACCGCGTCCGAGCCTTGCATAACCGCTTGCACAGAGGCGTCGTCGCGGATGTTGCAGAACACAGGCTCCACCTGACCCACCGAGCCGTAGGGCTTCACAAACATCGCTTCATTTGGGCGGCGCACCGCGACCCGCACAAGCCAGCCTTCTTTTGCCATGCGGCGGGCGATGTGACGTCCGACAAAACCGGAACCGCCAAAGATGGTGACAAGTTTGGACATGGGTTGCCTCCGAGGTAGACCAATTAGAGATGGGATAGCGCCGATGGCGTTTCAGAACAAGCAACAAAGGCGCGACCGCGACAAGAAACCCCTGTGTTTTTTGTGGAATTTGATGGGTCTTGGGGCCGCGTGAATTTGCGCAGGGGAGAAAAAACAAAAAAGGTCCGAGAATCGCGTTGACACCCCCCGCCCCTAGGCTTAAACGCCTGTCTCACCAACCCGTGCCCAGATGGCGGAATTGGTAGACGCGCTAGCTTCAGGTGCTAGTGTCCGTATGGACGTGGAGGTTCGAGTCCTCTTCTGGGCACCA
>NZ_JAKVCW010000011.1 GCF_022448905.1 Shimia sp. | reverse complement strand
GTTTTATTGGAGGCGAGTACCGGAATCGAACCGGTGTACACGGATTTGCAATCCGCTGCGTCACCACTCCGCCAACTCGCCATCCGTGGTGCTCTGAAGTGATGCTCCAGAGTGGGCGCATAAATGGTATGAATCTTGGGAAGGTGCAAGCCCCTTTTTGAGGGCGTTTTGCAGACGGGCATCTCAATGACGTTTCGGCAAGGCTGGACCTTAGGCGGGGCAGGGGCTTGATATGGCGCGTAGAGTTGTCACATTCAGGGAAAAGACAGGCGCTGACCGTTGCTGAGCACGCGCGGTTGTGGCAAGAGAACGCAACACGAGTCTGAGCACATGAGAAATCGATGACCGACTATGCCACCCTCCGTACCACTATGGTTGATACGCAGATCCGCCCGTCGGATGTGACCAAGTTCACTGTCATCGAGGCCATGCTGAACGTGCCGCGCGAGGCCTTTGTGCCTAACAGCCAGCGCGACGCGGCCTATGTGGACACCTGCGTGACGCTGGAGAAAGGGCGGGTGGTGCTGGATGCGCGCACCTTGGCAAAGATGCTGGACGCGCTGGATATTCAAAACGACGAGCTGGTGCTCGATGTGGGCGCGGGGCTTGGCTATTCCTCTGCTGTGATTGCGCGGATGGCGGAAGCGGTGATTGCCGTGGAAGACGACGAAGGCCGCGCGTCTGAAGCGCAGATCACGCTGAGCGAGCAAGGTGCGGACAATGCCGTTGTGCATCAGGGGGACCTGGTGAACGGTGCGGCAGAGCATGGCCCGTATGACGTGATCCTCTTGCAGGGCGGGGTTGAGGCGCTGCCTGAGGGGCTTCTGGCACAACTCAAAGAGGGTGGCCGAATTGCCGCGCTGTTTGTGGAAGGCGCTTTGGGGGTTGTGCGCGTCGGCTATAAACTTGATGGTGACATCAACTGGACCTTTGCGTTTAACGCAATGGCCCCCGTGATGCCCGGGTTCGAGAAACACCGGGCTTTCCAATTATAAGGTCCTGATAAGCGGACCAACGACACGCAGGAGGCAGCAGCCATGTTCCAAAAGGTACACAAAGCGGTTCGACACGGTGCGCTGGCACTGACGGTTTCGGCGGTTTCATTTGGAGCGGCGCAGGCGCAGACGCTCTCGGATGCCCTAGCCACGGCTTATGAGCACAGCGGCTTGCTGGAACAGAACCGGGCGCTGTTGCGGGCGGCGGATGAAGATGTGGCGGTCACGCAAGCACTGCTGCGGCCGATCATCAACTGGTTTGGCAACGTCAACTATGATTACGGCCGCTCCACACAATCAAATGCAGCGGGGACCTCAGGTTGGACACCTTATGCCAACATCGGTGTGTCTGCGGATCTGCTGTTGTTTGACAACGGCAACTCCAAGCTGGCCGTGGAAGCCGCCAAAGAGACCGTTTTGGCGACGCGTCAAGGTTTGGTGTCGGTTGAGCAGACCGTGCTGTTCAATGCGGTGCAGGCGTTTATGGATGTTGTGGCCGACGATGAACTGGTGAAGTTGCGGCTCAACAACCTGCGTTTGCTGGAGCGGGAGTTGCAGGCTGCGCAAGACCGGTTTGAAGTTGGTGAAGTGACACGGACCGACGTGGCACTGGCGGAAGCCCGTTTGGCCGGCGCGCGAGCGCAATTGGCGGCGGCCCAGGGTGACTTGGAAGCCAGTAAAGAGTTCTACGCAGCAGCCGTTGGTGAGCGTCCGGGCAACCTTGTGACGCCACGCAGCTTGCCAAAAGCGGCCGGATCTCTGGATCAGGCAAAAACCGTGGCGGTGCGGTCGCACCCACAGATGTTGCAGGCGCAGTACCAGATTTCGGCCTCTGAGATTAACGTGCAGCGGGCGCGGGCGGCAATGGGGCCAACTGTGACTTTGAAAACCAACATTGGTACGCGTCGCGATTTTGATTCGTCGGTCTTTTCAGATTCTGCCCGAGTCGGTGTCGAGTTGGGTGGCCCGATTTATCAAGGTGGCCGTCTGTCGGCTCTTTTGCGCCAGTCCATGGCACGGCGTGATGCAGAGCGGGCGAACCTGCATGTGGTCCGTCACAACATTCGCCAAAACGCGGGTACCGCTTGGGCGCGGTTGATCGCCGCGGGTGCGCAGATCCAGGCGAGTGCCCGTCAGGTGGAAGCAGCGCGGATCGCCTTTGAAGGCGTACGTGAAGAAGCCAAGCTGGGCGCCCGGACCACATTGGACGTATTGACTGCTGAGCAAGATTTGCTGGACGCGGAAGCCGATCGCATTGATGCGCAAGCGGTACAGATTGTGGCGGCCTATGCGGTTTTGTCTTCCATGGGGCTTCTGACCGTGGATCACCTGAACCTGCGGGTGGAGCGTTATGATCCGGAAGCCTACTTCAACATGGTGAAAAACGCACCGGCCCTGCGGTCTGAACAAGGTAAAAAATTAGACCGTGTGCTTAAAGCAATTGGGAAAGAATAACATTTTTCCTATCTGTTGTATGGCTTAGCGGCAGAGGCTACACTCTTCGTGAGGTAAGAGTGGTGAATTTCTATGTCCGATCCAGTGACCAACACGGAAATCGAAGATGTTTTGACGTCTATCCGCCGGCTTGTGTCGGAGAATCGGCCTTTGCCAGACGCGGTTAAAGACCAGGCACCGGCACGTCCCGTGGCCTTTGACACGTCTTCAGCGCAGGACGAAAGTGCAGAAGATGAGACCCCTGTGGCGGAAGCGCCATTGGCTCTGGTGCTGACACCTGCGCTGCGGGTTGAGGACGCGCCTGACGCCGAGGGTGATGTCGATGCTGATGAACCGCAGGACGTTGTCGACGAATCGGATGATTTGGACGAAGTCGAGATTGACCCATCTGTAGATGTCGACCAGGTGGCAGCGAAGGTTGAGCCTGATGCTGTGGAAGCCGTCGACGCCGAGCAAGATCAGGTTTCCGTTGAATCTGAAGAGGTTACGCTGGAGGGTGCCGAGGCCTCACTGGATGAAGTGATGGTCGAGGTGGGCTCTGGAGATGAGGCTGTTGTGTCTGAGGACGAGGCGCCATTGTCCTTTGAGGCAGTGAGCGATACCGCGCCGGAAGAGGCGATGGATGAAGAGCAGCCGTTTGATTTCAAACAGGTGCTGGAAGCCCGGATTCATCAGTTCCGCGATGCCACCTCAACGGACGATGTGACTTATGATCCGGAGGTCGATGCGGCACCGGATATGGCGGATGCGGTGATGGACGAGCTGCGCGCGCATATGCCGGAAGAGATTGCCGACGCAGCAGAGATTGTGGACGCCGAAGCGCTGTCTGAGGCGATGGAAGAAGCCGCCGAAATTGACGAAGCGATGCTGCGTGAAATGGTGGCCGACATTGTGCGCCAGGAGCTGCAGGGTGCGCTGGGGGAGCGCATCACCCGCAATGTGCGCAAGCTGGTGCGGCGCGAAATTCACCGCGCATTGGCGGCGCACGACCTCGGATAGGTTAACGCGGTCGCGGCTATACAGACATTCAGACAACAAAAAACGCGCCCGTTTGGGCGCGCTTTTTGTTAGGCAGCTTGCAGAAAGTGCTTAGGCAGCTTCGGCCTGTGCAGCGGCGTTGCGGCGCTCGCTTTCTTCGCGCGACAGCGCAACAGAGGTGCGGACACCTTTGCCAACAAATTCCATCAGGCCTTCGACCACACGTTCGTTTGGGTCAATACCTGCGCAGGACAGCACTTCGCGACCGTCGCGGGACCGGGCCCAACGGGCAATCTGTTCCGGGCCGTTGCCGTATTTCTTGTCATCCGCAATGGCATCGTCCAAGGCCGCGAGCACCACAGCTGCGAACAGCTTGCGAGCACGGTTGCCTTGTTCATTGTTGTATGCCGCTGCATCAACGAAATGGGTCATCTCGTCGTCCTTGTGTTATTGCTCTTGTATTTTCGGCGTGGCGCTCCTTATGACGCATCCAAGCCGATTCGGATAGTCCTCAGATGCATAGCTTCTATGCGGAATTTGCATAGCATTCTGCGGATTTTTCCCGCGACAGGTTGTCTTGCCACCTGTCGACTGGGCAGATATAGGAGGCTAAACACTCCGATCAACCTTTTTTGCTTAGGTTTTCTTAATATGCCCAAGATCAACGGTAACGAAATTCGCCCCGGTAACGTGCTGGAGCACAATGGTGGTCTTTGGGCCGCTGTGAAAGTGGACCATGTGAAGCCCGGCAAGGGCGGTGCATTTGCACAGGTCGAGCTCAAGAATCTGCGCAATGGATCTAAGCTGAACGAGCGTTTCCGGTCTGCTGACAAAGTGGAGCGCGTGCGTCTGGAGCAGAAAGACCAGCAATTCCTTTATGAGGATGACGGCATGCTGATCTTCATGGACACTGAGACCTATGAGCAGAACCAGATCCCTGCGGACCTTTTGGGTGATCGTCGTCCGTTCTTGCAGGATGGCATGACCATTGTTGTGGAATTCCACGAAGCTGAGGCATTGAATGCGAGCCTGCCGCAGAAAGTGACCTGCAAGATTGTGGAGACCGAGCCTGTTGTGAAGGGCCAGACCGCGGCGAATTCGTTTAAGCCAGCGATCTTGGACAATGGCGTGAAGGTTATGGTGCCTCCGTTTGTGGGCCAGGACGAAAGCATCGTCGTGAACACCGAGACCATGGAATATTCTGAGCGCGCATAAGTCGCGCCCGGACATGTATCCCCGCGCAACTTGCCGGGGATTAGATTGAGAAACCTCCGGTGACATCACTGGAGGTTTTTTTGTGATTAGATTTTTGAGAACGGATGAAGTTGAGAAATTACTGCCCCTGTCGGCGCAGGTGAATGCGCTGCATGAGGAAGAGCATCCGGAGCAATATCGCGGTGATGCTGCGCCGGAAGAGGTGACGGAGTTCTTCAAGCAGCGGCTGGGGGAAGGTGCGCAGGTGTTTGTCGCCGAGGGGCCGGATGGCGGTTTGACTGGTTTCTTGCTCGCCGTGCCTGTGGTGCGAGAGGCGTCGCCGTTTCTGCATCCGGCCCGGTATGTGGAGCTGGATCAGATATGCGTCGATGAAACCTGCCGGGGGCAGGGCGTTGGTAAAGCTTTGGTGGCCGCTTTAGAGGCGTGGATGCGCGACAATGACTTCCAACAATGGAAGTCGATGGTGCATGGCTTCAACATGCACTCGCAACACCTCATGAGCCGGCAGGGCGCAGAGGTGCTGGGGCTGCGCTATCGCAAAATGTTAAGCGACTAGGCCGGGTAGCTGATTTTGGCGTCGCCGGCAGTCATGTCCTCGCCGGCGCGGTCAAAGCGCAGGTAGGCCAGGGCCTTGTCTCCCGCACGGCTGTGTAGGGTGCCAACTGGTCGATCGTCTTTTAGGATCGGAGTGCCGGCCTCAGCGTCGCCGGTGATGCCAACCTGGGCGAGACCTTTGCGAAGCTCAGTTTTGTGCTTCATGCGGGCAGTGACTTCTTGTCCGACGTAGCAGCCCTTTTTGAAGTCGACGCCGTTGAGCCGCTCAAAGCCCATTTCGAGAATGAAGCTGTTTTGGTCGAGCTCTAGCCCGGCGTTGGGCACCTGGTTGGCCACATAGAGTGCGGTCCAGTCCGTGGTGTCGTCTTCCTGAGGCGCGTCGCGGTAGGCGCGCCAGCCAAGGTTTGGGGAGCGTGGGTCGACGGCGCCGTCTTCCGGAATGTCGCCGAAGCCACGATGCAGGTGCAGGGTGGTCGGCTCAATGGTGACATCGGCGCGCAGTTTGTACATGGTCAGGCGCTGTTGCAGCGCAGAGGCCTGTGTTGCGTCGGCGTCCAGCAAAACGGCGTCTCCGTCGCGTTTCAGGAAGAAATCCGCGATGTATTTGCCCTGGGGGGTCAGGAAGGCAGCGTAGAGCAGTCCATCGGTTAGGCGGGTCATGTCGTTGGTGATGAGACCTTGTAAAAAGCTCTCGGTGTCACTGCCGGTAAGGCGGAAAATGCTGCGATCTGACGTGGACATGTCGCTGCTCCTGTTCTTGCGCTCTCCTGTCATATAGAAGCGGTGTCGCCGTGCAACAGGGCTGGAGTAAGAAATGCGTGCACCTGTGAGTGTTGTGATCCCGACATTGAATGAAGAAGCGGGGCTGCCTGCTTGTTTGGGCGCGTTGTTTGAGGGCGTGTCTGCGGGCGTGATCCGCGAGTTGATCGTCGCAGATGGCGGGTCCAGTGATGGCACGCTGGCGATTGCCGAAGAGGCCGGGGCGGAGGTTGTGCGCTGTGCCGCGTCGCGGGGCGGACAGCTGCGGGTTGGCGCGGCCAAGGCGCAGGGCGATTGGCTGTTGTTTGTGCATGCGGACACGGTGTTGTCCGAGGGTTGGAGTGCTGCCGTGGAGGCGCATTTGGCGCAGGCGGATGTGGCTGGATACTTTGCGTTGCGGTTTGAGAAAGGCGGAGTCGCGGGGCGTCTGGTGGCGGGATGGGCCAATCTGCGCAGTGGCCTGTTTGGGTTGCCCTATGGGGATCAGGGGCTACTGATCTCTCAGCGGCTTTACGAGGAAATCGGCGGGTTTGCGGACATTCCCTTAATGGAAGACGTTGCAATTGCGCGGCAACTGGGGCGGGCGCGATTGGCGCCGTTGGACACGCAGGCGATCACCAGCCCGCGCAAGTATCAAGCGCAAGGTTGGCTGCGCCGAGGTGGGCGCAACCTGTGGACTTTGCTGCGGTATCTTCTGGGTATGTCGCCTGAGAAATTGGCGGCAGCGTACCGCCGCCAGTGATCTGCGTTATTCGCGGCCCGCGAGACGGCCGAAGATGCGTGACAGAATGGATCGCTTGGGTTGCGGTAGGGCGGCGTCCAGACCTTCGATTGGCTGCAAGGCGCGGGCCTCGGCGGTTTCGCCTTTGGTTTTGAATTGCAGCTCGTAGAGATCGGCGTAGATGCCGCCACGGGCGAGCAACTCGTCATGGGTGCCTTCGTCCACAACTTTGCCTTTGTCCATTACGAGGATCTTGTCGGCGTTGCGGACGGTAGACAGCCGGTGGGCAATCACCAATGTGGTGCGGCCCGAGGAGAGCTTGTCCAAAGCCGCCTGCACCACGGTTTCGGAGCGTGTGTCCAGCGCGGAGGTGGCTTCGTCCAGCAGCAGGATTGGGGTGTCGCGTAGCAGGGCGCGGGCAATCACCACGCGTTGACGTTGGCCTCCTGAAAGATTGGTGCCGCGTGGCCCCACTTCGGTGTCCAGCCCGTCGGCCAGTTTGGGAAGGAAGTCGGAGACATGAGCGGCTTTGAGCACTTCTTGCAGGCGTTCTTCGCTGACGCCGGTTTGATCGAGCAGGATGTTTTCGCGGATCGTGTCGTCAAATAGCATGGCTTCTTGCGATACGACGGAGAACAGGCCGCGCAGGTCCGGCAAGCTCATGTCGCGGTTGTTGACGGTGTCGATCAGGCTTGTGCCGGTTTGCGGGTCCACAAGGCGGGTGAGCACGTTGAAGATGGTCGACTTGCCAGCGCCCGACGCGCCGACGATGGCGGTGGTTTTGCCGGGTTCCGCGACAAAACTGGTGCCGTCCAGAACTGTCACGTCGCCATAGGCCAGGTTGACCTTGTCCATGGTGATGCCCGGCGTGCCGGTTGGGGCGGGCAACGGATCTTTAGGGGACAGGATGGTGGGAACGGTCTCGATCAGCTCTTTCAATCGTTCGATTGCCGAGGCGGCGACTTGCCAGCGGCCAGAAAGTCCCGCCAGGCGACGAAGAGGTTCAAACATCATGCCAAGCGCAGTGAAAAAGCTCATAAACTGCCCAATGGATTTTTCGCCTGAAACAATTTCGCCGCCGCCATAGATCAGAACACAAAAAAATCCGAGGCCAGCCGTGAAGTCGACCATAGCTGCGATTGAAGCTGTACCCGCAGTTGCGCGGACTTCAGCGCGTACCAATTCGCGGGTTGAGCTTCCGAACTTGGTTGTTTGGTACTTTTCTAGCAGGTTGAGCTTGGTTGGGATGATGCCGTGGAAGGTCTCGTCCAATTGTGTCGCAATTTTTGCACCGAGATCCCGGGCTTCGCGAGCGCGTCTACGTACGAACCGCTGCGCCACCAAAGACGGCAATATGAGAAGAGGTGTGCCCACACAGGCGACAATGGTCCAACGCCAATCGACGCTTACAGCAACACCAACGAGTGCAATAAGTGAGATGAAGTCTCGGCCCGCACCGGTGATAAAGGAGCTCCAGACGCCGTTGATCGCGCCAACATCCGATTGGGTGCGCTGAATGAGATAGCCCGGTGGGTGGGTTTGGTGGAAAGCGTTGTCTTGCAGCATCATCCGGCCCAACAGGTCGATGCGCAGGTCGGCGGAGGTGCGCTGGGCCGCCGTGGTCATCATCACCTTGTGACCGATGCTGGTGATCCCGCGGGTGAAGAAAATCCCGGCAAACACCAGTCCAACGCCCCACAAAGCAGATATGCTGCCTGCCGAGAAGGCAGAGTCAAACATGGGTTCCATCATCCAGGCGATGAGACCCAGCGTGGAGCCTTCGATCGCCATAAGAATGGATGAGCAAATCAGCAGCCACTTGTGACGGTGAAGGTATTTCCGCCAAAGCCAGGACAGCAGATAGCCTTTGTCTTTGGTGGGTTTAACGTCTGTGTCAGTCACGATCTGTGCCTTCTCCGACCTTTGAAGTGACTTTGACCTTTACAGGTGGCCGCGTCGCAAAACCAGAGCCAATGGCGTCGTTTCGCCGGTGCAGACAGGCGATTGACGTTGCATTCCTGCGCGTTAGGGTGCCGTGAGGTGTAGCAGGGGACGCAATTATGAAACTTACACAGGGACAGACCTATCTCGCGATTCCGGGGCCATCTGTGATGCCGGAGGCGGTGTTGCGCGCGATGCATCGGGCTGCGCCCAATATATATGAAGGCGAGTTAATCGACCTGACCTATGGGCTGTTGCCGGACTTGAAGACGGTGGCGGGCACCCAACACGATGTGGCGATCTATATCGGTAATGGTCATGCGGTTTGGGAAGCGGCGCTGGCCAATGTGATTGAACCCGGTGACCGGGTGCTGGTGCCAGCCACGGGCGCGTTTGGTCATGGTTGGGGCGAAATGGCCGCTGGAATGGGTGCGGAGTGCGAGGTGATCGACTTTGGCCGCCGTTCTCCGATGGACCCGGCCAAGGTCGCTGAGGCTTTGGTGGCGGACAAGGACCATTCCATCAAGGCAGTTCTGGCGGTGCATGTGGATACCTCGACGTCGGCGCGCAATGACATCGCGGCCCTGCGCGCTGCGATTGATGAGACTGGTCATCCGGCACTGTTGATGGTCGATTGCATTGCCTCTTTGGGCTGTGACCGATTTGAGATGGACGCCTGGGGTGTGGATGTGATGATCGCAGCCAGCCAGAAAGGGCTGATGGTCCCGCCAGGTGTGGCTTTTGTGTTTTTCAACGACAAGGCGGCCGCGCGTCGAGCGGCGTTGCCGCGGGTGAGCCGCTATTGGGATTGGGTGCCTCGGGCCAAGCCGGAAGCCTATTATCAGCTGTTCTGTGGCACGGCGCCGACGCATCACCTCTACGGCCTGCGCGTTGCGCTGGATATGATCCTGGAGGAAGGGCTGGAGCACGTCTGGCAACGCCATGAGGTGCTAGCGAAGGCGATTTGGGCAGCCTGTGACGCGTGGAGCGCAGACGGTCCACTGGAGCTCAATATGGCGGAGGAGGCGCATCGCAGTCGGGCAGTGACTTCTCTGCGGATTGGCAAGGAGCACGGCACGCGGCTGCGGCGGTGGTGTCAGGATCAAGCGGGTATCACCTTGGGTATTGGTTTGGGCATGGCCACAGAGGACGATCCACAAAGCGACGGATTCTTCCGTTTTGGCCATATGGGGCATGTAAATGCGCAGATGATTATGGGACTGCTGGCGACGGTGCAGACAGGCCTGATCGCGCTGGATATTCCGCACGGTCCAGGCGCCATAGAAGCCGCAGCGCGGGTGATAGCGAAGGCGTAACCTGGCTAAGCGCGTCGATCCAGATGAGAGCGCAGGCGGTCAATGCCTGCGTTCAGGATCACGGCCAGCACCATCACGGCTGGCAAACCCCAGAGTAGAAACACAAGTACAAAAACCCAGAGCAGGTTCACAAAAGCCATGACCAGGCAGGTGGTGGTGTAGTCTTGGACAGGTTGCACAGGGCGGGACATCGCGGACACTCCTCAGTCGCAGGATAGCTCTGATTCGTGTCACAAGACGGAAAAAATTTCGTGAACGGCCCGCGGGTTGCGGGGCGATGTCTTAGGAAAGCTCTGTGAGAACCTCGCCAAGCGCGGCGTCCAGCAGGTCTATTTCTCGTTTCGGGGCGCAGCTGATGCGGATGCAGCGGTTTTGCGGGGCCACAAACGGCATACGTACAAAGATGCCGCGAGACACCAATCCGTCGAGTATGGCTTTGGCGTAGGCCCCATCTTTGCCGCAGTCGATGGCAACAAAATTGGTGGCGGAGGGGAGTGCCTTGAGACCGTGTTTGGCGGCCACCGCTGCGATGTGCTGACGCGAAGCTTCGACTTTGGCGCAGGTGTCCGACAGCCACGATGCGTCGTCCAATGCGGCGAGCGCGCCCACTTGTGCTGCGCGGTTCATGCCGAAGTGATTACGGATTTTCTCAAAAGCACGAATGTTTTGAGCCTCGCCCATGGCGTAGCCTACGCGTGCGCCTGCCATGCCGTAGGCTTTGGAGAAGGTGCGCATGCGGATCACGCGGGGATCGTTGATGGCGATCTCCGGTGCTGTGCCGTCGGGGGCGAGCTCGACGTAAGCTTCATCCAGCAGCAGCACACAGCCGTCCGGGATTTTGTCGAGTTGGGCGACGATGTCTTTGCCAGCGCACCAGCTGCCCATTGGATTGTCGGGGTTGGCGAAGTAGACAAGTTTGGCGTCCACTTCGGCGGCCTTGGCCAGTAGAGCAGGCAGGTTTTCGGCATCGTCACGGTACGGCACTTTGTGCAGCGAACCTCCAAAGCCTGCGACGTGGTAATTGAAGGTGGGGTAGGCGCCCTCAGACGTGACCACCGCGTCTCTTTCGCCAACCAGCAGGCGGACGAGATAGCCGAGCAAGCCGTCGATGCCTTCGCCCACAACCAGGTTGTCGGGCGCAATGCCATGGTGGGCGGCCAAGGCGTGGCGCAGATCGTAGCTTTCTGGATCGCCGTACATCCAGATGTCACCGGCGGCCTTTTGCATCGCTTCAATCGTTTTGGGCGAGGGGCCAAAGATGTTTTCGTTGGCACCGATGCGGGCGGAAAAGGACTGGCCCATGGCGCGCTCTTGTGCTTCGGGGCCGACAAAAGGAACGGTGGCGGGCAGGCTTTCAGCCAGTTTGGTATAGCGAGGTCCGGTCATGCGCGGAAAGTGACGCAAGGACGGTGGCGGCACAAGAGCAAATGCCCTCACGTTAGGGTGGATTTCCCGCCGTAGGGCGCGGAGTGTAGGATCAAGAAAACCCATCTGTGAGGAGGCTGTTATGGCCCGTGTATCGGTAGAGATCAAAGACCACATTGCCCATGTACGGCTGACCCGTGGCGACAAGATGAACGCGCTGGATCAGGCGATGTTTGATGGCATAATCGAAGCTGGTGAAGGCTTGATAGAAAACGACGATGTGCGGGTTGTGGTGCTCTCCGGCGAAGGCAAATCCTTCTGCGCCGGGCTGGATGTGATGAGCTTTGCCGCCTTGGCGGGGCAGGACCCGGTGGCGCGGATTATCCCGCGCACCCATGGCAATGCGAATGATGCGCAGCAGGTGGCGATGGTGTGGCGCAAGCTGAAGGTGCCGGTGATTGCGGCGTTGCAGGGCGTGGCTTTTGGCGGTGGTTGTCAGTTGGCGTTGGGGGCAGACATTCGTTTTGCCGCGCCGGACACCAAGATGGCGATCATGGAGATGAAATGGGGGCTGATCCCGGATATGGGCGGGATGACGTTGCTGCCGCATCTGGTGCGCTCGGATGTGCTGCGGCAATTGACTTATACGG
The DNA here is from genome assembly GCF_022448905.1 of Shimia sp. Classification (GTDB taxonomy): domain Bacteria; phylum Pseudomonadota; class Alphaproteobacteria; order Rhodobacterales; family Rhodobacteraceae; genus Shimia. The sequence goes on along the minus strand of NZ_JAKVCW010000011.1, from coordinate 151,211 downwards.
CGGCGCCAGTTGAAGCGGAGCAGGCTTTGGCTTGGGGGCTGATCACCGAGATCGCTGAAGATCCATTGGCGGCGGCGATGACTTTGGCGGAAGAGATTGCAGGCAAGAGCCCTTCGGCTGTGAAAGCGGCCAAGGCGCTGATCGGCTATGCGGAAGAGCATATGGACGATGTGGACGCGGTGCTGCTGGAAGAGAGCCGGGCGCAAGCGCGTTTGATTGGCAAACCGCATCAGATGGAAGTGATTGCGGCGAACATTCAGAAGCGAAAGCCGGTGTTCAAATAAGGAGTTAGCTGAGGCCTACTTCAGGAACTTGCGGTAGGCCTCGCGCTCGACATTGTAGTCGAGTTCCAGTTTTGCAATCTGCGCCATCAGGCGCTTTTTCTCATCTGGATCAGAGGCTTGTTGCCAGTCGCGTTTGGCGGCCTCGAGCTGCTCTTTGAGTTTGAACTCGCGTGGCAGAACCCCGGCGCGCGCCATGATGGAGTGGCCCACGGCGGTGGCCGGGTCTTCAATTTCGTGGCGTTTGGGGAGGGGTTTGCCTTCGCCCTCAAGGCCAGTCAACTGGCCTTCAGCTTCGGCCTTTTTGATCTGACGTTCGATGAGGTTTCGAAAGGAGCGCATCATGCCCCCAATATGGGCATGATGCTTGTGTTTGCAAGGCGCTTAGTCGAGCTCTGCGAGCTTGGCGAGCGCCGCCTTGATCTTGTCCTCTTCTTCCTCGCGGGCGGCGAGGTTTTCCTTGGCTTCAGCCACAACCTCATCCGGTGCCGAGGCGACGAATTTGGGGTTGTTCAGGCGCCCACGCAATCCGCCGAGTTCTTTGGCCAATTTGCCTAAGCCTTTCTCAAGACGTGCTTTTTCGGCGTCGATGTCGATGATGTCCGCCAGTGGCAGGCCAAAGGTCGCGCCGTCGACCGCCACAGTGGCGGTGCCTTTCGGGAAAGTCTCAACCTCTTCCAGCGACACCACGCGGGCGATCTTGAAGATCAGGGCTTCGTTGCGCTTAAACGCTTCGCGGTTCTCATCGGTGATCTGGCTCACCACCACGTCGATTTTGGCACCGGCATTTACCCGCATCTGCGCGCGCACGGAGCGAATTTGGTCGATCACGGAGATCACCCAGTTCATCTCGCGGTCGGCTTTTTCATCCACGAATTCAGCGGCTTGGTAGGTTGGCCAATCGGCGTGCACCAGCATTTTTGCGCGGTCGCCCAGCTCGCCCCAAAGCTCTTCGGTGATGAAAGGCATGATGGGGTGCAGGAGCAGCAGACATTGGTCGATGACCCAGCGCATTGTGGCTTTGGTTTCGGCCACGGCGGCGGCGTCATCGGAGTTGAACAGCGGTTTGGAGAACTCCACGTACCAGTCGCAAACCTTACCCCAGACAAAGGCGTAAAGCGCGTTGGCGGCGTCGTTGAAGCGGTAGCTTTCGAGTGCGGCGTCGACCTCTTCGCGGACCTTGGCGGTCTCGCCGATGATCCACAAATTGGCGGTCTGTTTTACGTCGGTATCGCGTCTGTTTTGCGACAGTGCGGAACTGACCACCACATCGTCTTCAAACACGCCGTTCATCTCGGCAAACCGCGCGGCATTCCAGAGCTTGGTGCCGAAGTTGCGGTAGCCCGCGATGCGTTGCATGTCTAGTTTCAGCACGCCACCCAGAGCGGCCATGGCGGCCGAAGAGAAACGCAGCGCGTCGGCGCCGTATTCGTCGATGATCTCAAGCGGGTCCATCACGTTGCCGGTGGATTTGGACATTTTCTTGCCTTTGGCGTCGCGCACGAGGCCATGCAGGTAGACGGTGTCAAACGGGATCTGATCCACCACGGCGAGCTGCATCATCATCATGCGGGCGACCCAGAAGAACAGGATGTCCTGACCGGTGACCAGCGTGGAGGTCGGGAAGTATTTTTCCAGCTCTGGCGTGTTGTCGGGCCAGCCAAGCGTGCCGATGGGCCAGAGGCCTGAGGAGAACCAGGTGTCGAGCACGTCGGGGTCACGCCAGACTGGGTACACCAGTTTCAGCGGGTCCTGATCCACAACGTATTGCGCGAGGCTCTCGGCCAGCATGTGGATGGCTTCGTGCTTGTCAGCCACCTCAACCACTTTGGCGTGGTTCAGAGGGGACGGAATGTTGGCATTGTCATCGAGGAACTGTTCCACGACGCCGTCAAAGTTCGCAGCACAGTGGGTGACGTTGCCACGGTGCAGCATGCCGCCCTCGCCCAACAGACGGCCCATTTCGACGAGATCCAACGCACCGTTGTTTTCGTCGTCTTTGAAGTCCTCGGCGGAGAGGTCGAGGCCATACCACACAGGAATTTGGTGGCCCCACCACAGCTGGCGGGAGATACACCAAGGCTCAATGTTTTCCAGCCAGTGGAAGTATACTTTCTCGCCGCTTTCCGGCAGGATTTTCACGTCGCCATTGCGCACAGCGTCCAGCGCTGGGCCAACAACTTTTTCAGCGTCCACAAACCATTGGTCGGTCAGCATCGGCTCGATGACCACTTTGGAGCGGTCGCCAAACGGCTGCATGATCGGCTTGTTTTCTACGTAAGGCACGGTTTCAGTAACTTCGGAGGTGTTGCCCTCGTCGTCTTTCACCGTCTTGGTCACTGTGGTCATCACCGCGAGGCCTTCGGCGGTGATTTGCTCCACCACGAGTTTGCGCGCCTCAAAACGGTCGAGACCGCGCAGGTCGTCCGGCACCAGGTTCACGCCGTCGGCTTCGTTTTCCGTCAGGGTGCGCTCGCCTTTGGCCACAGCCATGGCGATGGTGGCGGCGGCGTCGTAGCTGTCGCCGTCCGCGCGCATGGCGCCTTTGGTGTCCATCAGGCGGTACATCGGGATGCCACCGCGCTTGGCGACCTGATAGTCGTTGAAATCATGTGCGCCGGTGATTTTCACCGCGCCGGAGCCGAAGTCCTTGTCCGGGTATTCGTCGGTGATGATCGGGATCAGGCGGCGGTGCTCTTTGGGACCGACCGGGATTTCGCAAAGTTTGCCAACGATGGGCGCGTAACGTTCATCAGACGGGTGTACCGCCACCGCGCCGTCGCCCAGCATGGTTTCCGGACGGGTGGTGGCGATGGAAATGTAATCACGGGTCTCTTGCAGCGTGATGTTCCCGTCTTCGTCCTTCTCGACGTATTCATAGGTCGCCCCCCCTGCCAAGGGGTATTTGAAGTGCCACATGTGGCCGGCAACTTCGATGTTCTCCACTTCGAGGTCGGAGATGGCGGTTTCAAAATGTGGGTCCCAGTTCACGAGGCGTTTGCCGCGATAGATCAGGCCCTTGTTGTACATCTCAACAAAGACTTTCAGAACGGCGTCGTGGAAGTTGCCGCCAGCCACATCTTCGGGTGCGCCGGGCGCGCCGGACATGGTGAAGGCTTCGCGGTCCCAATCACAGGAGGCGCCTAGGCGCTTCAATTGGTTCACAATGGTGCCGCCGGACTCACCTTTCCATTCCCAGACTTTCTCAAGGAACTTCTCGCGGCCCAATTCGGCGCGGGACGGCTGTTGGGTTTCGGCCAGCTTGCGCTCCACAACCATTTGGGTGGCGATGCCCGCGTGGTCGGTGCCCGGCTGCCAGAGGGTGTCAAAACCCTGCATGCGTTTCCAGCGGATCAGGATATCCTGCAGCGTGTTGTTAAAGGCGTGTCCCATGTGCAGAACGCCAGTGACGTTGGGCGGTGGGATCATGATGCAGTAGGTGGAAGCACCCGGTTTTGCATTTGCGCCTGCGGTGAAGCAGCCGGCTTTTTCCCATGCGTCGTAGAGGCGGCCTTCGGCCTCTGCTGCGTTGAAGGTCTTTTCCATCGCCATTGGTGTGATCCCTTGTGTCGGTTCGCGCCCGTTATCAATCGGAGTTGTCTCTATCGAATGCGGAAACAAAGGGGAAGCGGGAAGAGATTGTTTAGCAAGGTGGAGAAAACCTGAATTTATTCACTCAAGTTGGAAAAATTCAAAAAAGATCTGGTTTGTTAAGGTTCTGTTAAGACTTGGCGCGGCATAAGCGGGGTGTGGCGCATGACGCCTCCACGCTAGAAGGCGATGAGATGTACATCCTGCGTGCCAGAACGGCACGCATTCCATCTCCCCCAAACGCAAATTCCCAATCTGTGAGACTGTTTGAGCGTTGTTTTGCGCGGATTTACCCGCGTGGGCGGTCCAGTTTGGTGGACAGGTGGATCAGGCTTTCCGAGCTTTTCACACCCTTGGCCTCACCAATGTTGTCGAGCGTGTCGTCCAGCTCTGAGGTACTGTCCGCAGCCAGTTGCACAATCAGATCAAACCGCCCGGAGCAGGTGTGCACGCTTTCCACGGCAGGCAGGGATTTGAGGCGGTCCAGCACGGTTGGCCCGCTGCGCAGCTCGATCGAAAGCAGCGCGGTGGCGCGCAGCCTTGGGCGGGCGGCATCGCCCAGACGCAGGGTGTAGCCTGCGATGGCGCCGGAGGTTTCCAAACGGTCGATACGGGCCTGGACCGTGGTGCGCGCCAGGCCCAGTTTACGGGCCAATGTGGCCACGGGCGCGCGAGCGTTTTCGCTGAGCAGGGCCAGGAGTTGGGTGTCGGTTTCGTCAAGTTGCATCGTGCTGCCGTCTATATGCCGAGTCTTTCCTGCATTTTTACCAGAGTGCCGCGTGGAATCGACAGGGAAATCCCTCAAGCTGATGAAAAACAGGATTGAGGTAGGACATGCGCAACGATCCGGCCCTTTGGCCGTCCCCTTCTTGGCATCTGACGAAGTTTTCGCCGGACGCGCCGGTTTTGTATTTTGCTCCTGAGGTGCTGCAAGCCACGGCGCGGCGGTTCATTGACGGTTTTGCCGGGCTGGTGACTTATGCGGTGAAGGCCAATGACCATGAGGCGGTGCTGACGAATTTGGTGAACGCCGGGCTGACGGCCTTTGATGTGGCGTCGCCATTGGAGATGGCGCGGGTGCGGCGTGTGGCGCCGGATGCGGTGCTGCATTACCACAACCCGGTGCGCTCGGTGGCGGAGATCACCGAGGCGGTGGGGCACGGCATTGCCAGCTGGTCGGTGGATTGTCCGCGGGAGTTGCAGAAGTTGGCGGATGTGCCGCGCGCAGGCACAGAGATTGCGGTGCGCTTGCGGTTGCCGGTGGCCGGTGCGGCTTATGACTTTGGCGAGAAGTTTGGCGCGGACCCGGATCAGGCGGTGGCTTTGTTAAAGCAGGTGCGGGAGATGGGGTTTGAGACCTCTTTGACCTTCCATCCCGGTACGCAGTGTGCCGATCCGCAGGCCTGGGCGGTGTATATTGTCGAGGCGGCAGATGTGGCGCGGCGGGCTGGCGTGGTCTTGAAGCGGCTAAATGTTGGTGGCGGCTTTGCGGCGCATCGCAATGGTCCTGCACCGGATCTGGAGGCGATTTTTGATCGCATCGCGGCGGAGACAGTACGGGCATTTGATGAGGAAGCCCCCGCGTTGGTTTGTGAGCCGGGGCGGGCGATGGTGGCCGAGGCGTTTACCTTGGCGGTGCGGGTGAAGACTGTGCGCGACACGGCGGTCTTCCTGAATGACGGGATTTATGGCGCGCTGACGGAATTGCGCGACATTGGGGTGCCGGATCGGATTTCTGTGCTGCGGCCTGATGGGGCCGTTGTGGATGGCGACATGGCGCGTAAGGTGGTCTACGGGCCGACCTGTGACAGTCTGGATCGGTTGCCAGATCCAGTGGCGCTGCCTGCGCAAATTGCTGAGGGGGATTTTGTGATGATCAAGGCCATGGGCGCCTACTCGTCCTCACTGTCCACCGGGTTCAACGGCTACGGTCTGCAAGAAATGGTAACTGTCGCGACGTTGTAAGGCACAACGGGCTCTGGACACGTCCGGATTGCACGATAGAGTTCCTCTTCGTAGCGACGCGCAGGGGAGCCAGCAGCCATGGAAAAGTTTGGGAAAAGCCAGCCGGTCAAACGGATTGAAGACACGCGGTTTTTGACCGGCAAAGGCCAATACGTGGACGATATTGCGCCCCAAAATGCGCTGCATGCCTATTTTTTGCGCTCTCCGGTTGCGCATGGGCTTGTGACCGAACTGGATGTTGCGGACGCGCGTGAGGCGGATGGGGTGGCCTGTGTCTTGACGCAGGCGGATTTGCTGGCGGCGGGACTTGAGGCCAATTTGCCAGGCACGCAGGTGGTGAACCGCGATGGCAGCAAAGGTGCCAAGCCGGAACGTCCGCTGCTCGCGGCAGAGCGGGTGCGCTACGTCGGTGAGCCGATTGCCGTGATTGTGGCGGAGAGCATGGATCAGGCGCGGGATGCGGCTGAAATGATCATGTTCGACTATGATGATCTGGACGCGCATCTGGCATTGGCGCGCGGCGGTGAGCAGCTGCATGGCGAAGCGCCAGAGAACCTTGCGTTTGATTGGGGGCTTGGTGATGAGGCCGCGACCGACGCGGCTTTTGAGGCGGCGGCACATGTGGTGAGCCTGGAGGTTGGCGACAACAGAGTGATTGTAAACGCGATGGAGCCGCGTGGTGCCTATGCCGAATGGGATGGCAGCCGGTTGCATGTCGCCAGCAATGGGCAGGGTGTCTGGGGCACCAAGGGGCAAGTCGCCCGTGTTCTGAAGATGAACGAAGACGACGTGCGTGTCACCAACCCGGACACCGGCGGCGGCTTTGGCATGAAGGCGATGATCTATCAGGAGCCTCTGATTGTGGCATACGCCGCCAAGACGCTGGGCAAGCCGGTCCGGTGGATTGCGGATCGAACGGAGTCGATGTTGTCAGACAACGCGGGGCGCGATCTGGTGTCGTTGGCGGAGTTGGCGTTTGACGAGAACCTTAAGGCCACGGCCTATCGCGTGAAGTCTGTCGCCAATATGGGCGCGTATAACTCGCAGTTTGCCCAAGCGATCCAGACGCAGCTGTTTAGCCGCGTGTTGATGGGCGTCTATGATGTGCAGACTACTTGGCTGCAGGTGGATGGGATTTACACAAACACCACGCCAGTGGATGCCTATCGTGGGGCCGGGCGGCCGGAGGCGATTTATGTTCTGGAACGCCTGATGGATCGTGCGGCGCGCGAACTGGGCGTGAGTGGCTACGAGTTGCGGCGGCGCAACTTCATCCCAACCGAGGCGTTTCCGTACAAATCGGCGACGGATGAAACCTATGATGTTGGCGACTTCGATCGAGTGTTGAGCCGCGTGGAGGAGTTTGGCGATGTGGCCGGGTTTGCCGCGCGCAAAGCCGAGAGCGCGAAGGCTGGCAAGCTGCGCGGCGCTGGGCTGTGCTATTACATTGAGAGTATTTTGGGCGACCCAAGTGAAAGTGCGCGGGTGGAGTTCAATGACGATGGCACCGTTTCGATCTATGTGGGCACGCAGTCCAACGGGCAGGGACATGAGACGGTTTATGCGCAGTTCCTGAGTGACCAGACCGGCATTCCCACCGAGATGATTGAAGTGGTGCAGGGGGACAGTGACCGCATCAAGCAAGGTGGTGGTACTGGTGGGTCGCGCTCCGTGACGGTGCAGAACACCGCGACTTTGGCGACCGTGGAAACGATGATTAAAGCCTTTACGCCGTATATTGCAGAGAAGATGGGCGTGGATGCCGCGGATGTGAGCTTTGATGATGAGCAATTCCGGGCAGAAGGCTCTAACTTACACCCGACCTTCCTTGAAGCCGCCGAGTTGGCGCGCGCGGATGGGCGGACGGATTTGATGGTGCATGAGGAGCGCACCACTTTGCCAGCGCGCAGCTTCCCCAACGGGGCGCATCTGGCAGAGGTTGAAGTGGACCCGGAGACGGGGCAGGTCAGCTTGGAGACATACACTGTGGTGGATGATTTTGGTAATCTGATCAATCCGATGCTCGCCGAGGGGCAGGTGCATGGTGGCGTGGCGCAGGGCATTGGCCAGGCACTGATGGAACATGTGGTGTTTGATGATGACGGTCAGCTTTTGACCGCGACCTTCATGGATTACGCCATGCCGCGCGCGAGTGATGTGCCGATGATTGGCTTCGCCACCGAGGCGGTGCCGTCCACTGCGAACATCATGGGCATGAAGGGCTGCGGCGAGGCGGGTACCGTGGGTGCCATGGCTGCAGCAGCCAATGCGGTGCAGGACGCGCTTTGGGAGGCGGGTGTGCGCCAAGCGGATATGCCGTTCACGCCGCATCGCGTGTGGCAGATGTTGAATGAGGCCAAACATACGGCTGGCTAGACGCATATCAGAGTGGCTGACTGGGAAGTTCACCAGCAGCCATACCCCGGCCGGACCGCGCCGGGGGGCGGTCACGCATGTGATTATTCTGGATGGCACCATGTCCTCGCTTGCGCCGGGGCAGGAGACCAATGCAGGGCAGACCTATCAGTTGCTACGAGAGATCGGCGCGGAGGTGTCGGTTTACTACGAAGCCGGGGTGCAATGGCGGTCCTGGCGTCAGACGTTGGACGTGATGATGGGGCGCGGGATCAATCGGCAAATCCGGCGGGCTTACGGCTATTTGGCAAGCCGATATCGGCCTGGAGACAAGATTATCCTGATGGGCTATTCGCGCGGTGCTTTTGCTGTACGCTCATTGGCAGGGGTGATTGACCGCGTCGGGCTGTTGCGCGCGGAATGTGCCACGGAGCGCAATATCCGCACGGCTTATCGGCACTATGAACTGACGCCGGACAGTGCGGCTGCAAGCGCGTTTGCGGCGGCGCATTGTTATGAGCATACAGAGATCGAGATGATTGGTGTGTGGGACACGGTGAAAGCGCTGGGCGCGCGGGTGCCGGTGTTGTGGCGGATCACTGAACGCCGACATGCGTTTCACAACCATCAACTTTCGCCCGTTGTGCGGCATGGGTTTCATGCCTTGGCGCTGGATGAGACGCGGCAGGTGTTTGAACCAGAGTTGTGGCGTTGTCCGGATGATTGGGACGGCCGTGTGGAGCAGGTCTGGTTTCGAGGGGCGCACAGTGACGTGGGCGGACAACTCGTGGGGTTTCATGCTGCGCGACCGCTTGCCAATATTCCGCTGGTCTGGATGCTGGAACGGTTGGAGATGTGTGGCGTACGCTTGCCAGAAGACTGGCGGGATCGCTACGAGACCGATCCGGATGCGCCCATGGTGGGCACCTGGCGGGCGCTCGGCAAATACTTTTTGTTTAGGGCGCCAAGGGTTGTTGGGGCAGATCGGTCAGAGAGCATTCACCCGACCGCGTTGCCCTATGTGACTGCGGGCGACATTAAAGGGCAGGTGTTGCCGCAGACCTAGGTTGGTTTTAATCGCGCCAGTCGACAAACTCGCCTAGCTCCGCGCGGTCTGTGCGAAAGGTGTTGATGGCGGCAGCGTCATCCGGGTAGCCAAAAGAGATGGCCGCAAGAACGTTGCGATCCTCGGAAATGTCGAAGTGTTTGCGGACCACGTCTGAGTAGAGCGAGAGTGCGGCCTGAGGCACGGTGCCGATGCCTTGCGCTTTGGCGGAGAGGCAGAAAGCGGTGATGAAACCGCCGCAATCGAGCACGCCGTAGGGGCCGAGTTCTTTGGGGCAGGTGATGACCGCAACGTGAGGCGCGCCAAACAGGGTGTAGTTCTCCCGCATTTGACGTGCGCGGCCTTCGCGGTCGCCACGACCAATGCCAACGGCTTCATAGAGTTGGAACCCACAGGTGCGGCGGCGTTTGAGATGCGCGCCGGTGTAGGTGTCCGGAAACGGGTAGTCAGGCGCGGGGGCGCCGCCGTCAAAGGCTTGTGCCATGGCATCGCGGAAAGCTTCGGTTTGAGCGCCTGAGGCGACAATCACCTTCCACGGTTGTGCGTTGCACCAGGAGGGGGCGCGGCCAGCATCCAGCAGGATTTGGGAAATAACCTCACGCGGTACGGCACCTGATTTAAACGCCCGGCAGGAGTGACGGGCGTGCAGAAGTTCTTGCAATGCAGCGTGGTGAGACATCGCGGAAATCCCCAACTCTTATTGGTTTTGCGCGATGATATAGCCAATCACGCCGGCTGCAATAGCGGCGAGGAGCACGGCAAAGGCGATCTTCCATTTTGAGTAGGGGCGTTCGCCTTGAACGCGGCCGGTTTGTCCATTGACCACAAAGCGATAGGACTTACCGCGGTATTTGTAAGCGGCCATCCAGACCGGCAGTAGGATGTGTTTGAAGGTCACATCACTGACCGCAGTGGAGACACTGTGAATGCGCTGGCGGTCGCCGCCGATGTCAAAGGCCACGTCGCGGCGGATCACGCGGTCCATACGGTCGCGGGCCTCATCGTAGCCCTCTTCGAGATCGATGGAGTAGCCCTCAGCCTGAAAGCCTGCGAGGAATTCTGGCGTGTAGGGTTCCAGCGCGGAGAGATCCCAGGGCTGCAGGTTGTCAGTGTATTTTTTAGGCAGGGCCTTGGAGCCAAGCACAAGGATGTCGTCAAACCAGCGGGCCACGCGGCCAGAGGCGGGCGACCAGCGGATTTTTTGCACCTGCCGTTGTTCTTGCTTGCCGTCCACCATGACGGTTTCGGCGACGTAGTAGATGGTGCCCCGTTCGCCGCGATAGGAGGATTTGGTATCCGCATCGTAGGTCCAATAGGGGACATAAATGCCGTCCATCTTGCGGCCCTTCTTGGCGTATTCCTGCAGGCCGTTGGGGGCGAACCAGAGCTTGCCCAGCCACTCATTCATGGATTGATGCGCGATCTTTTCCGCGATCTGGAAGGGCAGGACAGCACGCGGCTTGATCAGGCGATGCGTGCCGGTGTCGACCACGACGGGGCTGGCGCAGAAGGGGCATTCGGTGGCGTGGGTGTCGCCCTCAAAAACCACATGGGCGGCGCAGTTGGGGCAGGAGGTGGTGCGGGCCTCGACCATTTCGGCGGCCGGGAGCTGCTCGGCCAAAGCTGCTTTGAAATCCAGCTCGGCAATGGCAGCCTGACGGTCGCCTTGCTCAGTGGCCTCTTCGTGACCGCAGTGATCGCAGATCAGTTTGCCTTCGTTGGGGGCAAAGCGGTAGTCGGCGCCGCATTGGGCGCAGGGGAAACGGGTGGTCTCTTTGGGCGCGGGGGGCGGTGTGGCTGACATGAAATCTGCTTGCTTTGAAATGGCTTGGAAGAATTTAGCAAAGCCCCGGCCAGCAAGCCGGGGCTATTGTTTTAGGCACCAGGGGGCGGGGGCGGCAGGATGGTGAAGAGCTGGGCCAGTTCGGCCACGTCTTCGGCGTGTTTCCAACCGTCCTGGCCTGCGGTCCAGACGTGGGTTTCACGGGTGATCTCCCCAGCGGTTGCCATGCGACCAAGCGCAGCTTTGGAGAACGGGCCTTTGGTTTGGCCGTTTTCGGCGATGTGCCACACATGCTCGACCGGCGGTGGGGGCGGTGGCGCAGCGGCGGCTTGTGGCGCGGGAGCCGCTTGTGGCGCTTGCGCGGCGGGTTGCGCGCCCCATGGGCCGGTTTGCGCCATCTGTTGGGCCATTGCCATGCCCATGCCCATCCCCATGCCAGCGCCCATGCCGGAGTTTGGCGTCTGTGCGGCGGCGGTCATGGCTTCGGCGGCGGAGAACTGTGTGTATTTGCCCAAGTCACCAACGATGCCCATCGAGGTGCGCTTGTCCATCGCGGCCTCAACCGCTGGTGGCAGGGAGATGTTTTCGATGTAGAGCTCCGGGATCGCGAGGCCGTATTCGGCGATGGTGCCGGAGATTTCGGCGGCGACCAGCTTGCCCAGATCGGCGGTATTTGCGGCCATGTCCAGAACCGGAATGCCGGAGCCAGCCACAACGCGGGAGAACTCCTGCACGATGATGTTGCGGATCTGGAAGGAGATCTCATCCATGGTGAATTCGCCGTCTGTCCCAACGATCTCCGTTAGGAAGCGGGCGGGGTCGACCACGCGGATGGCGTAGGTGCCATAGGCGCGCAGGCGCACGGGGCCGAATTCCGGATCGCGCACCATGATGGGGTTTTTGGTGCCCCATTTCAGGTCGGCAAACCGCGTGGTGTTGACGTAGTAGATTTCGGACTTGAACGGGCTTTTGAAGCCGTGGTCCCAGTGCTGCAACGTGGTCATCACCGGCATGTTGTTGGTTTCCAACATGTAGAGGCCGGGGGTGAAGACATCGGCCAGTTGACCTTCGTGCACAAACACCGCTGCTTGGCCCTCGCGTACGGTCAGTTTGGCGCCGTATTTGATCTCATGCCCTTCGCGCTCAAAGCGGAACACCAGCGTGTCGCGGGTGTCGTCAACCCAATGGATGACGTCGATAAATTCGCCAGTGAGGAAATCAAAAATACCCATGAAGTGGTCCTTTCAAAAGGCTGGTCGCGGCAGCGCTCAGAAGTTCTGTGCGGTTTGCTCGCGGGCCAGAATGTAAACAATGGGGCGGGCCTCGTCCACGCTCATACCGATGCCAAGGCGGTCATCATAGAGCATGGAGAGCAGTTTTTCGTCATGCGTGGTGAGCAGCGCAAACTCTTCGTCATCGTTGAAGATTGAAGGGCGGGCTTCGGGACTGTCGTTGGCCAATCCAAGCCCTTGGGCGATCTCTTCGTGGAAGCAGGATTTACGCAGAAGGTCCGGGTGTTCTGCACGCACCAAGGCTACGGCAGAGGTGTAGGCGTTGGGGTTGGTGTCTGAGGCCAAGGCGACCACAAAGCAGTATATGTTCCGTGGTGGATTGGCGAAGAGCGCACGGGTTTTGGGGGAGGCGTTGGGCAGCAGAGTGTCCAGACGCGATTGCACGGTGTCACGGTCATCCGCGCCCATCACCAGCACGTGGAAGTTGGGTTTGTTGGTCGTCAGGCGGATCGGGTGGCCGGTGGCGTTGGCCAAGCGGGGCACATAGGCGGCCACCGTGGCGCGATCGGTGGCGCGTTGGCTTTCCGGCACCGAGGGGCCAAACTCGACGTTCACTTTGACGGGACCGCTCCAGCGGCGCAGTTGGCCTGCTTGGCCCGTGGAGCGCTCCAGCCCGCCGGTGTTGCTGTATTCGTCATAAAAGGCGATGCGTTCAAAGTTGCGCGCCAGCATGTCAGGCGTGAACGGTGTGTCCGGGCCGCCGCCATCGGTGCGCAGCAACCCGCGCGTCAGCAGGTCCGCCTGGACGCTGCTGTAGTAGCTGCGCAGGGCTGCGCTGGCCTCGGACGGGGGCGCGGGCGCAGGGGCGACAACCGGTGGCGCGGTGACGCCGCCGGTGTTGACGCAGGCTGCCAAGGTCGTCAGCAGCCCGAGACCTATGCCCGCAAGCCGCTTCACGCGGTGGGCACAGCGGTCGCGGCGGTGTCACCCAGGCCGTCTTTGCGTGCCTTGGCTGCCGCCAATGTGTCGCGCAATTCGGCTTCCATCTTTTTCATGTCGTCTTCGGCGGCGGCGCGCTTGGCTTTGCCTTCGTCGGCGATTTGTAGCGACTCGTTGATGGTAGCGATCAGCTCTGCGTTGGCGGTTTTCACGGCCTCGATGTCAAACACGCCGCGTTCCATTTCGGTGCGCACCACCTTGTTGGTTTCGCGCAGATTCTTGGCGTTGGCGGTCAGAAGCTCGTTGGTGAGGTCGTTGGCCTCACGCACGGCAGAGGCGGCTTCGGCGGAGCGCTGGATGGTCACGGCCTGCGCCAGCTGGGTTTCCCAAAGTGGCACGGTGTTGACCAAAGTGGAGTTGATCTTGGTGACCAGCGATTTGTCGTTTTCCTGCACGAGGCGGATGGACGGTAAGGATTGCATGGTGACCTGACGGGTCAGTTTCAGGTCATGCACGCGGCGCTCTAGATCGTCGCGTGCGGCGCGCAGGTCGCGCAGTTCTTGTGCCTTCATCACCTGAGCGTTTTCATCGGCTGCGGCCACTTCGGCTTCTTTGGCTGGAATGTCGTTGGCATCCAGCTCGGCAATCTTGGCTTCGCCAGCTGCGATGTAGAGCGCCAGTTCGTCATAGAAGGCGAGGGTCTTTTCGTAGAGTACGTCCAGCGATTTGATGTCCTTGAGCAGGGTGTGCTCGTGGGTCAGCAGGTTGTCGGTGATCTTGTCGATCTGGTCCTGTACCTCTTCAAAACGCGCGGTAAACTTGGCAAAAGGCGCGGCGCGGCCGATCAGCTTTTCCCAGAAGCTGCGTTCGCGGCGGACGTCCAGCTCAGACACGGAGAAACCGCGAATGGTGGTGACGATGTCGCGCAGGCTGTCACCGGCGGGGCCAACGTCTTTGTTGCGCACGTCTTGCAGCATGGCTTGGGAAATGGTCTGCAGTTCTGCCTGAGCACCGGAGCCAAAGGACACAATTGAGTTGGTGTTGCTCATGTCCAGCTCAGCCATGCGCTTGGTGATTTCCGCAGACACAGGCGCGTCCGCCTCGGCCAATGGCACAATGGCGTTGGCCTCTACCGGTTCGGGCAGGGCAACCGTGGCTTCGGTGATTTCCGCCAAAGCGGCTTCGGCTTTTTGTTTTACGATCTCAGACATTTAAATCCACCCTTCCCGGTAGGTCACATGTGTTATCAGCTGTTGCGGCGCAGGCCTTCGCGCTCCAAGCGCTCGCGCAGCACGTCAATTTCGATGGTCAGATCGCCGCGATCTTCCAGCAGGAGTTTCTGCGTGCGGGCGGCGAAGTTTTCTTCCAGATCATCCAGTAGCGCGAGGTAGTCGGCACGGGCTTGGACGTCTTGTGTGCGGCTGTAAATGTCGGCAAATTTCACGGTCGCGTCTTTGGCGCCGAGCAAATAGACGCCAAGGTAGCGGCGTGCCGCGGTGAGGTCGCGCGGGTCTTCTTCCACCGTGCGGAACAGGTCGCGGGCGGTAGATTGGAAGGCCGCGACACGACGTTCGACACTGCGATCTCCGGCGCGAGCGATGGCGTCGCTCATGGCGCGCAAATGCTCTTCGGCTTCTTCCACGGCGCGGGCGACCCGGTCGGTTTGGTGACGGTTGGTGCCCTCCATGCCTTTGTCCGACATCGGGTCGAGACCAAAGGCAAAGCTGTGCAGCAGGCCGCCAACCACGGCGAAGATGCCCGCCTCGATGGGGGCGTGACCGGCAAAGCCTGCGATTGCCAGTCCCAGACCAGTCAACACGGACCCGAGCAGTTTGCGCGGGAGCGCTGGGCGTCGAGCCACCTTGCGGGCGTCATAGGCCTCTTGGGCAAACATGCCTTCACGGGTCATCCATGCGGCGAGAAGCAGGACGCCAAGCGCAATCAGATATTGCGCCATGCCAATTGGGTCAGTGGTGAACGCTTTCCAGATTAGAGGCAGCGGCGCCATGAACAGGAGGTTGACACGCCCGCCCGCGCGGCTGCGCTTGGCATTGCGAAAACCCTCGTCGCTGCTGGCTCCTTGGGCGCCGCCGGGGCTGTATTTGCCGCCAAATTTCTGAGCCATCAGGCGCCTCCCGTGAAAGAGACGTAGAAGATCAACAGAACCAACAGGCCAAAGGCCAGTTTCTGTAACCCGGTTGATGACATACCCACTCCACCCTGCGCTAAGTTATGGAGAAATCTAAGAAGTCTGCCGCGCGAAGGCTAGGGGGAAGTTTTGGGAAAGCGGCGCATTGCCGAGGCAAGACCGCCTTTAAATCAGTTATTTGCGGCGGCGCGTGGGTTTGCGGCGTTTTTCCTCCGGAATCGCGCCGTCCAGGCCGAGTTGGTCGCGCACAACGCGGCGGCGCAATTCTTCGACTTCGCCCTGTTTAAGCTGACCCAATTGGAAGGGGCCGTAAGACACGCGGATCAGGCGGTTCACGGTGAGGCCGATGGCCTCCATGGCGCGGCGGATTTCGCGGTTTTTGCCCTCGCGCAGGCCGACGGTGACCCAGGCGTTGGCGCCTTGTTGGCGGTCAAGTGTGATGTCCATAGGCTGGAAACGTTCGCCGTCGACCTCGATGCCTTTTCGCAGCGGCGCGAAAGTATCTTCAGTTGGGCGGCCGTTGATTCTGACGCGGTATTTGCGCAGCCAACCGGTGCTGGGCAATTCCAGTTTGCGTTTCAGGCCACCATCGTTGGTCAGCAGCAGCAAGCCTTCGGAGTTGAGGTCAAGTCGCCCCACTGTCATCACGCGTGGGAGGTTCTCCGGCAGCTTGTCAAAGATCGTCTCGCGGCCTTTTTCATCGCGGTTGGTGGTCACCAGTCCGGCGGGCTTGTGGTAGAGCCAGATGCGTTCGTGATCCGGCTCGCCAATCAGCTTGCCGTCCACGGTGATGCGGTCTTTGGCGGTGACGTTTAGCGCCGGGCTGTCGAGTTTCTTACCGTTCACCGACACGCGGCCCGCCTCGATCATACGTTCTGCATCGCGACGCGAGGCCACACCGGCGCGGGCCAGGACCTTTGCAATGCGATCCCCCTCGCGTTTGGGCGCGTCAGAGGCCGGTTGCGCCGGCGTCTTGCGCGGCTTGGACGGGCGCGCCTTGGCGGCGTTTGGTTTCGCGTTGGGGCGACGGGAGGAGGGAGGCTTTTGAGACATGTCTCCGTTTACCTGCGAAACGGGGATTGCGAAAGGGGGCTTGGCAGGGCAAGTCTGCCCCATGACCTTTCGGAGCCATATGGACCTTGCGCTTGAAGAAGCGCGCGCCGCTGCAGCGCGTGGTGAGGTGCCCGTGGGGGCGGTGATTGTTGGGCCGGATGGCGAAGTTTTGGCGTCGGCGGGCAACCGGACGCGGGAAGATTTGGACCCAACAGCCCATGCCGAAGTGCTGGCGATGCGCGCGGCCTGTGCCAAGATTGGCAGCGAACGGCTGGTCGGGTGCGACCTGTATGTGACGCTGGAGCCGTGCCCGATGTGCGCCAGCGCGATCAGTCAGGCGCGGATTGCACGGGTATACTATGGCGCAGCGGACCCCAAATCCGGCGGCGTGGCGCAGGGGCCGCGGGTGTTTGCTCATCCGCAAAGCCATCATGTGCCCGAGGTGTATGACGGCCTTGCGGCGGAAGAGTGCGAGGCGCTGCTAAAGGCGTTTTTTGCCGAGCGGCGGTGACGCCTTAAAGGTCGATAGGGACCATTACTTCCGGTTCGATGACGTTTACGTCGGGCAGGGCTGCTGCGAGCACGTTTGCGGATTGCTCCAGGATCAGGAAGGTCTTGTAGTGGCAGGGGATCACGGTTTTGAAGTTGAAATAGCGTTTGGCAGCGTAGGCTGCGCCCGCCATGTCCATGGTGAAATGGCCGCCCGCGGAAAGAATGCCCACGTCGGGTTTGTAGTAATCCCCCATCCAGTCCATGTCCGCCATTATGTCGGTGTCGCCTGAGATATAAAGGCTGCGGCCCTCGGCGCGGAGGATGTAGCCGACTTCCGAGCCTGCGGCCTTGGGGCCTTGGTCCGTACCAAATGTGGAGCTGTGAGAGGCAGGCACCATGGTGAGGTTGACGCCGTCGCCCAGCTCTACAGTGCCGCCCTTGTTGAAACCGACGGTGTTCAAGTGCTCGTGTTCGTTCCAGTAAGACATGAGATCATATTGGCCGACGATGGGACAGGAGAGTTTGCGCGCAAGGGGCAGCATGTCTGCGACATGGTCAAAATGCGCGTGGGTCAAAATCAGATGTGTAGCGCCTGCAACAGCCGCTTCGTGTTGGGCTTCTGGCAGCACCGGGTTGCCGGTGAGCCAAGGGTCGACGAGCAACACCAGATTGCCGGTTTCGATGCGAAAAGAGCCGTGTCCAAGCCAAATCAGTTTCATACTATCTCTCCCTCTCAATTGCCGTCAGAGTAGCACGCAATTGGCCTGGGGGAAGGGCTGGTATGGGAGGGGACGTGATGGATTGGATGGCGCCGATTGACGCCTATTGCGAGCGGTTGGACCCAAGTTTTTGGGCAGAGCCGGTGAATGCCGTGACCAATGCGGCGTTTGTGATTGCGGCGGCGTGGATGTGGGCGCGGTTGCGGTTTCTGCCTGCGATGCCGGGGCGGGGTATCGCAAAAGCCTTGTGCGTCATATTGGCAATGATCGGGCTTGGCAGTTTCCTTTTCCACACCGAGGCGACCGCATGGGCGGCTGCGGCCGATACAACGCCCATTGCGCTCTATGTGGTGCTCTACATTTACGCCGCCAACCGTTATTTCTGGGCGTTGTCTTGGCCAAAGGCGTTCGTCGCGACGGCGCTTTTCTTTCCCTATGCCGCGATAACCATCCCTCTGTTTGCCAAAATGCCGGTGTTGGGCGTTTCCGCGGGCTATATGCCTGTGCCAGTGATGATCCTGACCTATGCGATTCTGCTGCGCTCCCGCCGGCCGGAGGTGGCGCGGGGACTGGCGATTGGCGGCGGGCTGTTGCTGCTGTCCTTGACCTTTCGCTCGTTGGATATGCCGATGTGTCACCACGTGCCAATGGGGACGCATTTCATGTGGCACATTTTGAATGCCGTTATGTTGGGCTGGATGATTGAGGTGTTGCGGCGCCATCTGATTGCGGGGAGGCTCAAGGCGCAGCCTTGAGCCGTGCCCAACAAAAGACAGGCAACTCTATTGCATTTTCTTTTGGCGGGAGATGCAACGATGTGGGGCAAACGGAGGCAAGCGCTTGCACCGCTTTCCCCTGCGCGCTAAAGGCTGAGGGCACGTCCGCAACGAGAGAGTCTTGCCCCATGTCGATTGACGAAAGCACCGCCGCCAAAGTGGCCAAATTGGCCCGTATCAAGGTTGAAGAAGATGCCCTGCCTGCGCTGGCACAGGAATTCAATGCCGTGCTGGGTTTCATTGAGCAACTGAACGAAGTTGACGTCGAAGGCGTGGAGCCCATGGTGTCCGTGACCCCGATGCGTCTGAAGCGTCGTGAGGATGTGGTGACCGATGGCGATCAGCAGGAGAAAATCCTGAGCAATGCGCCGGATGCGCGTGAAGGCTTCTTTGCTGTTCCCAAAGTGGTGGAGTGATCCGGCTTTTATGCCGTTGATCCCCTGACAATAGATTTTGCCCCCATATGAGAGAGGCGCCCGATATGACCGATCTGACCAAACTTACCCTGGCTGAAGCCCGCGATAAGCTGCGTGCCGGGGATGTGACTTCCGTTGAACTGACCGAGACCTTTTTGAAAGCGATTGATGACGCCGATGCGCTGAACGCTTTTGTGCATAAGACGCCTGAGATTGCGCTGGAACGCGCCAAGGCGGCGGATGCGCGGATTGCCCAAGGTGATGCGCCGGACATGTGCGGCCTGCCAATCGGCATCAAGGACCTGTTCTGCACCAAAGGTGTGGCGTCCCAAGCGGCCAGCGGCATTCTGGAAGGCTTTACGCCGGAGTATGAATCCACCGTGTCTCAAAAGCTGGAAGATTCCGGTGCGGTGATGCTGGGCAAGCTCAACATGGATGAGTTTGCGATGGGCTCGTCCAACGAGACCTCTGTCTACGGCAACGCGATCAACCCGTGGCGTCGCGGCAATGATGATGCGGCATTGACCCCGGGCGGGTCTTCTGGTGGGTCTGCGGCGGCTGTTGCGGCGGATCTCTGTCTGGCTGCGACCGGTACGGACACGGGTGGCTCGATCCGTCAGCCTGCGGCGTTTACCGGCATCACCGGTATTAAGCCAACCTATGGCCGCTGTTCCCGCTGGGGCGTGGTGGCCTTTGCTTCTTCGCTCGATCAAGCAGGCCCAATGACCAAAGACGTGCGTGACGCGGCCATCATGCTTGAGGCGATGTGTGGTCACGATGAGAAAGACAGCACCAGTGTTGATCTTCCGGTGCCAAACTTTGAAGCCATGCTGACCGGCGACATTCGCGGCAAGAAAATTGGTATCCCAAAAGAGTACCGCATGGACGGCATGCCGGCCGAGATCGAAAAACTCTGGGCCGATGGCACCGAGATGCTGAAAGCTGCGGGCGCGGAGATTGTCGACATTTCTTTGCCGCACACAAAATACGCGCTGCCTGCGTATTATGTGATTGCACCAGCGGAAGCCTCTTCGAATTTGGCGCGCTATGATGGTGTGCGTTACGGCCACCGTGCCACTTTGGCGGCAGGTGATGGCATCACCGAAATGTACGAGAAAACCCGCGCCGAAGGCTTTGGTCATGAGGTGCAGCGCCGCGTGATGGTTGGCACCTATGTGCTGTCCGCAGGTTTCTATGACGCTTACTACAACCGTGCGCGTCGGGTTCGGACGCTGATCAAGCAGGACTTCGAAAACGTCTTTGCTCAGGGTATTGATGCGATTCTGACGCCTGCGACACCTTCGGCGGCCTTTGGTTTGGGTGAAATGACCGATGCCGATCCGATCCAGATGTATCTGAACGACGTGTTCACCGTGACCGTGAACCTGGCTGGTCTGCCAGGGGTGTCGGTGCCAACCGGTCTGGACAGCCAGGGTCTGCCGTTGGGTCTGCAGCTGATTGGCCGCCCTTGGGAAGAGGGCGATCTGCTGAACACCGCCTACGCGCTGGAGCAAGCCGCAGGTTTTGTGGCCAAACCAGGCAAATGGTGGTAAAGCTGCTGCAAAACTAAGAGCAGTTAAGGCAGATCATGAAACGTAGCATTGGGGCCATTTGTGCGCTGGTCGCGCTGAGCGCGTGCCAGCCGGCCGTGCCAGACAGCGCCGCAGGCGTGTTTTACGACGAGAAAACCGGGGAACATCGGCGGACGGCCTTGCCGCCCGCAAATGCAGTCTCGCAAGAGACCATTCCGGACGCACCGCAGATTGCGACGATCGAACCGGCGCCTGTGGTTGCCACTGTGCCGCCGGCGCAGTCTGTAGCTGCTACGCCCTTGATCACGACCACAACCGCACAGCCGCAAACCGCGGCAGCGGCAGCGAGCACTGTGCCATCCCCGAGCTCCAATGCGTCAGCCGCCAATGATGCGGCGAGCATTGCCAGTGAGACCACGGCTGCTTTGGCGGCGGCATCTGCCAATTCCGGTGTGCAGCCGCTGCACGCAAGCCCCAGCAATCCTGCGCCTCAGGTTTTCTCCAACCCGGGTATTTCGGATGAGAATGACTTTGCGGCTGTAGACGGGCGTCGCTCGATTGAGGCGGACGCCGCACGTCGGGCGCAGAACAAAGCCAACTATACGGTGATCCAACCCACTGCTGTGCCAGTGCGCACGGGAGACGCTGGGCCAAACATCGTGGCTTATGCTCTGGAGACAAAGCACCCTGTTGGCACAAAGGTGTACAGCCGACTGAAGATTGGTGGCGCGTCGCGCTATGAAAAAGCTTGTGCCAAGTTTGGCAGTGACGAGGCGGCGCAGCGGGCGTTTCTGGAAAAAGGCGGCCCTAAAAGAGATCGGCTTGGTGTTGATCCGGATGGCGATGGCTATGCCTGCAAGTGGGACCCGAGCCCGTTCCGCGTGGCCGCTGGCAACTAAGCATGTCTGCTTCCATGGACATTCTACAGCAGCCCTCCCCGAACTTCGGGGAGCGGCGGGATGGACAGCGGCCTGAACTGATCGTGATCCATTATACGGCAATGGACAGCGCGCAGGCGGCGATTGACTGGCTGTGCAATCCCGAAGCGGAGGTGTCAGCGCACTATGTGATTGCGCCAGACGGGCAGATCACACAGTTGGTGGCGGAGGAGATGCGGGCCTGGCACGCAGGTGTTGGCAGTTGGCAGGGTCAAGGGGATGTGAATTCCCGCAGCATTGGCATTGAACTGTCCAACAAAGGCGACCACCCGTTTGCGGCGGCGCAGATGGACGCGCTGGAAGCTCTGCTGGTTGGTATTATGCAGCGTTGGGATATTGGCCCGGACGGCGTGATTGGACATTCCGACATGTCGCCGGGGCGTAAGATTGATCCTGGTCCGAAGTTTGATTGGCTGCGGCTGGCGCGTCAGGGGCTGGCTGTTTGGCCGGATCAAAGGCCTGCGGAGGCCGATTGGGAAAGCTGTGCCGCGCAATTTGGCTACGATTTGGACAACCCTAATTGTTTTGCCGCGTTTCGGGCGCGGTTTCGGCCTTGGGCTGAAGGGCTATGTGACGCCGAGGATGCGCGCATTGCAGCGCGGCTAGTGCAGGCCGCAGGCAGAGATTGACGCTTTTGCAGCAAAGGCCTATTGCGGAGACGCGCAGAGAGCTGGATGGCCGCGGGGGCGTAAGCCCGCGAGGAAAGTCCGGACTCCACAAAGCAACGGTGCCGGGTAACGCCCGGCCGGGGAAACCCGAGGGAAAGCGCCACAGAGAACAGACTGCCCCGATCCGTCGGGGTCAAGGTGAAACGGTGGGGTAAGAGCCCACCGCGCGGCTGGCAACAGCGGCGGCACGGCAAGCCCCACCGGGAGCAATGCCAAATAGGGACCGCGTGTGCGCAAGCACAGGAGCGCTTTGCTCCGAGCAGGTCCGGGTTGGCAGCTTGAGGTGTCTGGTAACAGGCACCCTAGATGAATGGTCATTGAACTGGCTTCGGCCGGGGAACAGAATCCGGCTTATAGGCTCTCTGCGCGTCACCTTCCCATTTTGCACAAGACAAACAGAGGCTTGCCGCCATAGGGTGTTGGCAAAACACATGAGGCTGCCATGAGTATTGTCGAAGAAATTGCCCTGCGCCAAAGCATCCGCTTGGGATTGCTTGTGGTGGGGGTGTTGGCGGCGTTGGTTTATGCGGTGGCGTTTTGTCATCGCCCGCCCAGCGTCTGGAAGACGGTGGTTAAGACCATTCCGATGCCAGCCTTTGCAGCGGCAGTTGCGGTGAGTTTCGGTTCCTGGGCAGTGGTTGTGGCGTTGTTGCTGTCGGCGCTGGGCGATCTGGCACTGTCGCGAGATGGGGAGAAGGCCTTTCTTGTCGGTTTGGTGTCCTTTGCGGCGGCGCATGTAGCCTATGTTGTCTACTTTTGGGACATTGGCGCTGGGCCGTTGGCCATGCCTGTTTTGTTGGCGGCTTTGGTGGTTTTTGCGCTGTCGACAGAGCGTTGGTTGAGTCCGTTCACCGGTGAACTCCGTTGGCCGGTTAGAGCTTATGTGGCGATCATTTGCGCTATGGGGGCAACGGCTTTTGGATTGGTCGATCGGCCTTTGGCGGTGGCTGGGGCATTGTCCTTTATGGCGTCCGATACGCTGTTGGCGATCCAGCTTTTCCGCATGAAACCGGATGCGGCCCTGCAACGCATGGTGTCGATTGCTTTGTGGGTGCTTTATGCCGGTGGGCAGTTCCTGATTGTGGCAGGCGTGGGCTGGGCGACCCCACTCTTTTAAATCCCGTCAAATCAGACTAACTGGAAGCAAGCAGTTCCGGAGACCACCATGGCGTTTTTCTCAAAGCTCAAAGACAGGTTGTTCAAGTCGTCGTCCAAATTGGACGAAGGGCTTGAGGCAATTGTCGAAGATGGCGGCGTAGAGACCGAAGCGGTCGCGGTTGAAAGCCCTCCCGGAGAGCAGCCTGCGCCTGCCGCTGTTGAGGTGGAAGCGGCGCCTGCCGTGGAAGAGAAAGCGCCTGCTGAGGCGCCCAAGTCTGGCATACTGGCGCGGTTGACCGGCCAGAGCCAAAGCGGTCCGGTTGTTAAGCGCGTGCTGGACGATGACATGCTGGAGCAGCTCGAAGAGTTGCTGATTGCCTCCGATATGGGCGTGGACACCGCGCTGCGCGTGACCGCCAATATCGCGGAAGGCCGTCTGGGGCGGCGGGTCTCGACGCAAGAGATCAAAGATATTCTCGCGACCGAAGTGGCGCGGATCATGGAAACTGTGGCGCGTCCGATGCCGCTCTATCCCTCCAAGCCGCAGGTTGTGCTGGTTGTTGGCGTGAATGGTTCTGGCAAGACCACCACCATTGGCAAGCTGGCAAGCCAGTTCCGCGCGGCAGGGAAGTCCGTAGTCATTGCGGCTGGGGATACGTTCCGGGCGGCGGCGGTGGAGCAGCTGCAAGTATGGGGCGAACGCGCAGGTGTGCCGGTTTTGACCGCGCCAGAGGGCTCCGATCCTGCGAGCTTGGCGTATGATGCGATGACCAAGGCGGAAGCCGAAGGGGCGGACCTGCTGATGATCGATACGGCCGGGCGTTTGCAGAACCGTCAGGACCTGATGGAAGAGCTTGCCAAGATCGTGCGGGTGATCCGCAAAAAAGACCCGGATGCGCCGCACAACACGTTGTTGGTGCTGGACGCCACAACCGGCCAAAATGCGATCAGCCAAGTGGAGACGTTCCAAAAACTGGCAGATGTGTCTGGTCTCGTGATGACGAAGCTGGATGGCACTGCAAAGGGCGGCATTCTGGTGAGCCTCGCAGATAAGTTTGGTCTGCCGATCCACGCGATTGGCGTGGGCGAGCAAATTGATGATCTGCAACCCTTTGATCCCGAAGAGTTTGCCGCGGCCCTTATTGGGCTGGAGCAAAACTGATCTTCTTCTTGCCCAAAGTATCCTCCGGGGGTCCGGGGGTGGAAAACCCCTGGTCCAACAGCGCAATTGAGCGCCAATCATGAGCGCTTGGCTGGTCTCTCTGGAGGGAACCGCTTCAGGCCAGCAACTGGCGCTGGCGCTGGCGTTGTTGGCGGCGTTTCTCCACGCCGTGTTCGGCGCACTTCAAAAAGGGCGGCATGATCCCTGGCTGACACGCGGGGCGATTGATTTCAGCTATGCGGCTATGGCGGCGCCCTTTGCTTTGTTCGTGGTGCCGTGGCCTGAGCCACATATGTGGCTGATTTTTCTGGGTGCCTTTGTCATTCACACCGGCTACAAGTTGCTGCAGAGTTGGGCTTATACCAAAGGTGCGTTCACCGTGGTCTACCCCGTTGTGCGCGGGGTGGGGCCGTTTTTCACGGTTATTGGCGCCTATCTGATTTTTGGCGAGACCTTCAGCGGGTTGCAGTGGTTTGGGGTAGCCGTCCTGATGGCGGGTATTCTGGGCTTAGCCGTCTACAACATGGTGTTTATGACCGAGGGGCGGGAGACCTTGCTGGCCGCGATGGTGATTGCGGTATTCACCGGCTTTTTTGTGGCGCTTTACACAACCTATGATGCGTTTGGTATCCGCGCCACGGCGGACCCATTTACCTTTCTTGCGTGGTTCTTCCTGATCGACGGGCTGGTGTTTCCGGTCTTGGCGGCGATGAAGTATCGCGCCATGGCGCACCCGCCCGCCCTTGGCCCGTTGATGACACGCGGCGTCATTGGCGGGTTGGTGGCTTTTGCCAGCTTTGGCTCGGTCATGCTGGCGACACGTTTGGACAATGTGGGCGAGGCAGCAGTGCTGCGGGAAACTTCGCCGGTGTTTGCGGCGCTGATCGGGTGGCTGGTGTTGAAAGAGACGGTGGGTCCACGCCGGATTGCCTTGATGGCATTGATTGCGCTGGGGGCTGTGATAGTGGAAGTGGGCAGGCAATAGGAACGCGCGATGGCTGAAAATTCTTCTGAGAAAAAGATCAACCCGATGCTGAAGATGGGTTTGGAACTGGGCCCCATTATGGTGTTCTTTGTCGCCTATTTGCGGCTGCGGGACCAAACCATTGAAATCGTCGGCACAGCCTATGATGGGTTCATTGTCGCCACTGCGGGATTTATTCCGCTGTTGATCCTGACCACGGGCATCCTGTGGAAACTGACCGGCAAGCTTTCAAAAATGCAGGTGGCCACCTTGGTGCTGGTGATCCTGTTTGGCGGGTTGTCGGTGTGGCTTAATGACGAGCGGTTCTTCAAGATGAAGCCAACCATGATCTACCTCCTGTTTGGTGGGGCGCTTGGTGTGGGGCTGCTGCGAGGGCAGAGCTATTTGAAGTTTGTGATGGAAGAGATGATGCCTCTGAAAGAAGAGGGCTGGATGTTGTTGACCAAGCGGTTGACGGCGTTTTTCATCGGGCTGGCGGTGCTGAACGAGGTGATCTGGCGCACCCAGAGCACGGACACCTGGGTTTACTTCAAGACCTTTGGCCTGACCGCGGCGGTGTTCATTTTCTTCATGACCCAAGGCAAGATTTTCCAGGACTATGCGCTGGAAGAAGAGGTTGAGGAGGGCTGAAGGGCGCCGTTTTTTGCGTTCTTTAAGAGTGCGTTCGCAGACTAAGATCCAAAAAGATCGTCCTGAACCCAGGTGTCGGACCGGTCAGCGCGCAGATCGGCATGCAAGGCCCGCCCGCGTCTCAGGGAGGGGCGTTCCCACAGAGTTTTGAGCCAGCGGGCCATATGGGGTTTGTCCTCCAGCGTCTGCTCTTGCCCTTCCCAAAGGGAGGCCCAACCCCAAGCTGACATATCCGCGATGGAGTAGAAATCGCCTGCCAAGTATTCGTTCTCGGCCAATCGGCGATCCAGCACGCCATAGAGCCGCGCGGTTTCGTCGCGGTAGCGGGCTTTGGCGTAGGCGATGTCTTCAGGCGCGTATTTCAGGAAGTGATGGGTTTGGCCGGCCATTGGGCCAAGCCCGCCCATTTGCCACATCAGCCATTCTTCCACGGCAACTCGCTCCCGTTCTGTCGTGCCCAAAAACGTGCCGGTCTTGCGCGCGAGGTAGAGCAGGATTGCGCCGCTTTCAAAGACCGAGATGGGCTGACCGTCAGGTCCGTTTGGATCAACAATCGCGGGCATGCGGTTATTGGGGGCGATCTTGAGGAAATCGGGCGCAAATTGATCACCCTTGCCGATATTGATCAGGTGCGTGGTGTAGGGCAGCGCCATTTCCTCAAGCGCGATGGAAATCTTCCAGCCGTTGGGCGTGGGCCAGTAATAGAGGTCGATTGGATCAGCGGTAAGCTCGGACATGGGCGCTCCTGTTGTGGTGCCCAAAGCTTGCCTGTTTTAGGCCGTGCCGCAAGGGGGCGGTTTGGGGCCGGTACGGCCGGCCATGGGCAGCGTGTGGCGCGAGAGTTGTGATTTCAGGAGCGAGAGCGGCAAGGATTGGGGGTGCCGCAGCAAGGTGCCATAAAACGCCATTGCGCCAGGCCGCAAGTAAGGCGACCAGTGGCAAAACCAATGCTTGGGGGGCGCGATGGTGTGTCCCATTTCGGCGAGGCTCTCCAAACTGGGCGCATCGCCCAGTCGAATTGTGACGGCGTTGCGGGCTTCAAATCCGCGACCAATGGAGCGATCATGCGCTGGGTTGCGTCCAAGTAGGCGCTCAAACAGGATGTCGTAGAAGGCATTTTCTGAGCTTACGACATTGAACAGCTCTGCAGAGCGCCCAGCTGGCGTGCGCAGCGCCAATGCAACGCAGGGGCGGAACACAGCGCCGTTGAGCAAAACAATACGGCCTACGTCACCGTGTTGCAGGCGGCGCAGCGTACTGAGCGCGACATAGGCGCCCATGGAGTGACCAATCAGGTGGATTTGACGGTCGGGGGCAATGTCACGCAGTTCAGTGATCAACTTTGCGAGCGCGTGAGAGGCACGCAACGCGGAGCGCAGCGCTTGTTTCAGCGAGCCTCGGGCGTTCCAGCCAAAGGCGACCCCGAGGCCGGTGTTGTGCGACGCATCCAAGAATCCCAAGCGTCGCGGCCAACTGATGGCTTTGCCGCATGTGGCGTCGTGCGCGGCAAAGATATGACTGTGTGGGCAATGATCGGGGTCGTTTGGGGCAAACTTATACCCGTGCAGCATGATGGTGATCGGGCCAGTTGAAGGCATCGCCCGGCGCAACGCAGGCCAAAGGGAGGTTTTGGTACTGTGCAGTACCGGGTTTCTGCCTTCTGCGTTGATCCGAATGAGCGCCATGTCGGCTTCCCCTTTCACCTAAAACCCAGTGTTGCGCGAAAATGTGCAGATTGCGTAAAGTCCGCGTCACAGCTTGGTGAAGGGGCCTGTGTGGCTTGACCTTTGATGCGTTCAGGCGTAATTCGCAGGCGTGGCGATTTGTTACCGGATTGCGGGCCACGTTAAAGATGCCGCTAAAGAGGTCAGGACGAAGGAGCCCCTTCCGCTTGGCCGGAACGGGGCTTTTTATTTGGGCCGGTCAGAGAGGCCCGGGAGAGATGACATGAGCGATTGGAACAAACGCACAAAGCTGGTGCATGGCGGTACACGACGCAGCCAATACAAAGAGGTCAGTGAGGCAATTTTCCTGACACAGGGCTTTGTGTACGACAGCGCGGAACAGGCCGAGGCCCGCTTTATCGAAACCGGCGAAGATGAGTTCATCTATGCGCGCTATGGCAACCCAACCGTGGCAATGTTCGAAGAGCGTATTGCGGCGCTTGAGGGGGCAGAGGATGCCTTTGCCACAGCCAGCGGCATGGCGGCAGTCAGCGGTGCGTTGACCTCTATGTTGAAGGCGGGCGATCACGTTGTTTCGGCTAAGGCGCTGTTTGGCTCTTGCATCTACGTATTGCAGGACATCCTGGGCCGATATGGCGTGGAAGTGACCTTTGTCGATGGCACGGATTTGGCCGCTTGGAAAGCGGCGATGCGTCCAGACACCAAAGCGGTATTCTTTGAAAGCATGTCCAATCCGACGCTGGAGGTGATCAACATCACTGCGGTGGCACAGATCGCCCATGAAGTCGGCGCGACAGTGCTGGTGGACAATGTGTTCTCCACACCGGTGTTTTCCAACGCGATTGAGCAAGGCGCGGATGTGGTGATCTACTCGGCGACCAAACATATCGACGGCCAAGGCCGGGCGTTGGGCGGGGTTGTTCTGGGCACCAAAGACTTCATCCGCGGCACGCTTGAGCCCTACATGAAGCACACCGGTGGCAGCATGAGCCCGTTTAATGCCTGGGTGATGCTGAAAGGTCTGGAGACCATTGATCTGCGTGTTCGGGCGCAGGCAGAGAGTGCTTTGGCCATTGCGTCGGCTCTGGAAGGCCATTCGGCCTTGGAGCGCACAATCTATCCGGGTTTGGAAAGCCATGCGCAGGCCGCTTTGGTGAAGAAACAGCTGGGCGGCAAGGGCGGCACGGTTCTGTCTCTCGACATCAAAGGCGGACGCGAAGCCGCGTTCAAGTTCCTAAATGCACTTGAGATTGCGGTGATTTCCAACAACCTTGGCGACGCAAAGTCGATTGCCACGCACCCGGCGACCACGACCCACCAGCGTTTGACGGATGAGGTGAAGGAAGACCTTGGGATCACTCCCGGTCTGGTGCGGTTCTCCGTTGGGTTGGAGGACACTGATGATCTGATCAAGGATATCACCCGCGCAATTGAGGCCTCACAGGCTTAAAGGCGGCGTGACTTCGGAGCAAGATTGGGGCGCGCGACGGACAGGTCGGGCGCCCTTTGCGTCAGTAACTGCGGTGTGAACCAAGGTGTCGTTTTTTGCGTATGTGTTAACGATATTAGCATTTTGTCGGCGGACTGACTAAGTTAGTGAGGCGGCAGCAGGGAAAAGGCGCTTGGCTATGAATGTTCAGACTTCCAAGACCCACACTGAAATGACACGGGAAGAGGCTGCAGAGGCGTTGGCGCGTTTGCGGGCCTGGGCGCAGTCTGCGTCTGTGACCGAGATTGCCGAGCTGGACCCGGCGGTTGCACGGTTGCTGCCGGATCAACCACTTGCGAACTACCCAGATTTGTCGCGCCGATACCCTGAGGATTTTGAGGCCACGCCACAGTATCGCGCGACGCTGCCAGACCTGCAGAACGGTCCGGAGAGCTTGATCAAAGGTGAAAAACAGCAGATCCAGCACGTGGGGATTTCAAACTTTCGCCTGCCAATCCGGTTTCACACACGTGACAATGGTGACATCACGTTGGAGACCAGCGTCACCGGTACGGTCAGCTTGGAAGCCGACAAGAAGGGCATCAACATGTCCCGGATCATGCGGTCGTTTTATAAACACGCCGAGAAGACCTTCAGCTTCAGCGTGATGGAAGCGGCCTTGGCGGACTACATTACCGATCTGGAGAGCTTTGATGCACGGCTGCAGATGCGGTTTTCCTATCCTATGAAGATCAAATCGCTGCGGTCTGGCCTTGAAGGCTATCAGTATTACGACATCGCGCTGGAAAAGGTGCAGCATGGTGAGACCACGCATAAGATCATGCATTTGGACTATGTCTATTCCTCAACCTGTCCATGTTCGCTGGAGTTGAGTGAACATGCGCGGATGTCACGCGGGCAGTTGGCCACGCCACATTCTCAGCGCTCTGTGGCACGTATTTCTGTGGAGATTGTGGACCAACCGCGGGTGTGGTTTGAGGATCTGATTGATCTGGCGCGCGCCGCTGTGCCAACAGAAACACAGGTCATGGTAAAGCGTGAGGATGAGCAGGCCTTTGCAGAGTTAAACGCCGCCAACCCGATTTTTGTGGAAGATGCCGCGCGGCTGTTCTGCGAGAAGTTGAAGGCCGACCCGCGCATTGGCGATTTCCGTGTGATTGCCAGTCATCAGGAAAGTTTGCACAGTCACGATGCCGTGTCGGTTCTAACAGATGGTCCGTTGTTTGCTTCCGAAAGCATCGATCCAAAATTGTTCACCACGCTGTTTCACGTCGGGTAATCTGGCGGCGCAGTTGGGGCGTTTTTTGTCGTTTGCGTAATAGAACAGGGGGGTGCGGACGGCCCGTTGTTGGGGGAGAGTTGGAACGAGCTTGACAGTGGCTGGCGCAAGCGCCAACCCTGCGGCCATGCTGGACTTACGACCCGTTGGATATGTGATCGGCCTTTTGGTGGCGATATTGGGCGTGGCCATGCTGCTGCCCATGGTTGTTGATTTTTGGGATGGCAACGCCCATTGGGAAACATTTTTTGTCAGCGCATTGGTAACGGCTTTGACTGGCGGCATGGTGGCACTGTCCTGTCACAATGGACGCGGTAACGGACTTTCCTTGCAACAAACCTTCTTGCTCACCACGGGGGTATGGGTTGCGCTGCCAATGTTTGGCGCTTTGCCCTTCATGTTGGGCGCGACCGAGGCACGTGTGGTTGATGCGTTTTTTGAAGCGATGAGCGGATTAACGACCACCGGCTCCACAGTGTTTTCTGGACTGGATGCGTTGCCGCGTGGGATGTTGTTGTGGCGTGGATTGCTGCAATGGCTGGGCGGCATTGGTATTATTGTTGTGGCGATGGTGTTTCTGCCGGAATTGCGCGTGGGCGGCATGCAAATTTTCCGTAGCGAAGGCTTTGACACCTTTGGAAAAATCTTGCCGCGGGCCACAGAGATCAGCAGCCGGATTTCGGTGATTTACATCACGCTGACAGTGGCTTGCGCGTTCGCTTACGTCATCACCGGCATGGAGCCGTTTGATGCGGTGGTTCATGCGATGACCACAATCGCCACAGGCGGGTTCGCCAATTACGATTCCTCTTTTGGTGGGTTTTCTATCGGAACCGAGTATGTCGCCGTTGTGTTTATGCTGCTCGCGGCTTTGCCGTTTGTGCGCTTTGTGCAGCTTACGGCAGGTAGTGCGCAGCCCTTGCTGCAGGACTCGCAGATCCGGGCATTCTTTCTGACCGTGGCGGTGATCGTGATCATGCTCACCAGTTGGCAGGTGCTGAGCAATGGATTGGGCAGCGAGGCGGGCTTTCGCAAAGTGCTGTTCAACACAACTTCGATTGTAACCGGCACCGGTTATGCCAGCGCGGACTATATGCAGTGGGGCGGGTTTCCCGTCTCCGTGCTGTTCTTTGCTGGACTGATCGGCGGCTGTGCGGGGTCGACGGCCTGTTCTATCAAAGTCTTTCGCTATCAACTGCTGTTTGCCACGATAAAAACCCAAATCCGCAAAATCCAGCACCCCAGCGGCGTGTTCTCGCCAAGCTTTCAAGGGCGCAAGATTGACGACGATGTGCTGAGTTCTGTGATGAGCTTTTTTGTGTTCTTCACAGTGACATTAGGCGGTTTGGCTGTTCTGTTGGGCATGACCGGGCTCGATTTCACCACGGCTTTGTCCGGATCAGCGGCGGCTTTGGCCAATATTGGCCCCGGATTGGGCGACATCATTGGCCCGGCCGGGAACTTTGCGACACTGAATGATGCGGCCAAATGGCTATTGGCAGCGGGCATGTTGATTGGCCGGCTGGAGCTTTTGGCGGTCTATGTACTCTTTACGGTTCAATTCTGGAGGGCCTGATGGCGGCAATGGATCAGGAGATGCGTCCTTTGGGGGCGCAGATTTCGCACATGCTGAAAGCACGTGGTGTGGATGTTATTTTTGGCATTCCCGGTGTGCACAATGTGGAGATGTATCGTGGCATTGAAGAAGCTGGGATCACGCATGTTCTCGCGCGTCATGAACAAGGCGCTGGCTTTATGGCTGATGGTTATGCGCGGGCCAGCGGCAAGCCCGGCGTGGCCTATGTCATCACGGGACCGGGGGTGTGCAACATCCTGACGCCATTGGGGCAGGCCTATTCCGACAGTGTTTCGGTGCTGACATTGTCGAGTTGTCTCGATGAGCATGTCGGTCATCGTGGCCAGTTGCACCAGATGCGCGATCAGCGCGGGGCGGCGGCGACTGTGTGTGATTGGTCCGAGGAGGCGCGCACACCTCGGGCGGCCTATGATTTGATTGACCGTGCGTTGGTGGAATTTGAGACACAACGCCCACGCCCCAAGCACATCCAGGTGCCGATTGCCCTTTTGGGTGCGATGGCTCCTGAAGCACCAGTAGCACGACCGGGCGCTATGGAGAGCCATGCAGGCTTTGCGGCAGGGGATATGCGCGGTGTGGCGCAGGATTTACTCAATGCGAAGAAGCCGTTGTTCATTTTGGGCGGCGGATTAGCATCCTCCGGCGAGGCGGCGGCTTTGCATATGCGCCTGCTGCTCAAAGAAACCGGCGCTGCGGCCTTTATGACCTATGCGGGGGCTGGCCTTTTGGCGCCGGATGAGGCGATGAGCTTTGGCACCTATCTTGGTCGCGCAGAGAGCAAACGGATCATTGGCGACAGCGATCTGGTGATCGCGATTGGTACCGAGTTGAGTGAATGCGATTTGTGGCGTGATGAGCTTGGCCAAACCGGGCGGCTTGTGCGCGTGGACATCGACCCCGAAGTGTTGGCGGACCGGCATCGGGCAGACACCATGGTGCAAGCGGATGCCTTTTCGTTTGTGATGAAGCTGCGGGCGGATGTCTCCTTTTTGCTGTCGATGAATGATGCGTTGCCGGACGACGCGGTGCCGCCAAAATGGAAGGCGGCAGAGATTGCTGCCGCAAAGAAACGCTTCCGCGCCGAAACTGACGCAGAACGCCCTGGCATTGCCGAGATCTGTGACGTGTTGTCAGAGGTTATGCCGGAGGACGCGATGATCTATTCGGATATGACGCAGTTTGCCTATGTCGCAAAAGAGGTCTGGGACATGGACCGGCCCGGGTTTTGGCACCATCCCAGCGGCTTCGGCACCTTGGGGTATGCGTTGCCAGCCTCGATTGGCGGCGCGATGGCGCGCCGTGGCAAGCCGACGGTCTGCATCGCGGGGGACTACGGGTTCCAATATACCGTGCAGGAACTCGGCGCGGCTGTGGAGATGAAGCTGCCGATCCCAATTTTGCTGTGGGACAACCACAAGCTCAAGGAGATCGAAGACAGCATGGTGGCCAGTCAGATTGCGCCCAATGCAGTGGTGGCGGTGAACCCGGATTTCTGCAAGTTGGCGGAAAGCTATGATTGTTTGGCAACAGAGCCGAAGACGACTGCGGAGTTACAGGCGGCGTTGACGCAGGCTTTTGATGCAGATCGGCCGACGATGATCCGGATGACGGCGGCGCTGTCGACCTCCTGAAAAACGTGATCTTCAAATGAAAAGGGCGGCTCCCAAAAGAGCCGCCCTTTGTTTTTGTGGTGGTGGGAGTTGCTTACCAGCAGCTCACCAGAACCGTCATGTCGCTGGCCTGTTTGGTTAGGTCTTCAGGCGCCATGGCCGCGCCGTTGGAGGACAGGTCGGCCTGGATGCCTTCCTGCGCCAGCAAGGTGCGGATGGCGTCGCTGTTTATGGCGAAGTTCACTTCTTCCGGCAGCTGTTGTGCGGACTGCGCGTCGCGTGGCAGTAGCATACCAAACACGGAACCGCCTGTGTCAAACACAGGGCCACCCCAGTCGCCAGGCTGCACGTTCAGCGCCAGACGGGTGAGCTCTTGCTCGCCGCCCAGGCCCTTTACGTCCGCCAATTGGCCAAAGGTCAGCGTTGGTGCGCCGAGGGCCCCTTCGTAGGAATAGCCCGCAACGGCGACTTCGGATTGAATGCGCGGGGCACCTTCCCGCAGGGTGGCGATGTCAATTGGTGCCAGCGCCGAGGTAGGGCTCAGGATAGCAATGCCAAGCGCTTCGTCGATCACGGATACCTGCGCGTCGTAGTCTTCTTCAATGGTGACTTTGGTGCAGTTCTGAACCGCCTCAGCAGTGGTCACCACGTGGCCTTTGCGGTCGATGAAGAAGCCGGAACGGGACTGTTTCGGCTTGCGCACCTGCAGGCCGGAGATTAGGTCGATGTCCTGTGCTGTGTCGTCCCCGGCGGCTGGGTCCAGCACGCCGCCGATACGGGTGAAGCTGGCCTGCATTTCGCCGAGAATACGGGTGCGGCGCTCTTCATCACCGGCTGGCCACACCAGAGTGAAGCCTTTGATTTGGCCCTCTTTCAGGGTGACTTCGGTGTGGCTGACGATGTTGGCGTTTTGACCTGTCAGAACAAAGCTGGACTTCTTGCGCTCACGTGGGCCGTCCAGTGGGACAATTTCCAGCGTTTGCATGATGTCATAGAGACCAAACAGGGTGTTCTGGTCGCCTTCCTGGCTGATCAGCAGGACCTGCGCCGGGATGTCACCTGAGGCCTGATACCGTACAAATGGATATTCGGAAGCGGCTTTTGCAACAGCGCCCATAGGCACAATCATCTCGATGCCGGCGTCCAGATCGCTGACCAGTTGCAGGTTCATACCTTCCAGTACGGCGAAGTATTGGCGGCGCAGGGTGTCGCGCTGCAGGGTGGTCATCACGCCGGTGACGTCAAAGCCGTTGTCGGCCTGCCAGTTGGACATGGACGCGCGGGTGCCACGACCAAAGGAGCCGTCGATGGCAGAGTTGTAGTACCCCGCCCATTGAAGCCATTCCTGCAAGGTCTTCTTCTCGTCGCGGGTCAGAGCGGCCTCACTAGCTCGGGCTTCGCGGACGGTTTCGTCCGGCTGCTGCGGCACCGGAGCCACTTCGGGTTCCACCGGCGTTTCCACGATCACAACCTGCGTGTCCTGCTGTGCGGTTTGGGTTGGCTGCTGACCGGCAAGGGCGGCTTGTGGGTTTGCCAGTTGGTTGGCACCCACCGGCCAGAACTGGCTGCGGTATTCGCGAGCGGAGGCCAGATAGGCGTCCACGGGAATCACACCTTCCGAGCGGTAAACGCGCAACACGTTTTCCGCGTCCTCGCGGCGGTATGGGCCAACCGCAATGGCGTACCAGCCACCGCCCAGCGTAAAGCCGTTCACATCGTCCATACGCTGGGCGTAGGCGCGGATATTTTCACTGGCTTGCGTCAAGCTGGGTTGGGCTTCGAGCTGTACCCAAACGATGTCATCTGAGGATTGGGCAATGGCGGAGGTGACACTGAAAAGCAGTGCCACAAATAGCGACAGAATAGTGCGCAGCATATTGGTGGTAGTCCCTGAAACGCGTGACAATTGTTAATTAAAGGCTCTTTTATCAGGTTCGGCGCGGCTTGCACTCATAATTTGGTGAGCTTGTGTTGTGGCGCGATGTTGACCCCGTGCAAGCTTGCGCATAAGCAAGACCCGCGTTTGGAAAGGGCTTTCACCATGGCACATAGCGACAGCAAACCGCGTAGCTTCCAAGAGATCATTTTGCGGCTTCAGAATTACTGGGCCGAAAAAGGCTGTGCCGTGTTGCAGCCCTATGACATGGAAGTGGGCGCAGGCACCTTTCACCCGGCGACCACATTGCGCTCCTTGGGGAGCAAAGCCTGGGCTGCGGCCTATGTACAGCCATCGCGCCGTCCGACTGATGGGCGTTATGGTGAGAACCCGAACCGCTTGCAGCACTATTACCAGTATCAGGTGCTGATCAAACCAAGCCCTCCCAACCTGCAGGAACTGTACCTCGGCTCTTTGGAAGCGATTGGCATCGATATGGAGATGCACGACATCCGCTTTGTAGAAGATGACTGGGAAAGCCCAACGCTGGGTGCGTGGGGCCTAGGCTGGGAAGTGTGGTGTGACGGCATGGAAGTCAGCCAGTTCACCTATTTCCAGCAAGTCGGCGGCCACGACTGTCACCCAGTGTCCGGCGAGCTGACCTACGGTCTGGAGCGATTGGCGATGTATGTGCTGGGCGTCGATCACGTGATGGACATGCCCTACAATGATCCGCAGACCGAAATTGCGCTGACCTACGGCGATGTGTTCAAGCAGACCGAGCAGGAATACAGTCGCTGGAATTTTGACGTGGCCAACACCGACGTGCTGCTGAAACAGTTCGAAGAGGCAGAAGCGGAGTGCGAAAAAATTCTCGCGCAGGAGCATGTCGACCCGAAGACCGGCAAGCGTATAATCATGGCGCATCCGGCGTATGACCAATGCATCAAGGCGTCCCACTTGTTCAACTTGCTGGACGCGCGCGGTGTGATCTCCGTGACCGAGCGTCAGGCCTACATTGGCCGCGTGCGCGCGCTGGCGAAACAGTGCGCAGATGCCTTTGTGCAGACAGAGGCCGGTGGCTACGCGGCGTGAGCCGTTTAAGCCAGACCGGGCAACAAGACTTTTGCGCCGTCGGCCACCATGCCGACGGCGATTGCTATCAGGACCATGCCCATCAGGCGGGTCATGATGGTGCGGGCGGTGTTGCTGAGATAACGGCCGATGTTGCCAGCGAAGTAGAACACCGCGGCGATCATCAACAAGACCAGCACAACGCAGCCGGCGTAGATGCCCCAGTCGGAAGGCTGTTGCACCTGTTGGGCATAAAGGATCAGGGTCGTGATTGTGCCCGGCCCCACCAGCATCGGGAAGGTCATGGGGTAGAACGCAATGTTGTCCGCGTCCGAGTCGTGCATGACCTCGCGCTCCCGTTCGGTGCCATGGTGGGCGGTGCTGCGCCGACCATTGAGCATCGTAAAGCCGATTTGCACCAACACCATGCCGCCTGCGACGCGGAAGGCATCGACCGAAACGCCAAAGAACTCGAGGATCGCGGTGCCGGAAATTGCGATGATCACGCAGGACACAGCGGTATAGGTGAGGATCTTGGTGGCGGCGCGGCGTTGTTCAGCTTGATGCAGGTCTTCGGTCAGGCCCAGGAACACCGGCAGGTTGATAAAAGGGTTCATAACGGCGAACAAAGCGCCAAACATGGCGATGGCGAAGCTTTCGGACATTTCCACCCCTTTGAAGGCCTGAAGAAATCACTTAAATCAGCGCCAACTGTGCCGTGGTCTCGTACAACGCGCAATAGAAACAATACCCGTTGGGGGAAGGTAGAGGCATGACTGGAAAATTGCTTGGAGGGCTGATTGTGCTGACAGCGTTGGTTGGCGGCGTCGCCATGTATTGGTTGCAGATCTACGGCTACTACGACGCGGTGCCTGCGTCGGACATGCAAGACGATGTGCAGTTGACCCTTTTGGTGAATGGTCAGGCTGAGCCGATCCTTTACGAGAATTTTGAAGCGATCGACAGTGAGAGCTCACCAATCCGGTTTCGCGCGTGTTTCACCACCACGATGAGCGCCGCGATGCTGACGGAAACCTACGAACTGCTGGAGAAAGCCGAGCCGCGCAATGCGCCCGGTTGGTTTGACTGCTTTGATGCCAAGGAAATTGGTCAATCGTTGGAGAACGGCGAGGCACTGGCGTTTCTGGGACAGAAAGACGTGCTGTATGGCATTGATCGCATTGTGGCGATCCTGCCGGACGGGCGTGGGTTTGCCTGGAATGAAATCAACGCCTGCGGCGAGATTGCTTTTGACGGCAAGCGTTTGCCCGCGCATTGTCCTCCTCGACCAACGGAGTGAGCTTTATGGATCAGGTGTTTGTAGTCCCGGAAATGATCACGGCCACCTTGGGGTTTGCGGTGTTCCTGTTGGGCGCGCGCCTGACTCGCAAAGTTGCGTTTTTGCGGGAGTTCAACATTCCTGAGCCGGTCACAGGTGGCCTGATCGCGGCGGCGATGTTTGCTCTGTTCACGGTCATCTCCGGCGTTGGTTTGAGCTTTGAAACGGGGGGGCGAGACTACTTTTTGGTGCTGTTTTTTGCAGGCATCGGGTTGAACGCACGGCTGTCGGACCTGCTATCGGGCGGTAAGATCCTGGCGCTGCTGTTGGTGCTGACGCTGGGCACCATCATTGTGCAGAGCGTTGTTGGCATTGCCGGCGCCACCATGTTTGGCCTGCCGGCTCAGTCCGGAGTGTTGCTTGGGTCCGCTTCTTTGATTGGCGGTCATGGGACCGCCATCGCCTGGGCGCCCAATGTGGCCGCCGCCACCGGCTTGAACAGTGCGGCGGAACTGGGCGTGGCGATGGCGACACTCGGACTGATTGCGGCCTCGCTTGTGGGCGGGCCGATTGCCAAGTTCTTGGTGGGACGAAACAAGCTGACCTCCACCCACGAAGGGGATGGTGACGTGGTTGGCGTCTCCTTTGAGGAAGAAAATGACGCCACCGAGATCAGTCATGTGAGCCTTATGCGGGTGATGCTGTCGCTCCATTTGGCAATCATCCTAGGTTATGCGTTGCATGAAGTTCTGGAAGAAATTGGGCTGATGTTGCCCTTGTTTGTGCCCTGCCTGATTGTCGGGATCATACTGGGCAATCTGCGTTTGTTGCTTGCGCCCAAGGCACCGCCGGTGGCGCGCACGCCAACCTTGGCAGTGATTTCGGAGTTTGCACTGGGCGTGTTCCTAGCGATTTCTCTGATGACGCTGGATTTCTCCACTCTGAGTGGAGCCGGGCTGGCGATTATGGCAACTGTCGGTGCGCAGACGCTCATTACTGTTGTTCTGGTCATCTTGGTGCTTTTTCCGATCTTGGGGCGTAACTATGATGCGGCCGTGTTGGCGTCCGGTTTTGCTGGATTTTCGCTGGGTGCGACGCCCACGGCCATCGCCAATATGACCGCCGTGACCAAACGATACGGCCCTGCGCCCATCGCTTTTGTCGTTTTGCCCTTGGTTTCAGCCTTTTTTGTCGATATCGCGAACGCGATTGTCATCCAATCCATCGTGAACTTCTAAGGACCCGTCATGCCAGATCTGCTGATCGAACTTTTCTCCGAAGAAATTCCCGCGCGTATGCAGGCGCGGGCTGCTGATGATCTCAAGAAAAAGGTCACGGATGGTTTGGTTGAGGCCGGTTTGACCTATGCCCATGCACGTGCCTTTTCCACCCCGCGCCGTTTG
The DNA here is from genome assembly GCF_022448905.1 of Shimia sp. Lineage (GTDB taxonomy): Bacteria > Pseudomonadota > Alphaproteobacteria > Rhodobacterales > Rhodobacteraceae > Shimia. The sequence continues at coordinate 112,128 of NZ_JAKVCW010000011.1, read as the reverse complement.
ACTCTGGCGATTGAAGATCTGTTGGAGGAAAGCCCCACGGTCAAGGAAGAGCGCAAAGGCCCAAAAGTGGGTGCGCCGGATAAAGCGATTGAGGGCTTCCTGCGGGGGGCCGGTGTGTCCCGCGAAGATCTGGAAGAGCGCGAGACGCCCAAAGGTGCGGTGTATTTTGCCTCCATCACCAAACCTGGCCGCGCGGCGGCGGATATCGTGGCCGAGGTTCTGGAAGACACCATTCGCAATTTCCCATGGCCCAAGTCCATGCGCTGGGGCGCCGGGTCTTTGCGGTGGGTGCGTCCTCTGCATTCGATCCTGTGCATTCTGAGCGCGGAAGATGGGCACACTGTTGTGCCGCTCGATATTGACGGGATCAAATCGGGCGACACCACCGAGGGCCATCGCTTTAAGGGCAGTGGCCGGTTCACCGTGCACGGGTTTGAAGACTATGAGGTCAAGCTGAAGCGCGACCGTGTGATCCTGAACGCTGAGGAGCGCGCCGAAACCATCTGGAACGACGCCACCAATATGGCGTTTGCCCAAGGACTGGAGCTGGTTGAAGATAAAGGTCTGCTGGCTGAGGTCGCAGGTCTTGTGGAGTGGCCGGTTGTGCTAATGGGCGACATTGCAGAGGATTTTCTCGGTCTGCCACCAGAGGTGCTGCAGACCTCGATGAAAGAGCACCAGAAGTTTTTCTCGGTGAAGAACCCAAAAACCGGTCGCATCGAGAAGTTTGTTACCGTTGCCAACCGCGAGACCAAAGACAACGGCGAGACCATTTTGGCTGGGAACCAGAAGGTGCTGTTTGCGCGGTTGTCTGACGCAAAGTTCTTCTGGGAAAACGACATTCGCGTGGCCTCTGCGGGGGCGGACGCGTGGCTTGAGAGCCTGAACAACGTGACCTTCCACAACAAGCTGGGCAGCCAGGGTGACCGGATTGCCCGCATTGCCGCGTTGGCGAGTGAGGTCGCGCAAGTGACCGGGGCGTCCTTTGGTGAGGCCGACAAGGCCGCGCGCTGGGCCAAGGCTGATCTGAGTTCTGAAATGGTCTATGAGTTCCCAGAACTGCAGGGCCTGATGGGGCGGTATTACGGCGAAGCGGCCGGTCATTCGGCCGCGGTGGCCGCGGCTGCGGAAGAACACTACTCGCCGCTTGGCCCGTCTGATGATGTGCCGACCGCGCCGGTGTCGGTGGCAGTTGCGATGGCGGATAAGCTCGATACGCTGACAGGCTTCTGGGCGATTGACGAGAAGCCAACCGGTTCCAAAGACCCGTTTGCGCTGCGTCGAGCGGCGCTTGGCGTGATCCGTTTGGTTCTGGAAAACAACCTGCGCCTGTCGCTGGATGCGCATTTTGATCGTCAACTTCTGCGTCACAAAGCGCATGAGACACAGGACGACAAGCTGGCGGCGGTTCTGGCCAAGGATCTGGAGCAGGAGATTGCGGAGCACGGTGTGCTGGGTGCAGTTGTGCACACGGTCAAAGCCGCCATTGATGGCGAGTTGCCAAAGCACATCGAGGCATTGCGCGAGACTTTGCCGGACACCTCAACAGACTTGCTGTCCTTCTTCCATGACCGTTTGAAAGTCTACTTGCGCGACCAAGGCGTACGCCATGATGTGATCGACGCCTGTATTGCGATGCAGGGCAATGATGATCTTGCATTGCTGGTGGCGCGTGCACGGGCGCTGCAGGACTTTGTCGGCACCGAAGATGGTGAAAACCTGCTGCAAGGTTTCAAACGTGCCAACAACATTCTGAGCCAAGCCGAAGAGAAAGACGGCGTGGAATACTCCTTTGGCGCGGATGTGAAATTTGCTGAAGACGACAGCGAAAAAGCGCTCTTTGCGGCGCTGGATGCAGCGGAAGGGGCGATTGCGTCTGCCATTAAGGCGGAAGATTTCGCCTCTGCGATGGGAACCATGGCGACGTTGCGCGCGCCAATTGATGCGTTCTTTGAAGCCGTTCAGGTGAACAGCGACAACGAAGTGGTGCGCCGCAATCGTTTGAACCTGTTGTCCCGTATCCGTGTGATTTGTTTGCAAGCGGCGGACTTGACCCGCGTCGAAGGCTGACCCTCAAAATCGTCGCGGCGGAACAGCAAAGGCTTGTTTCGCCGCGACGCAGGGCTATGCTGCGATGCACAACAAATAGGTGCCGCAGTGCAGCAGAACGACCCGAACATCACCCTGATCACCCCCGACGCGCCGATGGGTCCTGCCACACATGGTGGGCGGGCCAAATGTTTGCAGCGTTTGGTACGGCTGGACCTGCCGGTGCCAGCAACGGTGGCGCTGTCGTTTGATGCGGTTCATGGCCTGGCTGCGGGAGAGTTGCCGGATATGGCGCGGATGTTGGCGCCGTTTGGGGATGACCAACTGTTGTGTGTGCGGCCAAGCTCCGAAGATCCGGATTGGGGCGGACCCGGTGCCATTCTGAATATCGGGATGAATGATGCGCTGTTGGGCACACTCAGTGAGAGCATTGGGTCAGAGGCTGCCACCAAACTTTATCTGAAGTTCATTCAGTCCTACTCCACCCATGTCGCGCGGCTTGATCCGGACATCTTTGATGATCTGGACAGTGATGATGCGGATGCGGTGTCCGATTATTTGGCGGCGTATGAGGATGAGGCCGAGGAGCCGTTTCCGCAAGCGCTTGAAACTCAGCTGATTGGCGTGTTGCGCTCCATGGCGCGGGCTTGGGAAGGCACGACTGCAAGGTTGCTGCGCCAAGCCAAAGGAGCACCTGCGGATGCCGGACTTGGGCTGGTCATTCAGGCGATGGCTCTTGGGGTTGGCAAAGGCGAAAGCGGAAGTGGCGTGTTGCAACTGGTGAACAGTGACACGGGGTTGCCGCAAATTACGGGCCGCTATTTGAGCCAATCGCAAGGGCGGGATGCGCTGCAATCCGGAGCGGCTGCGCTGTTTTTGCAGCAGGACGAACGCGGGCCTTCGTTGGAGGAAAAAGCACCGCAGGCGTTTGATCAATTGATCGAGTTTTCCATTCTGATGCGCAAACGCCTGCGCGAGGAAATGCAAATCGAGTTCACGTTGGAAAACGGACAGCTCCGCATTCTGGATGGCGTCCGCGTGCAGCGGAGTGCGCGTGCGGCGGTTCGCATTGCGGTGTCCTTGGCGGAGGACAAAATCATCCCGCGTGAAGAAGCGGTGATGCGGGTGGAGCCGCGCGCGCTGAACGAGCTTTTGCACCGTCAGGTAGACCCGGAAGCAGAACGGGATGTGTTAGGCACAGGAATCGCGGCCAGCCCTGGTGCGGCCACCGGCAAAATTGTGTTTACGGCAGCTGAGGCGCAGGCTGCGGCCGCGCGGGGCGAGGCGTGCGTTTTGGTGCGGCGGGAAACCAATCCAGAGGATATTCGCGGCATGCACGCTGCCAGCGCGGCCCTCACAGAGCGCGGCGGAATGACCAGCCACGCGGCGGTGATTGGACGTGGTCTTGGTTTGCCTTGTGTTGTTGGCGCGACGTCTATGCGGTTCCAGATTCGCAAGAAGCGCATTGTGGCGGCGGATGGCCGGATTTTTACCGAAGGCGATGTAATTACGGTAGATGGCACCAATGGGCAGATTTTGGCGGGGGAGCCCAAAATGCTCGAAGCGGCGCTGGATGATTCATTTCAGACCTTGATGGAATGGGCCGACGTAAGCCGAGACATAGGTGTACGTGCCAATGCGGACACGCCTGCGGATGCGAAGACGGCACTGACCTTCCAGGCAGAAGGCATTGGGCTTTGTCGGACGGAACACATGTTCTTTGAGGCGGATCAGCTGATTGCGATGCGCGAGGTGATTTTTGCCAATGGGCCGGAAGATCGCAGCGTGGCTTTGCAGGCGCTTTTGCCGATGCAACGCGAGATGTTTGTCGAGCTCTTTGAGTTGATGGATGGGCGACCGCTGTGCATTCGCCTGTTTGACCCTCCGTTGCACGAATTCCTACCAACCGATCGCGCCGGACTGCGTGACCTTGCCGAGGCGTTGAACTTGCCGTTGTCGGATGTGACGCGACGGGTTGAGGCTTTGGGCGAGTACAACCCGATGCTGGGCATGCGCGGGGTGCGCTTAGGCATTACGGTGCCGGAAATCCTGGACATGCAGGCGCGGGCAATTTTTGAAGCGACCTTGGATGCCTGTGGTGATGATGACCCCGTGGTGCCGGAGATCATGATCCCGCTGGTATCAGCCAAGCGGGAGGTTGAGCTGGTCAAAACCCGTATCGATGCGATTGCCGCAGCGGTAAAAACCGAACGTGGCCGGGAATTTGACTATCGGCTTGGTGTCATGGTGGAAACGCCGCGGGCTGCGCTGCGCGCAGAGGAAATTGCGCCGCATTGTGAATTCTTCAGTTTTGGCACCAACGACCTCACCCAGATGACCTATGGTTTGTCGCGCGACGATGCGGGCCGATTTATGAGCCCTTATGTGCAGCAAGGCGTTTTCCCCGAGGACCCGTTCCACACGCTGGATCAGGAAGGCGTGGGCGAGTTGCTGCGGCTTGGCGCGGAGCGGGGGCGGCGGGCACAGCCCGGTTTAACCCTGTCTGTCTGTGGCGAACATGGCGGTAGCCCCGAATCGATTGCCTTCTGTCGGGAGATTGGTTTGGACTATGTGTCCTGCTCGCCGTTTCGGGTGCCCGTGGCCCGCTTGGCGGCGGCCCAATTGGCCATTGCGGATAAGCTACAATAAACTAAGGAAAATTTTGCTCCAAATTTGCTGAGTTTCTGACGCACCTTTGGTGCGGCATTGTGCATTAGTGGACCATTTAGGCTTTTTCCTTTAAGAGACGCCTCGTTAATAGCTGCCAGGGGCGCCGTGCCCCGCCATGAGGTTCCGATGCGCCAACTGATTGTTAGTGTCATTGCATTTGCTTTGACTGCCGGCCTGGCTTCCGCCGAAGCGACTCCGTCCAACGTCAAAAACAAAGAGAAACCTCGCCAGCTGGTGCTGTTTGACGGCAAGTCCCTGCGCGACATTTTTGGTGCCAAGAAGAAACAGACGCCTACCGAGATCAGCTACAGCCGGGCGTTCATCGATAGCCAGCCAAAGGTTGCGGACGAGCATCGCACTGCCGAGTGGCAATGCCTGTCTGAAGCGCTCTACTTCGAGGCTCGCGGCGAGAGCGTCAAAGGGCAGTTTGCGGTGGCGGAAGTGATCATGAATCGCTCTAGCCATGCGTCCTTTCCGGACAGCGTGTGTGGCGTGATCAATCAAGGGACCGCCAGTGGCCGCAAATACCAGTGTCAGTTCACCTACAACTGTGACGGCATCAGCAACAAGATCCGCGAACATGGTGCCTATGAGCGTGTAGGTAAAGTTGCCCATCTGTTGCTTGATGGTGCGCCAAAGCAGCTGACCGATGGTGCCACACATTATCACACCAAAGCTGTGAACCCGCGGTGGGCGCGTACCTTCCCGCGGACAACAACCATTGGCGTGCATCACTTCTACCGTATGCCGACGCGGCTCTCTCAAAACTAACGCTTTAAGCGAGATTGGGCGTTTCAGCGGCGTATTGCGCCGCTTTCCGCTATGGTTTGAACAGGGCGCGCCTGTTAAAGGCAGCACATCCCTTTTTGTAAGGGACAGGCAACGGCGTGGACCATACCAATGAGCAACGAAATTCGACTGGCATTTGCCCACCCTTCCGAACGTGCGGAGGCGACGTCCGGGTCTGACCCTTTGGACCGTATCTCGTTGCGCGATCATATCGTTGAAGTTGAGATTGGTGCCTTCCAGGCGGAACGCGGCGCAACCCAACGGGTGTGTTTCAATGTCGTGGTCGAGGTTTTGCCGACTAGCGCGGCGGTTGCGGATGATGATGTGGATCGCATCCTGTCTTACGACAAGGTGACCGAAGCCATCGCCTTTGAATTGGCGGCGGAACGTTTGAACCTTCTGGAAACTCTTGCGGCGCGTGTGGCTGATCGGGTGCTTTTGGAACCGCAGGCCCAAAGGGTGTTTGTGCGCATCGAAAAGTTGGACCGCGGACCGGGTGCTTTGGGCGTTGAAATTGTGCGGTCGCGCAAGGCGCATCTGGCACCGGTGGAAACTCTGGTTGAGGAGGAACCGCCAAAGCCTCAAGTGGTCTTTTTGACCAATGAGGCGCGGACCTCTGAAAACTTGTCCGGTTGGATCGATCAGCTGGAGGCCGCTGAAAAACCGTTGATTTTGTGCGTTGGCGCGCCAGATGAGCAGGCGCCACGGACGGGGCAGGAGTTGACACAGCGGCGTGTTGACCTGCTGGCGATTGAGCAAAACGCTTGGATGCTGGCAGCGCGGGACAAACGCTGTGTGGTGGTGGACACGCGTACAGAGTTGGATTGGGCAATGAAGAACGGCCAGATCTGCGTTTGGGCGCCGTCCAAGATTGTGCTGGATGCGGTGGATGGGCCAGATGCGCCGCCAAGCGATGCTCTGGGGCTCGCAGCCTGGTTTGCGACGGAGATGTCGGCGGAAGACTTTTGGGTTGTTGGGGACGTGGCAGGCGATAGCGTTGCGCTTGAAACGGCGACGCGGCAGATCCGTGCCGAGCAGAAAACACTCTGAACTCTTGCTTTTTGTCCCGCGTTTACCCAAGCAGCCGATATGAAGACTTATTATCGCCCCATCGCGCAAACCGACGCTGCACGCCCAGCCAGTGCACTGAAATTGGCAGGCGGGCGGTGCTGGTTTACGCATGTTGAGGTGCTGCGCCGCGGTGAGGCGCCTAAAGTGGAGTCCACGCAGGATGTGCCTAAGGATGTGCTTGCTGGGTTGAGCGCCCCACGCGCATCGATTTGTCGGCTTGATATGAGCAGTCCTCATTTGATGGGCATTTTGAATGTCACGCCGGACAGCTTTTCTGATGGCGGGCAGTTTGCCGGTGTTGCTGCTGCCGTGCAGCAAGCGGAGGCCATGCATGCGGCCGGCGCCAGCTTGATTGACGTCGGCGGAGAAAGTACGCGACCAGGGGCGGATTTTGTGCCGGTAGACGATGAAATCACCCGCACCGCTCCGGCCATTCGCGCGATTTCCAGCAAGTTGGACGTGCCGATCAGTATCGATACCCGAAAGTCTGAGGTTGCGCGTCAGGCGTTGTTGGAGGGCGCGTCTTTGGTGAATGACGTCTCCGGGTTTACCTATGATCCTCAATTGGCTGGCGTTGCCAAAGAGGCGAATGTGCCAGTTTGCGTGATGCACGCCCAAGGTGACCCGGCGACGATGCAGCAAAACCCAACCTATGATGATGTTTTGCTTGATGTTTATGACTTCCTTGAAACACAAGTTGAGCGTCTGACATCTCTGGGCATTGCACGTGATCAGATCGTCGTGGACCCAGGCATAGGTTTTGGCAAAACCCTTGCACATAACCTTGCTTTACTGGCGCGGCTGAGCCTTTTTCATGGCTTGGGCTGCCCTATTCTGTTGGGCGCGTCGCGGAAGAAGTTTATCGGCACCATCGGCAAGGCTTCGCTTGCACAGGAGCGGATGCCGGGCTCGGTGGCAGTTGCGCTTGAAGGCGTGGCGCAAGGCGCGCAAATTGTGCGCGTACATGACGTGGCAGAGACCCGTCAGGCTTTGAATCTGTGGCAGGCAGTGACGACAGGAGACTACAATGGCGCGTAAATTTTTCGGAACCGACGGGGTTCGCGGCACGGCCAATATCTATCCAATGACTGCCGAAATGGCGCTTCGCATCGGGGCCGCTGTGGGACGGTATTTCCGCAATGACGGCACCAATCAGCACCGTGTGGTGATTGGCAAGGACACGCGCCTGTCCGGCTATATGTTTGAGAACGCTCTGACCGCGGGTTTGACCTCTACAGGCATGAACGTTTTCCTGCTTGGCCCGGTCCCGACTCCTGCGGTGGGGTTGCTGACAACTTCCATGCGGGCGGACCTTGGGGTGATGATCTCCGCCAGTCACAATCCCGCGGATGACAACGGTATCAAGTTTTTTGGACCAGATGGGTTTAAGCTGTCCGACGAAGTCGAGTTGGAGCTGGAAAAGCTGATCGAGAGCGGCGTTGAGCCTGCGCAGGCGCAGAACATTGGCCGCGCGCAGCGGATTGATGACGGCCGCTTCCGTTATATCGAGCGGGTAAAAAGCTCGCTGCCGCGGGACCTGCCGTTGCGGGGTGTGAAGGTTGTGATTGATTGTGCCAACGGAGCGGCTTACCGCGCCGCACCAGAAGCACTTTGGGAGTTGGGGGCCGAGGTGATCACCGTGGGTGTGACGCCCAACGGCTATAATATCAACGAAAACTGCGGGTCTACTAGCACGCGCACGGCGCAGGAAACCGTGGTTGCGCATGGGGCGGATGTGGGCATCTGCCTGGATGGCGACGCCGACCGCGTGATGATCATCGACGAAAAAGGCAGAGTTGCCGATGGCGATCAGATCATGGGACTGCTGGCCAGCCAGTGGGCAGAGCAGGGCCGCCTGAAAGGCGGCGCGTTGGTTGCCACTGTGATGTCCAACTTGGGCCTAGAGCGGTTTCTGGAAGCCAAAGGCCTGCGGCTGGAGCGCACTGCGGTTGGCGACCGGTATGTCGTGGAAGCCATGCGCAAGGGTGGCTTCAATTTGGGTGGGGAACAGTCTGGTCACATCGTGATGACCGATTATGCCACCACCGGCGATGGCCTGATGGCAGGCCTGCAGTTCCTGGCGGCCATGGTGGAGACCGGCAAGAAGGCCTCTGAATTGGCGCAGGTGTTTGAGACCGTGCCACAGATGCTAAAAAACGTACGTTATGGCGCGGGGCAGACACCGTTGGACGCGGCGTCGGTCAAAGCCGCAATTGCAGATGCAGAAGCGGCATTGGTTGGGCAGGGGCGTTTGCTGATCCGTAAGTCAGGCACAGAGCCGCTGGTGCGTGTTATGGCAGAATGTGAAGATGCACAGTTGCTGGAGCGCACCGTCGATAGCGTTGTGGATGCGGTTCAAGCCGCTGTGGCCTGAACCCTTAGGTAGGTTTTGAGCCAAACAGGCGCTGTAGTGCCCCAAGTTGGCTCAAAGCGACGCCAGATAAAATTAGCAGCGTTGCCCAGATCATGGAGCCTGGCAGTGGCTCGCCCATGAGTGTCACGCCAAAGACCACAGACCACAGCGGCACCTGGTAGTTTGTCAGGCTCATGAACACAGGACCGGCGCTGCGGATCACAACGATGCGCAACAGGTTGGCGCCTGCTGTGGGGACCAGGCCCAACAAGGCAACCAGTGCCAGCCCTTCCAATGGGGGCATAGGTGGTGGGCCGTGTTGCACAAAGGCGATCGGGATCACAACGAAGCTACCAAAGATCAGGGTTGCTGCAGAAAGGCCAACGGGATCAAGTGGCGGCAGTTTGCGCAGCATAATGGACGACACGCCATAACAGCAAGCTGCGGCGAGGCAGGCAATCCGCCCATAGCCTTCTAAGGGGCTGCCGGTAGAGGCGAAGGCTGCGGGGCCTATCAGGACAACCACACCGGAAAACCCAATAAGAAAGCCCAGCGTTCGGCGCAGGGTCATGCGCTCGCCGGGGACAAAAAAGTGGGCCAATGGCAGAACAAAGAGCGCCACAGCCGCCATCGAGACGCCGGTAAACGCCGAGGTCACATATTGCTGTGCCCAGGCCAGGAACATGAAAGGCACCGCGGCACTAAAGATTGAAACAAAGGCCAGTCGGGGCCAGTCGGTTGCTTCGGTTGTGAACATGCGTCCGCCACGCAGTTGCCAGACCGCAATTGTAATGACGGCGGCAAAGCCGATGCGCCCGGCTGCTACCCAAAAGGGCGGCATATGCCCCAGCGCCAGCTTTTGCACCATAAAGGTGCCACCCCAGATTAACCCAAGCAGAGCGACCATGAGCCAGCTTTTGAGGGTGATGTCCGGTGCGGAGGTCATGCGCCGCTCGTAAAGAGAGATCGCGCCAAGGCTGCAAAGAGGGCGGCGTGACCAATAGTGACCAGAACGCCGGCGATCTTCCACCCCAGAGGCGTTGGCACGCCCGGCTGAGAGCGCGCCACGGCGCGGGTCAAAACCAGTTGATACAACACAAGAAGGGCCGCCAATATTCCCGGGATCGCCTCACTTATTGGCAGGACCAACAGTAGTGCCATCGCTGGCTGGTGAAATAGCGCTGTTCCGTAGTTGCCCACCCAAAAGGTTTCGCCGGTTGGTCGTTCACCGCGCAAGACTGCGCGCAGCCAGTTGGGCGTAAACAGGGTCACACTGTCGTTTTTCTTGTCAGCCATATCCTTGCCTCTCAACGGTTTGGGCGGACCATGCCTAGGGTGGTGGGAAAGGTCAAACCAGTGATCCGAGAATGGTTTGATGTGAAACAAAAAAGGGGAGCCGAAGCTCCCCTATTCCCAAGCAAAGACCCGCTTAGTTTTTTGCTTTGTCGACCATTTTGCCTGCGGAGATCCATGGCATCATGCCGCGAAGCTTCTCGCCAGTGGCTTCGATCTGATGCTCGTCGTTTGCGCGACGGGAAGCTTTCAGAGTTGGCTGACCAACCTGGTTCTCCAGCATGAAGTCACGAACGAACTTGCCTTGCTGAATGTCTTCCAGAACCGCTTTCATGCGCGCTTTGGTTTCTTCGTAAGGCAGGATGCGTGGGCCGGTGACGTACTGGCCGTATTCCGCAGTGTTAGAGATGGAGTAGTCCATGTTTGCGATGCCGCCTTCGTAGATCAGGTCTACGATCAGCTTCACTTCGTGCAGACACTCAAAGTACGCCATTTCAGGGGCATAGCCGGCTTCGACCAGAGTTTCGAAGCCACAACGGATCAGCTCTACCAGACCGCCGCAGAGAACAGCTTGCTCGCCGAACAGGTCGGTTTCGCACTCTTCGCGGAAGTTGGTTTCGATGATGCCGGAACGGCCGCCACCGATGGCGGAGCAGTAGGACAGGCCGATTTCCAGCGCTTTGCCGGTGGCATCGGTGTCAACAGCCACGAGGCAAGGCACGCCGCCGCCTTTGGTATATTCGCCGCGAACGGTGTGACCTGGGCCTTTGGGCGCCATCATGATCACGTCAACGCCTTCTTTTGGCTCGATCAGGCCGAAGTGTACGTTCAGGCCGTGGGCAAACGCGATGGCGGCGCCTGGCTTGATGTTGTCGTGGACGTACTTTTTGTAGGTTTCTGCCTGCAGTTCGTCGGGCATGGTGAACATGATCACGTCACACCACGCAGCCGCTTCGGCAATGCCCATTACTTTCAGGCCTTCGCCTTCGGCTTTCTTTGCGGAAGGGGAGCCTTCGCGCAGAGCAACCACAACGTTTTTCGCACCCGAGTCGCGCAGGTTCAGCGCGTGGGCGTGACCTTGGGAACCGTAGCCCAGGATGGCAACGTTCAGGTCTTTGATCAGGTTAATGTCGCAATCGCGATCGTAATACACGCGCATGGTGGGCGCTCCTCTGATTTGTGTCTGGAGGCAGAATACGAATTTCGCGGCGCAGAGCGACCATGTTTGGCTGGAATTTTTGACATAGTTGGGTGTATTCATTCTTCTAGATGTAAAATTTCGGAAAATTCATGCTGGATGATCTTGATCGGCGCATACTGCGCTATATGCAGGCGGACCCGACTCAGTCCGTGCCTGATTTGGCGGATCGCTTGTCTTTGACAACCTCTCGCCTAACGCGGCGGGTGGAGAAGTTAAAAGAGGCTGGCGTGCTGCGGGGGCAGAGGGCAGTAATTGATTGGCAGGCCTTGGGCTATGCGGTGGAAGTCTCGCTGCGGGTGACGTTGGACAAGACCCAATCGCGGGCGTTTGATGAGTTTATCGAGGCCGCGCGGGACATTCCGGAAGTCACGGAAATTCAAACGTTTCTGGGACGTGTCGACGTGCGTCTGTCGGTGATTGCCAAAGATATGGGGCATTATCAGGAGGTGTATCGCAGTCGTATTCTGACTCTGCCGCATATCGCTGACATTGAATCGCTCATGCATGTGGCGCGGATTAAATCTGATGAAAGCCTGCCGATATGATTGAGTTGGATGAGATTGATCGTAGTCTTCTCAAAGCGTTAGCGGAGGATGCCACCCAGAACGCAGGCGCGTTGGGACGGCGGTTTGGGTTATCACAGCCGGCGACGTGGCGGCGGATCAAGCGGTTGCAAGACAGTGGGGCGCTTGCGGGACGAAAGCTGGATCTGGATTATGAGAAGCTCGGCTTTGGCGTGACGGTGTTTTTGGGGGTGAAACTGGCCACAAAAGGGCGCGTGAGTCTTGAGGATTTTGAGAGGGCAGTGTCGGCCATTCCCGAGGTGCAAACTGTGGAGCACGTGCTGGGGCTGTATGACTACCGCCTGCGGGTTACCGCGCGCGATATATCTGATTTTGAACGGGTTTTGCGGCGTCGGGTGATGACGTTACCGGGCGTGGGCAATGTAGAGGCCAATGTGTTGCTCAGTGAGGAACGGCGGCCGGGACCGCTGTGAACGCTTGATGGAAATGACGAAGGGTCTTGAAGGCTTTGGGTGATTGGTGGGCGCGCCACTTTGCGGTAGACCTTAGGTAACATGATAAGGAGTTTCCCCATGGCACATGATGTCGATCCCGGTGGGTTGAGCGAGTTTTCCGTGGTGTTCACGGATCGGTCTTTGAACCATATGTCCAAATCTTTTCAGCAGGTTATGCGGGATGTTTCCGACCTGTTGAAGGAGGTCTATAACGCAGATGCGGTGGCCTTGGTGCCGGGTGGCGGGACCTATGGCATGGAAGCGGTTGCGAGGCAGTTTGCTGCGGGGCAGAAAACGCTGGTGGTACGCAATGGGTGGTTCTCTTACCGCTGGAGCCAGATTTTTGAGGCTGGCGGATTTGCGGCGGAAAGCACTGTGATGAAGGCGCGGCAAACTGGAAATGGCGTAACAGCGCCGTTTGCGCCTGCGCCGATTGCGGACGTTGTGGCAGAAATTCACAAGCAAAAACCGCAGGTTGTCTTTGCGCCGCATGTGGAAACCAGCGCCGGTGTGATCTTGCCGGATGACTATATCAAGGCCATGGCAGAGGCCGCGCATGAGGTCGGAGCCCTGATGGTTCTGGACTGCATCGCGTCGGGCTGTGCCTGGATCGACATGAAGGCGTTGGGTGTGGATGTGTTGTGCTCTGCGCCGCAGAAAGGTTGGAGCGCGTCGCCGTCGGCGGGGCTGGTGATGATGTCGGATAAAGCCTTGGCCCGGTTGGAAAATACCCAGTCTGACAGCTTTGCACTCGACCTGAAAAAGTGGCGTGACATCGTGGTTGCTTATGAGAATGGCGGCCATGCCTATCATGCGACCATGCCGACAGATGCGCTGCGGGCGTTCCGTGATACGATGCTGGAGACCAAAGAATACGGGTTTGAGAAGCTGCGTGAGGCGCAGTGGGCCCTGGGTGACGGTGTGCGTAACATGCTGAAAGACAAGGGCATTCAGTCGGTTGCGGCAGATGGTTTTGGCGCGCCGGGCGTGGTGGTGAGCTACACCAGTGATCCGGGGGTTCAGAACGGCAGTAAGTTTGCCGCAGAGGGCATGCAGATTGCCGCCGGTGTGCCGCTGGCTTGCGATGAGCCTGAAGGCTTCATGACCTTCCGGCTTGGGCTGTTCGGATTGGACAAATTGTACGACGTAGACGCGACAATAAATCGTTTACGAAATGTGCTCGATACGGTGATTTAGCGCGTCGGTATCGCGTCGGTATTACGACTGTTTTGCGGAGGTGGCGTTTTTGGCGCTGCCTCCGTTTGATTTTGGTGGTTGCTTTGCAGAAATAGCCGTGCGCGGGTCAGCGCGCTGTCTGTCGGCGCAAGGTGATATTGCTGTTTTGTGGCAATCCATAACGCAGAGTTAGGGCGATCACCCCCAGGCTGATTACCAACCAGAGGCCGCCCCAGAACAGTGTTGAGCCGCCAACTTGTTCCGCCAGAATGCGCGCGTCTGAGCGCAGGTGGGCGCGGCGGATGGTGTCGTCAAAAATGTCGAGGGGTGCGTATATGATGCTGCTGATCCCGATGGTGCGCAGAATCATATCGTTGATGTCGAGACTGAGGTAGTGGCTGGCCAGTAGCATCGCCGCGCCGGTGGCAAGTGCGAAGCCAAGGGCAAAGAGATCTCGCACATAAAAGGCTGCCACCAGCAGGGTGATGACGCCGAACACCGCCAAGATGGTCCGGTCCCAATGGGTGCGCAGTGCCAGAACAAAGAGCGCCGCGCCAATCAAGAGTGAGCCGAGGTATCCGGCGGAGGTGATCCAGAATGGGCTGCCGCCGCGAGCGGTGACCAGACCGCCTTCGTTGGGGCTTACTGACAGGCTGAGGACTTCGCCTCCGGTGACTATTGCGGCGACCGCATGAGAGAGCTCATGTAGGAACACCGTGAGAATGCGCAGCGGCAGAAGTACGTCGGTGTTCCACAAGAGCGTGATCAGCAGCGTCAGGGTCAGAAGCTGCCAATGATTCCTGAAGAAGGCATTGGGCGACCGCATGGATCAGCGCACGCCCAGCCCCATTTGCATTAGCGTTTTGCGCACCGGTGCCAGCGAATAGAGTGCGTTGAGGCCTAGCGCGCGGGCGTTGCGTAGCGGTTGCGCTTCGGCCATGGAGGCACGGTTGAGCATGTCGATGCCTTTCACGCGCAGTTTGACCTCGGTGAAGCGTTTGCGGTGGTAGCGTTCCAGCATGCGCTCACTGCCCAGATCGGCGGGGTCGGCTTTGGCGAGTTCCAGCAGGACGCGCATGTCACCCAAACTCATGTTCAGACCTTGCGCGCCGATGGGGGGCACGACGTGGGCAGCCTCAGCCACCAGCGCGAGGCGTTGGCTGTAGAGCCGGTCGGCGGATTGCGAGATGATTGGCCAGATGGTGCGGTTGGACGCCAGCGTGAGGGGGCCAAAGAGAGCGCAGCTGCGCTCTGTCATTTCGGCCTCAAACTCGGCCTTCTCCATTGCGAAGAGTTCTTGGGCACGCGGACCACGTTCCATCCAAACCAGAGCCGACGACGGCATGCCGTTGTGGTCGGGCAGTGGCACCAGAGTGAAAGGCCCGCCGGAGCGGTGGATTTCGGTGGAGACATTGGCGTGGGGGATTGGGTGGGTCACCGCCAGCGCCAGGGCTTTTTGCCCATAGCGCGTGGTTTTGGTGCCGATGCCTGCGGCCTCGCGCATCGGGGAGTTGCGGCCATCCGCGGCGATCACCAGACGGGCACGGGTTTGGCTGCCATCGGAGAGGCCGACGCGCGCTTCATGTGTGCGGGTGAACAGCGTGGTGGTGCCACAGCCCATGCGCAGATCGACATTGGGCAGCTCTTCCAGTCGGGCGATCATTTCGCGGCGCAACAGCCAGTTGGGCAGGTTCCAGCCAAAGGGCTGTTCGGAGATGTCGGAGGCGTCGAAGTCTTTCACGATGCGCGGCTCGGCAACTTCTCCACCGGCATCGACGATGCGCATGATTTGCAACGGGGCGGCGTGGGCATCGAGACGTTGCCAGAGGCCGGCCTCTTCCAGAAGCGTGCGGGCCGGTTGCAGGAAGGCGGTCGTGCGCATGTCCGCACCAGCGGCGTCCCGCTCGGTCACGGGCGGGGCCGGGTCGACGCATTGCACGGAAAATCCGGCAGCGCCAAAGGCGGCGGCGGCAGTCAATCCGGCGATGCCGCCGCCGGAAATCAGGATGTCCACTTGGGGTGTCTCAGTCATGGCAAAGGCCTCCTGCGCGGCACCTTACGCCTGGCTGAAACCGGTTCCAAGGGGATGAAATGTCACCCTCGGGAAATCAGCACCAATGCGAGGTAGATCACAGGGACCAGGGCCACAGCAGGCATGTAGAGCCCGGGAATACCGAACAGGACAATCGAGGTGCCCCAAAGCGCCACGAGCAGGGCGATGCCGGCCCAAACCCAGGTGGCCGGGTCCAGTTTGGTTTTGGTTTTTGGGGTGGAAATGTCAGACGCAGAGGC
This sequence comes from Shimia sp., assembly GCF_022448905.1. Classification (GTDB taxonomy): domain Bacteria; phylum Pseudomonadota; class Alphaproteobacteria; order Rhodobacterales; family Rhodobacteraceae; genus Shimia. Next base: position 96,216 of record NZ_JAKVCW010000011.1, on the reverse strand, counting down.
GAGGCTCATGAGGACAGTCCTTTACAGGGCCCGCGCCGGGGTGGACGCGGGGAACAGGGAGGATAACGCTAAGAGTTAGCACTGTGGGACACGACACTGCCGCGCTTCCCCTGATCCCTCAGATCTGTCAGAAAGGCTCTCCTGCCGCGTGGGTTAGATATGCATCCGGGCTGCATCTTTAAAACTGGCACCTTGTCGCAGTGCGACGAGATGCCCGCCCCGACTTTTAGCGCAGTTTTGACAGAAACGTCGGCAGGTCGTCGGTGTGAAAATGGATGTGGTCGTGGTCCAGCGGTTCCGGGGCGACGTGCACGGTGCGCATGCCCATGTCATGGGGCGCTTGCAGGTTGCGTGGATCGTCTTCGAACATGGCGGCGGTTTTGGTGTCGACGCCGTCTTTCGTGAATATGGTCTCAAAAGCGGCGCGTTCGGGCTTGGGCAGGAAGTTGGCGTGTTCCACGCCGTAGATTGCATCAAACAGCCCGTCGAGGCCGCGCGCGGCAAGCACGCGTTCGGCGTAAGGCGCGGTGCCGTTGGTGTAGACAATGCAACGGCCGGGCAATTCTTTGATGTATTGCGCCAGCAGGCCGTCGGCCTCCAGATGATCGAGCGAGATGTCATGCACGTCGACCAGATAGGGCGCCGGGTCCACGTCATGCTCGCGCATCAGGCCAGTGAGCGTGGTGCCGTAGCGCGCCCAGTAGTCTTGGCGTAGCTGGTTGGCTTTGGGGCGGTCCACGCCCAAGGCCTTCATCACATAGTCGGTCATCCGCACCTCGATCTGATCAAACAGACGGGCTTCAGGCGGGTAGAGGGTGTTGTCGAGATCAAACACCCAAGTGGAGACATGTGAGAAAGACTGCTTTGGCATACGGGCGTGATACGCATGGTGGTGGTCTGACGCAACGGGGAATGGGTTTTTTCAATGTGTCGTTGGGGTTGCATCAATTGGCGCAGCGCGTAGTCTGGCCCGCAGGACAATAAAGGATCGCGCCACATGTCGCAGACGACACGCCCGAACAAAGATGCCTACACGCTGATTTTGGAAGCGATTGATGTGGGCGTTTTTAAGCCGGGGGATCGGCTGGTGGAGAGCGATCTGGCGGAGCGGTTTGGCATGTCACGCACCCCGATCCGGGAGGCGTTGCAGCGGCTGGAGACGCAGTCGCTTTTGGCGCGAGATGGGCGCAGCCTGATTGTGAACTCGTTGGATCACAACCAGATGGCGGAGCTCTATGTCGTGCGGGGCGAGTTAGAAGGGCTGGCGGCGCGATTGGCGGCACATCATGCGACCACAGAAGAGGTCAAAGTGCTGCAAGATATGGTGGATGCGGACAAGGAACGCGTGGACGACTCTTCCGCTCTCGCCCGGTCAAATCGGCGGTTCCACAAGCAAATCCATCTGGCGAGCCACAACCGGTATCTGGTGCAACAGCTGGACCTGGTGCACCGCTCAATGGCTTTGATGGCGACCACCTCGATTGCGGTGGAGGGTCGCGGTGAGGACACGTTGGTGGAGCATCAGGCGATTGTGGATGCGATCACCGCACGCGATGGCGATGCGGCGGATGCGGCCTTGCGCGCGCATATTTCGACGGCTTTTGTGACCCGTCTGAAGCAGGAAAACTCTGACTAGTCAGTCGGTGTTGCTGGCGTGACAGGTGCTGTGGTCGACGGCCTCGGCGGTTTTGCCGTGGCTGGTTTTGTCCCAATAAAATGGCGCGAGTACCATTTCGACCAAGCCCTTGTAGGCGGCCAGTGTGGCAAGCGGGAAGTAGAAGAGCATCGACAAAATCCACGGGTAGAGCCGGGGGCGTTTGCTCTTGTGGACGGCGGTGATCCAGAGCGCGCCGTTGGTGGTGCCGGACAGCAGGAGCGTAGCGACGAGGATCAGCAGGGTTTCTTGTGGCAGCGTGTCGGTCAGAGGATGAGGCAGGCCAAAGGCGGCCCCCCAAAGCAGCCACAGGAAGGGCGCCAGAAGAAACTGGCTGATTGTACAGAGAAAGAGCGTCTGGAAGCCGAGAAATTACCGTGGGCCGAGATCTTGCCATAGCTGGCGCGGGTTGCGCATGTGCACGATGTAGGTGGCCATGTAGCCTTTAAGCCAGCGGGAGCGCTGTCGAATCCATGGGATAACATGGCAGTTCGCCTCTTCTTTGGTTATCGTGGGGAAGAGCTCCGTGCGATAGCCACGTCGAGCAAGGCGGATGCCAAGGTCAGCGTCTTCGGTGACGTTGTGGCTGTCCCAGCCACCGACCTCTTCGATCAGGTCGCGGCGTAGAAACAGCGTGGTGCCGCCCAAGGGAACAGGGAACCCAAGACGGGTGAGGGTTGGTAGGACCAATCGGAACCAGGCGGCATATTCGATGGCAAAGCAACGTGACAGCCAGTTGGTGTAGGGGTTGTAGTAGTCCAGCACCCCTTGCAGGCAGGCCACATCAGAACCGGCGTGGGCAAAGTGATAGGCGACATGCTCCAGCTGATCCGGCGCGGGGGCATCTTCGGCGTCCCAGATGCCAATGATCTCACCGCGGCAAAACGGCAGGGCGTAGTTGAGGGCGCGGGGTTTGGTGGTGATGCCGGAGCCGGTGGGCACCTCGACCACACGCATCCAACGGGGCAGGCGGGTTTGAGCGATGGTGGCTTGGGTGAGCTGGTCTTTCTCTTCGAGGACCAACACCACGTCGAGCAAGGCTCGGGGATAGGTCAGCCGCGTGAGGCGGCGGATCAGGGCGGTGGCGATTTCGGTTTCCCGATATAGCGGCACCATCACGGAGATGCGTGGCAATCGGGCGCGGCGGCCGTTGCGGGTCAGGTTGGCGGGCAACGTAAACGGCGCTGCGGCGGACCAACGCAGCGGAGGGATCGGTGGGGCGCCACCTTTGGGCCAGAGGTGAAAGCAGAGGGCGGCGATGCGCAGGCTGGTGGCGGCCAACAGCGTCACAATGGTCCACCAGTTAAGCAGGTGCAGCGCCAGGTTAGGGATGGGCACGGCGGCAAATACGAGCAGGAGCAACAGGCTGACAAACAGGCAGTGACGCAGAGCGGTGCCATGGGCAAAGCGGCGGCAACTCTCCGCTTCCGGCACAGACGACTCGGCGGCTTCGGTCAGAGCGCGGCGGTGATGTAAGGCGACATGGGCTCGCAGCTGTTTGGCATCGGTGAGCGCAAAAAGCGCCTCGCGCAGATGGGGAGGCAAAACAGCGCGCAGGTCATCGAGATGATCGGCGCGGCCGGTGACCAAAATGACGGTGCCGGAAATTTTGGCCCAAGGCAACACGTTGTGCTTGAGACAGAAGGCGGGCGGCAACAGATGCGCCGCCGACTCTGAGGGTGGCGTGCGGGTCAGATCGACTTGGCGCAGGTCTTCGGTACGGGCTTTGAAGCTGCGGAAAGCCGCATGTGTGACCCAGCCCTGGGCGGTCAGGATTTCGGTGAGGGTGGCATTCCAGGACGATTGGCAACGCAAGGCGAAGAACAACTGCCATGGGGTGACCAAGCCTGCCTCGATCAGCGCGCGGGCCAAAGGCAGCCGCGCCGCGTCCTGCGGATGATGCCGTTGGGGAGACTGCTGAAGAGGCGTGGTGGCCATACCGCACACCTAACTCGCTAAAACATACTGTTTTAGCCTGTGCGTGTATGGTTAATGCAAAGTTAACGTATGGCGAGCGGGTCGCCATACGTCGGGTTTTCCCTACCTGTGGATCAGGCGCGCGCCGCCATGGCGGCGGCGAAGTTCTCAAACAGGTAAAAGCTGTCCTGTGGGCCCGGAGAGGCCTCTGGGTGGTGCTGTACGGAGAACACCGGCTTGTCTGCGAGGCGGATGCCGCAGTTGGAGCCGTCAAACAGGGAGACGTGGGATTCTACCACACCTTCGGGCAGGGTCTGTGCGTCCACTGCAAAGCCGTGGTTCATCGAGGTGATTTCCACCTTGCCAGTGTCGTGGTCTTTCACCGGGTGGTTTGCCCCGTGGTGGCCGTGGTTCATTTTCACGGTCTTTGCCCCCAGCGCGAGCGCCAGCATTTGGTGACCCAGGCAGATGCCAAACACTGGAATGTCGGCTTTCAACACGTCTTGGATCATCGGTACAGCGTATGCGCCGGTGGCCGCCGGGTCGCCCGGGCCGTTGGACAAGAAAACGCCATCCGGGTTGTGCGCGAGCACCTCTTCGGCGGTGGCTGTTGCTGGCAGGACGGTCACGTCACAGCCCACAGAGGCCAGGCAGCGCAGGATGTTGCGTTTGGCGCCAAAATCGACAGCCACAACCTTGTGCTTTGGCTCGGTCAGCTTTGGGTAGCCATCCGGCCAGGCCCAGCGCATTTCGTTCCAGTGATAGCTTTGAGCGCAAGTGACTTCTTTGGCCAGATCCAGACCTTCGAGACCGGAGAAGGCGCGTGCCTTTGCGACCAGCGCTTCGGTGTCAAACGCGCCATCCGGGTTGTGGGCCAGTGCGACGTGTGGCGCGCCTTGTTGGCGGATCGCGCGGGTCAGGCGGCGGGTATCGATGCCGCCAATGGCAATGCGGTTCCGGGACGCGAGCCAGTCAGACAGTGTGTTTACGGAGCGCCAGTTGGATGGCTCGGTTGGGTCCCATTTCACAACCATGCCCTCCGCCACCGGATCGGCGGTTTCATCATCTTCCGGGTTTACGCCGGTGTTGCCGATGTGAGGGAAGGTGAAGGTCACAACCTGGCCCGCGTAAGACGGGTCGGTCATGATTTCCTGATAGCCGGTCATGGCGGTGTTAAAGCAGAGCTCCGCCACTGTTTCGCCGGTGGCGCCAAAGCCACGTCCGTAAAACAGAGTGCCATCAGCAAGAGCGAGGCAGGCGGTCGGGTGATCGGGGGTCGATGCGGTCATGGGCGAGTCTCCGGCTGGCAAATTGGCCGATGCATATGTCGCTGGGCGGCGGGCGTCAAGCAGATGTGTGTTCTCAGTGACCCCTTATTTTAAAGGGTTTGGTCAAAAAACGCGATGGTTGCGAGTCGCGAGGCGTTTATATAAGGTCGCATGCTTATGTTTGACAGCAATTGGCAAGAAGAATGGCACTCAGAGAAGACATCAACAGCGCGCTGAAACAGGCGATGCGTGACCGCGCGGCGGACCGGCTTTCTACTTTGCGTCTGATCATGGCTGCGATCAAAGATCGTGACATTGCGGCGCGTGGCGAAGGCGAAGAAGGCGGCAGCGGTGTGTCGGACGCGGATATCCTGTCGATTCTCGCCAAGATGGTGAAGCAACGACAGGAAAGCGCGCGCACTTATGAAGAGGGTGGCCGTCTGGACCTGGCGGAGCGGGAACTGTCCGAAATCACCATCATCGAGGAATTCCTGCCCAAGCAGCTCAGCGATGACGAGATTGTCGAAGCTGTGAAGGCGGCGGTGGCTGAGGTTGGCGCGGAGTCCATCCGTGACATGGGCAAGGTCATGGGCGCGCTGAAGGCGAAATACACCGGCCAGATGGATTTTGGCAAAGTCGGCCCGATGGTCAAAGATCAACTCGCAAACGGCTAAGATGATCGCTTGAGATTTGAAGCGGCCTCGCCTGAAACGGCGGGGCCGTTTTTTGTTCTGGATTAGTCCACGACGCCCGCGCCGGTGAAGCCACATTCGTCCATGGCTTTCACATAGGACGCGGTGAAGCCGCCCAGGAAAAAGGTGGCGAAGACGTGCCCGCCAACCACGGTGTCGAGTTGGCCGTTTTTGCGCATGGCGCGAAGCACCCATTGGCTGTCTGGGTGGTCAAAACGGAAGGTCGCTTGGGCAAAGCCCTCTTCGTCAAAGTAGCCGGTGACCACGGCGTCCATGCTGTCTTCATCATCAAAGCGGATGTAGATGGCCTGGGCGTCCTGCATCACGGTGGGGTGTCCGCGAAAGGCGCTTTCACGCACTTCGACGCTTGGGAAAAAGTGAGGGGGACCGGCGTCGCCGTTGCTGATTTCCACGCTCAGGGTGGGGTTGCCGTCGCCACCGGTGAAGGCGGTGCAGGTGCGGCGCAGGTCTTCGCCGGTGTCGATGGTTTCCGCAACCACTTGCCAAGAGCCGTAGGACCAGTATCCGCTGTCTACAACAGTGGGGGCGGGCGGTGCTGCACTGGTGGTTGGGGCTTGCGCGGGCGCAGTGGTATTGGCGGTGAAGGCCAGAAGGCCGGCGGCAAAGAGGTTCATAAAAGCGCGTTCCTATGTTGTCAGGCGGCAGGGTTGCAGAGAAACCCTGACAAACCTTTGACGAGAATAGGGCTTTGCGCGTTTTTGCCTAGGATTGTTTCGAGGTGCGGGGCCACAGCATCGGGAACCAGTCTTCGCGCAGCTTTTGGCCTTGTGTCATATCGTGGCCCGGGAACGGTGGAGACGTGGGGCCGGGGCGGTCCACATAGCGGGCATCATCCCCAAGAAGGCGCAGGGAAAAGGCGCGGCGGCGTTGGGTGGCGGTGTTGCCACGCGCGCCGTGCAGGATGTGGTAGTTGAAGGCCACCGCGTCGCCGGGTTCCATTTCCCACTCTAAAACGCGCATGCCTTCGGCGTCGGGATCAGGGATCGGCATGTAGTCGTCTTTGTTGGGGAAGAAGCTTTCCTCGGAAACCCAGCGGGTGGGCAGGACCGGCTTTTCCCATTTGTGGCTGCCTGCGACCATGCGCAGGGTGGCGTCTTTCACCGGATCAAGCGGCGACCAGAAGCTGATGGTTTGCTGGCCTTCGACAAAGTAATACGGCCCGTCGGTGTGCCAGGGGGTGGCCATCGAGGTGCCGGGTTCTTTCACCAGGACATGGTCGTGGAACATTTGGACTGTGTTGGATTGCATCAGTTGCGCGGCGACCTCGGCGGCCTTCGAGGTTTCGATCACCTCTTGGAATTCGGGGATGCGCTGCCAGTTGCAGTAGTCGTCAAAGAAGCGGCCGGTTTGGCCTGCTTTTTCGTTGTTAGACGCATAGGGGCCGGGCTCTGCAAGGTTGCGTTCGACGCCCTTGCGCAGGGTCTCGACGTGATCGGCAAACAATCCCCGGATCAGGACAACGCCGTCCTGTTGGTAGGTGTCGATGTCCTTGGCTGTGATTGTGGCCATGATAGCGCCTCCCCAAAAGTGCGATGGGCACGGTGGGGTGCAATTAGGAAAGCGTCAAGCGGATTTAGATCTGGGTGGCGTGCAGGCGTAAGGCCTTGGCGATCTCGAGCAGGCGCGGGCCGAGGTCGTTTTCCATGCGGTCTCTGGTCAGAAAGGGCGCGGGGCCGCCGAGGTTGAGGGCCATGTCTGGCGCTGCGTCGCTCTCCATGGGGAAAGGCACCGCGACCGAGTGCACGCCTTCGTGCCAGTCGCCGTAGTTCACGTAGAAGCCTTTTTCCGCGATCTGCGCAGCGGCGGTGTTGATGCCGTCGAGAATGGCGGGCCAACGCTCTGGGCCGTGGTGTTCCGCCAAAGCTTCGAGGATTTCGGCGCGTTCCTCCGGCTTGCAGCCCGCGATATAGGCGCGGCCCATGGCGGAGCGGGCCAGCGAAATACGGGAGCCAACGCCCAATTGCAGCGACATCATGCCGTGGTCTGCGCGCGCGCAGGCGAGGTAGGTCACGGTGTGATCGTCGCGCGCACCAAGAGCCACTTGCACGCCGTCGCCCGCATAATCCGCGAGGCGCTGCATGTGGTCTTTGGCAGCGTCGCGGATTGGCATGGAGCCGAGGCAGGCAAAGCCCAGGCTGAGGGCGGGCACGCCGATGCGGTAGCGGCCGGTTTGCTCATCATAAAGCAGGTAGCCGGTTTGCAGCAGCGTGTAGGTTAGGCGCGAGATGGTGGAGTTGGGCAGGCCGGTACGTTCGGCAATGTCGCGATTGGACAGACCCGCGCGGTCGCGGGGGCGGAAGCAGCGCAGCACGTCCAAGCCGCGCGACAAGGCGGTGACAAATTGGCGGTCTGTTTCGGGAGCTGGGGCGTCGCTGGCGACGGAAGTGCGTTTTCTCATTAATTTGGCTCGCGGCAATGCGTTTGAGGGCTGCGCCTGACTGGGTGGGCGCAGAATGCGCCTGCAGAGGGGCAGGCAGGCGCAACCCGGCGGTGCCGGGTAAGGAAAGGCAAGTTCGGGCTCATGGGCAGGCGTCTATTTCCGCATGGTGGAATTTTCTATGCGTCATGAGAGCTCTTTCCACAAGACCTTGCCGACGCCGGATTTCGGCAACGCGTCGATGAACTCTACGATGGTTGGGCATTTGTAGGCGCTCATCTGGGTTTTGCACCACTGGATAATGGCGTCCTCCGTGAGTGTGTCGCGGGACTCGGCTTTGGGCACGACAAAGGCTTTGACACATTCGCCGCGCCGGTCGTCTTTGGCGCCAACAACGCAGCATTCGGCAATGTCGGGATGGTGCAGCATCAGCATTTCGATTTCGGCAGGCCAGACTTTGAAGCCTGCAGCGTTGACCATGCGTTTGACGCGATCGACCATGAAGAAATAGCCGTCTGTGTCGCGATACCCGATGTCACCGGAGCGAAAAAACGGCACGCCGTCAATCTCCACAAAAGCCTCGGCGGTGGCCTCGGGGCGTTGCCAGTAGCCGGTGAAGTTTTGCGGGGCGTGCATGACAATCTCGCCAACTTCGCCATGGGGCAGTTCTGTGTCGCCGCCGATTTCCAACACGCGGCTGTCGACCTCATAGATGGGCTGGCCCAAGCATTGGCGCTTGGGCGCGTCGATAGGATTGATGTGGGTGGCGGCCATGGTTTCGGACAGGCCATAGCCTTCGATGTAGTCTAGCCCGGTCATGCCCTTAAGTCGCTTGGCAATCGAGTCTGGCATGGCGGCGCCTCCGCCGCCGATCATTTCCAAGGTGGAGAGGTCATAGCTGTCAAAATCCGGGTCGTTCACCAGATCAATCGCCATGGTCGCAATCGAGCGCCAGCGGGAGATTTTGTAGCGTTGGATCAGGCCTGCGGCCAGTTTGGAAGACCAGCGCGGCAGGATCACGTTGCGCCCGCCGGTCAGGATCGGCGCGCACATACCGCCAACCATGCCGGTGACGTGGAAGAACGGCAGCGCGGCGAGATGCACGGTGTCCTCATGCGGTGGGTTCCAGATCACGCTGGCGTAGAGAGAGGCCAGAAAGGTGCGATGTGTGTGCATGCAACCTTTGGGCTGGCCGGTGGTGCCGGAGCTGTAGGGAATGACGGCGAGGTCATCGCTGGTGGTGTCGCGGGGGGCGGGCACATGGCCTGCGTCTAGGGCCAATTGGAAGCCGGTTATGCCAAGGGCTGCGGCGTCCTGTTCCGACATAGCCTGTGCCAGGTTGGACGGGATCAGGTCAAAATCTGCTTGTCCCATGTCGGTCATGCGGGTGCCGATCAGCGTGGCTAGGTCGCCGCGCTTGAGGGCGGGTAATATGTGCTCGGACAGCTCCAACGCGCAGATGGCAATCTGGGCACCGGTGTCCGCGACGAGATAGTCGATCTCGGCCTGCTTGTTCATCGGGTTCACGGGCACCACAGCGCCGCCCGCGCGTAGGATGGCAAAGAAGCTGATGATATATTGCGGGCAGTTTTGGGTGTAGAGCAGCACCCGGTCGCCTTTGGTCAGGCCGACGTGTTGCAAATAGCCAGCCAGTGCGTCCACGTGGGTGGCGATGTCACGGTAAGTGTAGTCCGCGCCATTGTAAGTCACGGCGATGTTGTCGCCCCACTTGGCCACGGCTTCATCCATGCTGACATCAATTGGCTGATCTGGTCGGTCAAAGGTCCAGTCTTTGCCAGTGGGCCAGAAATCCGGAATGCGGGCGTTGGGGTGTGGCATGGTGCCGTCCTTTGATCTTGCGTGTCCGCGCGGGGCGTGAGCCAGCCTAGCGTGGCTTTGCGGGATTTCAGCGGGAAATTTTGCGCAAGTGTCGTCGCGTCGTTTTTTGCAGGAAGGCCGCGAAACAGATGTTCGCGTGGCGGAAGCCGCCGTAAACTGGGGCCAACATGTAGATGCGAGGGAGGCTCACGATGGGCGAGAAAAAGGTCACCGTGGAATTTGTGGAAGATGTGGCGCTGATCTGCATTGATAACCCGCCGGTGAACGCCAGCGGTGTGGCTGTGCGGCAGGGGATTGTCGATGCTTTGGAAGAGATCAAGGCGACGGGGTCCTCGAAAGCAATTGGTCTCTACTGCGCAGGGCGGACGTTCATTGCCGGGGCGGACATCACAGAATTTGGCAAGCCGCCATTGGAGCCGGGCTTGCCGGAGGTCTGCAACATTCTTGAGGACAACGAGACACCGATTGTGGCGGTGATCCATGGCACGGCGCTGGGCGGTGGTCTGGAAACTGCGATGGGCTGTCACGCGCGGGTGGCGGTGCCGACGGCGAAGGTGGGCCTGCCAGAGGTGCTTTTGGGGATTCTGCCGGGGGCCGGTGGCACACAACGCGCGCCGCGTTTGTCGGGTGTTGCCAATGCGTTGGACTTGATCCTGTCGGGGCGTCATGTGCCTGCGAAAGACGCGTTGGCGATGGGGCTTGTGGACCGTATCGACGAAGGGGAGCCACGCGCCGTGGCCTTGGCGGCAGCGAAGGATGTTGTGGCGGGCACGTTGGCGACGCGCCGGACGGGGGAGTTGACCACAACGCCGGATTATGCGTCGATTGAGGCGACCATGGCTGCGGTGCAGAAGAAGCACCCGCATCTGATTTCACCGCAGAAATGTGTGGAGTGCGTGGCGGCCTCGACCGGGAATTTCCAAGAGGGGCTGGCGTTTGAGCGGGCGCGGTTTATGGAGTGTTTGCCGTCGCCGCAGTCCAAAGGCTTGATCCATGCGTTCTTTGGCGAGCGGGCGGTGGCGAACATCCCAGAGAAGAAGGCGCAGCCGCGTGATATTGCGTCCATTGGCGTGATTGGCGGCGGGACCATGGGCTCTGGCATTTCGACCTCGGCTTTGATGGCCGGGCTGCCCGTGACGTTGATTGAGGTCTCGCAGGAAGGTCTGGATCGTGGCGTGGCGACGATCACCGGCAATCTGGATGGCTCGGTGAAGCGCGGGAAAATGAGCCAAGAAAAGCGCGATGCGGCACTGGCAAAGCTGACGGCCTCGACCGAGATGGAGAGCCTTGCAGACGTCGATTTGGTGATCGAGGCGGTGTTTGAGAAAATGGAGATCAAGAAAGAGATCTTCACCAAGCTGGACGCGATCTGCAAAGAGGGTGCGGTGCTGGCGTCTAACACGTCTTATCTGGATGTGGATGAAATCGCGGCGATGACCAAGCGGCCGCAGGACGTGTTGGGGCTGCATTTCTTCTCGCCCGCGCACATCATGAAGCTGCTGGAAGTGGTCGTTGGGGCAAAGACCGCGCCAGAGGTGGTGGCGACGGGCTTTGCGCTGGCCAAGAAGATGCGCAAGGTGGCTGTGCGGGCTGGTGTCTGTGACGGGTTCATTGGCAACCGCATTTTGGGGCACTACCTGAAAACCGCGAGCTATCTGGTGCTGGATGGGGCTCATCCCGATCAGGTGGACAAGGCGCTGGAAGGCTTTGGCTTTGCCATGGGGCCGCACCGCGTGGGCGATCTGGCCGGATTGGACATCGGTTACATGACCCGCAAGCGGCGCGAGGCAACCCGTCCGGCGGAGGAGCGCTACAGCGGGGCGATTGCCGACCGGCTGAGCGAAAACGAGTGGAACGGGCGCAAGACCGCCAAAGGCTATTTTGTCTATGAAGGCCGCGAGACGTTGGAGAACCCGGACCTGAACGCCATCATCGACGAAGAGCGTGCCAAAGCGGGCATCACGCCACGTGATTTCAGTGACGAGGAGATTGTCGACCGCTACATGACCGCGATGATTTCAGAGGCCGCGCGGGTGGTTGAAGATGGGATTGCGCTGCGCCCGGTGGATGTCGATGTGGTGTTTCTGATGGGCTATGGCTTCCCGCGTTTCCGTGGCGGACCGTTGCACTACGCGGACACGATTGGTGCGGCGGAGCTTGTGAAGCGGATCGAGGCGTATGCGGAAGAAGATGCGCATTATTGGCAAGTGCCTGCACTGCTTCGGAAAATGGCCGAGGATGGCAGCAGCTTCGCCGATTTGAACAAGGGGAAGTGACAGCATGGACCTGAGTTATTCCAAGGAGGATCTGGCGTTTCGCGATGAGGTGCGCGCCTTTCTTGCCGAGCACCTGCCGGAAGAGATTGCCAGCGCGGTGCGCTCCGGGGGCGAGCTAACCAAGGCGATGATGGAAGAATGGCACGCCATTCTGAACACGCGCGGTTGGCTGGCGACAATCTGGCCCAAAGAGTTCGGTGGTCCAGGATGGAGCCCGGTGCAGAAGCATATCTTTGAGGAAGAATGCTGTCGGGCTTATGCGCCGCGGATTGTGCCCTTTGGGTTGAATATGCTGGGGCCGGTGCTGATCAAATTTGGCTCCAAAGACCAGCAGGCGCATTACCTGCCGCGTATTCTGGACGGCACCGATTGGTGGTGTCAGGGCTATTCCGAACCCGGCGCAGGGTCGGATTTGGCGTCGCTCAAAACCAAGGCTGAGCGGGACGGCGACGAATGGGTCATCAACGGTCAGAAGACCTGGACCACCTTGGGACAGCATGCTGATTGGATTTTCTGCCTGTGTCGCACGGATCCAGACGCCAAGAAGCAGGAAGGCATCAGCTTTATCCTTGTCGATATGGCGACGCCGGGCATTGAGGTGCGCCCGATCAAGCTGATCGAAGGTGGGCATGAGGTGAACGAGGTGTTCTTCACCGATGTGCGGGTGCCGATTGGCAACCTTGTGGGGGAAGAGAACAAAGGCTGGACGATTGCCAAGTTTCTGCTGACCCATGAGCGCACGGGGATTGCCGGGGTGGGCTTCTCGATGCAGGCTTTGGAAGAAGTGAAGGTGATTGCACGTAGCACAATGCGCGGGGGCAAGCCTTTGATCGAAGACCCGCTCTTTGCCGCGCGGATTGCGCAGGCGGAGATTGATCTTGAGGCGATGAAGATCACCAATCTGCGCATGCTGTTCAAAGCGCAGGAGCAGGGCGCGCCGGGGCCAGAGACATCGCTTTTGAAAATCAAAGGCACGGTGATCAATCAGGAACTTAAGGATCTCGCGCGGCGGGCCTTGGGCCCAGCGGCGGCACCGTTCCCCGGCCATGTCACCGAGGGCAACCTGATGTTTGGCCCGGCGGATACTGAGCACAACGCGGCGCGGTATTTCAACAACCGCAAAACCTCGATCTTCGGTGGGTCCAACGAGATCCAACGCAATATCGTGACCAAAACCATGCTGGAGCTTTGAGATGGACTTTAATCTGACCGAAGAACGCCAGATGTTGGCGGACACGTTGGGGCGGTTTCTGAGTGAGCAATACCCTGTCGAGCACCGGATCAAGGTGGCCTATGAGGCGCCGTATCATGATCCTGCGCTGTGGGATCAGTTGGTGGAACTGGGCGCGCTTTATGCGCTGGCGCCTGAGGATGCTGGCGGCATGGGCGGCAGCGGATTTGACATTTCCGTGGTGTTTGAAGCGCTTGGCAAGGCGTTGTGTCCTGAACCTGTACTAGGCGCGCTGATGGCGTCGCGGTTGCTGGCGGCGGCGGGTGCGGATCAGGAGGCGTTGCTGACCGGGGTCACGAGATACGCGGTGGGCATCACCGAGATCGATGCGCCGTATGAGCTGGACCAGATCGCCACGGTGGCCACGGCCAAAGGGGACGGGTTCACTCTGTCGGGGCGTAAGTCCACCGTGTACGGCGGGCAGGTGGCGGATGTGGTGCTGGTTGCGGCGAAACATGGCGACGGGTTGGGTGTGTTTGCCGTGAATGCAAGCGACGCCAATGTGACCGGCTACGGCATGATGGACGGCGGCGGCGCGGCAGAGGTGCTGCTGGATGACACGCCCGCGACGTTGGTTTTGTCGGATGCAGAGGCAGCTTTGCAAGATGCTGTAAACGCAGGGATTGTTGCGCTCTGCGCGGAGGCTGTGGGCGCGATGGAAGTGACCCATGCCACCACCGTAGACTACTTCAAACAGCGCAAGCAGTTTGGCATCCCTATTGGCAAGTTTCAGGTGTTGCAGCACCGTGCGGTGGACATGCTGACCGAGATCGAGCAGGCACGGTCGATCACGATCAAAGCGGCGGCCGAGCTAGGCGGCGATGATGCGTCCAAATATGCGTCGATGGCCAAAAACATGATCGGCCGTGCGGCGCGGTTGGTGGCGGAAGAGAGTATTCAGATGCACGGCGGGATCGCTATGACTTGGGAATATGCGGTGAGTCATTATGCCAAGCGGTTGATTATGCTCGACGCGCAGCTGGGCGATACGGATTATCACTTAAGCCAAGTGATGAAAGGTTACGCGGCTTAAGTTGTTGCCCTATTCAAAAGGCGCGCCCGTGGTGGCGCGCCTTTTGCTATTAACCTAAGATGCCCGGCCAGTTGGCAAGGCCTTTGGTGATGTTGCCGGGAATGTTCTGACGCCAGAGTTCCTGTGCACGCAGGTTGGCGTTGAGGTAGAGTACGTCCTCGTGGATGGTCCAGGCTTTAGGGATGGTTGGTGCGAGGTAGCCTTTGGACGCGGCATAGGCGCAGTATCCGCCAAAACGCGGCGCATAAGTCTCTGGATTGGCTTGAAATTTCGCCGCGTTTTGCGCAGTGGCAAAGCGCCAGGTCGCGCCGTTCCAGTCTACCAGGTTGGCGGGGGAGCCTTCGACCGGTTTTTGCTCGGTGAAATAGGCCACCGGGTCGTATCCATTGATCGCGATGGGGTTTTGGAACACCTCCGGTTCGCGGGCCAAGGCACGTTGCGGGGTGAGCGCGTAGGCAAGTGGAGCGGCGGCAAAAAGGCCAAGGGCGGCGCGGCGTGTGAGCATGGTTGTTCCTCCTGTGTTGGAGGCAATATACGGGTAAGTCGAGATTTAGGGAGCAGGCTTCACCGGGCTGTGATTGCCTGTGAGGGGCAAGTCAAGTGGAAGTTGCTTGGACCAAACCAGGTTTGCCGGTGAGGTCAGTGAGTCCAAATCGACATTCTGTATGAAGCCAAAATCAGAAATAAACATCAATTTAATCCTCCCAGACGAGCGTTTTGTCCAGCTTCGAAACGCTTTCACATCTGGAGGACAAATAAAATGTTGAAACGTGTAGTCTATGCAGCGGCTCTGGCCTGCGCGACGGCAGCGACCGTAGTTACGGCTGCCCCAATCAAGCTGGTTCAGGATGAGGCGTATGCGCCCTACATGGGATTGGAAAACGGCCAACCGACTGGAATTTGGGCTGATTTTATCGATGAAGCCTTGTCTCGCGTCGAAGGAGAGTAAGACGTGGTGTTGGAAGCCGTGCCTTGGTCGCGCGCTGTTAAGTTGGTTGAGACTGGGCAAGCACACGGTTTGATTGGAACCTACTACCGTCCAGAGTCCCGTCCATGGATAGGAACGTATTCGACCTCGCCGGTGACCGAGAAAGTGTCGGTCTATTGTCGAGAAGGCGTAGCCCAATCGGATTGGGCTTATCCAGCAGATTTTGCAGGTTTGACCTTTGGCAACAACGCAGGGTTTGGCACGCCTGGCAAAGCTTTTTTTGACATGGTGGAGGCGGGGACGATCACGTTACAAGAGGCCCAAACCACTGAGCAAAATCTGAAGAAGCTCGAGAAAGGGCGCATTGATTGTTATGTGCAGGAGCAGTTGGCGGCAGAAATGGTGATCAACGGCAAAGGTCTTAAAGGCGTGGTGCGCGTTTTGGATGCCTCTGCAGAGACCGCCCATATTGGGTTTCGCGCGGATTGGCAGGATGAAGAATCCCAAAAATTCATTGCGGACTTCAATGCTGCGTTACAATCCATGATGGATGACGGGACTGTGGCAGAGATTGTGTCACGTACAGTTGGCGGCTGAGACAGTCTTTTCCGACTGTCGAGCGCGGTGCCGGCTGCGGCGCCGCGCTTTTTCTTTTGAAGTTAAGTTGTTACAGAACTTCAAACAGACCCGCGGCGCCCATGCCGCCGCCAACGCACATTGTGCAAACAACATATTTTGCGCCCCGGCGTTTGCCCTCGATCAGGGCGTGGCCAACCATCCGTGCGCCGGACATGCCATAGGGATGCCCGATGGAAATGGCGCCGCCGTTCACGTTTAAGATTTGGTTTGGGATGCCCAACACGCAGGCGGAGTGCAGCACCTGACAGGCGAAGGCTTCGTTGAGTTCCCAGAGACCGATGTCGTCCATTGTCAGGCCGTGCGCCTTGAGCAATTTTGGTACGGCATAGATCGGGCCAATGCCCATTTCGTCCGGCTCCAGCCCGGCTGCCATGACGCCAACGTAACGTCCCAGCGGCTCAAGGCCTTGTTTTTCGGCCATTTTGGCCTCCATGATCACCGAGGCGGAGGCGCCGTCTGACAGTTGGCTGGCGTTGCCGGCGGTGATGAATTGGCCTTCTTTGACCTGCTGGCCGTCTTTGAAGACGGGGTTCAGGCCTTGCAGGTTTTCCATGGTTGTGGAGGGGCGGTTGCCTTCGTCTTTCTCAAGCGTAACCTCTTGGAAAGAGATCTCTTTGGTCTCTTTGTCCATCACGCCCATTGTTGAGGTCAGTGGCACAATCTCATCGTCAAACTTGCCCGCGGCCTGCGCGGCGGCGGTGCGTTGTTGGGATTGCAGCGCGTAGGCGTCTTGATCTTCACGGGTCACTCCGTAGCGGGCGGCGACGATCTCGGCGGTTTCCAGCATGGACATGTAGAGCGCCGGTTTGTGTTCCTTGATCCACGGGTCGACGCGGCGGTCCATGCGCATTTTGTCGTTTTGCACCAGAGAGATGGACTCCACGCCGCCGCCGATGGCGACGTCCATGCCGTCGTGCACAACCTGCTTTGCTGCCGTGGCAATGGCCATCATGCCGGAGGCGCATTGGCGGTCGAGCGACATGCCCGCAACGGTGACAGGCAGGCCCGCGCGGATCACGGCTTGGCGGGCGATGTTGCCGCCGGTGGCGCCTTGCTGAAGCGCGGCGCCGATGATGCAGTCTTCGACTTCATGACCTTCCAATCCAGCGCGGGAGACCGCGTGAGACACCGCGTGGCCGATGAGTTCCTGCGCCTGGGTGTTGTTGAACGCACCGCGGTAAGCCTTGCCAATTGGCGTGCGGGCGGTGGAGACAATGAGGGCGTCGCGCATGGGGAAATGTCCTGATTTTTCACGTCGGTATTGCGTCTGTATCGCGGCTGTTTTGCGGAGGTACGTTTTGAGCCCTAGCTGGCTTGCGCGTAGGTCTCGACGCCTTGCTCAAAGCGCAGGTTTTTCCATTGCGCCACCAGCGCCGGTTTGTCCTCGCCTTTGATTTCGACAGTCACATTCCACTGCATCTCGATCACACCGGGCTGCGGCTCGGAGTATTTTGCCAATGTGAAACGGCCGCGAATTTCGGCGCCTGCTTTGACGGGGGCGACAAAGCGCACGCGGTCAAAGCCGTAGTTGATGCCGGTGCTCTCGGCTTCGGTACGGGGCACGGCGTCGGCGATCATCTGGCTGAGGAGGGAGAGCGTCAGGAAGCCGGGGGCCACGGTGCTGCCATAGGGTGTGTCCTTGGCGGCGTCCGGATCGGTGTGGATGGTTTGCGCTTCGCCGGTGGCTTTGGCGAAGGCGTCGATCATGGCTTGATCGATTTTGACCCATTTGGAGAGGCCAAATTCGCAGCCCACACCGTCTTCGAGTTTGAGAATTCTAGAAATCATGTGACCGGCTCCCAACCCTTGTTTCTCACAATATTCTGCAATGCGAAATTTAGTTTCACTTGTGACTAGGAGACGGGATTCGGAGCGATCTGTCAATATGCGGAAGTTAATTCCGCTTTGCGGAATTTGCTGGGCGGCACGCGAAGGGTGGCCCTCCGAAACGACGGAGAAGGAGCATCGCCTGTGTTGTTTGGTTGGTTTAGGTGCGTTTGCGGGTCCGGCGCATCAGGGCGGCAAACCCCAGAGCACCTGCTGGCCAGATGGCCCAGAAGTATCCATCCCACGAAAACAGATTGATGAGCACCAGTGCTGTGACAACCGCTGCGCCACGGAGCATGGCTGGACTAAACCGGGTGTTGGCCCAAAGGGGTGCCGCTTGAAAAAGCCACGCTGTGAGCAGGGCGAGGCCGGGCCAATGGGCCCAGAGTCCGCGCCCGGAGATCATGTCGATCACACACAACGCGCCAAAGATCAGGGCAAATTGTTTGCCGCGCGTCCGTAGCGCGACTTCGGCGTCGTCGTCCCCTGCGTCGGAGGAGGCAGATTGGGGGCGCTCCTTGTTGAGGACCTCATCAAACTCATCATCAGGCCAAGAGCTTGCTTTGGCTGCGAAGGGCGCGGCGCTTTGCGGCGCAACATTGGGAGTTGCGCGCTCTGGCTCCGGGATGTGCATTTTGGGATAGGCGTTGGCCATGTTGGCGACGCAGTAGACCTGCACACCTTCGGAGAAATTTTTTGGGTGGCGTTCACCGATGTAGTCAAAGCCAACGGTGAGTTTGCCGCGCACTTGGTCGTACACCTGCTGAGAGATCAAAATGCCCCCCGGTTCCGCCATGCTTTGCAGGCGCGCGGCGAGGTTGACGCCTTCTCCAAGTAGGTCCTTGCCATCCACCATGACATCGCCAAGGTGTATGCCAATGCGGAAATTAAGTGCCATTTCAGGGTCTTGCCGCTGATCGCCCAATTCGCGTTGGACCTCGATGGCGCATTGCACCGCTTCGACCACAGAGGGAAATTCGGCAATCAAGCCGTCCCCTGCGGTGTTGGCCACGCGACCATGATGGCGGGCAATGAATTTCTTGAACACGGCACGCGCGGCTTTGAGGGTGCGCAGGCCTTCTTCCTCGTTCAACTCCATCACACGGCTGTAGCCGGCGGCGTCTGCTGCAAGAATGGTTGTCAGCTTTCTTTGGATGTCGGAGGGCATCGGAAACTCTTATGTTAATGCGATTAACTTATCTGGTCGTGATATGGTGTTCTACTGCGTGGGATCAACCCCAGTATACACATGATTGTGTCCCATTTTTGAGAAAGGGTGTCGCGCTTGCGATCTGCTACGACCTTGGTGTGCTTGCAGCGGTTTGTGCATCTGCCTAGGTTGGCGACAACGAGCCACAGGAGGAGAGCCAAAATGCATATGAGTGATCAACGCGAAATCGCGGCCCCGGTGGCGGACGTCTGGGCGGCTTTGCTCAGCGCGGACAGCCTGCTCCATTGTGTGCCAGGTGCAAAAGACGTGACCGGCAACGCCGAGGAGGGTTTTGAGGCCACTGTGGTGCAGAAGGTTGGGCCGGTGAAGGCGACCTTCAAAGGCAAAGTCGAGCTGTCCAATCTGGTGGAGGGTGAAAGCCTGACACTGACCGGTGAAGGCAAAGGTGGCGCGGCCGGGTTTGCCAAAGGTGGCGCGGATGTGACGCTGGCTCCGAGTGAAACGGGTACGCTGCTGAGCTATGAAGTGGACGCCAAGGTGGGTGGTAAGCTGGCACAGCTGGGCAGCCGGTTGATTGACGGCTTTGCCAAAAAGATGGCGGATCAGTTTTTCACCAATTTGCAGACCTCGCTGGAAGGGCCAGCGGATGAGGGCGAAGAGGTGGCGGAAGAGGCCCCGAAAAAGGGTCTGCTGAAGCGGATGACTGGCGGCTAAGCCACGCAAGAAATCCTTTGCATGTAAAACAGATTGCTTCACCGGGCTTGTAGAGCCGTGCGGTGGTGCACATATCCCTCTGAAAATTTGTGCACTTGGCGCGGACCAGCCACCTGATAGGGTGGCGCGCTTACAAAGGTGCAGACCGGAAGAGGGAGCCGGCGGTGATTGTAGACATAAAAGACTTGCGCAAAACCTACAAAGGTGGGTTTGAGGCGCTCAAAGGCGTGACTCTGGGCATCAAGGAGGGCGAAATTCTCGCGCTTCTGGGGCCGAATGGCGCGGGCAAAACCACATTGATTTCCACCATTTGCGGGATCACCAATCCGAGTGCGGGCTCGGTGTCCGTGGGTGGGCACGACGTGGTCAAGGACTACCGCGCGGCGCGGTCGATGATTGGTCTGGTGCCGCAGGAGATCAACTTGGAGCCGTTCAACAAGGTGATCGATGTGGTCACCTATTCGCGCGGTTTGTTTGGTAAAAAGGCCAACCCTGCCAAGATCGAAGAGATCCTCAAGCAGCTGTCGCTATGGGACAAGAAAGACGCGCGGATCATGATGCTGTCCGGCGGTATGAAGCGGCGGGTGCTGATTGCCAAGGCGCTGAGCCATGAACCGCGGGTGCTGTTTCTGGATGAGCCGACGGCAGGTGTGGACGTGGAGTTGCGCAAGGACATGTGGGATGTGGTTGCCAAGCTCAAAGAGCAGGGCGTGACCATCATTCTGACCACGCACTACATCGAAGAGGCCGAGGCGATTGCCGATCGTGTGGGCGTGATCAACGGTGGTGAGCTGCTGCTGGTGGAAGAGAAGGCGGCGCTGATGCAGCGTTTGGGGCAGAAGACCCTGCAAGTGGACCTGCAAGCGCCGGTGGAGAGCGTACCGGAGAGCCTCGCGAGCTATAATCTGGAGATTGCCGAGGGCGGCAATGCGCTGCGCTATCACTATGACACCAGCGGCGAGAGCACGGGCATCACCCGCCTGTTGGGCGAAATCAGTGCGGCTGGCTTGCAGCTCAAAGACATTCAGACGGACCAGTCGAGCCTTGAGGACATCTTTGTCGGGCTGGTGAAGGAGGGCGCGGCATGAATTTCACGGCTGTATGGGCAATCTACTACTCCGAGATGGTGCGGTTCTTCCGCACAATTGCGCAGAGTTTCATTTCTCCTGTGATTTCCACGTCGCTGTATTTTGTGGTGTTTGGCGCCGCGATTGGCAGCCGGATCGATCAGGTCGAGGGCGTGAGTTACGGGGCGTTTATTGTGCCGGGGCTGATCATGCTGTCGGTGATGACGCAGGCGCTCTCAAACGCGTCTTTTGGCATCTATTTCCCGAAGTTCATTGGCACCATCTATGAACTCTTGAGCGCGCCGGTCAGTTTCTTTGAGATTGTACTGGGCTTTGTGGGGGCGGCGGCGACCAAAGCGCTGTTCATTGGTGTGGTGATTTTGGCCACCGCGTCGATGTTTGTCGATGTGCCGGTCACACACCCCTGGGCGATGATCCTGTTTTTGGTGCTGACCTGTGTGAGCTTCTCGCTGTTTGGTTTTATCATCGGGGTCTGGGCGGGCAACTTTGAGCAGCTGCAGTTAATCCCGCTGTTGGTGGTGACGCCGCTGGTGTTCCTTGGCGGCTCGTTTTATTCGATCTCGATGCTGCCGCCGATCTGGCAGAAGATCACGCTGTTTAACCCTGTGGTGTATCTGATTTCCGGTTTCCGTTGGTCCTTCTTTGGCACGGCGGATGTGCCTGTGGGGCTGAGCCTGTTGGCGATCTTCGGCTTCACTGCCCTGTGCATGGGCATCATCTGGTGGATCTTCAAAACCGGTTGGCGCATTCGGGCCTGATTTGCAGAGTGACGCGAGGTGACTCGCGTCACATCAGGATTTTTGATCACAAACATCGCTTTCCTGAGGGGCTTACCTTGTGAAACGACCATGCGCGTTCTACATGCCATGGGATGAAACGCTTGAACCCTTTTGCCAAGAAAGCGCCAACAGTGGCGGTGGTGCGTCTGCAAGGCATGATTGCCGCGGGCGGTCGTGGACAATTGAACGATGCCACATTGGCGCCGTTGCTGGAAAAAGCCTTTGCCAAGGGCAAGCCTGCGGCGGTGGCGCTTGAAATCAATTCGCCCGGTGGCAGCCCGGTGCAAAGCGCGCTGATCGGCAGCCGCATCCGGCGGCTTTCCGAGGAAAAAGAGGTTCCTGTCATTGCCTTTGTTGAGGATGTGGCCGCATCCGGAGGCTATTGGCTCGCGGCGGCGGCGGATGAGATTTACGCGGACGAAAGCTCGGTTGTTGGCTCCATTGGCGTGATTTCAGCGGGCTTCGGCGCGAATGTGTTCCTGTCGCGTCAGGGATTTGAACGGCGGGTTTACACAGCTGGAAAAAGCAAATCGATGCTCGATCCATTTCAGCCGGAAAAGGCCGAAGATGTGGCCCGGCTGAAGCGGATGCTGGAGCAAATTCACCAGAATTTCATCGCCCATGTGCAATCACGGCGGGGCAAAAAACTTGCGGACAATGATGACCTGTTCACCGGAGAAATCTGGATCGGGTCGCAGGCCAAAGAGGTTGGTCTGATCGACGAAATTGGACATTTGGTGCCGGTTTTGAAGGCGCGCTTTGGGGACAAAGTGAAGCTGCGCCGTTATGGCATCAAACGGTCCATGTGGCAGCGTTTTGGGGCTTCACTCGCCCAGGATGCGGTTGCGGGCATTGAAGAACGGGCGCAGTTCGCGCGGTTTGGGCTCTGACGTGCTGGTAAAGATTGTCTCTCTGTTTCTGGTCGGCATGGCGGTGCTCGCGATGTTTGGCAAACTCCGGTTTCCGGGCCAGAAGCAGTTGCAATCAAAGAAATGCCCCAAGTGCGGGCGGTACAAAATTGGCAAGGGGCCATGCCCCTGCGGCAAGGACATGGGGTAGAGCATGGAATGGTTGCTGGTATCGCTGGGTTTGGTGATCCTGCTATTGGCTGGGGACGCGCTGGTACGTGGCGCGGTGAACCTGTCGCTGCGGATCGGGATTCCGGCGTTGATCGTCTCGCTGACGATTGTGGCCTTTGGCACCTCTGCCCCTGAACTGTTGATCTCTATCCAGGCCGCGTTGAAAAACGCGCCGGGCATTGCGATTGGTAACGTTGTTGGCTCCAATATTGCCAACATCCTGTTGGTGCTGGGTATTCCGGCCATTTTGGCGCCGATCCACACCAGCCACTGCAATTCCAGACGCAACTTTGTGATGATGATTGCCGCTTCGGTGCTGTTCATCGCCTTGGCTGCGGATGGTTTCTTCCGCTTTGGCAATGGTTTGGTTTTGCTGGGCGCGCTGGCGTTGGTGCTGGGCAGCGCATTCTATCAGGCGCGGTGCCACAAGAAGGCCGAAGCCGCCATGGAAATGGACGAGGAAGAGGTCGAAGGCGCGGACCCGGACATGCCGTGGTGGCGCATCATTGTCTTCCTTATTCTGGGTCTTGTGGGGCTGCCGCTCGGCGCGGACTTGATGGTGGACAACGCCGAGATCATTGCGCGGCGGTATGGCGTGAGCGACACGGTGATCGGCTTGACGCTGATCGCGCTGGGCACCTCTTTGCCAGAGCTGGCGACCACCGTGATGGCCGCACTGCGCCGTCAGGCGGATGTGGCGCTGGGCAACGTGATTGGCTCTAACATGTTCAACCTGTTGGCCATTATCGGTATCACCTCGATCATTCACCCGATCCGCGTGGACCCGGACTTCTTCGAGTTTGATTTCTGGGTGATGCTGGGCGCGTCCCTGATCCTGATCCCATTTGTTTTCCTAAAAAGAGACATCACACGCATCTGGGGTGTCATTCTCACCGTACTCTATCTAGCTTACATCTTGATAACCCTGACCTAATTTAAGCGGAGACTGATATGGCGCGGGCATTGGTAACTGGCGCCGGACAGCGGCTTGGACAAGCGATGGCTGTGGCATTGGCGCAGCGCGGTTATGACGTGGCGGTGCATTATGCGACCTCTGTTGAAGGGGCTGCGGAGACGGTGGCGGCGATTGAGGCCTGCGGACAGACGAGTGTTGCGGTGCAGGCAGACCTTCTGGATGAGACGCAAACCAAGGCGCTGTTTACCGAGAGTGTTGCGGCTCTGGGTGGGCCGATCACCTGCCTTATCAACAATGCATCAATATTTGAGGATGACTCTGTGCAGTCCTCAACCAGAGAGGGTTGGGACCGCCATATGGAGAGCAACCTGCGGGCGCCCTACGTTTTGACGCAGCTGATGGCGGCGCAGGGCCTCGCGGCGGCGAAAGATGCACAGGGCGAGCCGGTGGCGGCAGGGCTGGTGGTGAACATGCTGGATCAGCGTATCCGCAACCTGACGCCGGAGTTTTCGACTTACACTTTGGCGAAGATGGGGCTTTGGGCGCTGACCCAGACAGCCGCGCAGGGATTGGCGCCGCATATCCGCGTGAATGGCATCGCGCCGGGGCCGACGTTGCAAGGGGCGCATCAGGACGCTGCGGATTTTGCGGCTGAGCGGGCTGGCACAGTGCTTGGTCGGGGCGTTGGCGTGGACGATATTACCGCGGCTTTGGGCTATTTGCTGGATGCCAAAGCTGTGACTGGGCAGGCAATTTGCGTGGATGGTGGCCAGCATTTGCGTTGGTAACGGGCTGAAACAGGCTTCGCCGCAGAGTTGGTTGATTGCGATAACAACGTCGGCGTTTTGCGGCGAAAAGCGCATATCAGAGATAAGTTTTGCACCGGTCACAGTTCCGTTACATAAATTTTACTTTTTCTTAATGATTTCAATAATTTGAGATGTGTTTAAAAAACTTTCGTTTGAAATCAATGGCTTATTTTTATGCCTAATTTTTAGGCAATGCGCCGAAAGCAGCCAAAAACAAGGGAAATCCGCGTGAGGGCAAAAGATATCTTCAGACTTATCCACAGTTTCCGTGGATTTGTTTACTCTTGCGTCAAGGGCGTCAAGATTGCAGCCCGACCAAAAGAATCATATTTGAAAACACATGACCTCTGACAGCGTTGAAAGTCCTGACGGCCCGACGGGACACGAATGTATACAAAACTACCTTAAAACACTGGACGGATCGCCCGGTGTTTATCGCATGCTCGATGCGCAGGCGCGGGTGTTGTATGTCGGCAAGGCGCGGAACCTGCGCGCACGGGTGTCAAACTATGCGAGACCCGCAGGCCATTCAGGCCGGATTGCGCGGATGATCTCCGAAACCAGCTCAATGATGTTTCTGACCACCAAGACGGAAACCGAGGCGCTGCTTTTGGAGCAGAACCTGATCAAGCAGTTGAAGCCGAAGTACAATGTGCTGCTGCGCGACGACAAAAGTTTCCCGCATATTTTTATTTCGTCGGAACACGACTTCCCTCGTATCGAAAAGCATCGGGGCGCCAAAACGCGCAAAGGTAAATACTATGGGCCATTTGCAAGTGCCGGCGCGGTCAATCGCACGTTGAACACTTTGCAGAAGGTCTTTCTGCTGCGCAGTTGCACAGACAAGGAGGTGGAAGCTGGAGATCGGCCTTGTCTGAACTATCATCTCAAGCGTTGTGCTGGGCCGTGTGGTGGCAAAATCAGCAAAGAGGACTATGCCAAGCTTGTTGCGGCGGCGGATGATTTTCTGCGCGGGCGTTCCACCAAAGTTCAGGCGGATCTGGCGGCGGAAATGCAGGTGGCGTCCGACAATCTGGAGTTTGAGAAGGCGGCGGCTTTGCGAGATCGTATCCGGGCGTTGACCCAGGTCCAGAGCGCCCAAGGCATCAATCCGCAGGGCGTGAAAGAAGCTGATGTGATTGCGTTGCATATGGACAGCGGGCAGGCATGTGTTCAGGTGTTTTTTATTCGGGCGAACCAGAACTGGGGCAACCGTGATTACTATCCGCGGGTTGGGCCAGATGTGAGCAAGGCAGAGGTGATGCAGGCCTTTGTTGGCCAGTTCTATGACAGCAAGGATCCCCCGCGGCAGATCATCTTGTCCGATGATATCGAAGACAGCGCGCTTTTGGCGGATGCCTTGAGTGACAAGCTTGGCCGCAAGGTTGAGATACTCGTGCCACAGCGAGGCGAGAAGGCGGAACTTGTCAGCGGGGCGCTGCGCAATGCGCGGGAGAGCCTGGGGCGCAAGATGAGCGAAACCGCGACCCAAGCGAAGCTGTTACGCGGTGTGGCGGAGGCGTTTGATCTGAGTGGGCCACCGCAACGGATTGAGGTCTACGACAACAGCCACTTACAGGGCACCAATGCAGTGGGTGGCATGATTGTCGCGGGTCCGGACGGCTTTATGAAAAACAGCTATCGCAAGTTCAACATCAAAGGCGATGACATCACGCCCGGCGATGATTTTGGCATGATGAAAGAGGTGCTGCACCGACGGTTCTCGCGGCTTCAGAAGGAAGACCCTGATCGGGACAAAGGCATGTGGCCGGACCTGCTGTTGATCGATGGGGGCGCCGGGCAGGTCAGCGCCGTGCATGAGATCATGGTCGAACACGGCGTGGCGGATATTCCGATGGTGGGCGTGGCCAAAGGGGTGGACCGAGACCACGGCAAGGAAGAATTCCACCGCGTGGGCAAAAGCGTGATGGCGCTGCGCCGGAATGATCCGGTGTTGTATTTCATCCAGCGCCTGCGCGACGAGGCGCACAGGTTTGCGATTGGCACACACCGTGCGAAACGCGCCAAAGCAGTGGGCGCAACGCCGCTGGATGACGTGCCGGGCGTGGGCGCGACGCGGAAACGGGCGCTATTGGCGCATTTTGGCAGCGCGAAAGCCGTAAGCCGTGCCAATTTGGCGGATTTGAAGGCCGTGGATGGCGTCTCTGATAAACTGGCGGAGACAATCTACAACTTTTTCCACGATGGAAGTTAAACCCTGCGCGCGGTGGGTGTTGCCTAAAGCGTCCGACATTTGGTCTGAAGCAGAAAAAAGGTCGGGCGCGGCGGAACCCCTCAGTGTCGTGGGCGTCCTGCCAAAAATGAGGATCAGGATTTTGGCAAGACGCCCTAGGCAGGCACCTTGCCGCGTAGCACAAGGTTTTCGACAATCTGCTCGACAAACCCAACCATGCCATCTGGGCCGGAAGAGCGGTCCTTGAGGTGGATCGACAGGTCGGGGCGGCGGGTGGCGATCAGACCAATCAAGTCCCCGCGCGTGTCGTCATCCATGCTGGCGCCCATGATGACGCAGCAAATGCGCGGTTCGGTGTCCAACTGGCGTATGACTTCGCCGTGGTCATGGGCGCCAAGCCATTGAATGGGCAGGTGGTCCAATTGGCGCGGCACGGCGCCAATCACATTGGGCAGTTTTCCAACAAGCAATACAACAGGTTGCATAAGGGCATCTCCTCTCTGACGGTCTGCGCCCGAGGGTTTTGCCTGTGTTGCCTTATGCCAGTGTAGCACAGATTTGTGGGCTCTGGGCCATGGTGGCGGCACCGCGTCACAAACGCGCTTCCCCTGAGAGGGGAGACAGGCTAAGTCAGGGGCATGACCTGGACCATTCCCAACATCCTTTCTGTGATGCGCCTGTTTGCAGCCCCGATGGTTGCTGTGATGTTTCTTTATTTTGAAAGGCCTTACGCGGATTGGTTTGCGCTGATGCTGTTTTTGGTCGCGGCCGTGACCGATTGGTTTGACGGCTATCTGGCGCGGTTGTGGAAGCAGGAAACCAAGCTGGGCGCGATGATGGACCCGATTGCCGATAAGGCGATGGTGATGATCGCGTTGATGGTCATCGTAGGCTATAGCTCCATGTCGCCCTGGCTGGTGCTGCCGGCGACCGTGATCCTGTTCCGCGAAGTGTTTGTGTCGGGCCTGCGGGAGTTCCTTGGCGATACCGCCGGAACGCTGAAAGTGACCAAGCTGGCGAAATGGAAAACGGCGACGCAAATGGTTGCGATTGCGTTCCTTTTTGGCCAGGGGGTGTTTGAGCATTACCTCGGCATGTCGGCTTGGGGCATGGACCAGGCGTTGGTCGATCAGGTGATGCTGGGCGAGGTGGAAGACCTACAGGGGCTGCGTTGGAAACACACCGGGATGGTGTGGAGCGGCTGGGTAGGACTTTTGTTGCTGTGGATTGCCGGCGCGCTGACCGCTATCACTGGGGTGGACTACTTCAACAAGGCGAAGCCGCATCTAAAGGATTGATCGCAATGGATGTTCTCTATTTTGCTTGGGTGCGGGAGCGCATTGGCATCCCGAAAGAAAAGGTGGAGACCAACGCCACAACCGTGATGCAGTTGGTGGAAGAGCTGAAAACCCGCGAAGAGCGGTATGAGGTGGCCTTTTCGGATTTGAGCGCCTTGCGTGTGGCGGTGGATCAAGAATTGACCGACTTTGATGCGAGCCTTGAAGGCGTGCGTGAAGTGGCGTTTTTCCCACCAATGACAGGTGGTTAAGAGGTTTTCCATGCGCGTTGTTGTTCAGGAAGAGCCGTTTGATTTTGGCCGCGAGGCGCAGGATTTCGCCAGCGGGCACAGCAATATGGGCGCGATTGTCACCTTCACCGGTGTGGTGCGCGATGCCGACAAGGGCGGCATGGATCGGATGGTGATTGAGCACTATCCCGGCATGACCCAGAAGGCGCTGGAGAAGATCGCGGCGGAGGCTGTAAGCCGTTGGGATCTTGGGGATGTTTTGGTCATCCACCGCCATGGCGAGCTGCGTCAGGGTGATATGATCATGATGGTCGCCACGGCCTCGCGTCATCGGGTGAATGCCTTTGAGGCGGCGGAATATTTGATGGATTACCTGAAATCCCGCGCGCCGTTTTGGAAGAAAGAATACACTGCGGACGGGGCCGAATGGGTTGCCGCAAAAGACGAAGATGAGGACGCGCTGAGCCGCTGGTGATGCAGCTGCGTTAACCGGTAAAATCCCTTCGTTTGGGACGTCGGTATTTTGTCGGTATCGCGACTGTTTTGCGGAGGTGCGTGGTTTTGCGACCGCGTGGCAGGAAAAGGTAAACCCACCGCGCGGTGCATCGTTGCTTTAGGCAACAGCTTTTGAAGTGAGAACCGCTTTGCGGGCTTTGACAATGGCGGCCACCAGCCGGTCGATGTCCGTGTCTGTTGTGGCCCAGTTGGAGACACTCAGGCGGAAGCCGCTGTGGCCTTGCCAGGCGGCGGCGCCAAACCATGCTTCACCGGACGCCTGGTCCTCCGCCGTGATGGCAGCGCAGAGCTCTGGGCTGTCGGGCAGGGTCACAAACACCTGATTGAAGTGCACGAGATGCGGGACGGTGAAGCCTTCATTGCGTAAGGCGTCTGCGAGGCGGGTGGCTTTGTTGTGAAAGCCAAGGATCATGTCGTTGAGCCCCTCGCGGCCAAGCGAGAGCAGGGCGGCGTAGGTTTCGGCACCTCGGGCGGCGCGGCTGAACTCTGGCGTCAGGTCTGCAGGGGAAGGATCGGTGGGTGGCAGGTAGGCGGCGCCGATGGCCATGGAGGCGCGCATCTCTTCGGGATGGCGGCAGAGGGCCAGGCCGGAGTCATACGGCGCGTTGAGAGTTTTGTGGGCGTCCACCACCCAGCTGTCAGCTTTCTCAAGGCCGGTGAGCGCGTCGGCCAGGTCGGGCACCGCGCGCGCCTAGAGGCCAAAGGCGCCATCGACATGCAACCATGCGCCAGCGGCATGGCAGGCGTCGGCAATCTCGCCAATCGGATCAAACGCGCCGGTGCAGACGTTGCCCGCCTGCGCCAGCATAATGCAGGAGGCGTCCAGCTTGGGTAGCTTGTCGGCACGCATGCGGCCTTGGGCGTCGGTTGGGACACGTTCGATGGTGTCGGAGCCAAGACCAATCAGGCGCAGGGATTTGAGCACGGTGGCGTGGATTTCGGCGCTGGCGATCACGCGCAGGGCAGGCGCGCCGAGCAGGCCTTTGCCGCGTGGGTGGCCGAGGCGGCTCAGCAAGGTGTCGCGCGCGGTGGCCAGCAGGGTCATGTTGGCCATGGTCGCGCCGGTGGTGAAGGCGCCTTCGGTCTGGGCGGGCAGGTTGAGCAGATCGATGATCCAGCGCACGGCGGTTTGCTCCATCTGCATCACCGAGGGGCCGGTGTCGGCATTTGCGCATTGGTCCCAGGCGGCGAGCAAAGCGCGGGCACCAGAAGCGGCGGGTAGTGCGCCGCCGATGACATAGCCAAAGTAGCGGCCCGCGGCGGTGGCGACAGTGCCGGGGCTGCCGGCGTCCTGCATCAGGGAGAGCACGTCGTTGGGGCTATGACCATGTTGGGGGAGTGCGATGTCGAGCGCGGAGAGCTGGGTTGCGTCTGCGTTTACCTAACGGTCGGAGAGCCCGTGCAGGTAGTCTGCGCCAAGTTTTGCGCCTTGAGCGAAGGCTTGGGCTTGGCGGGCGAGGGGATCTGAGGCTAAGGTCATATCGAGATCAGTCTATATAGGGAATCATCTATATTGATATTTGACGATATGCTCGCGGAGTCAACTGAGTCGGTCACGGCGCAGGCGAAAGTCTTTGCCGCGCTGTCCAGCCCTGTGCGCTTGCAGATCATGCTTTGGCTGCTGGACCCGCGCTCGCATTTTGCGCCGCAGGTGGATGGGGACTTGGTGGAAGATGGCGTTTGTGTGGGGCGGATTGTCGACAAGCTGGACCTGTCGCAGCCCACGGTGAGCGCGCATATGAAGAAACTCAGCGCCGCTGGGTTGGTGCGCGGCAAGAAGATCAACAACTGGATTTTCTATAAGCCGCAGCGGGAGGTGCTGAAGGCGTCCGGGGTGGTGTTGGGTACGCCAAAGTAGGAAGCTGAATGCAATCACAAAAAAGGCCAGCCTCTGGAGAGAGACTGGCCTTTGGTGGTTCTAGGGTGCCTGTTACGCCCCGCCCAGACGCTCCACGTGCATGCGCAGTTCTTCGGCTTCCTGGCGGGCGTCGCGGAGGCCGTCCATGGCCGCGCGCAGTTCGGCTTCGGTCTGGGTCAGCTGATTGGTCAGCTCGGCCTCGCGCTGTTGCAGGTAGGTGATGGCCTGATCGCGGGTCTCTTCGGCTTCGTGCAGCTCCTGGGACATGCGCTCCAGTTGGTCGACGTCAGATTGCGCGACGCGGGTGAAGCGGTGCACCAGCCAATTGGCAAACCAGCCCATACAAAAGGCCACAAACAGAATGACGGCGGTGGTCAGGATGAACTCAATTCGTGTCATTGGTCTGGGTCTCCTCGCCGTCTTCCTGCGCGGCGTTGTCTATGGATGTCTCGTCAGAGCCGGCGTCTGCGCCTGTGTCCGCTGCGGCGTCTGCCTCGGAGGCAGGGGCGTCGGCGGTTGTGTCGTCCGTGGCTGCGTCGGCTTCAGTGGCGGTCGTCTCGTCGGTGGTCTCAGTCGCGGTAGCGTCTTCTGGTGCTGCCTCGCCGGTGTCCTCTGACGTGGCTTCGGTATTGTCCGCCTCGGTAGTCTCTGCTTCGCTTTCGCTTGGGGCTGCCTCGGCTTCGGTGGTCTCGGCCTCAGCGTCGGCGGCTTCTGCCTCTGCGTCAGCGGCACCTTCTTCTGCTGTGGCTTCGGCCTGTTCTTCTTCCGGGAGGATGCGGACAAACTCGATGCGGCGGTTGGCTTCGCGGCCTTCGGCGGTGTCGTTGTCAGCAATCGGCTGGCTCTCACCATAGCCAAGGGCAAGGAAACCTTTGGTCAGCACGCGGCGTTCCTGCAGCGCGGTCAGAACCGCCAGCGCGCGGGTTTGCGACAGGGCCTGGTTCATGCTTTCGCGGCCCTGGCTGTCGGTGTGGCCCTGGATTTCGATTTGCAGATCAGGACAAGCGTTGAGCTCTTCTGCCAGCTTGTCGATGATCCCGGCGGCGCTGGCATCCAGCGTGCCGCTGCCGGGTTCAAAGGCAATTTTGGCTTCGTCCTGAAGGGCCTGAATGTTGGCCATGCATTCTTCGTTGGTAGGCAGGCCCGCCAGTGGATCAAGTGCCTCAAGATAGGTGACGTTGATCGCGAAGTGATCGGTCTGGCTCAGTTTGGCGGCCAGCAGCTGCGCGATGCGGGCGTTGGTCTCGGTGTTGCCGGTGTTGCCGGTGACGGAGACGGCCTCGGGCGTCACGATCAGGGAGCCGTTGTTGAGCAGGGAGAGGGCGTCCAGACCGGCCATCACGCGGAAAGGCCAGGTGGGCGGCAGGGTGTCGTCCAAGCGGGTCGCCATATGCACGGTTTCGGTGCCAAAGCGGGCGCGGGCGTAGCTGTCTGTGGTGTCGCGCGCGATGTCGTTGGGCAGGCGGCCGCGCAGTTGTACCAGACCTTCCGGGCTGAGCGTGGCGGTAAATTCCTGCGCGACGGCTTCGTCCTCGGCCTCTGGTGTGGGCGGTAGGGTGGCCAGCAGGGCAAAGGCTTCGGGCAGGGTGCCTTCGAGCTCACCAACAACGCGGTCAAACAGAGCCTGATCGGTGCCCATCAGCGCGATGAGGGTGACGTCGGCATCGGAGAAGGTCAGCGTACCGCCGCCCAGTTCATTGAGGCCGCGAATGGCGGTGGCCACCGCGTCGCCCCAGCTGGTGGAGGGCACGCCAAGGCCAATCACGCAGTCCACATTGCCTTCCAGGCCAGCTGCGCGGGCAGCGGTGAGGATTTTGGCGCGGGCTTTGTCGGTGTCGGCGGAGCAGGCGTCAAAGCGGGTGACGTCGCCGCCTTTGACAAGGCGCAGGGTGAAGGGGGTGATCACCGGGCGGGGGGCGGAGATGTTGAGGTTCACCTCAACGCCATTGGGCGCGCGGCGGGCGAGGTCGATTTCCAGCTCGGCGCGCTGCTCCGGGCTGTCGGCCATGGCGGTTACGTCGACGCGGCCAGCCTGTACCGAGATTTTGGAGCGTGGCAGGTCTTTGAGGGCGGAGACAGCAAAGCGGGAGGCGGCGGACCAGCCCGCGGGGGCAGCGTAATCGGCGGTTTCCAGAAGGTCGGCGACGTCGCCGCTGTCGGAGATGTCTTGTAATTCGCGCAGCAGGCGATCACGCGCGGCGCTTTCCGGGATCAGACCGATCAGCGAGATGCCCGCGTCGTTGCGCAGGATTTCCACGGAGAAGCGAGGTGGAGCAATAGCGGCGGTGGCGGGTACTTCCATGTTGTCGATGACGCGCGCGGCGTCGACGATGCGGCCCGCGGCGGAGATGGCTTTGAAGCGGTCTGCCTCTGACGGGGCCACGCCCGCGAGGAAGATTTGCAGGCCTTCGGCATGCACCTCGGCCCAGTCCATACCGGACTTGGAAAGCTCGAGCTCGACGGAGGACTTGGAGGTGTCTTCGATCAGATCAGCGGAGAGGCTCGCGGCGACAAGGCTTAGAAGCCCCGCCGAGGCGAAGGTAACAAACAGGATAAGGAGGGAAGAAAGTCGCATTCAGAAAGTGTGGTCCGTCCAGTGGTGCATGGTTGATACGGGGTTATGACCCCGCTTGCAATCACAGGAAAAAGGCGGTGGCGAAAAACAGCAGAGGGATAAGGCCGGTGTCGCGGTTGGCGCGGAACAGGCGCAGGAGCACGGCGGGGTCCTCGGTGTCGAGCTGGCGCAGTTGCCATTGCATGTGCCAGCCCATGGTGAGCGGCCCCAAAAGGGCGACGGCCATAGAGGCCGGGCTGCGCTCGATGGTGACCATCAGCACGGCAAAGCCAAAGAGCATGATTGTGAGGGTCAGGAAACCTTGAAGCCATTGCGGGCTGTTTTTGCCGAACAGCCGCGCGGTGGATTTCACACCGATGAGGGCGTCGTCTTCGGTGTCTTGGTGGGCATAGATGGTGTCGTAGAACAGGGTCCAAGCAATGCCTGCGGCGTAGAGGATCAAGGCGGGCCAGGCGAGGCTGCCGGTGTGGGCGGTCCAGGCCAGAAGCGCGCCCCAGTTGAAGGCGAGGCCCAAGAAGACCTGCGGCCACCATGTGAAGCGTTTGGCAAAGGGGTAGACCGCCACCGGCAGCAGGGAGGCGATGCCCAGCAGGATGGCGTTCAGGTTGAAAGTGAACAGGATGGCGGCGGAGATCAGGGTTTGGATCACCATCCAAATAGCGGCTTGTTTGGCGGTCACTTGGCCGGACGGGATTGGACGGGAGCGTGTGCGCGCAACTTGGGCGTCAAACTCGCGGTCGGTGATGTCGTTCCAGGTGCAGCCTGCGCCGCGCATCAGGAAAGCACCAATGGCGCAGCCGACGGCGATCCAGAGATCATGCAGCGAGGCCTGACCATCACTCAGTATCGCCAGCGCTAGGCTCATCCAGCAGGGCAGCAACAGGAGCCAAGTGCCAATGGGACGGTCCGCGCGCGACAAGCGCAGGTAGGGGCGAGACCAGGCTGGAGCCAGATGGTCGACCCAATTGCCTTTCACAGCGTCAGAAACTTGCCCCTTGGGGTCTTCCTTTGCGGGCGTGTCGGCCATATGTCGGTTCCCATGAAACAGGCAAAAGTCAGACTGTATGTAGAGCAGGGCTTGGGGGAAGGGCAAACCATTCCTCTGACCAAAGAGCAGGCGCATTACCTTTTTGGCGTGATGCGCATGGCGGTGGATGATCCGGTGCTGTTGTTTAATGGGCGGGATGGCGAGTGGCGCTGTGCCGTGACTGTGGCGAATAAACGCAATGGGGAACTGGTGTGCGAAGCGCAGACCAAACCGTTGCAGATGCCGCCAGACCTCTGGCTGTGCTTTGCGCCAATCAAGAAGGCGCGGACAGACTTTATTGTCGAGAAAGCCGCTGAAATGGGCGCGGCGCGGATTGTGCCGGTGAACACCGATTTCACCAACAGCGAGCGCATTCGGCAGGATCGTCTGCAGGCCCATGCGGTGGAAGCGGCGGAGCAATGTGGCGGGACCTATGTGCCGGAGGTCAGTGATCTGGTGAAGCTGGATCGGTTGCTGGCGGAGTGGCCTGAAGGGCGTCAATTGATGTTCTGCGATGAGGCCGAAGTGGGAGAGCAGCTTTGGCTGGAAGCGCTGCCCAGCGACCGACCCGAGGGTGGACGCGAAGCGCCCGCCCGTGGGGGCGGATCGGGCGCTGATCGGATCGCTAGCGATCCGATTCCGGGAAAAGACGGTCGGCCTTGGGCCATTTTGATTGGGCCGGAAGGTGGGTTTTCTGAGGCGGAGCGGGACCGGTTGAAGGCCTTGCCGTTTGCGCATGTGGTGAGCCTTGGGCCGCGGATTTTGCGGGCGGATACGGCGGCAGTTGCGGCGATGACCCTGTGGCAGCAGAGCCTGGGAGACTGGCAGTGAGTTGGCGCACGGTCACGGAGGCGGATCTTGCGTGGATTGAGCCGTTCCTGCGGGAGCATGTGCAGAGCTCGATGTTTTTGTTGGGGAACCTTGAGCAGCATGGCTTGGGCAGTGATGCCCCCAGAGGCTTGAAGATTTGGGCCTTGGACGGTGGGAGGCAGGGCCTTTTAGGCGTGACCAATGAAGGCATGGTTTTGCCGCAAGCGCCGATGGTGACCGAGCATGAGTTGTCTCAGATAGGGCCAATTTTTGCTGAGCGCAAGTTGATGGGCTGTTGCGGCGAGGCTGCTCAGGTCGCGCAGGTATTGGCGATTCCTGAGGTGCGCGCGCAGAAGCTGGTGTCTCATGACACGCAGCCGCATTTTGCCCTGTCACTTGAGGAGTTACGTCTGCCCGAGATTGGCGGATTGACCTTGGTTCCGTTGGAAGCTGCGCCTCGGGATCTCGTGTTGTCGTGGCGCGAAGCGTATCTAAAGGAAGTGCCCGGTTTAGCGGTTTCGGATCCGGTTTCGACAGCTCAAAAGGACATTGACGGGTATCTGGAGCGCAACAGCCACCGCGTTGTGATGCGGGGTGATCGCCCTGTTGCGATGGCTGGCTTCAATGCACAGACCTCGGACGTCGTGCAAATAGGCGGGGTGTACACGCCGCCGGACCTGCGTGGGCAAGGATTGGCAAGGGCTGCGGTGGCAATGCATTTGGCTGAAGCGCGCGATGCAGGAAAGGCCCATGCGACCCTGTTTGCGGCCAGTGCAGCTGCAGTTAAGGCCTACCAATCCATTGGGTTTCTGCCATGTGGGCAATTTGCCATGGCGTTTTTTGATACCGAAACATGAGACATGGCATGATTGGTCTGGCGTTTTTGGCATCGAATAG
Source organism: Shimia sp. (assembly GCF_022448905.1). Lineage (GTDB taxonomy): Bacteria > Pseudomonadota > Alphaproteobacteria > Rhodobacterales > Rhodobacteraceae > Shimia. The sequence continues at coordinate 60,553 of NZ_JAKVCW010000011.1, read as the reverse complement.
AGGGCCGCGCTTGACCCTGGGAGGAAGCAAAAGCGCCCTCCCGTGGGGAGGGTCGGGCGCTGCCCGGCCTTGCGGCCGGACTAGAGTTTGAAAGGTGGTGACATGACATTCATTCGACCTGAGGCCCGCGCGGCGGTGGCGCAGTGGCGGGAAGCCCTGGTGGGCGGCGTGGTGTTGCTGCTTGGTATTTGGTGGGCCAGTGGCTTTGGCGTGATGAAATGGCTGGGCATTGGCCTCGTCGCCGTGGGCGCGGTGCTGATCGTGAGCGGTCTGCAGCGCGGGCGGTTTCGGATTGGCAAAGGCGGGCCGGGCGTGGTGCAGGTAGACGAGGGCGAGGTGGCTTACTTTGGCCCGCTCAATGGCGGTAGCGTGGCCATTCGCAGCCTGAGCCGCGTGGTGCTGGACGGACGCAGCACGCCACCGGTTTGGGCACTCTATCAACCGGGGCAGGCGCCGTTGCATATTCCGGTGAATGCCGAAGGCTCTGATGCGCTTTTTGATGCCTTTGCGTCGCTGGATGGCATCCGCACGGAAAACATGCTGGCTAGGTTGAAGGCCACACCGGATCAACCGGTTGTGATCTGGGCCAAATCAGACCCCCGGTTGCATTGACACTGCCGGGAATTACCCTCACCACTACTGTCCCAAGCGAGTTTGCAGGAGCGGAGCAAGCCTATGTCTATCCCACAGTCCGGCGGCGGGCCGATTGAGCATCACGACCAACTGGCGGAATACCTCAGCTCTGGCTGCAAACCCAAAGAAGACTGGCGTATTGGCACCGAGCACGAGAAGTTTGGCTATTGTAAAGACACGCTGAAGCCGCTGCCTTATGAAGGCAAACGCTCCATTCTGGCGGTGCTGGAAGGCCTGCGTGATGGCCACGGCTGGTCCCCGCTGGAAGAAGGCGGCAAGCTGATCGGCTTGGAGAAAGACGGCGCCAATGTGAGTCTTGAGCCGGGGGGGCAGCTGGAGCTGTCCGGTGCGCCGCTCGAGAGCATCCACCAGACCTGTGATGAGGTGAACCAACACCTGACCGATGTGAAAGACATCGCCGACAAGATCGGGGTGGGGTTCATTGGGCTTGGCGCGGCGCCGATCTGGAGCCATGAGCAGATGCCGGTGATGCCCAAAGGGCGTTACAAGCTGATGACCGATTACATGGACCGCGTGGGCACCATGGGCAAGGTCATGATGTATCGGACCTGCACCGTGCAGGTGAACCTCGATTTTGCCTCTGAGGCGGACATGGTGCAGAAGCTGCGCGTGGCGCTGGCGTTGCAGCCGGTGGCGAATGCGTTGTTTGCCAATTCGCCGTTTCTGGATGGCAAACCCAATGGGGTGAAATCCACACGGGGGCTGGTCTGGCGCAATCTGGATGACGACCGCACCGGCATGTTGCCGTTTGTGTTTGAAGAGGGTTTTGGCTTTGAGCGTTGGGTGCAATATGCGCTCGATGTGCCGATGTATTTTGTCTATCGCGACGGAAAATACATCGACGCGCTGGGCATGTCCTTCCGCGACTTCCTGAAAGGCGAGCTGCCGGCCCTGCCCGGCGAGATGCCTACCCTGAGCGATTGGGCGGATCACCTGACCACCGCCTTCCCTGAGGCGCGGATCAAGAAATTCATGGAAATGCGCGGCGCGGACGGTGGTCCATGGCGGCGGCTTTGTGCTCTGCCCGCGTTCTGGGTGGGGCTGATGTATGATCAATCCTCGCTGGATGCGGCCTGGGATCTGGTGAAAGGCTGGGATGCGGAGACGCGGGAGGCGCTGCGGGTTGCGGCCAGTGAAGACGGGCTTCAGGCGCAGGTGGGTGGCATCAAGATGCACGATCTGGCGCGGGAGGTGCTGGCGATCTCCGAGGCCGGTCTGGTGGCGCGGGCCAAGCCGGGAGCTGGTGGGTTGGTGCCTAATGAGACCCATTTCCTGAACGCGCTGAAGGAAAGCGTGGAGAGTGGCAAGGTCCCGGCGGATGAGCTTCTGGAGCGGTATCACGGCGACTGGAACGGTGATCTGAGCCAGATCTACGGCGAGTACAGCTACTGATTTCGGTGAACGCGAACGCCGCTGGCTTAAAGCAGGTGGCGTTCGGTGTGGCAGGTTTCAGGGAAGTACTTGAGGCTGTCTTCCGGCAAGTTGAGCACTGCAAATGCCTCTGGGTACCCGGGAAGAACGTGCAAGCGAATTGGGATTTCTTTGGCCGCGATCATGCTTTCGTACATGAGGATTGCTGGTTCAGACACTTTGGTGCTGCCCACCAGACAAATGTCCATGCCTGAGTCCACGCTGCCATGCGTCTGCTTTGAGTGCGTGGTGAATTCATGCACTTCGTCATAGCCAATTTCAAAAGAGGTTACCTGGAAAAAGTCGCTGATTTCGGCCATGCCGGACCGGTATTCCGGCCGTTGATAGCAGGCTTGGGTCTCTTCAAAGAGTTCCTTTGGCGTGACCTGTCCAGAATAAATGATGTGGACGAGATTGAGCTCGGGAATGATCGTTAGGCTGACGGGCATCGCTTTCCTTTTGATTAGTTTGCGATGCATCTTTTGTTAGAGCAACCTTTTCTCACCTTGCACGACAGATTTTGCGGCGTGTTTTCGCAAATTGGGATTTGGGAAAGGCAGAAGGTTTGTTTGCCTAGAACAGGTGACTTTCCTTACGGCAGAAATCTGGGAAATAGGCGAGGCCTGCGGCAGGCAGGTTGAGCAAGGCCAAAACTTCGGGGTAGCCGGGCACGACGGTGACTTCAAATGGGGCGTTGCTGGCGGCGGAGAGGTTTTCATACATCGCCATGGCCGCAGCGGTGATCGGGGTTTCGCCCACCAGAACAAGTTGAATAGGCTCGGTCACATCGCGGTAGGTTTCGGTTGTTTGCTTGGCGTAAGCCATCATTTCATCAAAGCCGATGTCGACCTCGGTCACTTGTGACAGGTCATTGATGCCGGGCATGCCCATTTCAAAGGCTGGGTTCTGGTGCCGTTTGGTTTGCTCGTCATAGAGATCCTGAATGGTCACGCGCCCGGTATAGACGTTGTGTACCACCTGAAGCTCGGGAATGACGGAAACGCTGATCGGCAATCTCAAATCCTTTCCAGAAGTGTGCAGCGCATTGAAACCTATTTCAAGCATTGCGCTAGGAACGCAATTGGGGAGGGCGCGTCTATGGGAGTGTTTCGGCGGCAGGTATTGCCTGGCGAGGTTGGTCCCAAGGGATCAGAGCAGGTGACTCTCTTGCTGGCACGATTCCGGGAAGTGTCGGATAGCCTCGGCAGGCAAATCCAGCAGCGCAAGCACTTCGGGATAACCGTCGGCTGTCTCGATTTTGGCCTTCGGGTCCTGCACGGCGACGAGATTTTGGAACATCTCCACCATCAGGGCGGGCTGTCCGGTGAGGCCGAGAAAGATAACATGTAAAGCCGCGCCCTGGTCTGCGTGCAGCGTTGCCAGCTCTTTGACAAAAGACTGGTGGATGTCGAAGCGGGTGTCGATGAAGCCAACCTGAGACATGTCCGCGATTTCGGGCATGCCGAAGCGATAGTCCGGTTGGGCCTAGCATTTGGTCAGCGCGCCGCGTAGCTCATCTTCGATAAGGGTTCCAGTTCCGACGACGTGAACCAGGGACAATTGCGGGAGGATCGTCGCGGTGACCGGCATCGGGCGTTCCTCAGTGTAGGCATCCTGAGTTAAGGATTGCGCACTAAGAGCGCAGGGTCAAGAAACTCCGGTGACGGTCAAGAGGACAGGCGATTGAGCAGGTGCGCTTCGCTGCGGCAGTCTTCGGGGAAGAGGTCGATGGTGCGGCGGGGCAAATCTAGGATGGCGAGGATGTCGGGGAAGCCCTGCACGATGTCGACGCTGGCGATGCCGTCTTCGAGCTCTGACAAAGAGCGGAACATTTCCGCCAGCCAAATGCTTTGGTCGTTGTTGCAGACAATATAGATATGCACATGTTCGCCGCGCTCGCGGTGGCGCTGCTGGATGCCGGCGGTGAAGGCCTTCATCTCGTCAAACCCCACGTCGAAGTCTTCGAGATTGAGCATATCGAGGATCATATGCATGCCGGGCGTGAAGTCTGGATTGGCATGCAGGGCCTGGGACGACGTGGTGAAGTCCTCAAAAGTGACGCTACCTGTAAAGCGGCTGTACACCAGCGGAGCCGGGGTCAGCAGTTGGCTTTCAATCGGCATGGGCACTCCCTAGTTTGGCGCCGTGTCGGTTTTGCCGTGGTCCAGTCGGCTCACGTTTAGGATGAGTGGCCCATGCGCATGTGTCAAGTGACACAGGCTGCTCCGCTGAGGGTGCTAGGGGAGCGTTAAGGAAGCCTTTTCAGTGAAGACCGGTTTCGTTTCAGGAGCTGCGACGGTTGAGCAGGTGGGACTCGGTTTGACAGTCTTCGGGGAATAGCTTGATGGTGTCCGGTGGCAGGTCAAGCAGGGCGAGGACTTCTGGGAAGCCGTGCAGGATGTCGATGTTGGCCAGGCCGGGTTCCAGGTCGGCCAGGGCGCGGAACATTTCCGCCAGCCAGCGGCCTCGTTCGCTGCTGCAGACAATGAAGATGTGCACCGGTTTGCCCCGGGCGCTGTGACGGTTGCGGGTCAGGGCGGCAAAGTCGCGCATCTGGTCAAAACCGATGTCAAAATCGGTCACGTCGAGCATGTCGACCACGGTGTGGGTGCCCGGCACATAGGCCGGATCGGCGTGCAGCGCTTGGGAGGAGGCGGTCAATTCGGCCATGGTGACATGGCCGGAGAACCGGCGGTAGGCCAGAGCGGCGGGACTGAGGATTTGGTTCTCGATGGGCATGAACACCCCAAGTCTTCAGGCTGAACCCTTTGGTGATACGGAAGCGCGCGCAAGTCACACGGTACCGGTTTCTTCATGGCGATTTATGCCAAAATAACATTCCAAAAATGGAATTCAATAGGAATGAAGCAAAGCCTTAGAGCAGATGGGTTTCATCCTGGCAGTGGGGCGGGAATTCGGCGATCTGGTCTTCGGACAGATCTAGGGCAGCGAAGATTTCTGGATAACCGGGCATCACGTGCAGATCTACGGTGCTGGGCAGGGTTTCTGAAAAGGCCATGAACATCTCGCCGATGGAAAATCCTAGTTGATTTTGGTCGAGCAAAAATAGGGTCAACGGCTCTGCGTTGGCGTTGTGAAACTCGGTGAACGCCTTGGTGAATGTGAGCATGTCATCGTAGCCGGCCTGCATGTCGGTGACGCCGCGAAAATCCCCCACTTCGGTCATGCCGTGGATGTAGCCCGGGTCCTGATAGGCACGCGTGAGGGCGGCCCAGAGTTCGCCGGGCAGGACGGTGCCGTATAATTCGACGTGCAAAAGCGCGGATTTCGGCAGGAGGGTGGTTCTGACAGGCACGCGGGCTCCTTTGTGGCAGGCGAATGAGATGCCTGTGACAAGCATGCGGGCGCGATGTGGCCGGCGTCAAGAGGGGCGCCGCCTGCCGCGGCGGTAGACGTGTGGCGTTACCTTTGCGGCAAAAGGCTGCGGCCCGAGGTCAGCGCGTTGATGCGGGAGACGATGGTGGCGGCGTCCAGCCCGTGGTGCCGGTAGAGGTCGCCGATGGTGCCGGTTTGGCCGAAGTGCTCCACGCCTAGCGGTAGGGTTTGATGGCCCTGCACTGCGCCGAGCCAGCTCAGCGTGGCGGGGTGGCCATCGATCACTGTGAGCAGGCGGCAATGGGGCGGCAGCTCGGACAAAAGCCGCTCGATGTGGCTTTGGGCCGACATTTGCCCCCGCGCGCGGGCACGTTGCGCGGCGGTCCAGCCGGCGTTGAGGCGGTCCGCAGAAGTGACGGCCAAAACGCCGATGTCGCGGCGGTCGTTGGCGATTTGACCAGCGGCTTTGATGGCTTCCGGCGCAACAGACCCTTGGTAGGCAATCACAACCTCGCAGTTGGGGCCGGGTTTGCGCAGCCAGTAGGCACCATCGATTGCGCCCTGTTTGAACGCGTCATCGTTGCGCTTGCCCGGCTGCTCAATCGGGTTGGTGGTCAGGCGCAGATAGACAGAGCCGCCGGTTTCATCGCGCAGCCAGGTGCGCTCGTCGGGATCGCCTTCGCCATCGCGTTGCAGGTAGTCAAAGGCCCATTCCATGATCACGGCTAGCTCATCGGCAAAGGCCGGTTCAAAGGAAGCGAGGCCGTCTTGGGACATGCCGATCAAAGGCGAGGCAATGGATTGATGCGCGCCGCCTTCGGGTGCAAGCGTCACGCCGGAGGGGGTGCCCACCAGCAGGAAGCGGGCGTCTTGATAGCAGGCGTAGTTGAGCGCATCGAGACCGCGGGACACAAAAGGATCGTAGACGGTGCCGATGGGGATCAGGCGTTTGCCAAAGAGGGAGTGGGATAAGCCTGCGGCCCCCAGCAGGAGCATCAGGTTCATCTCGGCAATGCCCAGCTCAATGTGCTGGCCTTCCGGCGTGAACTCCCATTTGGCTGTTGAGGGAATGCGGTGCTCGATAAAGGCGTCGGCCTGGGCCTTGCGGGCAAAGAGCTTGCGGCGGTTGACCCATGGGCCGAGGTTGGTGGTGCCGGTCACATCGGGCGAGGTGGTCACGATGCGCGCGGCAAGGTCGCTGTCGCCTTTGGAGAGGTCATCGAGAATTTTGCCAAAGGCCATTTGCGTGGAAGTCTCGCGGTCACTGTCGAGCGAGATGGCCGGAACCGGGAGTTTGGCGTCGGTAAACCGGCGTGGCCCTTGGGCAAAGAAAGGCACTTCGGAGAGGAAGTCGCGCAGGGCGGCTGGGGCGGCGACGGTGGCCATCGGCTCCCATTCCTGACCTTCGGCCACACCCATGTGTTTTTGCCAAGTCGCCATCTGGGTCTTGTTCATCAACCCGCCGTGGTTGTCCTTGTGACCGGCGATGGGCGTGCCCCAGCCTTTGATGGTGTAGGCCAGAAAACAGGTTGGGCGGTCGTGGTCGATGGCGGCGAAGGTCTCGGCCATGGTTTCCACGCAGTTGCCGCCGAGGTTTTCCATCAGTTCGGCCAACTCGTCGTCGCTGCGCCGATCTAGGAGCGCCGTAACGTCGCCTTGGTCGCCAAGATCGTCCATCAGGTGTTTCCGCCAGACCGCCCCGCCCATGAAGGTCAAGGCGGAGTAGTCTTGGTTAGGGCAATTGTCGATCCAGTCGCGCAACTTGTCACCGCCGGGCTCGGCAAAGGCAGCACGTTGCAGGGCGCCGTATTTCACGCGGACTACGTCCCAGCCAAAGGCGTCAAAGATCTTCTCAACCCGTTCAAACAGGCCTTCGCGCACGATGCCGTCCAAGGATTGGCGGTTGTAGTCGATGATCCACCAGGTGTTGCGCAGGTCGTTTTTCCAGCCCTCTTGCAGGGCCTCATAGACGTTGCCTTCGTCCAGTTCCGCATCGCCCACCAGCGCCACCATACGGCCCTGCGGCGCGTCCGCGCCCCAGTCTTTGGCGGTGATGTAGTCTTGGATCAGCGAGGCGAAGGAGGTGATTGCCACGCCAAGCCCCACGGAGCCGGTGGAGAAATCCACATCGTCGATGTCTTTGGTGCGGCTGGGGTAGCTTTGCACGCCGCCAAAGCCGCGGAAGTTTTCCATTTTCTCGCGTGTCTGATTGCCCATCAGATATTGCATCGCATGGAAGATTGGCGAGGCGTGGGGTTTCACGGCAACGCGGTCTTCAGGCTTGAGCGTGGCAAAGTAGAGCGCGGTCATGATCGAAACCATGGAGGCGGAGGACGCCTGGTGGCCGCCGATCTTGATGCCGTCTTCTTTGGGCCGGATGTGGTTGGCGTTGTGGATCATCCAATGGGACAGCCACAGCAGGCGTTGTTCGATGGTCTTCAGGTGCTGGGTGTCGTTCATTGTCTGGCTCCGGTGGGCAATCGGGGAGAGTGGCCTTGGCGCAAGTGTAGCACGCCAAGGCCGAAGGGCTTATTCCGCTGCGATGCGGGTGGGCAGGGCGTCTAGCGCTTGGGCGAGGTCGGCGAGGATGTCCTCAACCTCTTCAAGACCTACGGACAGACGCACGAGGCCTTCGGTGATGTTGTGCGCGGCGCGCTCTTCGGGCGTGTAGGTGGAATGGGTCATGGAGGCCGGGTGCTGGATCAGGCTTTCGGCGTCGCCCAAAGACACCGCCCGCTGGATGAGGTTGAGGTTGTTCATCAGCGCGATACCCGCGTCGTGGCCTTCGACCAGTTCAAAGGCGATCATCGCGCCGGGTTTGTCCATTTGGCGCTCTGCCAGCTCATGCTGTGGGAAACTCTTTAGGCCCGGGAAGGACACGGATTCAATGGCCGGGTGGCTTTCGAGCCATTCCGCAACGGTGATCGCGGATTGCACATGGCGGTCCAGACGCAGGGCCAGGGTTTTGAGGCCGCGCAAGATCAGCATGGCATTAAACGGCGCCATGACCGCGCCGGTCATGTCTTTCATGCCGACCAGACGGATGTCGGCAATTTGCTCGGCGGTGCCGACCACAAGACCGGCCACCACATCGCCGTGGCCCCCGAGATACTTGGTGGCGGAGTGCAGCACGATGTCTGCGCCCAGTTCGATAGGGCGGGTCAGGTAGGGCGTAGCGTAGGTGTTGTCGACCACCACGGTGGCGTCCACGCTGTGCGCAATTTTGGATGCGGCGGCGATGTCGACCAGACGCATGTTGGGGTTGGCCGGGGTTTCGAAATACACCACGCGGGTTTTGTCTGAGACAGCGGCGCGCAGATTTTCGATATTGGTCATGTCGACATGGGTGATGGTCACGCCCCATTTCGCCAGACCATGCTGCATGAAGGCAAAGGTGCAGCCATACAGCGTTTTGTCGACGATGAGTTCGTCGCCAGGGGAGAGCAGGGTCCAGAGCGTGGCGGTGATGCCGCCCATGCCGGAGGCCAAGGCCAGACCGGCTTCGGCCCCTTCGAGTGTGGCGATGCGCTGCTCCAGCAGATCGCAGGTTGGATTTGAGATGCGCGAATAGATGTGCCCCACGCGGTCACCGGCAAACATCTCGCCACCGGCCTGCGCGGTTTCAAAAGTGAAAGTGGAGGTCAGGTGCAGCGGTGGGGTCAGCGCGCCTTCGTTGTCCTGCGGATCATAGGCGTGGTGGATGGCGCGGGTGGCGAAGCCTTGTGGGGCGTTGCGTTTGGTCATGGGAAGGGTCCTCGCGTGAAACTGTTAAGGTCAGTTTGGGGGAGGTTGCGGGGCATGTGATTGCGAAAAATAGCGCAGTTGGGTAGAATGTTGGCATAATCTGCCAAGGAGTCGCGAGATGGATGCCAAAGATCGTCAGATTATTCGGGCGTTACAGGCCAATGGGCGCATGACCAATCAGGATCTGGCGGAGGCGGTGAATCTGTCCCCCAGTCCCTGTCTGCGACGGTTGCGCAATTTGGAAAGCTCTGGCGCAATCACCGGTTACGGCGCAGAGGTGGATGCCAAAGCCTATGGCCTGCCGGTGACGGTGTTTGTGCGGGTGAAACTGGAGCGGCACAATGAAGAGGATGTGCAGCGGTTTGAGCGCGCGGTGATGTTGATTGATGAGGTGCTGGAGTGCCACGTTCTGACCGGGGCAACGGATTATCAGCTGCGCGTGGTGGTGGCGGATCTGGAGGCTTATGAGGAATTCATCCGCCTGCGCATTCATCCGATTGGCGGGATTGCCAGCATCGACACCACCTTTGCCTATGGCACGGTGAAAAAGACCGGCGTGTTTCCGGCTTTATAGATCGGCGGTGAGCGCGGTCATCACGCCGCGCAGTTCCGCCAGCCCTTTGGTGCGGCCAATCAGCGGGTAACCGGGCAGGGTTTCGCTGTGCAGGTCATATAAGATGTGTTGGCCGTGGTCCGGGCGCATGGGGATGTCCCAATCGCTGCGGCCTTCGGCCTTGCGGCGGGACTCTTCCTTCAGCAGCGCGCGGATGGCGAGGACCATGTCGGTTTGCCCTTCCAGATGCATAGACTCGTGAAAGCTGAGCTTGTTGCCGTCAGATGGTCCTTGGCGCAGGGTGTTGCGCAGATGGGCAAAATGGATGCGTGGGCCAAGACGGGCGATGAAGTCTTCTGTGTCAAAGGCCGGGTTCACGCCAAGGGAGCCGGTGCAGAGTGTTGCGCCGTTGGCGGGGCTGTCGATGGCGGAGAGGATGGCCTCGTAATCTGCCGTGGAGGACATCACGCGGGGCAGTCCTAGCAGAGAGAACGGCGGGTCGTCGGGGTGGCAGCACAGGCGGATGCCGTGTTCTTCGGCCACGGGCACCACTTCGGACAGAAAGTCGATCAGGTTGGCGCGCAGCTGGGAGGCGTCGATGTCTTTATATAGAGCAAGTAGGTCCAGCACATCTGTCAGGGTCCAGCTTTCGGTGGCGCCCGGCAGCCCGGCGACAATGGTGTTCACCAAGCTGGCCTGTGCGGTGTCGTCCAATGCGTTGAAACGGGCACTGGCGGCTTGTTTGGTCTCTGGGCTGTAATCGTCTTCTGCGCCGGGACGGGCCAGTAGGAAGAGGTCAAACAGGGCGAAGTCAACCACATCAAAGGCCATGGCGGTGCCGCCGTGGGACATGCGCGCGGCGAGGTTGGTGCGGGTCCAGTCCAGCACAGGCATGAAGTTGTAACACACCGTCTGGATGCCGCAGCCGGCAAGGTTATGCAGGCTTTCCTTATAAGCGGCAATGTGCGCGGCGTAGCCGGTGCCTTTGGTCTTTATGACTTCGGAAACCGGCAGGCTTTCCACCACCTCCCAGTTGAGGCCTGTGGGTTGTGGCGTTGGTTTGGCGATTTCTGCCTGTCGCTCGCGGATGTCACTCTTGGACCAAGGGGTGCCCGGGGGGATGTGATGCAGGGAGGTGACCACGCCTTGCACGCCCACCTGTGGCAAGTCGTAGATGTCGATCGGGTCAGCCGGACCAAACCAGCGCCATGTCTGCTTCACAGGGAACTCCTAAGTCAGGTCACGCGTGGGCACGGCCGAGCGTTTGGGCGAATGGTGCAACCTGAAGGCGGCCCCGGCAAGGGAAAATTTCGCGCATTTGCAGATGGTTGCTGCTGGGAGATGCTATAATGTTGCCGTTGGGTCATCTTTGCCATGGCGGGCGCCTGAGTTTGCGTCTTTAACGTGCTCTGTGGTCACGTCTTAGGCTGATTTGAGGTCGTTTGGGAGGGACGTTCTGGCCAGCCTTTTGGGAATTTAGGTGGCATTTTATGTTTGTTTTCAGGAGTGTGGTGGTAGTGGGGCGCGCCAAAACGTGCCTCCGAGATGGCGGCGATCACATCCTTGGGTTGATTTCGAAGCAGCGCTTTATAAGAAGTGTTTGTAATTTCATGTGGTTGCTAAAGATGTCGTGAACGTGCAGCTTTTCGTGGCGCTTTGCCTGCACGGCATGGGTGTTTTCTTATCTTGTGAATTTTGAGCTGTGCTTAGGCTGCGCGCGCCAATGTGCCCGACTCGTGCCGTGTGCGTTAGCGGAACATAAATCCCTCTATGTGCCTTTGGCTGGGAATGACTTGGGCCTGTTGTGTACGCATTGCGCGTATACGCGGGGCCGTGTGGGGCGCCCGCGCCGGGGGCTCTGCCAGCACAGAGAGACGTTTGACGATGAGCCAGCCACTGACTTCCTTGACCGGACACACCACGCCGATCCTGACCCTGCCGGATGCGGCGCAGGACATTTATGACGGTGTGCGCGATATGCCGATTATCTCGCCGCACGGCCATTGTGATCCGAGCTGGTTTGCCGAGAACAAGGCCTTTAGTGATCCGGCGGAGCTGTTGATCATTCCCGACCACTACATTTTCCGCATGCTCTACAGCCAGGGTGTGCCTTTGGAGGAGCTGGGCATTGGCGTGCCGCCGGAGAAACGGGATGCGCGGGCGATCTTCCGCATCTTCGCCAATCACTGGCACAAGTTCCGCGGCACGCCCAGTGATGCCTGGTTTGCCACCACCATGGCGCGGACCTTTGGCATTACCGCCACGCTGAATCGTGAAAACGCGGATGTGTTTTATGGCAAGATCGACGCAGAACTGAAGGCGGCGCGGTTGCGGCCGCAGGCGTTGTTGGAAGAGTTCAACATCGAAGTGCTGGCAACAACGGATGGCGCGTTGTCGGACCTTGGTCACCACAAGGCGGCGCGGAAACAGAAGCTGAGCGGCAAGATCATCCCGACCTTCCGCCCAGACAGCATTCTGGATCCCAAGCATCCGGGTTTCAAAAAAGACATCGTTAAGCTGGCCGACATAACCGGGCAGGACACTGAGAAATTTGCCGGATACCTTGAGGCGCTGCGGGATCGGCGGGCGTATTTCATGGCCTATGGCGCGACGGCGACCGACCATTCTGTGGCGAACCTTATGACCTGCTATCTCACTGAGAAGCGCGCTTCAGAGCTTTATGCCAAGGCGCGCAGCGGGAAGATCACGCCAAAAGAGGCGCAGGTGTTCTACGGCCATATGCTGACCGAGATGGCGCAGATGTCGGCTGAGGATGGTCTGGTGATGCAGATCCATGCCGGCAGCAAACGCAACACCAACAAGGCGCTCTATGACAAGTTTGGCGCGCATATGGGGGCGGATATGCCGGTGCGCGTGGATTGGGTGGATGGCATGGAGGCCTTGCTCAATCGCGTGGGCAATGAGCGCGACATGAACATCCTGCTGTTTACACTGGATGAAAGCGCCTATGCGCGTGAATTGGCCCCGATGGCGGGGCACTGGCCAGCCTTGCGGCTGGGTCCTCCGTGGTGGTTCCATGACAGCGCCAATGGCATCGCGCGCTATCTGGATCAGGTGGTGGAGACGGCTGGCTATTGGAACCTAGCGGGCTTCAATGATGACACGCGGGCGCTGATGTCGATCCCGGCGCGGCACGACATGTGGCGACGGGGAGTGAGCCTGCATCTGGCCGCCCAGCGGGGCCGTGGCATTTTGGGGCGCAGTGACGTGGACGAGATTGCCTGTCTGTTGTGTCGCGATCTCGCAATTGATGCCTATAAGTTGGGAAAAGTTGTTTAGCGCGCTTTTGGTGCCTAAAAACAATACCAATTTGCCCGAAGACGCACCCCCGCAGTTGGCGCCGCTGCGGGGATTTTCTGTGTTTTTGGCGGGGGTTAATTGAGGCTGTTTTGCCATAATGGCAGGGCTACGCACAGAAGCTGTTGCTTTTTTACGACTTTGAAACATGCGCGTGAATTTTGCGGCGGAAAGTTGCCGGCGGCCCGAATCTTGAATTTCTGGAGGCGTCTGTATGGCGGTAATGTCTGCAGGAAAGGCATCTTTTCCGGGAGGTAATTTTGAAGATTGAAAAAAAATTCAAGAACTGAGTAACGCTGTTATTTAAGCCGCGCACACGCGTTTCAAGATAGGTTTTGCGACTTATAGAGGGCTGTGAAAATTGGTTATTGAAGATGGTTTCGCCCCATTGTTTTGAGTTTATTTTATTGACTTTCCTTTTGTTTTTCGGCTTTTATCCGCGCAGCGCCCGAGGGCGTCAAAACGAATTTTTGGGCTAATACTCACCATGTATACTCTTACTTGCGCTCAGCCGGAGCCAGGCAGCAACATTCAGTTCTTCAATGGACCAAAGGATCAAACGGACGTCTGCAGCAAAAATTGACGTTGCGGCATTAGAAGATCGGTAACCACTTTCGCAAATACAGTCCCCTCAAGAGCACCCGAACGGGGGCTTCCTTGGCATTGTCCAACAGCATGCTTAGGGAACTGGCGGAATGCCTCTGTATTCGGGGCGACTCCAGCGGTATGAAGGGCGTGCGCTTTGGTGCAAATAACAGGAAGTTGAAGACCAGAATGGTTGTTGAAGCGAAGCTGGGAAAAATGCGGTGGGGCCGGGCGATTGTTGCGGCTGTTTTCGTGTTGGCTGTAGCAGGCTGTTCGACCTTGCCTGGCCAGGGCACCAGCCGGGCGATGATCACGATGACGGATCAGGTGGCAAATGACGAAAATGTCACGCGTGATTTTGCCCTGGTGCCGGTGACGCCAGCGGTGATTGGCAAAGTCGGAGCGCCGGTGAAGGGCGGTTTTGCGGGCAGTCTCAGTTCACGCAGCACGTCAAGTGCCGGTACCCGTATTCGTGTGGGGGATCGTCTGACCGTGCGGATCTGGGAGAGCTCTCCGGAAGGGTTGTTTTCCACCGTTGAGCAGAAGTCTTCTGCGATCCCGGTGATTGTCAGCAACGACGGCAATATCAATATCCCCTATGTCGGAAATCTGCCGGTCATTGGCCTGACTGTAGATCAAGTGCGCTCGCAAGTGGCCGATGGGTTGCGCGGCAAAGCGGTTGATCCCGAGGTCTCCGTCATCCTCGAAAAAGGTGGCGCGCAGAGCGTGACCGTGGTGGGGGATGCACGCGCGCCCGGTCGGTTTGATATTCCCGCTAGCGGATTGCGACTTTTGGATGCGGTGGCCACGGCTGGTGGCGCAACCCAGCCCACCCATGACATGGAAGTGAGCCTGGTGCGCGGCAGTTCCGTCGCCCGCGCGCGTTTGGATGAGGTGATTTCCACCGGCAGCGCCAATGTATGGTTGCAGCCGCGTGACACGGTGCAGCTGCTACACAAGCCGCGCACGTTCTCGGCCTTTGGAGCCGTAAGCAAGCCTTCTCAATACCCTTTTGGCACTGAGACCGTCACCTTGGCGGAAGCGATCAGCAAGGTAGGTGGTTTGGACGATAAGACCGCAGATGACAGCGGTGTATTTCTGTTCCGGTTTGAACACCAGGCGCGGGTGCAGAGCACCGGTGTGAAGCTGCCTGATCGCGCCTATTCTGACGGCGTGCCAACGATCTATTGGGTCGATATGAACTCGCCTGAGGCGATTTTTATGACCCAAGCCTTCGCGATGCGGGACAAAGATGTGCTCTTTGTCGCAAATGCGCCATCGACCGACCTTGCCAAATTCGTCGCTATCGTGGCGGCCACACTAGCGTTAGCGAGCTAAAGAATGAGCCTACATAGATTAACACGCCCACATCCCGAACCGCAGGTTTCCTTCCTGCTGTTGTCGGGTGGTGTGGGCGCGCGATCCAACCATCACGAGCCAAAGCAGTTTTATAAACTGGCAGGCCATCCGATGGTGGCTCACTCGATAATCGCGGCGGTGCGGACCCCAAATGTGGCTGAGATTGTTGTCAATGCTCCTGAAGGCTATGAGGAGCGTACACGTGAAATTATGGAAGCCTATTGCGCAGGCTTGCCATATAAAATTATTCCGGCCGGCGCGACGCGCCAAGAAAGCTGTGAGGCTTTGGCCAAGGCCGCTGATAAAGACATAGTGCTGCTTCACGAGGCGGCTCGTCCTTTTATCAAGGTCGATATGTTGACGGACTTGATTGAGAACTCTGCCGTGAATGCTGGCTATTGTCTGGCTATCTCGTTTTCCATGTGCCGGATCGACTCTGAGACACGCCTTGTTAAGCGCGGTGTGTCACGGGAGAAAGTTTTTGATATACAGTTGCCACAAAAATTTGAGCGGGACACTTTGCTTGCGGCCCATGCAAAGGCCCGAAAGAAAGCCAAGGCTTACAATGAAGACTCGGTCATGGTGGTCAAAATGACCAAACAGCCAGTCCTTTCTTTGGAAGGGTCCAGTCGAAACATCAAAATTACCACACCTGAAGATTTCATTATAGCAGAAGGCATGATGAAGGATTTCCACAGCAAAGGAAAAGTACCTGCCCATGACTAAGACTGTTCTAATTAGCGGTGCTTCAAAGGGCATCGGCCTCGCAACGGCCCGCCGCTTTGCCCGGGGCATGGATGATGTGAGCTGCATTGTCATGGTCGCGCGACAATCTGATACTTTTGACAGCGCGGTGGCTGAGGTGCGGGCGATTTCCGGGAACCGGCAGATCTTTCAAGTGGAAGCAGATCTTTCTGATCCAGAGGCGGTCAAGTGTGTTTTTGATCGCTTGGATGCTGAAAACGTTACGGTCAACTATATCATCAACAACGCGGCGTTCACAAAGCCAGCGTCGATCAACGAAACTCACATGGCCGATTTCGAGCGCACCATGCGGGTGAATGTTTATGCGCCCTTCCGCTTTGTGCAGGAAGCGCTGCTACGAAACCATCCGCTTGAGAAAATCATCAACATTGCGTCCACGGCAGGTATCAACGGGCGTTCCGGCTGGTTGTCTTATTCAACCTCCAAAGCGGCGGTGATCAATATGTCCGAGGTCATGCGGGAAGAATTGGCGCCTTATGGTGTGGACGTGGTGTGCCTGTCGCCAGGTCGTTGCGCCACTGAATTGCGCAAAACCCTTGCACCAGACGAGGATCCAGCAACTATTATGCAGCCAGAACAGGTTGCAGACGTGATTGCCATGATGTCTTCACCTACAGGCAAGATGCTATTGAGTGAAAATTTGGTAGTGCGCACCTAAAACATGTTGAAAGTGCGGGACACGGATAGTTTGGTTACGCGAAAAGAAACCACAGACGACCAGCAGGACGATCCAGCAGGGGACACGCCTGAGGAACGGCCTTCGCCGGTTGCCGTGCGCGATGTGGAAACCGTGCCCAACCAAGCAGTTTATATGGACAGTCCGGTTCTGTCGGCGGTCAATCAAATCCGTCCGTTTTTTGAGAGTGGCGCCTACGGTAAGTCTGACACGCCGTTGCTGTTGCGGCATCGAGCATTGATCCGGATGCAGCGCCTGTTCAGCCGATTGCCCTCCGATTTGGATGTGCGGCCGGTCAGTAGCGGCGCCAATGGTACACGTTTTCCCCTGCGTCCCGGTGGCGTGCTGTTTTACCCGTACAACTCGCAGTCAAATTTAGAAACAGTTGCCAATCGTTCTTTCCGTCACGTGCTCACGTTGCATGGGGAAAGCAACAAGGGGGCGTCCGTCCGACCTGCTGCACGGATGTATGACTACGTTTCCATTGCGGGACCGCTGGCGCGAGATCGCTATTTGGAAGCTGGTATTTTTACCGCATCCGACGTGGATCAGGGCCGGCTCGTGATGATGGGCGATACGTTTGTGCAGTCCATGCCGTGGATCAAGCCTATGCGCATCACGGATACTGCGCCGGTGATCTTTTATTCGCCAACTTGGGAAGGCTATGGCGGAGAAGCAGACAACTACAGTTCTGTTGTGGGGCTGCGAGGCTTTATGGCGGTTCTGAAAGCGGCACGCGCTTTGGATTTGCACCGGGTTGTGGTCAAGCCGCATCCGTACTTGGGTATGCTGCGTCCCGCAATGGTGCGCGAGTTCATTTCTGGCATCCGCCTTTTGCGCCGGTCTGGCTTGCAGGTCGCCGTGGTGTTGCGTAACGCCAGCCTCCAGCTGCGGTTCGGGTGTCACACCCAGTTGAGCCGGTTGGTCACAATTGAAGAGGATGACAGCGCGCCAGTTGCCGTGGCTTTGGCGCTTTGCGATATTTCCGGCATGGAGGCCATTTTCCTCAAACAACGTATCCGCCATATGGTTTTGGCACGGGAAAGCGATGTTCCCAGAGGGTTGGAGACGATCTACGAGCACAAGTCGATTATGTCGCATCAGGATCCAGAAACTGCTGTAATGGACTATCTCAATGGGGCCGACGAAACGGATGCAGCGCATCGCAAGATGGTGTTTGGCTGGCAGAACCCGGAATTGGAAGGCATGTCGGCCAGCTCCGCGCGGCGTTGGATGATTGACTATGTGGGGCGCGATCCTTTCTGGTCTCAGGCCAAGTCAATTTGAGACGGTTTGAGGCTCTTCAACGCATTGAAAGTCTCGGACGTGCTGCAATCTTGTTATAGCAGTTTTCTAGGTTATCTCACACAATGCGCAATATTGCTGTTGCGCGCGCACTTTGCCCCAAGACAGTGGGGGCGTGTGGCAGACACAGGCCGGTGCCAGTAGGCGCATGAAAGGTAAGACATGGCTGAAGCAAAAGTCAAAACGTTGAAGACTGTTAACAAAAAGGCAGACGGTCCAAGCGGTGTGTTGCAGGCACCACCAAAGAGTTCGCCTCTGCGCAATCGGCGCTGGGGGGTGATCTTTTCGTTCCTGCTGTTGTTTGTGACGCCGGTGGCCCTTGGCGGTGCGTATTTTTTTGTGTTTGCGTCTGACCGTTACGCTGCCGGTGCAAGCTTTGTGATCCGAGGACTCGAGGGTGGTGGCACACCTGACTTTGTGACGTCCTTTACCGGTTTGTCCCCCAGCGGTAGCACAACATCAGACAGCTACGTGGTGCGCAACTTCTTAGAAAGCGCGGATCTGTTGCGCCAGTTAGATGCAGAACTGGATTTGCGGTCGCACTACTCGCAGGAGTTTATCGACCCAATCGCGCGCTTTCGGCCGGAAGGGACGTTCGAAGATTTGGTGGATTACTGGCAGTGGCGCATCAACACGACCTATGACAGCACCACAGGCATTGTAACCTTTGAAGTGCAGGCGTTTGATGCGGAAATGGCCGAGGGTCTGGCGCAGCTGGCCTTGGCGGCGGCGGATCGGTTGATCAACGAACTCTCCGAAAAGGCGCGGCAAGACTCGGTTCAGTTTGCTGCCAAGGAAGTTGAGCGGGCCGAGGAGCGGGTGCGCAACGTGCGTTTGCAACTGGTCGACTTCCGCGCAGAACGTGGCGCAGTGGATCCGATGGTTAACGCGCAATTGGACGCTGAGCTGATGGCATCTCTGGAGACCAAGCTGGTGGATATTCAGGCGCGGATCAACGCGTTGTCAGGCTCAGTGGACGCGGACTCGCCGATGTTGGTACAACTCAACCGGCAGGCTGATGCACTGGAAGAGCAGATCCGGCAGCGTCGGGCCTTGATCGGTCAGACGGATGACCCGGACAGTCTTGAAAACACCGCGCAGGCGTTGGCGGCTTATGAAGGTTTGCTGATTGAACAGAACTTTGCGCAGCAAAGCTATGCGTCGGCGATGGTGTCGCTGGAAACCGCCCGCATCGATGCGGACCGCCAGCAGCGGTATCTTGGTGTCTTTGCGCGGCCATTTGTGCCAAATGAGCCAGCCTATCCGGTGCGCAGTCGCGACTTCTTCCTGGTTGTGGTTGCGGCCTTTGCGCTTTGGGCCATTGCCACGTTGATCGCTTATACGATCCGGGACCACATGCGCTGAGGTCCGGCTGATGTTCTACGCCATTTGGTTGCAAATCCGTGTCGTCGCAGCGCTGACCCTGCGGGAAACGCGCATGACGTTTGGGACGTCCCACTCAGGCTATTTCTGGGCCATCTTCCAACCGATTTTTTCGGTGACATTTTTGATGACCCTATTCTACCTGATTGGCAGGCAATCGCCGTTTGGGCAGTCGCTGGCGCTGTATTTTGCCACCGCCGTGTTGACGCTTGAACTATACAATAAGCTATCCGCCTCCTTGATGCGGGCCTTCACCTCCAACAAGTCGCTGCTGTCCTACCCCATGATCAAGGAGCCTGACACGCTGCTGGCGCGGTTGTGTCTGATCGGCTGCACGTTTGTTGTTATCAATGTGGTGTTTTACACTGGCCTATATGCAATGGGGCTTGGTCAGATTCCGGCCCATCCGGAGAGGGTGATCTTTGCCTTTTTAACCACCTGTCTGCTTGGGTTTGGTGTCGGATCGGTCAATGCCATTCTGTATCAGAAGAACAAAGCGTGGCAGCACATCGAGAAGATCTTTGCCCGCCCTTTGTTCTTCCTGTCCGGGGTTTTCTACATTCCATCGAGCATGCCGCCAGAGGCGGTAGCGATCATCAAGTGGAACCCGATTTTGCATGTGGTGGAGTGGAACCGTGAAGGGTTCTACTCAAACTATCGCAGCGATGTTCTTAATATAGCCTATCCTTTGGGCCTTGGCGCGGCTTTGGTGATCGTTGCGTTGTTTGCCGAGCGGATCACCCGCAAACAGAGGGTCTGAGCATGATTGCCTTTGAGAACCTGACCAAAATTTACAACGTAAAAGGTGTCAAAAAAGTCATCTTGGATAACGCGTCCTATCGGTTTGAAAACCGCAAAAACGTGGCTCTGATGGGGCACAACGGGGCAGGTAAGTCCACCATGATGCGGATGATTGCCGGGATTGAGTTGCCGACGTCAGGGCGGGTGCGCCGGACAGAAAAGGTGAGCTGGCCGATGGGCTTTGCGCGTGGGTTTAACGGCACGATGACCGGGGTGGAAAACGTGCGTTTTGTGTCGCGGATTTATGGCTGTCACACCGAGTCTGTTTTGGAGCAGGTGCAGGAGTTCGCGGAGCTGGGGAGTTCGCTGGATCTGCCGATTCAGACCTATTCCAGCGGTATGAAAGCGCGTTTGGCGTTTGGCCTGTCGCTGGCCATCAGTTTCGAGTGTTACCTGATTGATGAAGTCACGGCGGTGGGCGACCGGCGGTTCAAGAGCAAAAGTAAGCGCGCGCTTAAGGACAAGATCAAAGACGCGCGGGTGGTGATGATCTCGCACTCTGAGAAGACCATCAAGGACTACTGCGATTGTGGGGTGTTTGCCTATGGCAGCAAGCTGTATCACTACGACGATATCAATGAATTGCTGAGAGACTATAGGAAATTCTGTTAATGCGACGTTTGGGTGTGGTTGTGGCGTTGCTGGTTGCAGCGCTGGCGGTTTGGGGAGTCTCTGGCGGCTCGGCAGTGCGGGCGGCAGAAACCTGTGGCGATGAGAACGGTAACCTGCGGGTGATGACGTTTAACATCCGTACGGCGCTTGGGACCAAGAACGCAGGCGCAAACCCATTGCACCAGTTGTTTGAGGAACACGACGTTGGACCCATTGTGGCGGCGATTGCGGCGGCCGATCCGGATGTGGTGGCGTTGCAGGAGGTGCTGGGCTGGGGGCAAACCGGCCGGATTGCGCGTGCGTTGGGCATGGAGAGCTCGTTTGCCTTTCACCCAAGCCCGCTGCCCTGGTGGGGCAATGCGGTTCTGAGCAAATGCCCGATGACCAAGACCATGCGTGTTGTGACCAGCCGCGGGCGTGGCAATGGCAAAGCGATGCCGGTGGCCCGTTTGGATGTGGCGGGCGGGGCGGTGTTTGCGACCTCGATCCATCGCGATCGCGAAGACAACACCGGTATTCAGCTGCAACGCATGATGGCGCCGTTTGCACAGACCGATACGCCGGTGCTGTTGATGGGGGATTTCAACTTCAAGCCCAATGACAAGCGGCATGGGGTTGTATCTGGGGTCTATGAAGACAGTGCGTTGGTGGCGCGGGCCGGCGCGGAGTACGTGCTGGAACGGGGCACCTATCCGGTGATTGCCGGCACCAAGAAACACCGCCGGATCGACTACGTCTTTTTGTCTAAAGGGGACTTTGTTGTTTCCAATGTGGCGGTGATCGAAGGCGAGCACGCCGAAGCCTCTGACCATCTGGGCTATGTGGCGGATGTGATGCTGACTCCGCGTGCCAACTAGGTTTATGCGGTTGCGGAGCGAACGGCCTCGCGGTGTTGCCAGGCGTCAAAAAATTTGATCATATTTCGGAGGAACCCTTGCAGGCTGTCGCCGCGCGTGGTTGCATCTGGCGTCAGCATCGCTGGGTTTTGGCTCTACGCCTGCCTGCTCGGTGATGGGAGAGATTGGCGCAAACTGCGGTAAGGGGGCTTGAGTGACAGAGATCTGGGGGCATATGCCGGATGGCCGTGCGGTGCATCGCGTGACGCTGACGGGCGGCGGGTTGACCGCACGTGTGCTGACCTATGGCGCAGTGCTGCAGGACTTGCGTCTGGAGGGACATGACGCGCCATTGGTGCTGGGGTTTCCTGACTTTGCGCCTTACTTGACAGACTCGCCTTACTTCGGGGCCACGGCCGGGCGATTTGCCAACCGTATCCGCGACGGGCATCTGGAGTTGAATGGGGAAACCTATCAACTGGATACCAATGATGGCGGACGGCACACGCTTCATGGCGGGGTTGAGGGTCTGGGTGGTCATCTGTGGGAAATTGAGGAAGCTGCCGAGGATCACGTAACGCTTAGGGCGGTGCTGCCTGATGGGCATATGGGGTTTCCCGGCACGCTGAGCTGCGCGGTGACCTTTGCGCTTTTGGACGGCGGTACATTGGACATCCAGATGCGGGCCGAAACAGACAAGACCACGCTGTGTAGCCTGGCGCATCACAGCTATTTTGTGCTCGATGATACGGACACTGTTTCGGAACATCACTTGCAGATTGCAGCCACGAGCTACACGCCGGTGGAAGACACGTTGATCCCGACGGGTGAGGTTGCACCAGTTGCGGGGACACGGTTTGATTTTCGCGAGGCAGCGCCGCTGAGCCAGGCCCACCCTGTGGATCACAACTTTTGTCTGTCCAACGCTCGGCAACCGTTGCGCCCCGTGGCACGCTTGCAGAGTTTTGCGTCCGGGGTGCGGATGGCGTGTTTGACCACCGAGCCAGGTTTGCAGGTCTATGACGGAGACGGGATTGCCACGGGCGTGCCCGGCCTGCGCGGCCAACAGATGGGCGCCTGTGCCGGACTGGCGCTGGAGCCGCAGGTTTGGCCTGACGCGAATCATCACAATGACTTTCCGCAGGCCGTGTTGCGGCCGGGCGAGACCTATCACCAACACACACAATTTGTCTTTTCGAAAGGTCAGACATGAGCAACTTCAATGGACTGCTGCTGGAATCCAACCTGATTGGCGGCCAATGGGTCGGGGCCGACAATGGCGCGACAACGGAAATCACCAACCCCGCGACAGGCGCGGTGTTGGGCACGGTGCCGGAGGCCGGTGGGGCAGAGACGCAGCGCGCGATTGCGGCGGCGAGCGAAGCCTTCAAGTCTTGGTCCAAGACCAATCTGATGGAGCGCGTTGGTCTGTTGCACAAGCTGCATGACGCCTTGATGGACAATCAGGAAGACCTGGCGCAGCTGCTGACCGCTGAGCAGGGCAAGCCGCTGTTTGAAGCGCGGGGCGAGATTGGCATTGGCGCGGCCTATGTGCGCTGGTTTGCTGAGGAAATCCGCCGCAGCAAAGGCGAGATCATTCCGGCGCCGACCAATGACAAACGCCTGATGGTCACGCATCACCCGGTGGGTGTTGTGGGCATGATCACGCCGTGGAACTTCCCGTCCTCGATGCTCGCGCGCAAGATTGCGCCGGCGCTGGCGGCGGGCTGTACCGTGGTGGCCAAACCTGCGCCGCAGACGCCGTATAGCGGGCTGGTTTGGGGCAAGCTGTGTCAGGATGTCGGCTTCCCGAATGGCGTGGTGAACATTGTGACTGGGGACGCGCCAGCGATTGGCGGGGCGATCATGGAAAACCATGACGTGCGCAAGGTGACTTTCACTGGCTCGACCAATGTCGGCAAGCTGCTCATTCGTCAGTCTGCGGATCAGGTGAAAAAGGTCTCCATGGAGTTGGGCGGCAACGCGCCGTTCATCGTGTTTGACGATGCCGATCTGGATGCGGCTGTTGAAGGCGCGATGATCGCGAAGTTCCGCAATATGGGGCAGACCTGTGTCTGCACCAACCGCTTCTACGTGCAGTCGGGTATCCATGACGCCTTTGTTGCCAAGCTAAAAGAGGCTGTGGCAGCGATGAAGGTTGGCGATGGCACCGAGGATGGCGTGGTGCAGGGGCCGTTGATTGACGAGAACGCGGTCAAAAAGGTCGAAGGCATGGTGGCCGATGCCAAAGCCAAAGGCGGCACCGTGGAGCTGGGCGGCAATCGCCACGCACTCGGGCAGACCTTCTTTGAGCCCACCGTGATCACCGGTGCGACGTCCGAGATGTCGTTCTCTACCGATGAGATCTTCGGCCCGCTGGCGGCGGTTTACAAGTTTGAGGATGAAGACGACGCAGTGGCGGCGGCCAATGCCACGGACTATGGCCTCGCGGCCTATGCTTACACCAAGGACCTCGCACGGGCGTTCCGTATGAATGAGGGATTGGAGTACGGCATGGTTGGCATCAACTCCGGCCTCATCACCACCGTGGAAGCGCCGTTTGGGGGCGTGAAAGAAAGCGGCATGGGCAAAGAGGGCGGCAGCCAAGGTTTGGACGACTATTTGATCACCAAATACACCTGCGTGGCGGGGCTGTAGGTGTAGGTCATAGGACTACTGAAATTTGGAAGGTCCAAGCGGTGCAGATCGCTTGGGCCTTTTGTTTTGCAAACTGGCCCCATCCGTTGCGGCATTCTGGCTGCACTGGCGCAGGTTTCTATGCCCAAAGTGACGAAAGATGGTGCCGGAAAAGGCGCACACCAAGCGAGGGTTGGGAGGACAGATGGCGACAGAAATGGATCATCAGATCGTCAAGGATCTGAAGGCGGCGGGGATTGATTACATCACCTCGGTGCCGTGCAAGCAGTTGGCCGGGGTGATCGAGGTGTTGGACGAGACGCCAGAGATCATGCACATGCCGTCCAACAAAGAAGATGAGGGTATGGGGCTCTGTGCCGGCGCCTTTATGGGCGGGATGAAGCCGGCGATTGTGATGCAGAACACCGCGCTGGGCGTGGTGGTGAACACGCTGGCGACGCTGATCCAGTTCTACCAGATCCCGCTGCCGATGTTGATTTCCTATCGTGGGGAAGTGGGCGAACCGGTGGCCTGTCAGGTGGAGATGGCGCTGCACACAAAGGCAATCCTGAACCAGCTACACATCCCAACTTATCATTTCCACAAACCGGAAGATGCCGCAGAACTGCCCGGCATTCTGGAGTATGCGCAGATGGCCTCCAAACCTGTGGCGATCCTGTGTGACGCATCTTTCTGGAGGGCTTCGGCATGATCCGTAACGACGTATTTCAAACGCTAAAGCCGATCATCAGCGAGCATCTGGTGGTCTGCAACATTGGCGCGCCCAGCCAGGAACTGCACGCGATGGACGATCAGCCGTCCAATTTCTACATGTTGGGCACTATGGGGCTGGCGTCGTCCATTGGCCTTGGTTTGGCAGCGGCGCAGGACAAACCTGTGGTGGCAATTGACGGCGACGGCTCGGTGTTGACCAACCTTGGCACGCTGGCGACCATCGGGAGCAATCCGCACGGCAACTTCACGCTGCTGATTATTGATAACGGCTCTTATGGCTCCACCGGCGATCAACCGACTTATGCGGGCATGAAGACCGATCTGGCAGCAGTAGCCAAAGCCTGCGGGACAGAGAACGTGCAGACGGTTTCGGCGGAGGACACGGCCGCGGCGGTGCAGGCGGCGATTGCCAGTGACGAGATGACAATCATCGTCAGCAAGTGCGAAAGCGGCAATGTGAAGGTGCCGGTGATCAAAACGAATCCGATTGTGATCCGTGAGCGATTTATGGAAGAGGTTCGCCGCTAAGGTGTTTTAACAACTGAACAATTATTCAGTCAGGGCGCCTCTTTTGGCGCCCTTTTGTGTTTTTCTCCGTGGTCCAAACGGGTTAAGTCCGCGCTTTTCCACAGGTTTTGCCTTGATATTCGCGCCGTTGGCGTCAATCATCCCCGCACCAACTTTATCAGGGGAGTGAAATTGATGAAGTTCAAAGCAATGATGCTGGCCACCGCTGCCGTTGTAGCGATGCCAATGCTGGCACAAGCCGAAACCATCCGTTGGGCGCGCGCAGGTGATGCGCTGACTCTGGATCCGCATGCACAGAACGAGGGACCAACCTCCGCGCTTGCGCACCAGATCATGGAAACACTGGTAATGCGTGACCACGCAGGCGCCATGGTGCCATCGCTCGCGACCGAATGGGGTCCGTCCGCAGACAACCCGAATGTTTGGGTGTTCAAGCTGCGTGAAGGCGTGACCTTCCACGATGGTGCGAAGTTTGATTCCGAAGACGTGAAGTTCTCGCTCGACCGCGCGATGACCGAAGACTCTGACTACAAAGAGCTGCTGGCCTCCGTGAAAGAGGTGCGCGCCACCGGCGAGTATGAGATCGAGATCGAGACCAACGGTCCAAACCCGATCATGGCCAACAACCTGACCAACATGTTCATCCTGGACAAGGACTGGGCAGAGGCGAACAACGCCGTGAAGGTTCAGGACTATGAAGGTGGAGAGAACACCTTTGCAGCCAAAAACGCAAACGGCACCGGCCCATACAAGCTGGTGTCCCGTGAGCCGGACGTGAAGACCGTTCTGACG
Source organism: Shimia sp. (assembly GCF_022448905.1). GTDB lineage: Bacteria > Pseudomonadota > Alphaproteobacteria > Rhodobacterales > Rhodobacteraceae > Shimia. The sequence goes on along the minus strand of NZ_JAKVCW010000011.1, from coordinate 34,524 downwards.
ATCAACGAGAACTACTGGGGCAAGGACGAGTTCCCTCTGGAAGTGACCGACATCATCTACACCCCAATCCAGAACGCAGCGACCCGTGTTGCGGCGCTTCTGTCTGGTGAAGTGGACTTCATCCAGGACGTGCCGGTTCAGGACTTGAGCCGCGTGGACACCACCGATGGTCTGGAAGTGCGCACCGCGCCTCAGAACCGCGTGATTTTCTTTGGTATGAACCAAGCTGCGGAAGACATTGCCAATGATGACGTCGATGGTGTGAACCCGATGTCTGACGTGCGTGTGCGTAAAGCGATGTCCATGGCGATTGACCGTGACGCCATCATGAAAGTTGTGATGCGTGGACAGTCTGCGCCAGCAGGCATGATCGCACCTCCGTTTGTGAACGGCTGGAACGAAGCGATGGACAGCTCTTCCTCCACCGACGTGGAAAAGGCGAAGGCGCTGATGGCGGAAGCCGGTTATGCGGATGGCTTTGGCATCACGCTGAACTGCCCGAACGACCGCTATGTCAACGACGAGAAGATTTGTCAGGCGGCCGTTGGCATGCTGGCAAAAATCGGCGTGAAGGTGAACCTGGACGCGAAGCCTAAGGCACAGCACTTCCCGCTGCTGAGCAATCTGGAAACAGATTTCTACATGCTGGGTTGGGGTGTTCCGACTTATGACTCCGAGTACATCTTCAACTTCCTGGCGCACACCAAAGGTGAGAAGTACGGTTCCTGGAACGCAACCCGCTTCAGCAACCCTGATCTGGACGTGAAAATCGAAGCTCTGGCCGGTGAGACCGACCTGGAGAAGCGTAACGGCATGATCAACGACATCTGGCAGGTTGTTCAGGACGAGCAGGTTTACATCCCAATCCACCACCAGGTGCTGAACTGGGGTATGAAAACCAATGTTGGCACCGTTGTGGAGCCGGAAGATTCTCCGAAGTTCAAATACTTCACCATGAAGTAAGTCCTTCGGGTTTCTTAAATAAATGGCCCCCGCAGTTGATGACTGCGGGGGCCTTTTTGTTTGGCGGTGGGTTGTGGCTTATTTGGTTTCCCAGAGTGTCTTGGCCGCCTCCGCGATGCTCGTGCGCGACGGCATGGTGGCCGCATAGGCGGGGCCGGTGGCAATGAAGCTGTCATGCGCCGCGATGCGGGCGTGGGGGAGGGTGGTTTGCTCCTGCAGCAGGGCCATCAGCGCCTCAGACTGGCTGCCAGTGGTGCGGCATTCATCCACGATCAAGACTTTTTTGGCGCCTTTCAAGGCGGCGAGGATGCCGTCGGTTGGCAGAGGCGCGAGCCAGCGCATGTCGATGACGCGAGTGTCGATGCCTTGTGCCTTGAGATCGGCCGCGGCCTGTGTGCTGAGGTAGCGGCCATTGCCGTAAGTGAGGATCGCCAGCGGGCCGTCGCCGTCCACACCCACCTCGCCAAGGGCGATGGATTGGTCGGGCGAAGGATAGGTTGTCATCCAGCCGCTGTCTTTGTCGTCGAGCAGGTCGCGCATCGGATAGAGTGCGATGGGCTCCACCATCACCACCACGCGCTGCTCTTCGCGCGCCAGACGCACACATTCGCGCATCATCTTGGCGGCGTCGTCCCCGCGCGAGGGGCAGGCGATGATCACACCGGGAATGTCGCGCAGTACGGCCAGCGAGTTGTCGTTGTGGAAATGCCCGCCGAAGCCTTTTTGATAGCCCAGACCGGCAATGCGCAGCACCATCGGGTTGGTGAATTGACCGTTGGAGAAAAACGGGAGCGTGGCGGCTTCACCGCGCAGCTGGTCTTCGGCGTTGTGCAGATAGGCCAGGAACTGGATTTCCGGCATCGGTACAAAGCCGTTGTGCGCCATGCCAATCGCGAGCCCCAGAATGGATTGTTCATCCAGCAGCGTGTCGATCATGCGATCCGCGCCAAAGCGGTCCTTGAGTTTTTGCGTGACGCCATAAACGCCGCCCTTGGTGCCGATGTCTTCGCCCATCATCACGATCTCGCCGTGTTCCAGCATTAGATCGGTGAGCGCCCAGTTGAGCAGGCGCGACATGGGCTGCGGGTTGTCCATCTGCTTGAGGTCAGAGCCAAAGGCTTTGGCGCGGGCCTCGTCGCTTGGGCCGTTGGTGGGCGCGCAGGTGCGGACCGGGGGAATCAGCGAGGCCATGACGTCTTCTGCGGTTTTTAGGCGTGGCTGGGACACGGCTTTCTCGGCCAGTGTGGCGCAGCGGTCTTCGCTCTCTTGATAAAGTGCCAGAGCCTGCGCGGGTGTCATCACACCCGCCTGATCGAGCAGCCGCACGGAATGCAGTAGGGGATCGTCCGCTTCCCAGGCCTCAAAGGTGGCTTTTGGCAGGTAAGCCTGTTGTAGGTCGGAACCTGCGTGGCCGTAAAGGCGCACAACGGAGATGTGCAGCAAGGCGGGCTTGCGTTGGGTGCGGACATAATGCGCGGCCTCTTGGGCGACTTTGTAGGCGTCGTAGAGGTTGAGGCCGTCAGCGCAGAAGTATTTCAGTCCGGGGCGGTTGGCATAGCTGGCCTTGATCCAGCCGCTTGGTGTGCGGGTGGAGATGCCGATGCCGTTGTCCTCGCAGACAAACAGCAGCGGCATGGGCGCGGATTGGTAGGCGGTCCAACAGGCGGTATTGATCGCGCCTTGGGCGGTGGAGTGGTTGGCAGAGGCATCGCCAAAGGAGCACATAATGATGCCGTCATCGGGGAGGCATTTGTGTTCTGGCGCGCGGCGTTTGCCCAAACCTAGCGAGTAAGCCGCGCCAACCGCTTTGGGCAGGTGGGAGGCGATGGTGGAGGTCTGAGGCGGGATGTTCAGCGCTTTGGAGCCCAGCACTTTGTGGCGGCCGCCGGACATTGGGTCGTCTTTGGCGGTGCAGAAGCTCAGCAGCATGTCCCAGGCGGCATCGACACCTTCGACTTGCGCGGACCGCATGGTTTGAAATGCGCCATCGCGGTAGTGCAGGAATGCCATGTCATCGGGGCGCAGGGCGGCAGCGACAGCAGCCATGCCTTCGTGGCCGGAAGAGCCGATGGTGTAATAGCCGTTGCCCTCGGATTGCATTTTGCGGGAGCGGCGGTCGAGGTTGCGGCTCAGGCATTGGGCGTCAAAAATCTGTTGGGCCAGCTCTGGCGCAAGGGCGTCATTGGGCGCGCCGCCTGTCGGAAATTCGCCAGTTGCGATGCGCGCGCGAAAGGCGCCATCTACCACGTCTGCTCTGTCCATCTTTGCCTCCCATGATGGTGCTGCCCTTGCGTAGCACTTGTTTTGAGAGAACAACAATCCACCCGACCCCGCGTCAATGTCGTTTGTGATCAAAAGATTCCATGAGGGTGAAAAGACCGGCTTATTGTTGTCCTGAAAGGACCCAGTTTCGCCCCAATCTCAGCCGCGCTCTGGCCGTATTTACCAATCATTAACCAAGTCAACGACTTGCGGAAAACGTGTGCCGCAAGCGCCGCGACAGCGGAAGACGAGTGAGGAGTGGGCTATGAGGCACGAGTTGCGCCTTGGAGATTTTGAACCGGTTCGGCCACAGGCGGATCAGGACGGACAGCCGGAGGCTGCGCCGGATGTGCGTGCGGAAAACCGCCGTCTGATGCGCGAAGCCAAGCGGCGTATGGCGCGACTTTCCAGCAAATCTAAGCCTGTGGAAGAGAGCTCGCCTGTGGCGCAGGCGATGCAAGCTCATGCCCAAGAGCTGCGCTCGGAGAAAGACGTGCGGCGCGCCATTCTGGCAGGGGACGTGAAAAACCGCTGGCCGCGTCCGCGGCTTTTGGCGCTGATTGTGGTGATCACGCTGGCCGCAGTTGTGCCAACGGTGACCCTGCGCTTGCTGATCTGGTCCGTGATCCTGCTGCTGTTGACAGCAGTGTTGCTGGGGCCGGAGCGGGCGCGCGATGCGGTTTATGCGGTGGCCCGTCACATGTCGCATGTGTGGGGGCTGGAAATTGGCATCCTGCGGCGACTGGTGGACCGGATCGCTTCTTAGCGGTGCCAACAACGGCGCCACATTTTTTTCATAATTTGACCTTTGGGATGCCTTGCTGCCCTGCAAGGCTACTGAGTTACATCGCACGTTGCGATGGGGGTGTTTGGGTAAAAATCGGGTTGAGATATGCAAGAGACTGCCACAGCGCCGGAGCGGCTTAAGCCGCCGCAATACGGCCAAGACATCATTGAACCGGGTGAGCCATTCACCGACGCGACACTGGACACGATCCGGTCCCTTTTGGCCGAATCTGATCCGGTGCCCCAGCCAAAGCCGCTGGAAGAGACCGTGCTGTTTGCCCGTCAGCGCAAACGGCGTGAGAAACATCGCGACACCACCCAGCCGGAGATCTACCAAGACGCTCCGGTGGCGGAGACTCCGGACCCGTCGCCATTTCCGGAACTGGCGCCGCCTGAAGAAGAGCCGTTTGAGATCGAGCGGTCCTGGCGCGAGATTGAGGTGACCGAAGGCAGCGCCGGGCGCAGTTTGCGGCGTTTCCTGATGTCACCGCGCATGGTGTCGGTGATCTTCTTGGCGGGCGTTGTCGCCTGGCAGCCGTGGTTTATCCCCATGCTGGCGTTGATGTTTGTGTCCTCGCTGTTGCTGGTTGGTGCGCTGATCGGGCAAGACCGTATGGCCCGGATTGTGCTCTTTATGCTGAAGCGTTTTGTCTGGGCTGATCCATCGCTCGGCCGTTTGATGCAGCGTATCCTGCCAAGTCGTTGGCATCCGGTGCTCTATCGCCCCTCGACTGACGAGGTGGCGTTTGACGGGCCGATCGATCCTAGCTTTGAGGCGCGGCTGGCACGTATTAAATCCTGATCCTGTTGTGATTGCTTTGGTCTTGGGCCTTGAATTTGGCGCAAGGCCCAAGTATGTCGACCTCTGATCAAGGCAGAGAAGAAGCGTCATGGCGAAAACCAATCCGATCACATTCATTCAGCAGGTCCGCGCGGAAGTATCCAAAGTGGTCTGGCCGACCCGTCGCGAGGTTGTGCTGACAACCGTGATGGTGTTCATCATGGCGGCGCTGACGGCTGCGTTCTTCTCGCTGGTGGACATTCTGATCCGCTCCGGCTTGCAGGGCATTCTGGCGCTGTTTGGCTAAGCTGCACGCGGCGGTTGTCTCTTGAAATCAAGGGGCAACGGCGTTAGGCACGGCTTTAGAAGATACGTGGCGTGTGGCGATTCGAGTTGCACGCCGATTTTTTGTTTCTGATAGTCTGTTTGAAGACTGCGAAGATAAACGACACTCCGGCAGATGGCCGGCAATGACGGGAAGACGAACACATGGCGAAACGGTGGTATTCGGTTAGCGTCCTTTCGAACTTCGAAAAGAAGGTCGCCGAGACAATTCGCACATCGGTCGAAGAGCAGGGGCTTGAGGACCAGATTGACGAAGTGCTGGTGCCAACCGAAGAAGTGATCGAAGTGCGTCGCGGCAAGAAAGTGACCACCGAGCGCCGCTTCATGCCGGGTTACGTGCTGGTGCACATGGAAATGAGCGACCAGGGCTATCACCTGATCAACTCGATCAACCGCGTCACCGGCTTCCTGGGTCCACAGGGCCGTCCTATGCCGATGCGTGACGCCGAGGTGCAGGGCATCCTGGGCCGCGTCGAAGAGGGCGAGACCACAACGCCAAAGCTGCTGATCAGCTTCGAGGTTGGCGAGAAGGTCAAGGTCAACGAAGGTCCATTCGAAGACTTCGACGGTATGGTCGAGGAAGTGGACGAAGAGAACCAGCGCCTGAAAGTGACCGTGTCTATCTTTGGCCGGGAAACCCCGGTCGAGCTGGAATACACGCAGGTGACCAAGCAGATGTAAGCGCTGCGCACCGTGACAGATTGAGACGCCGTCCCAAAGGGGCGGCGTTTTCTTTTGGTAACAGGGGCTTGCGCGGCGAGTGTAGCTTGTCACCAGCTTTGGTGCGGTTACAGTGGGCACTGGACCTCACCAGCCCGTTACATTGGCGGGCGTAGACACGACGCTGATTGTTTATGGATCTTCCTACCGCCCTCTCTGACGCACTCCGCCCCTATTTGGCGGGGTTTTTTACCTTTGTGGCGGTTTTTTACACATCCCGAATTGCTTTTCTAAAATCGCGCGAAGGGGCGGAGTTTGTGCTGCCGGGCGCCCGGTTTTGTGCGTCCTGGTGGAACCACATGGTGTTTCGCTTCTTTCGTGTCACGATTTGGGGTGTTTGTCTGGCGCGCGCGATTGATCCGGGGCTGGATGCCTACCTTGGCCTTTGGCCGGCGTGGCAGCGCCCGGTCGTGGTTCTGACAGGGGCGGGGTTATTGACCTTTGGGTTTGCGCTGGCTTTGGTCAGCCATTTTGCCTTGGGGCGGCATTGGCGGTCTGGCTTTGACGGCGGTGTGCCTGAGACGCTTCTGGAGGCCGGGCCGTATCGGTTTTCGCGCAATCCCGCTTTTCTGGGTGTGATGCTTGCGCAGGTTGGGTTTTGGTTGGCGCTGCCGAGTTGCTTTTCCACCGTCTGCCTGATTGTGGGGCTGATCGCTGTGTACCATCAGATGCTGTTGGAAGAGCGACACATGGCGGCAAGGTTTGGCGCGCGCTATGTTGATTATTCACAGCGTGTACGGCGCTGGGTGTAGCGCTTGAGGTGGTTTTGGGAGGCTGCGCCACAGTCAGTGCTGCGTGCGGACACGTGCCGCCAGATCGCCGACCATGTCCTTGATTACCTCAGCATCCTTTTCCCGCAACGCGTAGAAGCACAACCCCGCGAGATCTGCGCTTAGTTGCCGGGCCAGCTTTGCTGCATCGCTGTGTGTCGGCAATTCACCGGCATCGATGGCTTGCTGGAAAACATCGGCAAAGATGGCGTCGTTCTGCATAAGCAGCTCTGACAGTTTGTCTTCAATCGCCTGATTTCCCTGGCTGGTCTCCAGCGTGGCTTTCACCAGATAGCAGACCGGCAGCGGGGCGTTGGCATCCGACAGCGGGTGCGCGCGCAGGATGAACTGGGCCAGCCCTTCCAAAGGAGACCCAGCTTGCGCCTGAAGCTCAGCGCGCAGGTGATTCAAGCGGGTGGCGTAGCGTTCCAGGCTGAGACAGTAGAGCTTCGCCTTGCTGCCAAAGGCGGCGTAGAGCGAGCCAGGGTGCATGCCAGTGGCACGCTCCAGGTCCTTGAGCGACGTGGAGGCGTAGCCCTTGGTCCAGAACAATTCCAGCGCCTGATCGAGTGCTGCTTCTTTATCGTGGCTCACATTCATAGCGCTCTATGTAACGACGGCGTGGGGTAAAGCCAAGGTCACAGTTGAGTGATCGCTCAAAACCCATCTTGAGTGATTGCTCAAGCTGCCCATATGACAGTCACGTTGATGATTTTACAAAGGACACGACGATGACCAATTTTCCCCGCCACACCGCTGAGACCGCACCGGAAGCTGCCAAAGAGCGTTTGATTGCCTCAGAGAAAGCCTATGGTTTCCTGCCGGGTCTCTATCAGGTGATGGCCGATGCGCCGCAGTTGCTGGAGACCTACCAGCGGACCCATGAGGCATTTGTCAGCACCAGCTTTGACAACACCGAGCTGACGGTGGTGTGGCAGTCGATCAACGTGGAGCATGAGTGCCACTACTGTGTGCCGGCCCATACCGGCATCGCGCATTCGATCGGAATCGCTCAGGATGTGATCGACGCGCTGCGGGACGAGACCCCCTTGGCTGATCCAAAGCTGGAAGCGCTGCGGACCTTTACGCTGGCGCTGACGCGTGGGCGCGGCAACGTGACGCCAGCGGAGTTTGAGGCGTTTTATGCGGCAGGCTACGGCTCGCAGCAGGTGTTGGAGATCATTCTGGGTCTGTCTCAGAAAGTGCTGAGCAACTACACCAACCACGTGGCCCAAACCGCTGTGGATCCGGCGTTCCAGCAGTTTGCCTGGAGCCGGACGGATAAGGCGGCCTAAGCGGTCCTAATCAAAGGAGGCCCTCGCAGGTGATTGCGGGGGCTTTTGTGTGTGCATCACCGCTTGCATCTTATGGTTGATTTGGGGATGGTTTCCGGGGAGCAAAAAAGGAGGCGCGCAGATGATCATTCGAGAGGCCAGAGCAGAGGACGCCGCCGAAGTGAGCGCGTTCCTCCAAGCATTGGTGGCGCTGGGGAAGCGGCGCTTGCCAGCGGACGAGGAGTTTGTGCGCGATGTCTACATTGGTCATGCGGACAACATCGCCTGTTCGGTGGCGGAAGATGCGGACGGCAGCCTGCTGGGCATCCAGATGTTGCTGCGGGCCGCGGAAGGCAATCCCTACGGCGTTGTGCCAGGGTGGGGCATTATCGGTACGCATGTGAACCCCAAAGCCGCGCGGCGCGGGGTGGGGCGCAAGTTGTTTGCCACCACGCGGGCTGCGGCCGAGACGGCGGGGCTACAGAAGATCGAGGCCACCATTGGCGCACAAAGCCCGGACGCGCTGGCCTATTATGACTCAATGGGGTTTGAAACCTTTGCGCGGGATGACGAAAAGGTGCGGAAGTGTTTTGAGGTGGAATAACTTCCTCCCCCTTGCCAAGCCATCAAAACAAGCCTAAACGCCCCTCTATCGTCTTCGGGCGAGATTCTCTCGTGGGAGATCTTAGGCATCGCGATGTCGGATCGGACCACGCAACATAACCCGGGCGGAACGCGTTTCGCTCACGTTGAAAGGAAAACCAAATGGCTAAGAAGCTTGCTGGTACAATGAAGCTGCAGGTTCCTGCAGGTCAAGCCAACCCTTCCCCACCCGTCGGTCCGGCGCTGGGTCAGCGCGGCATCAACATCATGGAATTCTGTAAGGCGTTCAACGCCAAGACACAGGACATGGAGCCAGGTGCGCCTTGCCCAACCGTGATCACCTACTATCAGGACAAGTCCTTCACCATGGACATCAAGACGCCACCTGCGTCTTACTACCTGAAGAAGGCTGCCAAGCTGAAATCCGGTGCAAACCTGCCAGGCCGTGAGGTTGTAGGTTCCGTGACTGCCGCTCAGGTGAAAGAAATCGCCGAAGCGAAAATGAAAGACCTGAACGCAAACGACATCGATGCTGCTATGCAGATCATCCTTGGCTCCGCGCGTTCCATGGGCATCGAGGTGAAGTAATGGCTAAGCTTGGTAAACGTACTGCCGCAGCGCGCGAAGCGTTCGCTGGCAAATCCAACCTGACCGTTGAAGAAGCTGTTGCTCTGGTCAAAGGCAACGCCAAAGCGAAGTTCGACGAGACCGTTGAAATCGCCGTTCAGCTGGGTGTTGACCCACGTCACGCAGACCAGATGGTCCGCGGCGTTGTTGGTCTGCCAAACGGCACCGGCAAAGACGTGCGTGTTGCTGTATTTGCTCGCGGTCCAAAAGCCGAAGAAGCACAGGCAGCTGGCGCGGACATCGTTGGCGCAGAAGATCTGATGGAAACCGTTCAGGGCGGCACCATCGACTTTGATCGCTGCATCGCGACTCCTGACATGATGCCGGTTGTTGGTCGTCTGGGTAAAGTTCTTGGCCCACGCAACCTGATGCCAAACCCAAAAGTTGGCACCGTGACCATGGATGTGGCTGACGCTGTGAAAAACGCCAAAGGCGGCGAAGTGCAGTTTAAAGTCGAGAAAGCCGGCGTTGTGCACGCTGGTGTTGGCAAAGCCTCCTTCGACGAAGGCAAGCTGGTTGAGAACGTAAAAGCGTTTATGGACGCGGTTCTGAAAGCCAAGCCTGCTGGCGCGAAAGGTGCCTACGTGAAGAAGATCGCTCTGAGCTCCACCATGGGCCCAGGTGTGACTATCTCCGTGGACAACGCCACCGCACAGTAAGATCACCCGATCTTCAGAGATTTAAGGGCGTCCCTTTGGGGCGCCCTTTTTTATTGCGGTGCAGACTAACGCAAGGCGCGGCGGCGACAGAGCGGTTCTGAGCGAATGGCTTTGCGCTGCACAAATTTCAGGTGGCCGAGAACAGGCCGAAACGCCATGTGTTTGTCAGAGCGATCCATGAAATCTAGAATGCGATAGATGTTGATTGGATGTTTCTGGATCAGCGTCAGGATGCGGTCCTGTGCCTCCTCCCGGGAATAGGTGTCGATTATCTGACAGGCAGCTTGTGTCGGTGTCAGGATGTAAAAATCCTGAGGCCGTCGTGGGGTGTAGCGGATGGCGTCAAATGGGGACTCTCCAAGCGCGCGGAACTTGGGGATGATCATCCGCAGGTCGTGATGTGCGTTTTCAATGACATGCCCAGATACCTGACGGAAGCCAAATGCAGATAACTTCAGTGCAATGTGATTGCGCATTGGGCCGGCCATTATGTCTGCATCAGAACGATCAAATCGCAGATCATCAAAGACCGAGAGTATCTGGCGCTCGATGTCGACCACAGCCAGATAGGGATCTTGGTCGATGGTCTCGAGCATGTCATGAAGGTCAAATTGAGCGGACTGTACCGGTTTCGTGCCATCAGCTGGTTCGTTTGGATTTCGCGCCTTTGAGAGGCGGGTTAGCTTCCAGAGCATTACAGAGCGCCTTTTGCAAATGCAGGTATCGTTTCTGATACGTGGCAGCCGTGGTTGTTGGCTCATTCATGGTTCTTTTGCATCCGCGGGAGCAGCGGCGGCGTAGTTGACAGGAGGCGTGGCAACTAGAAGAGGGCGGACATGACATTACACGAGAAGAGGCAGGATCTGGATGGGGAGAAGCGCAAGGTGTTGTTGCAGCGTCTACTTTCCGAACTCAGTGGCTTAGACCCGAACCTGTATTACCAATCCACCAGCCAAGTCGCGCTGTTGCTGCGAGCCTATATTGATGGGGATGCAAAGTTGGTTCAGGAGGATCGTAAGCTTCTGCAAGGTTTGGCTCCGCGCGATATCGAGGTTTTGCTGAGCTTGCATTGAAGGCAGTGTGCGCGCTCGGTGAAGTGTTTGGGCTTAGACCTTTCGGGGTGGTTTGATCTCGAGGCGCATCGGTTCACAGGTTTACGATTCGGGTTTGTAAACTGCCTAAAGAATAATCAGACCTGATGTTTGGCTCAGGTCGCGGGGCACTGAATTAATTCGTTGCATTGAAAAATTTATGCGTGCGTTGGCGTGAAAGCTGACTCACCTTCAGGGTGTGTTTTGGCGCAAACTCCGTGGGTTATCGGCATTCTTCGGCCTTTATTAAGTCCTTTGGCGCAGTCGTGAGAGCACGTTAGGACAGCCAATAGGACCACTAATGCCACGCTTCAATTCAATCCCGCTTTCTAGGAAGCTGCCGATTTTTATTGTCGGTTTCAGCATCCTGCTCGCGGCTGGACTGATCTCAGCCAGCCTTTTTGCGCTTCAGAAATATGCCTTTACGGCCGTTGAGAACCAAATGTTCTCAACCATCGCAGACCGACGATTTGCGGTGCGTCAGATGTTGAAAGGTGTTGAAGCGGATCTGGAGTCTTTGGCGGTGTCTTCGGCCACGGCCAATGCTTTGGTCGACTTTGAAGAGTCGTGGGGGGCGTTGGGCGGGGACGCGCAGTCTGAACTGACGCTGGCCTATATCGATGGCAACCCAAATGAAGTTGGCTCTAAACATCTGTTGGATCGGGCGCAGGGGGATGCGGCCTATCACACGGATCATGCGCTGTACCATCCAGGTCTGCGGACCCTGATCGAAACCAAGGGTTACTATGACGCCTTCCTGATCAATCCGTCCGGGGATATTGTGTATTCGGTCTTCAAGGAGCTGGACTACGCCACCAATCTTGTGTCTGGCGCCTACAAGGACAGTGGTCTGGCTGATGTGTTCAAATCTGCCGTAAAAGGTGCGGACGGAAGCATGCATTTTGATGACATGCGGCCTTATGCACCCAGTTACGGTGCAGCCGCGGCCTTCATTGCGGCGCCGGTCCGCGGCGCAGACAATGCGCTTCTGGGTGTTGTCGCGTTGCAGATCCCGGTCAATATGATGGGTGAAATCACCAACAGCAGCCTTGGGCTGGGTGAGACCACTCAGATCTATATTGTGGGCGACGATGGTCTTGCCCGGACCACGTCGCGCTTTGAAAGCGGGTTTCAAGTGCTCGACGAACTGCCAATGACACACCACATCGAAGAAGCGCTTGCTGGGCACAGCGTGTTTGAAGTGGATGAAGGGGTAAACGGTCAGCAGGTGGTGACCTATGTCAAACCGCTTGAGCTAGACTACGCCAACTGGGCCATCATCGCCGAGCAAGACGTCAGTGAGACCATGGGGCCCGTTTGGGCGCAGGGGAAGATCCTGATTGCTGTTAGTGTTCTCTTGACGGTGGTCCTGTCTTTCCTTGGCTGGATGTTTGCCCGCACCATTACCCGTCCGTTGAGCGAAATCTGCGGTGACATGGAGCAAATCTCCGGGGGCGACTTTGAAACCGATGTGGCCACCGCAGAGCGCGGGGACGAGATCGGGGATCTGGGCAAAACCCTTGTGGCAATGCGCGGCGACCTGAAGAAAGCCAAAGACGCCGAACAGCAGCGGGCTATCGCGGCCCAGGAACAAGAGGTTGTTGTCGAGAAGCTGAGCGCCGGCTTGGGGCAGTTGTCTCAGGGCGACTTTGCACAAACCATCGACGAGCCGTTTGGCGCAGACCACGATGCGTTGCGTCTGGACTTCAACAAGACTGTGCATCAACTCAACACCACCGTGTCACAAGTGGTGGAGTCGGCGGACAGCATCAAGAGCGGTGCCGCTGAGATCAGCCAGTCGTCGCTGGATCTGTCGCAGCGGACAGAGAACCAGGCAGCAACGCTGGAAGAAACTGCGGCGGCGTTGAAGGAGATGACCAACAACGTGCAGTCGGCCGCCGAGGGCACCCGCAATGTGGAGAACGTTGTAGCTGAGGCCCGCTCCGAGGCGGAAGTCAGCGGCGAGGTTGTGCGCGATGCGGTGAAAGCGATGACCGAGATCGAAGAGGGCTCGCGTCATATCTCCCAGATCATTGGTGTAATCGACGATATCGCCTTCCAGACCAACCTCTTGGCGCTGAACGCGGGTGTGGAAGCCGCGCGTGCCGGTGACGCGGGTCGTGGCTTTGCGGTGGTGGCCTCCGAGGTGCGTGCCCTGGCGCTGAAGTCTTCGGATGCGGCCAGCGAGATCAAGGCTCTGATCAGCGACAGCGCGCAGCAGGTCGAAAGTGGCGTGGATTTGGTTGGCAAAGCGGGTGACGCTTTGAATAACATCACCGAACGGGTCAACAACATCTCCACGCTGATGTCTGAAATTGCCCGCAGCGCGACGGATCAGTCTGCAGGCTTGGCAGAAATCAACGCCAGTGTTGTGCAGTTGGATCAGGTGACCCAAGCCAACGCTGCGATGGTAGAAGAGTCCACTGCGGCAGGGCAGATGCTTGCCAAGGATGCGTCTGAACTGATGGCGATGGTCTCAAGCTTCAAGACCGATGCGTCGGCGGTTGCCGAGGCGCCCGTGGCGGCGCCTGCACCGGTTGCCCCACCGGTACCGGCACCAGCGCCGGCACCAAAGGCTGAGGTTGATGCGCCAGCACCGGCACCAAAGAAGAAAGCGGCCCCGATGGCTGTCGACGGAAATGCAGCGGTGGATATGGAGCTGTGGCAGGACTTCTAATGCCCTGGCTTCGGGCGCAGGCTTGTTGGCATGCGGGCGATGCGCCGAAACCCCTGCACCAGGTGCCGCCGGTCGGGTTTTCCGCCGGCGGCATTCTATTTTGACCGTGGAATGCAGAAATGCGCGAAAAACTGACGCAACGACAGCAATGTGATCAAAAACCAATTGCCAGCCGCGTGCTTTCGTCTATCCACGGCGCAACGAACAAATCATTGGCAGGCACATGGTAATCCACTCCGTTCCGCAACCTGATCAGCCTGTCGAGCGTTCCGCGCGCGAATGGGTTAAAGTCCTCGCACAGTACCGCGAGCCCAACGAGGCGCGCAGCGTCTTGGAACTGTTGGTTACTGTGGTGCCCTTTGTGGCACTTTGGGCTCTGGCGTGGTGGAGCATGTCGGTCAGCCTGTGGCTGACCCTGGGCATTTCTGTGTTGAACGCGCTGTTTCTGGTGCGCCTGTTCACCATCCAGCATGACTGTGGTCATGGCGCCTTTTTCAAAAGTCGTGAGGTGAGTGACTGGCTCGGCCGCGTACTGGGTGTGGTCACCCTGACCCCCTATGACGTCTGGCGGCGCACCCATTCGATCCACCACAGCGCGGCGGGCAATCTCGACAAGCGTGGCATTGGTGATGTTTACACCATGACCGTGGCCGAATATCGGTCGGCCCATCCTTTGCGTCGATTGCAGTACCGCATGGTGCGCCATCCGCTGACCATGTTTGGTCTGGGGCCGTTTTATCTGTTTTTTGTCCAGAACCGGGTGCCGTTGGGGTTGATGGACAGCCGCAAATACTGGCTCAGCGCCATGGCAACCAATCTGGTGCTGATCGCAGTGCTTGCGGGCATCTATTATTTTGGCGGTCTTGCGCCGCTGCTGCTTATCTTCCTGCCAACCACCTTGATCGCCGCGACGGCAGGTGTCTGGCTGTTTTACGTGCAGCACCAGTTTGAGAACACACAGTACGACCAGCACGAAGCGTGGGACCTGCATGAGGCCGCTTTGAAAGGCAGCTCTTACTACCGTTTGCCCGCCGTGCTGCAATGGTTCAGCGCCAACATAGGCATCCACCATGTGCACCACCTCTACAGCCGCATCCCGTTCTACCGCTTGCCGGAAGTGCTCAAGGACTATGGAGAGTTGGCCGAGAACAACCAGATGAGTGTGCGGGAAAGCCTGGCCTGTGCGCGTCTGCATCTTTGGGATGAAAAGACGCGACGATTGCTGTCGTTCCGGGAAGCGAAAGCAATCTACGGATAAGAACAACGCCACCAACTTGGTGGCGTTATTTGTTTGGTAGAGTGTTGGCGTGCCGAAGGCGTTGCCTAGGTTTCTACGGTGACGCTGAAGCCAAATTCCACCGCCTCACCGGCGGGCAGTGACAGGCTGTTGGGGCGTTGAGAAATCTGTGGCCCATCCCCAACCAGAGACGCGGTGCCGTGCCATGGCTCGACACATAGGAATGGCGCGTCGACCGGTTTCCACAGCGCGAGATCAGGCAGGTTGTGGAAGGTGAAAGCCAACCCCGGGCCGTTCTCTGGGCCGTAGCGCAGTGCCTCGGTGCCATTTGGGAACACCAACGCGCCGTCTTTGAACAGGCCTTCCTCAATCTCCAGCACCCCATTGGTAAACGGGCCTTCCACCCGCGTCGGCTCCAGCAGCCCGTCTGGGTGCAGCGGCTGCCGGGCGGGATTGTTGGCTGTCTCCAACTGGACGACATGCCGTTGGGTCTCCGCACCGGGCAGGGGCCAGTTGAAGGCCGGGTGGAAGCCAAAGCCAAAGGGCATTGCGGTGTCGGAGTGGTTCTCCACCCGAGCGGTCACGGTCAGGGTTGCGTCCGCCAAGGCGTGGGTGAGGTGCAGCGCGAAATCGAAAGGGTACAGCGCCCGCGTTTCAGGGGCCGCGCACAAGACGTGGCGGCACTGCGTTGGGCTGTGCTCTTCCAACGTAAAGGTGCGTCGCCGCGCGAAGCCATGTTGCGCCATGTCGGCCCTGTGTGCGCCCACGGCAATCCTGTCGTCTACAGCGCGCCCCACGATGGGGAAGAGCACAGGCGCGCGGCCGGACCAAAAGGCCGGATCACCGTGCCACAGCAGATCCACACCGGCGTGCGTGCGCAGATATTGCATTTCGGCACCAAGCTCCGCGACAGACAGGCTGAGGTGATCGTTGGAAAGAGTACAGTCAGATGTCATGTCAAAGCCTTTGTAACGCCTGCCCCGGAGGAATTCGGCCACACTCTAGCGTCCGGTGTGGGGAAGGGAACCGCCATCTTTGCTGGCTGCAGATTTCTGTGCTTGCAAAGTGGCTGTGTGGGCGGTAAACGGCCCCTGCCCATTCCGAAACGGAGTCGCTTGTCGATTCTATCTTGGGGTGGCCTGTCCAAGACGAAGGGTTCGGATTTCGATCTGAATAATTCCTTTCTGAGATGGGGTAAGAGACAAGAATTCTTAGAAGGCCCCATGGGGCCGTCTGGCGATCTTGGTTCCCAACCCAAAGTATGGACCTAAACGCGTGCCGCATCTGTGGTGCGCAAAACTGAGCCGGGGCGTAAGTCCCATATTTGGAGTAAAACTGTGGATAGAGCACAAAAAGAGAAGTTGGTCGAAGAGCTCGGCCAGATCTTTGAAAGCTCTGGCGTTGTAGTGGTTGCCCACTACGCGGGTCTCACGGTTGCTGACATGCAGGACCTTCGCGCACGTGCCCGTGCAGCGGGTGGTGCTGTTCGTGTCGCCAAGAACAGGCTCGCCAAGATCGCCCTGGACGGCAAACCATGCGAAAGCATCGGTGGCCTTCTGTCGGGTATGACCGTTCTGACCTATTCCGAGGACCCTGTGGCAGCTGCCAAAGTGGCCGAGGACTTCGCCAAAGATCACAAGAAATTTGAGATCCTTGGTGGTGCAATGGGCGAGAACGCTCTGGACCGTGCTGGTGTTACAGCAGTGTCGAAAATGCCTTCGCGCGACGAGCTTATCGCTCAGATCGCAAGCATGCTCGGCGCACCTGCTTCCAACATCGCCGGTGCCATTGGCGCACCTGCTTCGAACATCGCATCCATCCTGTCTACCATCGAGGAAAAGGCAGAGGCTGCGTAAGCAACTTTTTGAGCCGCGTAGGGTGAATGCCCAACGTTGGAACACATACCTAAGAACGGAAAGAGTCTAAAATGGCTGATCTGAAAGCACTCGCAGAAAGCATCGTGGGTCTGACCCTGCTGGAAGCACAAGAACTGAAAACCATCCTCAAAGACGAGTATGGCATCGAGCCAGCCGCTGGCGGCGCAGTTGTAATGGCAGCAGGCGGCGACGCCGGCGGTGCAGCTGAAGAAGAAAAGACTGAATTTGACGTAATCCTGAAAGCTGCAGGCGCGTCCAAAATCAACGTCATCAAAGAAGTCCGCGGCATCACCGGTCTGGGCCTGAAAGAAGCTAAAGAGCTGGTTGAAGCCGGCGGCAAAGCTGTCAAAGAAGGCGTTTCCAAGGACGAAGCGGAAGAGATCAAAGGCAAGCTGGAAGCAGCTGGCGCTGAGGTCGAAGTTAAGTAATTCGGTTTTTCACCGAGTTATTGCAGGCGTCCCTTCGGGGGCGCCTGTTTTTGTTTGGGGAGGGCGTTTTCTGTGTGGTGGGATATTGTCTTTTTCGGCCTAAAGTTGGCTTTTTCTTGCTTTCGTGACTGGCCGCTATCCACAACTAATCAACGATACAGGCCCTGAACGCATCTGATAGGCCTCCTTCTGGACCACTCGGACACTCGAACGCGCAGACTTGAAGTTTCTTGAAATCCGTACTTTGGCTCGCGAGTTCTGATCTTGCTGATCTGCTTAGAAGACCAAAAATTGTTTCGCTATCCGTAGGGTTCTTTGCGTTCAAAAGAGTGTATAACTCCACCGTGATCGCAAGATGTTTTTGTAGGTCCGAAACGTCAGTTCGATTTAGTTCCTCAAGCATCAAAAAAAGAGTTGCCCAATTCGAAGGTCTTCACCCTGAGAAGCGTCAAGAAAAAGCGATCCTGTTGTCAACAATGAACCATATTCCTGCAGCCACCAGTTGGTTTGCTGTTCCATATTTTCGAAGGTGTTGCACGATCCAGGTAAGTTGCTCTGGCTTAAGGTCTGGGAAGGAAGTACCAGGAAAAGAGACGCAATGGCACAGCGTGTTACCGCCAGTGCCTTCGGTGGGGTATTCCTCAATTTTGAAACCTCTTGTCCATTTTTCGGCTTCGCCCAGGTAGCCACAGGAGGGTGTCTACTCGCTACAATCTCTTCCTTCCTGAAAGTGATAGTAGATGTTGGCTGCTCAGTACACACTTTGTGCGGTTGCCTTTTACGGTGTGCGGGGGAGGGACGGTTTGTAGCGCTCGCAAATGAGTATTGGCACCACTTTCTAGGACTATCATTACTTACAAAGCGGCAGCTCCAGCGGTGGCTGTTTCGGCAGTGAGGCGCGCCATTCGTTGATGATGGGCTGCAGGGTTTTCTTGGGCCAGAACTTCGGTATGCCGATGGTTTTGAGGCAAGCGGCATGCCAGTAGAGGCCGGATTGTTGCGGGGATGTCCCGCGTTGGATCGCTTTGGCCACGGCGTTGATGTCTTTTGAGGACGGGTAGATGTAGAGTGTTGTTGGCTTGCCATCGGCGATCTTCAGAATTTGGTCCGTGGCGGGTTTGGACCAGGTGGTGCAGCCGTTGCTGCGCCCTGAGGTGTAGTCTACCAGTTTGCCAAAGGGCACAAAGCCGTCCGCGTCGGCGTGGGTGCTTTGGGGCCGTTCCATCCGGCATTGCCAGCGCAGGAACATGGCGCGGTGCCCGCCGATGGCGCGCTCGCGGGCGTTGCTGGTTTCGCCTTCGCCGTCAAACAACAGGAAGGTGCGGAGGAACGGTTTGGTGCCCGCGCTGCCTTGGTAATAGCCCTTGAAGGATGTGCGGGATTCGGCGGTGACATAGGCGCCACCGGCGGTGAGCTTGGAGCCCTCGGCGTTGCTGAAATTGCGGGCGCATTGGCGGCCATTGGCAAAGTTGGCTTTGGCCAGTTTGCGGCCGTTTCCGTAGCCTGAGGAAACCGCCTTAAACGTCTTTGCGTTCTCGCAGATCACATAGAAGCGGGGTAGAGCGCTGCCGTCATCGGCTGTGCTGGGACGGGTGGCGTCCATTGCGAAGTAACAGGGGTTCTTGACCGTGCCGCTGCGGCGCTTCTCGAGATAAAGCGCGCGGGCGCGGTCGAGCACGATGGGCGCAATTTGGCCTGTTCCTGTGCCGACGTGTTTTTGCAGCCATTTGGGAATGTCTTGGGACGCCTTGGACGCCCAAGTTGGCGCTGCGAGGCCCGAGCAGATCAGGGCGGCGAGGCCCATGGCGCGGAGGGAAAAGGTCAAAAACAAAAGGCAGGCTCCCACATATGACGGACAACACGAACTGGGGTCAGCCTGCCCGAAAAAGGGGGTGCGGGTCTAGGGGGGGGGATAGAGGTTTGGCGGTGGGGCGTCCCTGCAAGGACGTCCGCTGTGTTTTAGGCGATGATCGGCGCTTGTGTGTTGGTGTCTTCCACCCGAATGCGGGCCAGCTTCTTGAAGCTCTCGGCGTGCTCTTGGCGTTCCTGCATTGGCAGCACATCATCAAGCCAGGCGAAGTCACCTGCGCAGCGGTCTTCGGCCATTTGCATGATCGCGTCCGGTCCGCCGTTGCCGCGGTTGGCCAGGGTCACAGCGTTGGCCATGGGCCGCACCTGATCCTCATAGGTCTTGGCGGCGGCATGTCCGGTGCCTTGCGCCTTGATGGCTGCGCCAAGCAGGCGGGCGTCGATGATCGCCTGGCTCGCGCCGCTGGAGCCCACGGGGTAGGTGGCATGGGCTGCGTCGCCAATCAGCGTGACCGCGCCGTCGGTCCAGCTGTCCACCGGTTCGCGGTCCACCATTGGGTATTCAAACACCTCGTTGGCGTTGGCGATCAGTCCGGGAATGTCGATCCAGCCAAAGTTCCACGTGGCGAAGTCCTCGGCAAAGCGGGAGGCGTCCACTTTGCGGTTCCAGTCGCTCTTCTCGATATGGTCGTTGGGGTCCACCTTGGCCTCGGCAATCCAGTTGATCAGCGTCGCGCCGGTTTCGGGATCAGGGGCGGAAATCGGGTAGGTCACAAACCGCTGGGTGTCGTGGCCTGCGAGGATCATCGACGTGCCGCTCAGGAAAGCTGGCGCGGTGGTGGTGCCGCGCCACATTATGGCACCACCCCAGACAGGCGCGCCTTCGTCCGGATACATCTGCGCGCGGATGGCGGAGTGCACCCCGTCTGCCGCGACCAGCATTTTGCCCGCCATGGATTTGATGGTTTCGCCTTCCTGATAGATGACCGCCACACCTTTGTCGGTGTTCGTGTATTGGGTCACGCGGCAGCCAAAGGTGATGCAATCATCGCCACAGCGGTCCAGCAGGGCTTTCAACAGGCCCATCTGCAACTCGCCGCGGTGGACTGAATATTGTGGCCAGTTGTATCCCGCATGGCGCCCGCGTGGTTCGGTCCAGATCTCCACGCCGGTCTTGGTGTAAAACCCGTAATCGCGGGTCTTCACGCCGACCTGGTCCAGCATGTCCTCCAGGCCTAAGGCAAACAGCTCCCGCACACAGGGCGGCTGAAGGTTGATGCCCACGCCCAGAGGCTTTGGGTCTGTTACGCTTTCAAGGATGTGAAAAGGAACGCCAATCTCATGCAGGGTGAGGCCCATGGTCAGTCCGGCGATACCACCGCCAGCAATAATTATGGTCATAGTAAGAGTCAGTCTCTTGTTGTTCGTTGTTTTGTCCTGGAGTATTGTGAAAATTCCTCGGCGGTGCAAATGCAACTGCGCCCGACCAAGGCGATGGTCCCAGAACGGGGCCCTGGCTGATTTGGCGAATGTCAAGCCCCAAGGGGTTGCAAAGGCACGCTTGATTCAATATTCGGTAATCTCTTGCGGTTTCGAGCGATTCGGGGCCGCTTTTGTCCTTTGCGGATTTATTGGATAAGGCGGCGCTGATCTGGGGCACTCTCCCCACACTTTCAAAAGACGACACAAACAAGACAAAGCCTTGAAATACAGGTGAAAACCCCGGCTTGGTAAGCCTCTTGGGTTCTGCGATGCACGCAGCAAGAGGTTTTCCAAGGCAGGATTTTGATCGAGTGACCCCGGTGGGACGGGGGCGAGAATGGATCTGATCCACGCCGTCACTGACGCGACGTGCCGGGGCCCGACGGTATGTTGTTGATGATGAATCGAAAGGTGACATTGACCATGGCTCAAAGCTTCCTTGGCCAGAAACGTCTACGTAAATACTACGGTAAAATCCGTGAAGTTCTGGAGATGCCGAACCTGATTGAGGTTCAGAAATCTTCTTATGATCTGTTCCTGAAATCCGGTGATCAGCTGCAGCCGACAGACGGCGAAGGCATCAAAGGTGTGTTCCAGTCGGTATTCCCGATCAAGGACTTCAACGAAACTTCCGTTCTGGAATTCGTCAACTACGAGCTGGAAAAGCCGAAGTATGACGTTGAGGAATGTCAGCAGCGTGACATGACCTACAGCGCACCGCTGAAGGTGA
Source organism: Shimia sp. (assembly GCF_022448905.1). Taxonomy (GTDB): domain Bacteria; phylum Pseudomonadota; class Alphaproteobacteria; order Rhodobacterales; family Rhodobacteraceae; genus Shimia. Next base: position 13,403 of record NZ_JAKVCW010000011.1, on the reverse strand, counting down.
CCCTGCGTCTGATCGTGTTTGATGTGGACGAAGACACCGGCGCCAAGTCGGTTAAGGACATCAAAGAACAAGACGTCTTCATGGGCGACATGCCTCTGATGACCCAGAACGGCACCTTTGTGGTGAACGGCACCGAGCGCGTGATCGTGTCTCAGATGCACCGTTCCCCTGGTGTGTTCTTTGACCACGACAAAGGCAAAACCCACTCTTCGGGCAAACTGCTGTTCGCCTGCCGCATCATCCCATACCGCGGCTCCTGGCTGGACTTCGAGTTTGACGCCAAAGACATCGTTTACGCCCGCATCGACCGTCGTCGTAAGCTGCCTGTGACCACCCTGCTGTATGCGCTGGGCCTGGACCAGGAAGGCATCATGAATGCCTATTACGACACCGTGAACTTCAAGCTGGATAAGAGCAAAGGTTGGGTCACCAAGTTCTTCCCAGAGCGCGTACGCGGCACCCGTCCAACGCAGGATCTGATCGACGCTGCTACCGGCGAAGTCATTGCCGAAGCTGGCAAAAAGGTCACCCCGCGCGCGGTTAAGAAGATCATCGACGAAGGCAAGATTACCGATCTGCTGGTGCCGTTTGAGCACATCGTTGGCAAATTCGTGGCCGAGGACCTCATCAACGAGGAAACCGGTGCGATCTACGTGGAAGCCGGCGACGAGCTGACTCTGGAATACGACAAAGACGGTGACCTGATCGGCGGTACCGTGAAAGACCTGATCGACGCAGGCTTCACCGATATCCCTGTTCTGGACATCGACAACGTCAACGTTGGTCCATACATGCGCAACACCATGGCGGTGGACAAGAACATGAGCCGCGAAACCGCGCTTATGGACATCTACCGTGTGATGCGTCCGGGTGAGCCACCCACCGTTGAAGCGGCGTCTGCACTGTTTGACACCCTGTTCTTTGACAGCGAGCGTTATGACCTCTCCGCGGTGGGCCGCGTGAAGATGAACATGCGTCTGGCTCTGGATGCGGAAGACACCCAGCGGACCCTGCGCAAAGAAGACATCATCTCCTGCATCAAGGCGCTGGTGGAACTGCGTGACGGCAAAGGCGACGTGGACGACATCGACCACCTCGGCAACCGTCGTGTGCGCTCCGTTGGTGAACTGATGGAGAACCAGTACCGCGTGGGTCTGCTGCGTATGGAACGTGCGATCAAAGAGCGTATGAGCTCTGTAGAGATCGACACGGTCATGCCGCAGGATTTGATCAACGCGAAGCCAGCCGCAGCGGCGGTGCGTGAATTCTTCGGCTCCTCGCAGCTGTCGCAGTTCATGGACCAAACCAACCCGCTGTCTGAAGTGACGCACAAGCGTCGTCTCTCCGCGTTGGGCCCAGGCGGTCTGACCCGTGAGCGTGCAGGTTTTGAGGTGCGCGACGTGCACGCGACCCACTACGGTCGTATGTGTCCGATTGAAACGCCGGAAGGTCCAAACATTGGTCTGATCAACTCGCTGGCGACTTTTGCCCGCGTGAACAAATACGGCTTCATCGAAACACCTTATCGTAAGGTTGAGAACGGCGTGGTCACCGATGAGGTGAACTACATGTCCGCAACCGAAGAGCAGCGTCACACCGTGGCGCAGGCCAACGCGTCTCTGGACGAAAACGGCAAGTTCACCAATGAGTTCGTGAACACCCGTCAGTCCGGCGAATACACGCTGGCCGCCTCTGAAAACGTGGACCTGATCGACGTGAGCCCGAAACAGCTGGTGTCTGTTGCGGCCTCTCTGATCCCATTCCTTGAAAACGACGATGCGAACCGCGCTCTGATGGGCTCGAACATGCAACGTCAGGCGGTGCCACTGCTGCGTGCGGAAGCACCACTGGTGGGTACTGGTATCGAGGAAAAAGTGGCGATCGACTCCGGCGCGGCCATTCAGGCGAAGCGCGCAGGTATCATCGACCAGGTGGATGCACAGCGTATCGTGATCCGCGCCACCTCCGATCTGGAGCTGGGCGACGCGGGTGTGGACATCTACCGTCTGCGCAAGTTCCAGCGTTCCAACCAGAACACCTGCATCAACCAGCGTCCGCTGGTGAAGGTGGGTGACACCGTTGCCAAGGGCGAAGTGATTGCTGACGGTCCATCCACCGATATCGGTGAACTGGCTCTGGGTAAAAACGTGGTTGTCGCGTTTATGCCTTGGAACGGTTACAACTACGAAGACTCCATTCTGATCTCCGAGCGCATCGCGCGTGACGACGTATTTACTTCGGTGCACATCGAAGAATTCGAAGTTGCCGCACGTGACACCAAGCTGGGTCCAGAAGAAATCACCCGCGACATTCCAAACGTCGGTGAAGAAGCGCTGCGCAACCTCGACGAGGCCGGTATCGTGTACATCGGTGCGGACGTGGAGCCAGGCGACATTCTGGTGGGTAAGATCACACCAAAGGGCGAAAGCCCAATGACGCCGGAAGAAAAGCTTCTGCGCGCCATCTTTGGTGAGAAAGCCTCCGACGTGCGCGACACCTCGCTGCGCGTGAAGCCAGGTGACTTCGGTACGGTTGTGGAAGTACGCGTCTTTAACCGCCACGGTGTGGAAAAAGACGAACGTGCGTTGCAGATCGAGCGCGAAGAGATCGAACGTCTGGCACGTGACCGTGACGACGAACTGGCGATCCTGGACCGCAACATCTACGCCCGTCTGAAAGACATGATCCTCGGCAAAGTGGCTGTAAAAGGTCCAAAAGGCGTGAAAGCAAACTCGGAAATCTCCGAGGAACTGCTGAACTCCCTGAGCCGTGGTCAGTGGTGGCAGCTGGCTCTGGAAGATGAGAAAGACGCCCAGATCGTTGAGGCTCTGAACGAGCAGTACGAGATCCAGAAACGTGCGCTTGAGCACCGCTTTGAGGACAAGGTCGAGAAAGTCCGTCGTGGCGACGACCTGCCCCCTGGTGTGATGAAGATGGTCAAAGTCTTCATCGCCGTGAAGCGTAAGCTTCAGCCGGGCGATAAGATGGCCGGTCGTCACGGGAACAAAGGTGTTATTTCCAAGGTTGTGCCTATGGAAGACATGCCGTTCCTCGCAGACGGTACGCCGGTTGACTTCTGTCTGAACCCACTGGGGGTGCCTTCGCGTATGAACGTTGGTCAGATCCTGGAAACCCACATGGGTTGGGCCGCACGCGGTCTGGGTGTGAACGTGGACGAAGCGTTGCAGGAATACCGTCGCTCCGGCGATCTGACCCCTGTGCGTGAAGCGATGCGTTTGGCTTATGGCGACGATGTCTACGAAGAAGGCATCACCGGCATGAACGAAGGTCAACTTCTGGAAGCCGCAGGCAACGTCACTAACGGTGTGCCAATCGCGACCCCAGTGTTTGACGGCGCGAAAGAAAGCGACGTGAACAATGCGCTGGTGCGGGCTGGCTTCTCTGAATCTGGTCAGTCGCAGCTGTTTGATGGCCGCACAGGTGAGCAGTTTGCCCGCCCTGTGACCGTGGGCATCAAGTACCTGCTGAAACTGCACCACCTGGTGGATGACAAAATCCACGCGCGTTCCACTGGTCCGTACTCCCTGGTCACACAGCAGCCGCTGGGTGGTAAGGCACAGTTCGGTGGTCAGCGCTTTGGTGAGATGGAAGTCTGGGCTCTGGAAGCTTACGGCGCCGCCTACACCCTGCAGGAAATGCTGACTGTGAAGTCGGATGACGTGGCAGGCCGGACCAAGGTCTATGAAAGCATCGTCAAGGGCGAGGACAACTTTGAAGCGGGCGTCCCAGAATCGTTCAACGTTCTGGTGAAAGAAGTCCGTGGCCTCGGCCTGAATATGGAACTCCTGGATACGGAGGAAGGTGAGTGAGGGCGTTAGCCCTCATCCCATCCACTCTCCTCCCAACCAAATTTGAGGTATCAAAATGAACCAGGAACTGACGAACAACCCGTTTAACCCGCTCGCGCCACAAAAGGCGTTTGACGAGATCAAAGTCTCGCTGGCCTCGCCGGAGCGGATCCTGTCGTGGTCCTACGGTGAGATCAAAAAGCCGGAAACCATCAACTACCGTACGTTCAAACCAGAGCGTGACGGTCTGTTCTGTGCGCGTATCTTTGGCCCAATCAAAGACTACGAATGTCTCTGCGGCAAATATAAGCGCATGAAGTATCGCGGCGTTGTCTGCGAAAAATGTGGTGTTGAAGTTACCCTTCAGAAAGTGCGCCGTGAGCGCATGGGCCACATCGAGCTGGCCGCGCCAGTGGCACACATCTGGTTCCTGAAATCGCTGCCATCCCGCATCGGCCTGATGCTGGACATGACTCTGCGTGATCTGGAACGTGTGCTGTACTTTGAAAACTACGTTGTTATCGAGCCGGGTCTGACCGACCTGACCTACGGCCAGATGATGACCGAAGAAGAGTACATGGATGCGCAGGACGCATACGGCATGGACGCCTTCACCGCCAACATCGGTGCTGAAGCGATCCGTGAAATGCTGTCCATGATCGATCTGGAATCTGAAGCCGAGCAGCTGCGCGCCGATCTGGCCGAAGCAACCGGTGAACTGAAGCCAAAGAAGATCATTAAGCGTCTGAAAGTGGTTGAGAGCTTCATTGAGTCTGGCAACCGTCCGGAGTGGATGATCCTGACTGTGATCCCAGTGATCCCACCAGAGCTGCGCCCGCTGGTGCCGCTGGATGGTGGCCGCTTTGCGACGTCCGACCTCAACGACCTCTACCGTCGGGTGATCAACCGGAACAACCGTCTGAAGCGTCTGATCGAACTGCGTGCGCCTGACATTATCGTGCGCAACGAAAAGCGGATGCTGCAGGAATCTGTGGATGCGCTGTTTGACAACGGCCGTCGCGGCCGCGTGATCACCGGCGCCAACAAGCGTCCGCTGAAATCGCTGTCTGACATGCTGAAAGGTAAGCAGGGTCGTTTCCGTCAGAACCTTTTGGGTAAGCGCGTCGACTTCTCTGGCCGTTCGGTGATTGTGACCGGTCCGGAACTGAAACTGCATCAGTGTGGTCTTCCCAAGAAGATGGCGCTCGAGCTGTTCAAGCCGTTCATCTACTCGCGTCTGGAAGCCAAAGGTCTGTCCTCTACTGTGAAGCAGGCCAAGAAACTGGTGGAAAAAGAGCGTCCCGAAGTTTGGGATATCCTCGATGAGGTGATCCGCGAACACCCTGTCATGCTGAACCGTGCGCCTACGCTGCACCGTTTGGGCATTCAGGCGTTTGAGCCGGTTCTGATCGAAGGTAAGGCGATCCAGCTGCACCCGCTTGTCTGTTCTGCGTTTAACGCCGACTTCGACGGCGACCAGATGGCGGTTCACGTTCCTCTGAGCCTTGAGGCCCAGCTGGAAGCGCGTGTTCTGATGATGTCCACCAACAACGTTCTGTCCCCGGCCAACGGTGCACCAATCATCGTTCCGTCGCAGGATATGATCTTGGGCCTGTACTACACTTCCATCATGCGTGAAGGCATGAAAGGTGAAGGCATGGTCTTCTCCTCCATCGAGGAAGTTCAGTACGCGCTGGACGCTGGCGAAGTGCACCTGCACGCCAAGATCCACGCCCGTATCCCACAGATCGACGAGAACGGTCTGGAAGTTGTGGAACGTGTGGAAACCACCCCTGGTCGTGTGCGCCTCGGCGCGCTTCTGCCGCAGAACAACAAGGCGCCATTTGCCTTGGTGAACAAGCTGCTGCGGAAGAAAGACGTTCAGAACGTGATTGACACCGTCTACCGCTACTGTGGTCAGAAAGAGTCCGTGATCTTCTGTGACCAGATCATGACCATGGGCTTCCGCGAAGCGTTCAAGGCCGGCATCTCGTTTGGTAAAGACGACATGGTGATCCCGGACAACAAGTGGACCATCGTCGACGACACCCGCGATCAGGTGAAAGACTTTGAACAGCAATACATGGACGGCCTGATCACTCAGGGCGAAAAGTACAACAAAGTTGTGGATGCCTGGTCCAAGTGTAACGACAAAGTCACCGACGCGATGATGGGCACCATCTCCGCGGCGCAGACTGACGAGAACGGCGCCGAAGCGGAGCCAAACTCGGTCTACATGATGGCCCACTCCGGTGCGCGTGGCTCGGTCACACAGATGAAACAGCTGGGCGGTATGCGCGGCCTGATGGCCAAGCCAAACGGCGACATCATCGAGACCCCGATTATCTCGAACTTTAAAGAGGGTCTGACCGTTCTGGAGTACTTCAACTCCACCCACGGTGCCCGTAAGGGTCTGTCTGATACCGCGCTGAAAACAGCGAACTCCGGTTACCTGACACGTCGTCTGGTTGACGTGGCGCAGGACTGCATCGTGCGTATGCACGACTGTGGCACTGACAATGCCATCAATGCCGAAGCCGCTGTGAACGACGGTGAGGTTGTGGCCTCTCTGGCAGAGCGTATCCTGGGCCGTGTTGCGGCTGAGGATATCATGAAGCCAGGCACGGATGAGGTGCTGGTTGCACATGGTCAGCTGATCGACGAACGCATGGCGGACTCGATTGACGAAGCTGGTGTGGCCAATGCCCGTATCCGCAGCCCGTTGACCTGTGAGGCTGAGGAAGGCGTCTGTGCCATGTGCTACGGTCGTGACCTTGCACGCGGTACGCTGGTGAACACCGGTGAAGCGGTTGGTATCATCGCGGCGCAGTCGATTGGTGAACCTGGTACACAGCTGACGATGCGGACCTTCCACATCGGTGGTGTTGCGCAGGGTGGTCAACAGTCGTTCCTGGAAGCAAGCCAGGAAGGCAAGATTGTCTTTGAAAACGCCAACACTCTGGAGAACGCCAACGGCGAGATCCTGGTGATGGGCCGCAACATGAAGCTGATCATTCAGGGCGAAGACGGCGACGAGCGTGCCAGCCACAAGGTTGGGTACGGTTCCAAGCTGTTTGTCAAAGACGGCCAGGCGGTCAGCTTTGGCGACAAGCTGTTTGAATGGGATCCGTACACCTTGCCAATCCTGGCGGAGAAAGACGGTAAGGCGAAGTTTGTTGATCTGACCGTGGGTATCTCCCTGCGTGACGAGACCGATGACGCAACCGGCATGACACAGAAGATCGTGTCTGACTGGCGTGCGGCACCAAAAGGCAACGAGCTGAAGCCAGAAGTGATCCTGGTGGATGCCGATGGCGAGCCTGTGCGCAACGATGCGGGCAACCCGGTTCACTACCCAATGTCTGTGGACGCGATCCTGTCTGTTGAAGATCAGCAGGACGTGAAAGCTGGTGACGTTATCGCGCGTATCCCGCGTGAAGGTGCAAAAACCAAAGACATTACCGGTGGTCTGCCACGTGTGGCCGAACTGTTCGAAGCGCGTCGTCCAAAAGATCACGCGATCATCGCAGAAATCGATGGTTACGTGCGCTTTGGCCGCGACTACAAGAACAAGCGCCGCATCGCGATCGAACCGTCTGATGAGAGCCTGGAGACCGTGGAATACATGGTGCCAAAGGGCAAACACATCCCAGTGCAGGAAGGCGACTTCGTGCAGAAGGGTGACTACATCATGGACGGTAACCCGGCACCGCACGACATCCTCTCCATCATGGGTGTTGAAGCGCTGGCGGATTACATGATCGACGAAGTGCAGGACGTGTATCGACTGCAAGGTGTGAAGATCAACGATAAGCACATCGAAGTGATCGTCCGCCAGATGTTGCAGAAGTGGGAAATCCAGGACTCTGGTGAAACCACCCTGCTCAAAGGCGAACACGTCGAGAAGGCTGAGTTTGACGCCGCCAACGAGAAGGCGCTGGCCGAAGGCCGCCGTCCTGCTCAGGGTGAGCCGATCCTGCTTGGTATCACCAAAGCGTCGCTTCAGACCCGGTCCTTCATCTCCGCGGCTTCGTTCCAGGAGACCACCCGCGTTCTTACCGAAGCCTCCGTGCAGGGTAAGAAAGACAAGCTGGTTGGCCTCAAAGAGAACGTTATCGTGGGCCGCCTGATCCCAGCCGGTACCGGTGGTGCGACACAGAAAGTACGTCGTATCGCGTCTGAGCGGGACAACGTGGTTGTGGAAGCGCGTCGTGAGGAGGCGGAAGCCGCCGCACGTTTGGCAGCCCCGGTTGAAGATGTGACTGCGGATGATGTGTTTGACAGCGGTCTGGTGGAAACACCGGAAAGCCGCGAGTTCGACTAAACCATCGACCTAACGCTTTTTGAAAGGGCCCCCGGCAATACGCCGGGGGCCCTTTTGCTTTCGGCGAGGATATTTGGGGAATGAGAAACCGGGGTCTTGGCAAAGCACAGAGGTGGTCCTAGGGTCGCTCGGTTGCATACGGGAAAGGGCGGCACATGGCGGCGATGTCAGACAACACCAAGGGCGCACTCCTGATGATGCTCTCTATGGCGGCGTTTACGTTCAACGACACGTTGGTGAAGTCTCTGGGCACAGATGTGCCACTGTTTCAGATGTTGTTTATGCGTGGAGTACTGGCCTCAGTCTTGATCTGGGGATTGGCCAAGTCTTTAGGCAAGCTGCGCTGGGGCCTGTCACGTCAGGATTGGGCGCTGGTGATTGTGCGCACCGTTGCCGAAATCGGCGCGGCCTATTTCTTTATCACGGCGCTCTACCACATGCCCTTGGCCAATGTGACGGCGATCCTGCAAATCTTGCCTTTGACCGTGACCCTTGGTGGCGCATTGTTTTTTGGTGAGGCTGTTGGCTGGCGGCGGGCCTCTGCGATTGCCGCGGGTTTCTGCGGCATGTTGCTGATTGTGCGGCCGGGGCCATATGGCTTTGACCAATATGCGATCTACGCCATGGTGGCGGTGGCCTTTGTGACTTTGCGCGATCTGTCGACACGCAAAATGTCCGCCAATGTGCCGTCTTTGACGGTGACACTGGTGGCCTCGCTTGGCGTCATGGTGTTTGCCGGAGCGGCCAGCCTGGGCGGCGAGTGGGTCACCTTGGATGTCCGCCAATGGATGCTGCTCAGCGGGGCCGCGCTTTTCATCTTGGGCGGCTATCTGTTTTCGGTCCTGGTGATGCGCGTGGGTGAGGTCAGCTTCATCGCGCCCTTCCGCTACAGCGGGCTGCTCTGGGCGCTGATCCTGGGCTTTGTGGTGTTTGGCGACTGGCCAGACCCCATCACGCTCACCGGGGCGGCGATTGTTGTGGGGGCAGGGGTGTTCACCTTGTTGCGCGGGCGCAAACTGTCTCAGGAAAACGTGGCACGCACCTGATCCACGTCGATCGCAAAGCGGGCTTTGAACTCCGCTTCCTGCTCCGGAGTTAAAGGCTCTACCGGCACTGGTTTGACCTTCTTCTGTCGGCTGTCGTTGTAGCCATTGTGGGTGCGCACCCACATCGGTGTATCGGTGAAAGACACAGTGGGCATGAACTGGTTCATGATGCCGTGGCGGAAGTTCATGATTGTGAGCGGACAGCCCCCACGCACATACATGCCCAGTGAAGCCACATAGAGATTGCGCACGGTATCGGTGGCGGCAATGCCGTCGCCACTCATCTCGGCAATCAGACCACGGTTCCAGTCAAAGGCGACAGAGCGGTTCTCCAGCAGGCCGGGCACAGCGTTCACCGCCGCGCGGAACTTTTCGAAGAAATCCACCGAAATGGCATCATCATCATCATGGCGGAACTGCAGGCAAGGCGCCTTGGGATCCTTGCGCGCGCCGTTGATCAGTTCTTTCATCAGCGGGCGATGTGGCTTTGGTTCATGGGCCACAATTGAGATCTGCGGAATGTCGGCTGTGATGTCGTGTAGACGGTCCACATGGTGCTTGGGCAAAGTGTCGCCAATCACGATGATCATCTCGAAATTTTGGTCGGTCTGCTCGCGCAGACAGGGCAGGGCCACCGTTTCCATCAACTGAAACCGCTCCTCCAGCCGGTCTTCGGCATAAAGGAAGGCAATACGGTCCTCGATGGTCTCATGTTCCACTTGAAATCCGCCCAAAGCTGGATAGGAGAACCGGCACAGACCAATCATCTGCATGTCCCTGCTGTCGATCATGTTTTTGCCTCTCTTATGGTTGGGCGCACATTGGCAGGGGACGCGGACCAGCGCAACAGGGGCAGCTGTTGACAAGGGCTGCGACTCCTCATATACGCGCGAACATCCGGCAATGGGAGAAGTGTACCCTGAGCCGTTTCACACCTGTAGTGGTCAAGTTCCGGTCTACTTTGAAGACCGCAACCTCTGAGACCCCACCGCGTCGTTTGCCTCGGAATGGAAACGATTGCGGTTTTTGCGCTTGTGTCCGCACAAGTTGCGAAAAAACAGATAACCGCGTTGGGCCTCGGCCCGGCGTATAAATGGAAGCAATAGGAAAGAGACCCTATGCCAACGATTCAGCAGCTGATCCGCAAACCGCGTCAGCCTAAAATCAAGCGCTCCAAGTCGCAGCACCTGGAGCAGTGCCCTCAGAAGCGTGGCGTATGTACCCGTGTGTACACCACCACGCCGAAGAAACCTAACTCCGCTATGCGTAAAGTTGCGAAGGTGCGCCTGACCAACGGTTACGAAGTGATCTCCTACATCCCAGGTGAATCCCACAACCTTCAGGAACACTCCGTGGTTCTGATCCGCGGCGGTCGTGTAAAAGACCTTCCGGGTGTTCGTTACCACATCCTGCGTGGTGTTCTGGATACCCAAGGCGTCAAAGACCGTAAGCAACGTCGTTCCAAGTACGGCGCGAAGCGTCCTAAGTAAGAAGGAGAGGCTGATATGTCACGTCGTCACGCCGCTGAGAAACGCGAGATTCTGCCTGACGCCAAATTTGGCGATAAGGTCCTGAGCAAATTCATGAACAACCTGATGATCGACGGCAAGAAATCTGTTGCCGAAAAGATCGTTTACAACGCGCTGGACCGCGTTGAAAACAAGGTGAAGCGCGCCCCTGTTGAAGTGTTCCACGAAGCACTCGACAACATCAAGCCATCGGTTGAGGTTCGCTCCCGCCGTGTGGGTGGTGCCACCTATCAGGTTCCGGTCGAAGTGCGCCCTGAGCGCCGCGAAGCCCTGGCCATCCGCTGGCTGATTGGTGCTGCGCGTGGCCGCAACGAAAACACCATGGAAGAACGCCTTGCAGGCGAACTTCTGGATGCCGTGAACTCCCGCGGTACCGCCGTTAAGAAGCGCGAAGACACTCACAAGATGGCAGAAGCTAACAAAGCCTTCAGCCATTATCGTTGGTAAAGCCCAGAGGACATTAGACCAATGGCACGCGAATATACGCTCGAACATTACCGCAACTTCGGTATCATGGCGCACATCGATGCAGGTAAAACCACCTGCTCCGAGCGCATCCTGTACTACACCGGCAAATCCCACAACATCGGTGAGGTGCACGACGGTGCAGCCACCATGGACTGGATGGAGCAGGAACAGGAACGTGGTATCACCATCACTTCCGCTGCGACGACCACCTTCTGGGAGCGCACCGAAGATGGCCAAACCGCAGACACGCCTAAGCACCGTCTGAACATCATCGACACTCCAGGCCACGTTGACTTCACCATTGAAGTTGAGCGCTCCCTGGCGGTTCTCGATGGTGCCGTTTGTGTTCTGGACGCCAACGCTGGTGTTGAACCACAGACCGAAACCGTGTGGCGTCAGGCTGACCGCTACAAGGTTCCACGCATGGTGTTCGTCAACAAGATGGACAAAATCGGCGCGGACTTCTTCAACTGCGTACGCATGATTGAAGACCGTACCGGTGCAACCGCTGTTCCAGTGGCATTCCCAATCGGTGCAGAAACCGAGCTGGAAGGCCTGGTTGACCTGGTCACCATGGAAGAGTGGCTGTGGCAGGGTGAAGACCTCGGCGCAAGCTGGGTGAAAGCACCTATCCGTGACGAACTCAAAGATCTGGCCGACGAATGGCGCGGTAAAATGATCGAGAACGCCGTCGAGCAAGACGACGACGCCATGGAAGCCTACCTGGAAGGCGAAGAGCCTGACGTGCCAACCCTGCGCAAACTGCTGCGCAAAGGTACCCTGTCTCTGTCCTTCGTTCCGGTTCTCGGCGGTTCCGCGTTTAAGAACAAAGGCGTTCAGCCTCTGCTCAACGCTGTGATCGACTACCTGCCGTCCCCACTGGACGTTGTTGATTACATGGGCTTTGCACCAGGTGATGAAACCGAAGAGCGTAACATTGCCCGTCGTGCAGACGACGACATGGCGTTCTCCGGCCTGGCGTTCAAAATCATGAACGACCCGTTTGTTGGCTCCCTGACCTTTACCCGGATCTACTCCGGTGTGCTGAACAAGGGCGACACGCTCTTGAACTCCACCAAAGGTCGTAAAGAGCGCATCGGTCGTATGATGATGATGCACTCCAACAACCGTGAGGAAATCACCGAAGCGTTTGCGGGTGACATCATCGCGCTGGCAGGTCTGAAAGACACAACCACTGGTGACACGCTCTGCGCCACCAACGATCCGGTTGTTCTGGAAACCATGACCTTCCCGGATCCGGTGATCGAGATTGCTGTTGAGCCTAAGACCAAAGCTGACCAAGAGAAAATGTCTCAGGGTCTGCAGCGTCTGGCAGCCGAAGACCCATCCTTCCGCGTGGAAACTGACCTGGAATCCGGTCAGACCATCATGAAGGGCATGGGCGAACTTCACCTGGACATCCTCGTGGATCGTCTGAAGCGTGAGTTCAAGGTTGAGGCCAACATCGGTGCGCCACAGGTGGCCTACCGTGAGACCATCTCCAAAGGCATCGAGCACACCTACACCCACAAGAAACAGTCTGGTGGTTCCGGTCAGTACGCTGAAGTCAAAATGGAAATCATGCCGACTGAAGCTGGTGAAGGCTACTCCTTCGAAAGCCGCATCGTTGGTGGTGCTGTTCCGAAGGAATACATCCCGGGTGTTGAAAAGGGTATCCAATCTGTTATGGACTCCGGTCCGCTGGCAGGCTTCCCTGTGATCGACTTCAAAGTTGCTCTGATCGACGGTAAGTTCCACGACGTGGACTCCAGCGTTCTGGCCTTTGAAATCGCCGCTCGTATGGCAATGCGTGAAGGCATGAAACTGGCCGGCGCGAAACTGCTTGAGCCAATCATGAAAGTGGAAGTGATCACACCGGAAGAATACACCGGTGGCATCATTGGCGACCTCACCTCCCGTCGTGGTCAGGTGTCCGGTCAGGAACCACGTGGTAACGCTGTAGCGATCGATGCATTTGTGCCTCTGGCCAACATGTTCGGCTACATCAACAACCTGCGCTCCATGTCTTCGGGCCGCGCGCAGTTTACCATGCAGTTCGACCACTACGATCCAGTTCCGCAGAACATCTCCGACGAGATCCAAGCGAAATACGCATAACAAAATTTGGGAAGCGGGCTGCCCGCTTCCCACCTCAACATTAAGGAGGCCATCATGGCTAAGGAAAAGTTTGAGCGCAGTAAACCGCACTGCAACATCGGCACCATTG
>NZ_JAKVCW010000010.1 GCF_022448905.1 Shimia sp. | reverse complement strand
CGCCTCGCTCCGGTCCGTCCCGCCGTCGTGCGCCTCAGCGCCGCCGGTGAAGGGGTATTTAGTGAGGACCCCAATGAGTCGCAAGCGGTTTTTGGAGAAAAAATCATTTTCTCGGAGAAAAAGTGCTGCCCAACCGCCGCAAGTCACCAAAAGTACCTGAATTTAAAATATAATCCTTGAGCTTAATTGCTACTTCGAAAGCAATGTCAGCATCCGGGTTGCCAGGGGGCTGATCGCAGCCCGCGCCTCCGCCACCAGGGCCGCGGCACGTTGAGATGTGCCCCCCTGCCCTGCCTGCAAAACCTGTGCGGCCAAATGCTCCCCAGCCATGGCGCCCTCTTCCACACGCCGTGCCAGCCCCGCCTCCTGCAACTGGGCATAGTCCGCCGCGAAGTTGTCTGTCATGGGGCCACTGACCACTGGGCAGCCCAATGTGATCGCTTCCCAAGGATTGTGGCCTTGCGTTTCTCCAAAACTCCCCCCTACCAAAGCCACCTGCGCCACCCGGTACCAAAGCCCCAGCTCTCCAAGTGTATCCGCGACATAGACTTGATGTACCGCTTTCACGTCCTGTCCCGTACTGCGCTGTCCATATCGCAGCCCTGCGGCGTCCAAAGCCGCACAAACTTCAGCACCACGCTCCGGTAATCGCGGGACCACAATCAACAGCGCGTCGGGATCTGCCTCCAAAACGCGGACCTGCGCTGCGATAGCAACCGTCTCATCCGGCGCATGACTGGATGCTGCGACCCAGACACGCCGCCCTCCCACAGCCACTTTCACAAACGCAAGCGCCTGCGCGTCCACCGACAAAGGCACAGCCGCGGGTTTCAACGACGGCATCTTGTGCACATTCCGCGCCCCAAGCTGCTGAAGAAAATCGACGGTGCGGGCGTCCTGCGCCGCCACAAAAGAGAATAGCCGCATCAGATGCGCAAAGCCGGAGCGGAACCGGCGCCGTTTCTCAAACCCGTCTTCCGTGAGACGTGCATTGATGTACGCCAGCGGAATACCCCGTCGCGCCACATCACAGATGATTCCGGGCCAGAGGTCCTGTTCCGACCAGATCGAGACATCCGGCCGCCAATGGTCCAGAAACTGCGTGACATAGGCCGGTCCATCCAGAGGCAAAAACTGATGCATCACGCGGGGTGGCAGATTCTGACCGAACACTTGCGCCGAACTGCGCGCTGTGGAGGTCACAAGGAAATGCACATCCGGGCGCATCTCGCCCATCTTCGCCAGCAACGGACGCAATGCCAGCACTTCGCCAAGCCCAACCGCGTGAATCCAGACCAAGGGGCCCGAAGGCCGCGCCAGACTTGGTTGCCCCAGTTTCTCCTGCGCCCGGGCCGGATCCTCTTTGCCCCGCGCCACGCGGCGCGCCACCACCCGCCGCATCAACGGCTGCAAGCAGGGGCGCAGCGCCAGGTAACACCGCAATTGCCAGCCCAAAGCTGGACCGCTGCGCCGGAATGTCTTCTGCATAATCCTCTGCCTATGCCTTGATTGCCCCTCCCAGGACTTTAACCACAGGCCACCTCACATGGCCATGGGGGCAGCTTTGCGTTGCCCGCAAACAACGATACCGGGAAAACCGGCGTTAATAAGTGGTGAAGGACTTTCTGAAACAGTGCGCGAGAAGCCACTATTTGTTGCGTAACCAATGTCCGGACATAACATGCCCCTGATGACCTCTCTGCGCGCAATCCCGCGCTCCATGGGCGGACCGACTTATCTCCCATCACTCATCGCTCTGGTGGTGTGGGTGTCATTCGCCGTCTATGTCGAACGCAACGAAACCTTTATCACCAAACAGGAGCAGCACACACTGGCGGTCAGCGAGACCAGCCGATTGCGGGCACAAGTCGAAGGCTATGTCAGCGCCGACATTCAGCTGGTGCGCGGCATGATCGCCGCGCTCACCGCAAATTTGGAGATGTCCCAGGCGGAATACAGTCAATTGGTCGAGCTGGTGATGGGCCGTCATCAGGAGTTCTTGAACATCGCTGCCGCGCCGGGACTGATTGTGAACCGAGTCTTCCCCTATGAAAAGAACAAGGCAGCCCTCGGTTTAGACTACAATAAAAACGAGGCGCAACGCGCCGCCGCCTATCAAGTCCGGGACATAGGGGAAATGGTTCTTGCCGGCCCCATCAACCTTGTGCAGGGCGGCACGGGATTTGTGGCACGCTTCCCTGTTTGGGACACCCGCAATGGGCAACGCCAGTTCTGGGGATTGGTCGCCGCCGTGATTGACGCCAATCTCCTGTACCAGGAGGCTGGGCTTCTTGACCCTGATCTGCCCATCGACGTGGCCCTGGTCGGCAAAGACGGCAAAGGCGCGGACGGAGAACTCTTCTTTGGAGATGCCGCTGTTCTGGACGATTCTCCCATACTCATGGACATCCAACTGCCAAGTGGTTCCTGGCAATTGGCCACCCGCCCCAAAGGTGGCTGGGCCCTGACCGCAGACGACATGTGGCCACGCCGGATCGCGTTCTTCATCGTGGGTCTTCTGATCTTGATCCCCACAGTTGCCGCGGGTCGCCTGTCTGACACCCGCCGGACTGCCATCAACACTTTGAAACGGCGGGAAGCGGAACTCGAGCGCCTTTCGCTGGTTGCCAAACACGCCTCAGACAGCATCATCCTCAGCACCCCTGATGGGCACATTCAATGGGTCAACGAAGGCTTTACGCGGATGACCGGCTATTCGTTCGATGAGGCTGTCGGACAACATGTCGGCCAACTGCTCAATTCCGCGAACACCAACCCAGATGCGATTCAGGAAATGATCACCCAGCGCAATCTGGGGAACCGGTTCCATTGTCAGATCATCAACAAAACAAAAGACGGGCGCGATATCTGGGTCGGCACCAACATCTTCCCGATCAAGGATGAAGACGGCAACGTCACCATGAACATCGGGATCGAACGCGACATCACGCTAACCAAGAACCACGAGAAGGAACTGGCCGAAGCCAAGCTCGTAGCCGAAAAGGCGGACCGCGCCAAATCCGAATTTCTGGCGAACATGAGCCATGAAATCCGCACACCGATGCATGGCATCTTGGGCATGGCCGACATCCTGAATGAGAGCGATCTCTCCATTGATGATCGCCAATGCGTCGACACCATTCGCGACAGCGGCTACGCCCTGCTCAAGATCATCAACGACATTCTCGACCTTTCCCGTCTGGAAAGTGGCAAACTGGAAGTGTCCGAGGTGGACTTCAATCTGCGCCAATGTGTGGAAGGGGCCGTAGAGCTGTTGCGCCGTAAGGCTGAGCAAAAAGGCATCTCGCTGACGGTGGCGTATGAAGACGATCTGCCGACAGAAGTCCGCTCCGACGATGGCCGCCTGCGTCAGATCATTGTGAATTTGGTGGGCAACGCCGTGAAATTCACCTCCGAGGGCGGCGTTCGAGTGGTTGTGAAACGTGATGACGCGTCTGAGCATGGCATTCAAATCGACGTGTGTGACACCGGCATCGGCATCACTGCCGAGCAGGCCCAACACATCTTTGACCGTTTCTCGCAAGCAGACGCAGCCACCACCCGCGCCTTTGGGGGCACCGGCCTTGGCCTGACGATCTCCGCCATGCTGGCACGGCGCATGGGCGGCAATATCTCGCTGTGCACCGACTATGAAGATGGTGCCTGCTTTGTCGCCACCATTGACACCCAACCGGTGGAAGGCAGCGCCCCGACCGCGGCGCCACCGCCACTCTTTGCCTCTGAACATCTGGACGGCGCACGCATTCTCTTGGCCGAGGACAACAAGACCAATCGGCTGTTGGTGCAGAAATACCTGGCTGAGTTTGCGGTGGAACTGATTGAAGTGGAAAACGGCCTGCAAGCGGTCGAATTCTGCAAGACTTTTAATCCGGACGTGGTGCTTATGGACATGTCGATGCCGGAACTGGACGGGGTGGAAGCCACCCGCATCATCCGCTCCCTGCCGATCCATCAGCCGCCGATTGTGGCGCTGACAGCCAATGCATTTGACAGTGACAAAGAGGCTTGCCTGGACGCGGGAATGGATTACTTCCTGTCCAAGCCGATCAACAAGGCCCACCTTCTGCAGGCCCTGTCGACCCAGTTGGAACACCGCAAGGCCTCCTGACCTGTCGACATTCCGGGAACGGCGGCGCAACCTTTGGCGCCGCCTTCCTGATTACTTAGGCAGCGGGCATCCGCTTTTCAACGATCTCCGCCCACCAGGAGCAGCCCGCCGGAATGGCCTCGTCGTTGAAGTTGTATTCCGGGTGATGCACCATCGCGCCGTCTTCGCCGTTGCCAACGAGGATATAGGCCCCAGGACGTTCTTCCAGCATGAAGGCAAAATCCTCGCCGCCCATCACCAATGGCGCTTCATCACACTGACCGGAAATCGATTTGGCCACTTCAGCGGCAAATTCGGTCTGTGCCTCAGAGTTCACCATCACCGGGTAACCACGGTGATAAACAACCTCAACCGTGCCACCAAAGGTCGCTGCGATGCCATTGCAGATCTCATTGATCCGCTCTTCCGCCAAGGCACGCATGTCTTTGGACATGGTGCGCACGGTGCCTTTGATGTGCACCTTCTGCGGGATCACATTGAACGCTTTGGACGAAGTCTCAAAGCTGGTCACCGACACAACCACCTGGTCCACAGGATCAGCGTTGCGGCTGGCAATGGTTTGCAGCGCCAGCACCGCCTGCGCGGACATCACGGCGGTGTCGACTGTGTCATGTGGCTTGGCCGCATGACCACCGCGGCCTTCAAAGTGAATCTCAAACTGATCCGTTGCTGCAAAGAACGAGCCTGGACGGATCGCAAAGGTGCCCAGCGGCACGCCCGGCCAGTTGTGCATGCCGTAGACTTCCTGGATGCCCCAACGCTCCATCAGACCGTCTTCACACATCTCACGGCCACCGCCGCCGCCTTCTTCGGCAGGCTGGAAGATCACCACAACGGTACCATCAAAATTGCGGGTCTCCGCCAGATACTTCGCCGCCCCCAGCAACATCGCCGTGTGCCCATCATGCCCACAGGCATGCATCACGCCCGGTGTCTTGGAGGCATACTCCAGACCGGTCTGCTCGTGGATCGGCAGCGCGTCCATGTCGGCACGTAGGCCAATCACCTTGCCAGAGCCGGTCTCTTTGCCTTTGATCACGCCAACTACGCCGGTGCGGCCAATGCCGGTGGTCACTTCGTCCAGACCAAACTCTTCCAGCTTTTCCGCTACAAGCGCGCTGGTGCGGTGGGTCTCAAACAGGATCTCCGGGTTCTTATGCAAATCACGGCGCCAAGCGGTGATTTCGTCGTGCAACTCTGCAAAACGGTTCTTGGTGGGCATAGTTGTTCCTCGCTCAATAGTACGTTCTTAGGCCGCAGGCATGCGGCGTTCGATCACTTCCGACAGAAAACTGCTCCCGTGCGGGATTGCCCCGTCGTTAAAGTTATATTCGGGGTGGTGCAGCGCCGCGCTGTCGCCGTTACCCACCATGATGAAGGCCCCGGGCCGCGCTTGCAACATATAGGAGAAGTCCTCTCCGCCCATTTTAAGGGGCGCTTCATGACAACTGCCAGACACCGCGGTCGCCACTTCTTCGGCAAACGCGGCCTGCTCATCCCAGTTGATGGTCGCAGGCGTGATCCGTTGATAGTCGACCTTGGCCGTGCCGCCAAACGTCGCCGCAACTCCGGCAACAACCTCTTTCATGCGCGCCTCAACCATATCCTGCGTATCCGGATTGAAGGTACGCACGGTCCCCTTCAGCGTCGCCGTGTGCGGGATCACATTGTAGACGTCAGACCCGGTCTGAAAAGATGTGACCGACAAAACCGCACGGTCGATCGGGTCAGCGTTGCGACTGACAATGGATTGTAGCGCTAGGTGTATCTGACTGCCCATCATGGTTGGGTCGATGGTCTTGTTCGGCTGCGCCGCATGGCCGCCCTTGCCTTCGATCTCGATGGTGAAGAAATCCACCGCCGCCAGCAACGGTCCTTTGCGCAGTGCAAACTCGCCAACTGGCAAGCCAGGGTAGTTGTGCATGCCATAGACCTCTTTGATGTCAAAGCGCTCCATCATGCCGTCTTCCACCATGGCCAAAGCGCCATTTCCGCCTTCTTCAGCAGGTTGGAAAATCACCGCAACCGCGCCATCAAAGTTGCGCGTCTCGCTGAGATACTTGGCAGCGCCGAGCAACATCGCCGTATGCCCATCATGGCCACAAGCATGCATCGCACCCTCGTGCTTGGAGGCATAGTCCAACCCGGTCTGCTCTGCCATCGGCAGCGCATCCATATCAGCGCGCAAGCCAATCACATTGCCTTTGGTGTCACTCTTACCTTTGATCAGCCCAACCACACCTGTGCGGCCAATGCCGGTGACAACTTCGTCACATCCAAACGCCTTGAGCTTTTCTGCCACCAAAGCGGACGTACGATGGGTTTCATACAGCACCTCTGGGTGCGCATGGATGTCCCGCCGCCATTCGGTGATCTCGGCGTGCAACTCCGCAAAACGGTTCTTGACCGGCATGTCTCTCTCCCCTGCCCCTGCTTTAGTCCGCGCTCGGCATGCGCCGCTCGATCATCTCAACAAACCAGCTGCTACCGAGTGGGGTTGCCTCATCATTGAAGTTGTATTCCGGATGGTGGCACTGCGCGCTGTCGCCATTGCCTAGGAAGATGTAAGCACCTGGGCGCTCTTCCAACATGAAAGAGAAATCTTCCGCCGGCATTATGGGCTGCACATTAGCGTCTACATTTGCCTCACCAGCAACCGCTTGCGCGGCCTCCACCGCAAACTCCGTTTCACGATCATGGTTGACCGTGACCGGATAACCCTCTTCCCAGATCACCTCCGCCGTCGCGCCAAACGCCAATGCCGTATGGGTGGCGACCTCGCGAATACGCCGTTCTGCCAACTCACGATTGTTGTTGTCCAACGTGCGAACGGTGCCTTTCATACGCACCGTATGGGCAATCACATTTGACGCATTGCTATCGGTTTCGAGCGTGCCCACAGTCAGAACAACCCGCTCAATCGGTTTAACATTGCGCGACACGATGCTCTGCAACGACACAAGAATTTGGGCAGCGACCAGAGTAGTATCCACCGCCGCCGCAGGCTCTGCGGCATGACCACCCTTGCCTGTAACAACGATCTCGAATTCATCCGCAGACGCCATCAATGCCCCTGGGCGGATGGCAAACTCGCCAACCGGAATGCCCGGTCCATTGTGCATGCCAT
The DNA here is from genome assembly GCF_022448905.1 of Shimia sp. GTDB lineage: Bacteria > Pseudomonadota > Alphaproteobacteria > Rhodobacterales > Rhodobacteraceae > Shimia. Next base: position 174,554 of record NZ_JAKVCW010000010.1, on the reverse strand, counting down.
AGACTTCCTGAATGTTCCACCGGTCCATCATGCCATCCCGGCACATCTCGCGGCCACCGCCGCCGCCTTCTTCGGCAGGTTGGAAGATCATCACAGCCGTGCCGTCAAAGTTCCGTGTCTCCGCCAGATACTTCGCCGCGCCTAGCAACATCGCGGTGTGCCCATCATGGCCACACGCGTGCATCTTGCCGTCAACTTTGGAGGCATAGTCCAGACCGGTCGCCTCATGAATCGGCAGCGCGTCCATGTCAGCCCGCAACCCAATCACCCGCCCTTTTGTGTCCGTCTTGCCTTTGATCACGGCCACAACACCAGTCTGCCCGATGCCCGGTGTGATCTCATCCACACCAAAGTCTTTTAGGCGCGCCTGCACAAAATCGGCGGTCTCATGCACATCAAACATCAATTCAGGGTTCTCATGCAGGTGGCGCCGCCAACCGGTGATCTCATCGTGCATTTGCGCAATACGATTGCGGATAGGCATGGGCACTTCCTCCAAAAAAACATGATTTGCTGATCGCTCGGCGAGACTGAACCAATGTTCAATGACTGGCAAGAGCCACCGCGAAAATAATTCACTTATCAAGCAAACCCCCGCCTCCCCATGCGTCAACATGAGTCAGCCAAAACCGCGCCGCAACGCTCGCACCGCCAGGCACAAAGCGCTAAGCTGCACCCATGCGAACTTGGATACGCCACCGGGCCACGATTCTCCTTTTCTTCATCATCCTGCTTGTTGCGCTCGCCAGCGGCGTTTGGCGCTATGGCTATGTGCAGGCGCTGGATCAACTGGCCCGGCGCGGCGAAGCTGACCTTGCACTGGCCGCCGACAGGCTCACGGCACAGCTGCAACGTTATCAAGAGCTTGCGGTCCTGATGGCAGAGCATCCTACTTTGCTGGCCTTGAGCAAAGACCAAACAAACCCCCAGCCCAGCGCCGACCTCCTTCTGGAAGTGGCTGACAAAACCGCTGCGCTCGACCTGATCTATGCCAGCGCCGACGGCACCATTCTGGCCACCGCCCAAGAAGACGCCATTCCCTCCCAAAACCTCACCGGCACCCCCTATTTCACCCGCGCCTTGCACGGGGCCATTGGCACCCACCACGCTGTTGACACACGCTTCAACCAGCGCGCTTTCTATTTCTCCGCTCCCAGCTTTGGTGCCGACGGCAAAGTGGCCGCTGTCCTCACGGTGGTGGTGGATATGGCCGATGTCGAAGGCAACTGGCGCGGCGACGGCCCGGCCGTCTACTTTGTCGACGACGCCCAGGAAGTTTTCATCACCAACCGCTCCGAACTCCTGTTCTGGCAGCGCCCCGCAGGCGGCACTGGCCTTGTGCCGCCAAACAGCCCCGCTCCAGCTTTCTCCAGCCGCACAACGACAGGCTATGAAATCTGGAAAATGGATTGGGGTCCCTACATCCCCGAACGCGGCCTGCACATCATCAAGGACCTTCCGATTATCGACCTCGTGGCCGAAGCCATCGTCGACGTCAGCTTCGCCCGCCGCATCGCAGGCCTTCAGGCGGGCGCCATCGCGGCCGTGGTCATGGTGTTTGGCCTGATTTTGTTGCAAGTGCTGGAACGCCGCCGCGTACTGGCCCAAGCCAACGCCGAACTCGAAGAACGCGTCACCCACCGCACCAAGGCCTTGTCTGCCACCAACGAAGCCCTGCGCCGCGAGATCACCGAGCGCAAGGAGGCCGAAGCTGCCCTCAAGAAAGCCCAGTCCGATCTTGTGCAGGCCGGCAAACTCTCTGCTCTTGGACAAATGAGTGCCGGCATCAGCCACGAACTCAACCAGCCGCTACAGGCCATCCAGACCTTTGCCGACAACGGCACCCGCTTTCTGGAACGGGACAACACCGAGAAAGCCGGTGAAAACCTCGCCCGCATCTCACAAATGGCCACTCGCATGGCCCGCATCATCAAAAACCTACGCGCCTTTGCCCGCAACGAAAACGAGCCCATGGGCAAGGTCGATCTTGTCGCCACCATCAGTCAGGCGGTGGAACTCACCGAGCTGCGCCTCAACCAGGACCACATCAACCTCAGCTGGGCAGCGCATTCCTACAACTTTCCTATCTATGCTTTGGGCGGCGAGGTCCGCCTCGCACAAGTGTTTGTCAACCTGATCAACAACGCCGCCGACGCCATGTCCGACAGCGAAGAACGCCAGATCGACATCTCCATCGTCACCGCCCCGCGCCTCTGCGTAAACATCCGTGACACCGGCCCCGGCATCGACGCCCCCGACAAGATCTTTGACCCGTTCTACACCACCAAGGAAGTCGGCAGCTCGGAAGGCATGGGCCTCGGCCTCTCCATCAGCTATGGCTTGGTGCAAAGCTTCGGCGGCAACATCCGCGGCACCAACCTGCCCTCCGGCGGTGCCCTCTTCACCGTCGAGCTGGACCAATGGCAAGAGGAGAGCCCGTCATGACAGCGCCTGTCCTGGTGGTTGATGACGACCCCATCGTGCGCGAAGCCCTGACCCAGACTCTGGAGCTCGAGGAGTTTCCGGTGATCTCCGCAGGCTCCTTTGTCGAGGCCAAAGACCACATCACCGCATCCTTCGCGGGTGTGATCCTCTCGGACATGCGCATGCCCGGCCGCGACGGCTTTCACCTTTTGCAGTTCACCCGCGACACCGACGCCGCACTGCCCGTGATCCTGCTCACCGGCGAAGGCGACATTCCCATGGCCGTGCGCGCCATGACCCAGGGCGCCTTTGGCTTCCTGGAAAAACCCTGCGCCCCAGCCGAACTCATCGCCGTGATCGAACGCGCCCAAAAGGCCCGCGCCATGGCGCTGGAAAACCGCCGCCTCAAAGCCCAGCTGGAAACCGGCGACGCCGCCGCCCGCATCATCTACGGTACCTCGCCCCAAGCCGAGGCCCTGCGCCACCGCGCTCGCTCGGTCGCCCGCATCAACGCCGAGGTGCTGATCTCCGGCCCGCCCGGAGCGGGCATCTCCAAAGTGGCCGAAGTCATCCACCTCTGCGGTGCCCACCCCGAAGGCCCCTTTGCCAAACACACCGCCGCAGGCATGGACCCTGCCGCCTTTGCCGCTCTCATCGAAGACACACAAGGCGGCAGTCTCTTCTTGGACGAAGTACAATCCATGCCGATGCAGACGCAATTTGCCCTGCTCACCCTGCTGGAAACCGACGAACTCCCGCGCCTGATCTTTGGCAGCGCCGCGCCGCTGGATGACGCCGTGCAATCCGGCGCCCTGCACGCCGACCTTTATTACCGCCTCGAAGCGCTGCAAGTCCGCATCCCCGGATTGTCCGAACGCCCCGAGGACATCCCCGTGCTCTTCCGTCACTACGTGGCCCAAGCCGCCGAACAGGCCGGCATCGCCGCACCCGACATCACGCCCGAAGTGATCTCGTCTTTGATGGCACAGGACTGGCCCGGCAACGCCCGCGCCTTGATGAGCGCCGCCATGCGCTTCACCCTTGGGCTGCCCGGCGAGGAAACCCAAACTGCGGGCCTGGGACTGGCCGACCAAATGGCGCAGGTTGAGCGATCTCTACTTGCAGAAGCGCTGCGCAAGCACCAAGGTCGGGCCGCAGCCGCCGCCGAGGCGCTCAAGCTGCCGCGCAAAACCATGTATGACAAACTTGCCAAATACGGCCTCAAGCCCGAAAGCTTCCGATGACCGCGACCACCGATCCATCGCACGCCCCGGCCCCCGCACATCTCACCCGCCGCGCCGGCTGGCTGGCCATTGCCGCCATGTTTGGACTCAACGGCGCGCTGTTTGGCCTCTGGGCCAGCCGTATCCCCGCTTTCAAGGCCACCCATGAGCTAAGCCATGCGGGTCTCGGCGCGCTCCTGCTGCTGCTTGCAGGTGGGGCGATCTGCGCCTTCCCATTGGCGGGCCGTCTGGCCGATCACTACGGCGCGGCACGTGTAACAAAGACCTTGGCAATTATCAAAATCACCGCACTGTTAGCGCTCGCAATTGCCCCCAACGTGCCCATGCTCGCCATCGCGCTTTTCCTCTTTGGGGCGATCCATGGCGGCATGGATGTCACCATGAACGCCTGGGGCGCAGAGGTCGAACGCTGGGCCAAACGCCCACAGATGTCCTCTTATCATGCTATGTGGAGCCTTGGCGCCGGGCTGGCGGCAGGCACCGGCTTTGTGGCGATCTCTCTTGGCGCAACCCCGCTTGTGCACTATGCCCTGATCGGCCTGCCGGTGGTCGCCCTGCTCTGCTGGCTCGGCAATATTCCTTGGACCTCCCCCACCAACCGTGAAAGCAAAGCGCCGATCTTCTCCATTCCAAAAGGTCAGCTTGTGCTGGTCGGCCTGCTGGCGTTTGGGGCCTCGATGGGCGAAGGTGCCATCGCTGACTGGAGCGCGGTCTATCTGGTAGATATCGGCGGCGCGCCTGAAAACTGGGCCGCCATGGGCTATGCAATCTTCTCGGTGACCATGGTGGCAATGCGCTTGCTTGGCGACATGATCACCCGCATGACTTCCCCGGAAATGGCCGCCCGCGTCAGCGGCCTCATCGCGGCCGGGGGCGCCGCGCTCACCGTGCTCCTCCCGACACCCCCGCTCATCCTAACGGGCTTTGTGCTGATGGGCATCGGCTACGCCCTGATCTTCCCCCTCGCCTTCAGCCGCGCCGCCAACGACCCCCACGAAAGCCCCGGCAAGGCCCTCGCGGGCACCGCCACTTTCGGCTACGGCGGCATGTTGTTGGGCCCACCGGTGATCGGCTTCATCGCCAACGCCACCACCCTGCGCGTGTCCTTCGGCGTGCTGGCCGTGCTGGCGCTGATGATTGCCGTGTTGAGTGGGGCGCTGAAGCGGGAGGCGTGATTCACGGTTTGAAAACTGAACGGTGAACATGTCTGATCTCTTTTGGCTGACGGAGTGAGGCGGATCAGAGATTGATCAGTGGGATCAGGCCCCCGCTGAACCAGATGGCACCTCTAAAGCCCCTCTTCCCGGTGTCCAGATTGGCCAATTTCAGTCACGTGGCAAAAGTAAGTGAATTGCCCCAACACCCCTTGATTGATAGGATGATGCATAAAACACGGCGAAGAAGATAACGTCGGCCACTGGGAGCAAAAGTCAATGACTATTTGGCGTCTAGGCGACTTACCCGTTGCAGGATATGAGGCCGAGGGATGTTGGTATGACGTTGAGCCACTTGACGGCGATTTGCGGAACGCAGGGCTCGCGGATCCCAGCGTTGACATCGGTAAGTGGCCCATTGTTTCTACGGAGATTTGGCAATCTGGACGTCCTATTGACACCGAAAGCCTTCCAAAATCACTGTTGATTAGGCTTGGTCCTGGGATGCCAAAAGGAGAAGCGACTCCGGTGCGAGACTATATGAAAGTTGGTACAGGTGCCCAACTTTGTTCCCAGAAGTTCGTAGAGGTGGTCAATAAATTCGACCCCGGTGTGCATCAATTTGAAAAAGTCTCCATTCAGGTTGAGGCGGGAAACATCGCGCGAAACGATTTTTATTGGTTTGCGCCGGGAAATAGGATTTTTGCGCTAGATCCTTCCAAAACGCGCCCCCCCATGGTCCCCTACAAAACCGGTCCTGGGTGGCATAACCCTCATGATGATCGCCCCGCGATGCGAATGGATAAACGGCAGTCCTCTTCAACTTGGGAGCCCGCCTTTTTTCGGAACAAGATCGGAGAACGCCATTTGTTTTGCGACGGGGAGTTTGGTGGGTTTATTTTTATGTCTGACGAACTGAAACGGTCAATTGAAGACAGTGGGTTAATTGGCGTGGGCCCGGCGCTACGATTTGGCGGACCATTTTTATCCGAGTAACTGGATTGGTTTTCGCCATCGCTCGAGCGGACGTTTTGACTGAGGTCAGGCCCCGTTGATTGCCGTTAAGAGACGTGGGTCACGGTGCGAAAACTGAACTATGAACATGTCGATCTCTTTCCGCTGAAGGAGTGAGGCGGATCAGAGATTGATCCGGGGGATCAATCCCCCGCTGAACCAGATGACACATCTAAAGCCCCTCTTCCCGGCGTCCCGATTGGCCAATTCCGTTAAGTGGTGAAGGAAAGTGAATTGCCCCCACAACCCTTGGTTTATAAGGTGGCACGAGATGAGACGTTAAAGGAGATAACGTCGGCCACTGAAAAAGAAGGCACAGCTGATGGCGGTTTTGATCGACGAGGACATGTTTGGCCCATTTGTCTACAAATACCGTTTGCAGGTCACCCGAGATCAGGATGCAGCGCGCATTAAAGCGGGAAAAGACTATTTTGCTGAGAAGCGAAAAGAGTGGATCATTGCCGGAAAGGGAAAGTTCGGTCTTATCCAATTTGGCGCGGTAGAGCTTCCTTGGCACGCCGAGTTCTTACCTGAACAACTGACCTTAACAGAAGGTGAGGCATTACCGGATTGGGTGCATGCTTTCCCAGGTGGCAGCTATCAATTTTCCCACGCCAGTCTTGTCACCTCCAATGTGCGGGACATCATTGAATCGCATCGTTCGGAAAACGATGCCTGGAAGTTTTTCCCCGTAAAAATTCTGCGAAAAGATGGTTCGGAATATGGAACCTATTATGCTTGGTGGATTGATCGTGTCTGCGACGCGGTCGATGAAGCGTCGGAAGGTGTAAAACTGGTCAGCAAGCCGAAGGATGGCAATCATCTTTGGACTACGCAAGGGGAGCCTACGCCAGACAGGCTTTCTCTGCATAAGTCCCAAATCGAAGGGTTGAATGCTTGGACAGACTTCAGAATATCTGCGTCCAAATGCGTTTTTGTCTCGGATAAGTTGTTTTCGACTTTAGGTAGTGGCGACTTACAAGGGTTCGCCGCAAAATCGATATGGTCCGAGAAGTAGTTTTTTGAAACTTCGTTTTGCCTGAGTTTTCACTTAACAAAAATACGCCTTCGTCCAACCCAGCTTTTCGGACAATTCGAGGTGGGGCACCCATCAGAGCGCCCTATGCAGACGGGCTTTTCTTTCATACTGCTCAAGATGTCCAAGCCTGATGGCCTTGCGAGATAGGCCCCATTGATTTCCGTTGAGCGGCGTGATTCACGATTCAAAAAACTGAGCGGCGAATATGTCTCACCTCTTTTGGCTGACAGAAGCGCGTCTACATCCCCTCTTCCGGACGCAGCACGGCACGCCACGCAGTGACGATAGGCGTGTGATGAGCGCGCCTATTTTCATAAATCGTATGGCTTATGGTGGCGAGATGCTCCAACTGCATTTGGTGCGCATAAGTCACCCTAAAACCGTTGGGCATGAAGATCGCATTCAAAGAATCCAACCGTGAAAAAGCCGCAGCCCCGTTAAGCTCTCGCCAGTCCGAAACGCACCTCCGCAAAACAGTCGCGATACCGACAGAATACCGACGTGAAATTTGCCGCAAAGCGCCCTTCGGACAAAGCTTAACGCTCAGAGCGGTAGCATGCTGGTGGATTTGATTTCTTCCATAGATAACAAGGCGGTAACGTTGTGCACCTTCACCTCTGAAATCAGAGCTTGATAAAAGGTGTCATAGGCGCGCGCGTTCTGCACCTGAACTTTCAGGATATAGTCTATGTCCCCCGCCAGCCGGTGCGCTTCCAAAACCTCAGGGCGCTCGCGCAGGGCTTTGAGGAACTTCTGCTGCCAATCCGCCTCATGCTCGCTGGTGCGGATCAGAACAAAGAAACAGGCATCAAAACCAAGCGCTTCGGCATCAAGCAGCACCGTCTGCTGTCGGATCACCCCGGCCTCTTTGAGCTTGCGTATGCGATTCCATACAGGCGTCTTGGAAGAGCCCACACGTTTGGCAATTTCGTCCAGAGATTGCGCCGCATCCCGTTGCAGCTCGCCGAGAATTTTCTTATCCATATCGTCAATACGCAACGCCATCCCATTTTCCCCGCTCTTTGTGGAACACCGGCGTATTTCCCCAAACACACCGGAACACACGTTTCTATTTCCGCCAACATCTGGCGGTTAAGGGGAACAATTTCCTATATTCACTGGGAAGTCAAACCCCGGGAGAGTCTCATGCCACGCGCATTCACACCCAAAGTCATCACCGCCAACGCCCTCATCGAAGGCGACGTGATTTATTTCACCAAAGACGACACTTGGACCCGTGACCTGGCCTGCGCCGAGTATCTCACGGATGAAGCGCACGCGCAGGTCCGCCTGTTGGAAGCATCGCAACAGGTTGATTTGGTGGTGGGGGCCTATCTGGCGGATGCCGCAGAGGGTGAAAACGGTCCCGAACCAACGCATTTCCGCGAAGAGTTCCGCCGGACCGGCCCATCAAACTACTTCCACGGCAAGCAAGCAGAGACGCAACAACAGGATGGTCAGGCGGCCTAAACCGCCCCCACATCGGCAGACACAAAGGTCCACCCATGTATCACTATAACGACTTTGACAAAGCCTTCCTGGCAGAGCGCAACCGTCAGTTCCGCGCACAGGTCGAACGCCGCATTGCAGGCAATCTGACCGAAGATGAGTTCAAACCACTGCGCCTGATGAACGGCCTGTACCTGCAACTGCACGCCTACATGCTGCGCGTGGCAATTCCATACGGAACGCTGAGTTCCGCGCAAATGGACACGCTCGCGCTGCTGGCGGAGAAGTGGGACAAAGGCTACGGCCATTTTACCACACGCCAGAATATCCAGTACAACTGGCCCAAACTGACCAACGTGCCGGATATGCTAGACGCGTTGGGCGAAGTTGGTATGCACGCCATTCAGACCTCCGGCAACACCATTCGCAACGTGACCGCAGATCATTTCGCCGGTGCCGCTGCGGACGAGCTGGAAGATCCGCGTCCCGTGGCTGAACTGATCCGCCAATGGTCCACTGACCACCCGGAATTCCAGTTCATGGGCCGCAAGTTCAAGATCGCGGTGAGCGCAGGGGATCAAGACCGAGCGGTCCTGAAAGCCCATGACCTTGCCGTGCGCATCGTGCAAAACGGCAAAGGTGAGATCGGATACCAGATCATCGTAGGTGGCGGCCTGGGCCGGACACCTATGATCGGCAAGGTTCTCAATGACTTCCTGCCGCGCGAAGACTTGCTGCCTTACATCGAAAGCACCGTCTCGGTCTGGAACCAGATCGGCCGCCGTGACAACAAGTACAAGGCGCGGATTAAGATCACCGTGCATGAAACCGGTCTGGAAGAGTTCCGCGCAAAAGTAGAAGAGCGCTACGCAACTGTGCGTCCAACCTTCTCTGGCGTCGATCAAGACCTGTTTGAGGACATCAAAGCCCACTTTGCACCTCCAGCATTCCGCAACGCACCCACCGTCGAATTCGACAGCGCGTATGATGCCAATCCCCTGTTTCGCAGCTGGGTCGATACCAATCTGACAACGCACCGCGCGCCGGGGTATGCAATTGTTACCGTTTCGATCAAAAAGCATGGCGAAACCCCAGGCGACGCCACCGCAGATCAGATGCGGGCATTGGCCGAGATCGCGCGCCAATACGGCCACGACGAGCTGCGCATCAGCCACGAGCAAAACGTGATCCTGCCACATGTGCACAAATCTGACTTGCCCGCGGTCTATGCCGCGCTGCGCGAAGCAGACCTGCACACCGCCAACATCGGCCTCGTGAGCGACATCATCGCCTGCCCGGGCATGGACTACTGCGCCCTGGCGACGGCCCGCTCCATTCCCGTGGCGCAACAGATCGCGACCCGCTTTGACGAGCTGAAACTCGAACACGACATCGGCCACCTGCAGATCAAGATTTCAGGCTGCATCAACGCGTGCGGGCACCACCACGTGGGCCACATCGGTATCCTTGGTCTCGACCGCGCTGGCGTGGAGAACTACCAGATCACGCTTGGCGGTGACGCCACCTGGGACGCAGAAATTGGTCAGCGCGCTGGTCCGGGGTTTGCCTATGACGAGATTGTGCCCGCCATCGAACGCCTGGTGAAAGGCTATCTGGAGCTGCGCGAAGGTCCGGAAGAAACCTTCCTGCAAGCCTACCGCCGCCTTGGCCTCGCGCCCTTCAAGGCGCACCTCTATCCAGAGACACAGGCCAATGCAGCATAATGGCATAACCCCGTTGACCTCCCCTCTGACGTCGGCGATTTCGCCCGCGTCAGAGCGGAAGGACCCGTTGCAAGCCAAGGTGGACGTGCTCAACGCGCGCTATCGCCACCACTCCGCAACGTCCGTCATGGAGGCTGCTCTAAAGGACCCCCAAGCCGGAAAACTGGCTCTGGTCTCTTCCTTTGGCGCGGAGTCCGTGGTGCTCTTGCATATGGCCGCTGTGGTAGACCGCAGCATTCCTGTGATCTTTGTCGACACGGAAATGCTGTTCACAGAAACCCTTGTGTATCAACAAGAAGTGGCCGAACGCCTGCATCTGGACAACATCCAGATCATCCGCGCCAGCGACGCCACCTTGGCGGCAGAAGACCCGGACGGCACCTTGCACCAGTTTGACACTGACGCCTGCTGTTCCCTGCGCAAAACGCGCCCCTTGCAAAAGGCGCTGCGCGGCTATGACGGCTGGATCACCGGCCGCAAGCGGTTCCAATCCGGCACCCGCGCCGCTTTGGATTTCTTTGAGGTCGAGGACTTTACCGGCCGCATCAAGGTCAACCCATTGGCCCATTGGGCGCCGGAAGACGTGCGCGCCTACATGGAAGAAAACCGCCTGCCGCGCCACCCGTTGGTCGCGCAAGGCTACCCCTCAATTGGCTGCGCCCCCTGCACCTCCCCAGTAGCAGAAGGCGAAGACCCGCGCTCCGGGCGCTGGCGCGGCCAGGACAAAGACGAATGTGGCATCCATTTTGTTGACGGCAAAATGGTGCGGACAGGAGAAAAAATATGACTGTGATTGTAACAGACACTGGCTTTGGCTCTGACGACTGGACGCTGGGCTTTGTATCGTTGGACGAAGCGGCCAATGACGTGGCGGCGCTCGATGTGCCGTCAAGCGCGGACCCAGCGGACGTGATCAAGCAAATCACCGGCGCAGAGATGATCCGTGTGGATTTCCCCAGCTTTGCAGATGGCCGTGGTTTCACCATTGCCCGTCAACTGCGCCTGGCAGGGTACAAAGGCCGCCTGCGCGCCAAAGGCCACGTGATTTCCGACCAATACGCCATGGCCCGCCGCTGTGGCTTTGACGAGGTGGAGATCTCCGACGATCTCGCCGAGCGCCAGCCAGAAGGCGAATGGCAATTCCGCGCCAACTGGCAAGCCAACAACTACCAAGCCCGCATGCGCGGCTAACACATCGCAAAAAAGCAATGCGAGCTTGCGTTATGTCAAAGCCGCATCGCTGCTATCCCTTCAAAACCTCACCAGAAATGTTACATGAGGAGCGGGCAGTCCCGCCCAATAGTTGATATGACCGAGCAAAAACCCGTGACCGAATCCACCGCCCAGAAAGTGCCCGCCCTGCCTGACGCTCAAACCGTCACCGAGGTGAAGCACTACACCGACCGTCTGTTTTCCTTCAAATGCACCCGTCCCGCCTCCCTGCGGTTCCGCTCTGGTGAGTTTGTGATGATTGGACTGATGGGCGGCCCGGACCCCAAAACAGGCAAACAAAAGCCTCTCCTGCGCGCTTATTCCATTGCCTCGCCAAGCTGGGATGAAGAGATGGAGTTCTATTCCATCAAGGTGCAAGACGGCCCGCTGACCTCCAAGTTGCAGCACATCCAACCAGGTGATGAAGTCATCCTGCGTCCAAAGCCTGTTGGCACCCTGGTGCATGACGCCCTGATCCCCGGCAAACGGATTTGGTTCTTTGCCACAGGCACTGGCTTTGCCCCGTTTGCCTCCCTGCTGCGTGAGCCGCAAACCTATCAGGATTACGACGAAGTCATCATCACGCACACCTGCCGCGAAGCGGGTGAGTTGACCTATGGCCGGGACCTGATTGAAGCCCTCAAGGACGACGAGTTGCTCAATGAAGTGATCGGCGAAGACTTCTGGAAGAAGATCAAATACTACCCGACCACCACCCGTGAAGAGAGCGCCAAGATGGGACGCATCACCGATCTGATCCGGTCTGGTGAAGCCTATGCTGATCTGGATGTTGAGCCGCTCAACCCAGAAAGCGACCGCGCCATGATCTGTGGCAACCTGGCGTTCAACCTGGAATTGAAGGAAATGCTGGAGGAGGCCGGTCTCGAAGAAGGCGCCAACTCCAAACCAGCCCAATACGTGGTTGAGAAGGCCTTCCTCGACTAAGGGCTTTGCCATCGGACACAAAAACGCCCCGACATTGGTCGGGGCGTTTTTCGTTTTTAAATCCGTTTTTACAAACCAAGCGCCTGCTTTGCCGTGTCCAGCGCTTGCGTCAGCATCTCCGGGTTGTTCACTGCACTCTCAATGGCCGTTTTCAGAGAGGCTTTCTGCAGCGCTCCCAAAGAGGAGCCGTCAATCACCTCAGAAACTTTGGCCATATCAAAGCCGTCAGCCGTAAAGACGCTCGCCAGATCCGCAACACCGGTCGCTGCCGCGTCGCCAGCTTGGGCCGCGACGTCGGTGGCAGATTCAGCAGCCTCTGAGACCGCTTCAGTTGTTGCATCTGTTGCTTCGCTGGCGACGTCTGTTGCCGCTGCAGCAGCGTCTTCCGCCGCGTCAGTAGCTGCCGCAGTGGCGTCAGCTGCCGCATCTGCGGCACCTTCAACCGCCTCTGTTACGGCTGTCTCTGCAGCGTCGGCCGCTTCCTCAGCTGCGTCCTGCACCGCTTCAACCTGCTCGGTCACAGCCTGCACCGCCTCATCTGCGGCCTCCTGTGCCGCGTCAGTGGCCGCCGCCACACCAGCCGCGGCCTCGTCAACAGCCTCTTCCGCGGCCTGCTGCACCTCTTCAACCGCTTCAACAGCCGGTGAAGTCTCAACCACAGGCGCCTCGGTCACGGAATCGTCTTTGCCCTGCCCCAAAACAAAATAAGCCACCACAGCAACGGCCCCGGCAATCACAACAAAAATAAGATTCTTCATGGAATTCTCCAACTCTAACTCTCCCACCCGAACAGTTCGGGCCCTTCGCTCCCTCAATTTCCGCCGCGCAACGCCCTCTCTCAAGGGGGAAACCCGCTGGATTTGCGTCATCGTCATGGATTCGGCGGTTGTATCGCCCGAAAAGGCCGAATAAATTAGGCGCCCAAAGGCATTCACCATTGAAGGAAGAAAACCATAGCCCGCAGACCTCATAACGCACCGCCTCAGCGTGACACTGGACCTCGAGTCAACGGACGCATCCGCGCGCCCGAAATCCGCTTGATTGGCGCAGACGGCGAAAACGTCGGTGTCGTGCACCCGGCCAAAGCCATGGCCATGGCTGACGAAGCTGGTTTGGATCTCGTGGAGATTTCTCCCAACGCAAACCCGCCGGTTTGCAAGATCATGGACTTCGGTAAGTTCAAATATGAACAGCAGAAGCGTGAATCCGAAGCCCGGAAAAAGCAGAAGACCATCGAGGTCAAAGAGGTCAAGTTCCGTCCCAACACGGATACCCATGACTATGGCGTGAAAATGCGCAACGTTTTCAAATTCCTCGAAAACGGCGACAAAGTCAAAGTCACTCTGCGTTTCCGGGGCCGTGAAATGGCCCACCAGAACCTCGGTCGCGAGTTGCTGGAACGCGTCGCAGAAGACGTGAAAGAGATCGGCAAAGTTGAAAACATGCCGAAGATGGAAGGTCGCCAAATGATCATGATGATCGGCCCGCTGTCCAAGTAATCTCAAATTCTGACGATTTGGTGAGAAACCCCGCGCCTTGCGCGGGGTTTCTTTTTGCGAAATCACACCTCAAAAGTGAACCAATTCTTCATAACTCGCGCCAATTGTGTCGCGCACAACGTTTTAAACCTCACCAAAACAGGACATTTCATGAAACTCACACCTGCCATTTTTGCAGCAAGCCTGGCTCTTGCAGGCACAGCACAAGCCGCGACTTTTGAAAGCGGCGATTGGGGCGCAGCCAAAGTAGGCCACGCCTGCCACGTCTTTTCCACCCGCGCCGCACGCCACACCTCTGGTGCTCTGGTGTTGACGTTCTATCAAAACGGCTACAACGCGAGTTTTGGCTACGACTATCTTCCATGGCCTGGCGAAATCGGAGCACCATGGGGAGAAGAAGACTACCCGGCGATTGCTTTTGACGAGGAAACGAGCTGGCTAGGCGACGAAATGTTCACCGGTGACGATATCGGCGGCTATGGCATGTATATGACGGGGGGCATGCTACCGGACCTAATCAGCAGCGTCAGTAACGCCAAACAATCCGTCGATATCCTGTTGGACCGGAGCGCTCAAAACGAAGAAATGCTGTTGGGGCGGTTTTCACCTGAAGGCTTTGCACTTGCGCTTCAGAAAGCAGGCGAATGGTGTGCTTTTGACCCGAATAATCTGCCTTCTTCCTGATCACACAGCTGAAAACGCGAAAGCCCCGACCAAACAGCCGGGGCTTTTTTCTTTTAGGTGGGAAGGCTTAGCGCCGCAGCCACCGCTCGGCGCGTCAGAACACCCACCAGATGTGCGCGATAGGCTGCAGTGCCATGCAGATCGGAGATCATGCCATCCGCACCTGGTGCCATATCGACAATCGCATCCGCCGAGAAGTTACCCGACAAAGCCGCCTCGGCTTCCGACCAGCGGAATACGCCGTCCTCAGACGCACCTGTGACCGCGACCCGAACACCATCTGCGAATTTGGCGACAAACACGCCAACCAGCGCAAAGCGTGAAGCAGGCTGCTCAAACTTTTGATAATTAGATGCTTCTGGCACAGGGAAGCGCACTTCGGTGATGATCTCGCCTTCATCCAGGGCCGTTGTGAACATGCCTTGGAAGTAGTCGTCCGCTGCAATCTCACGTGCATTGGTGACGATGGTTGCTCCCGAGGCCAAAGCGCCTGCCGGATAGCACGCCGCCGGATCATTGTTGGCCAAGGAGCCGCCAATGGTACCGCGAGCACGCACTGCAGGGTCACCGATACCCGCGGCAAGACCAGCCAGCCCAGCGTAGGCCCCTGCTCCAGCGGCGACATCCGCATGCGTTGTGGCGCCGCCAATGCACAATGCGCCATCATCGCCAGTGCAGATGCCTTGCATCTCCGCAATGCCTTTTAGGCTCACAAGTTTGGACGGACTCGCCAAACGCTGCTTCATTGTCGGGAGCAACGTCTGCCCCCCACCCAGCGCCTGAGCGTCTTCTGTGCCCAGCGCGGACACCGCATCCGCAATTGTGGAGGGTTTTTCGAAGTCGAAATTATACATTTTATTTCCTCCAGTTATCCATTCATCGCCTGCCAGACGCGCGACGGCGACACTGGCATATCGATATGGTGAATGTCGTGCCCGCCAGAGCGCAATGCGTCAACAACCGCGTTCACGACCGCAGGTGGAGACCCAATGGCGCCAGCTTCTCCGCAGCCCTTCACCCCAAGCGGGTTGTGGGTACAGGGTGTTTGGCTCGAGTGATCGACGCCATAGAAAGGCACATCGCTGGCGCGTGGCATAGCGTAGTCCATGTAGGACGCGCTCAGCAACTGGCCGTTCTCGTCATAAGCCGCGTTTTCAAGCAACGCTTGGCCAATGCCTTGACCAATACCGCCATGCACCTGACCGTCTACAATCATCGGGTTGATGATGTTTCCGAAATCATCTGCGGCATTAAAGGCCTCGATTGTGACCTTGCCGGTGTCAGGGTCCACCTCCACCTCACAGGCGTAAGCGCCAGAAGGATAGGTGAAGTTCGCAGGATCATAGAAGGCGGTTTCTTCCAGCCCAGGCTCGATGTCTTCCAGAGGGTAGTTGTGCGGAACGTAGGCAGCGAGGGTCACGTCGCCCCAGGCCACGGATTTGTCGGTCCCTGCTACACTGAACGCACCATCCTTGAGTTCGATGTCAGCCTCTGCAGCTTCCATCAAATGCGCTGCGATCTTCTTCGCCTTGGCGATGATTTTCTCTGTTGCACGCACCATGGCTGAGCCACCAACGGCAATCGAGCGGGAGCCATACGTCCCCATGCCCATTGGCGTATTCGCAGTGTCGCCATGTTCGATTTCGACCATGCTTTCATCGATGCCGATCATTTCCGCGATCACTTGTGGGAAGGAAGTCTCATGGCCCTGACCGTGGCTGTGTGAGCCCGTCATAACCACAATACCACCGGTTGCGTTAACCCGCACCGTGGCGCTCTCATAGAGACCGGCCCGCGCACCAAGTTGACCCACGAGGTTGGACGGTGCGATGCCACAAGCTTCGATGTAGCAGTTCACACCAAAGCCACGCAGCTTACCACGCGCTTCGCTTTCCTTGCGGCGTGCTTCAAAACCGGACAGATCCGCCATTTTTTCAAGCGCATCCATAGTACCGTGATAGTCACCGGTGTCATACTCAACCGCCACAGGCGTGGCATAAGGAAACTCCGTGATGAAGTTCTGGCGACGCAGGGCAATTGGGTCGACACCCAACTCACGCGCGGCTTTGTCGATCACGCGTTCAAGCTGATACGTCGCTTCTGGGCGTCCCGCGCCGCGGTACGCATCCACCGGCACAGTGTTGGTAAAGACCGCCTTCACGTTCACATAAATCAGCGGCGTCTTGTAGTTACCCGCCATAAGCGTGCCATGCAGCCAAGTTGGAACTGAAGGTGCAAAGGTCGACAGATAGGCGCCCATATTCGCATAGGTGTCCGTGCGCAAAGCGGTGAAGTTGTTGTCCGCGTCCAGCGCCAACTCAATTTTGGTCACATGATCACGGCCATGTGCATCAGAAATGAAAGCTTCCGAACGTGTAGATGTCCACTTAACCGGCCGGTTCAGCGCTTTGGCCGCGAAGGTGCAGAAGGCTTCTTCGGCGTAGTGGAAGATTTTGGTACCAAAACCGCCACCAACATCCGGTGCTACAACGCGGAGTTTGTGCTCTGGAATGCCGAGAACAAACGCGCCCATCAGAAGACGGATCACATGTGGGTTTTGGCTGGTCGTATAGAGCGTACTTTCACCTGTCGCACGGTTGAAGTCGCCAATCGCCACACGAGGCTCCATTGGGTTCGCGACCAATCGGTTGTTACGCAGCTCAAGCGTAGTGACATGGGCTGCGGCTTCAAACGCGGCATCAACCGCTGGCTTGTTTTCTTCAACAAATCCCCAGTCATAGCAGAGGTTGCTGGTCAGATCGTCGTGCACCTTTGTGGCGCCCTCGGCCAGTGCTGCTTTCATATCCACAACAGCAGGCAGTTCTTCAAGGTCCACCTCAATGGCCTCGGCTGCGTCGCGGGCCTGCTCCAGAGTTTCCGCAACCACGGCCGCAATCTGATCGCCGACGTAACGCACTTTGCCTTGCGCCAGAACTGGGTGCGCCGGTTCCTGCATCGGCTCACCATGACGATCCGTCACTTGCCAACCACACGGGATGCCGCCGACGCCTTCGAAATCTGCGCCCGTGAAAATCTTGACGACACCCGGCATGGCCGAGGCCGCATCCAAGTTTAGGCCATTGATTTTTGCATGGGCAACGTCAGAGCGCAGAAAATGCACGTAGGCCTGACCAGTAACTTGAATGTCGTCAGTGTAATTGCCGGTTCCGCTCAGAAACCGAACGTCTTCACGCCGCTTTGGGCTGGCGCCGATGCCACTATCCTTAGGCATGTCTTTCCTCCCTAAAACCGGAGCGGGCTGAAGCCACACGCGACCGGCTTGAAATCAAAACCAGTTATGCCCGCGCCTCCTCAAACGCGGTCAAAACGACTCACTCGGCTGCGATGCTGCTCACATCCTGACCACTAGCTGCCATGATCGCCTTGACGATGTTGTGGTAGCCTGTGCAGCGGCAAATATTGCCTTCCAGATGATGGCGCACTTCAGCTTCGGTGGGATTTGGGTTGCTTTTTAATAGATCCGCGGCAGACATAATCATGCCAGGCGTGCAGAAACCGCATTGCAAACCGTGATGATCCTGAAACGCCTGTTGCAACGCGTTCAAAGTTCCATCCTGTGCCGCTTGGCCTTCAATTGTGTCAACTGATGCACCTTCAGCTTCCATTGCCAACATCGTGCACGATTTCACGGCAACACCGTCTACGTGAACCACACAGGCTCCGCATTGGCTTGTGTCGCAGCCGACATGAGTTCCAGTTAATCCCAGGGTTTCTCGAAGAAATTGACTGAGCAAAGTGCGTCCTTCGGCGTCTCCGGACATTTCTTTGCCATTCACGGTCATGGTGACCTGTGACATTGGCTCCTCCCGATTTGGCTATTGTCATTAGGCAAGAGTAAAGCAGCAGCCACGCAACTTGAGAAGACGGTTTTTGTGACAATTCCTAGAGGGGGCGTAGACATTGGTCGTAGCTGCACATGCAGCACAAAACCTCAGCCTTCCTAGATGCCCTTCTCACGGGGCATCGGGCGGATCGGGATTTCTTTCAGTAAACCACCAACGCCCATGGCGGCGATGTCATCGTGGGACACATCCAACCCGCAGATCACGCGCTCCAGAACCCAATCTGCGCCATTTAATGCAGGCGAGCGTGCGCAACCTGGCAATCCGATCACCGGCTTCTCGCCAAACCTCCCTAGGAACAGCAGGTTACCCGGATCTACCGGCATACCAAAGCGCTCCACTGTCCCGCCAGAACTCCGCAGTGCCTCTGGAGCCACATCCATCACATCCGATGTTGCCGAGGCCGTCAGCACAAAAATAACATCTCCGGGTGCTGCCGCAATTGCCTGCGCAAGAGGGACTTCCTGGTGTGGGACCAGAACCCGCTCACTTAGGTGCATCCCCATGCGATCCACACGGCCTGCCATGGCGCGACGGCCTTTGTCGGAAGGGATGTCTCCTATAGTCGTCTCAATCAACGTCGCCGATGAAAAAGCTGGCCGCAACAACGAGACGGCGCCTTTCGCAACAGACGTTGCCGCTCCAAGCGCAGCGGCCGGCACGGCATATGAAATGATTTTGATGGTCGCAATCATGCCATCTGCGTCGACACGATGAAAATCCGGCACCGTGGCAACCGTGATCATTGGATCAATCGCATTGATCTTGTGCACAATCGCGGAATTGATCCGCATCACCCCGCAATGCTCAGCGTAGAGATTCACCCGCCCGGCCCCGGCGCCAGTGGCGCGAATTCCTTCGATGCCAGCTAGAATCGCCTGCGCCAGTTTTGAGGCCGCGTTGTCTTCATCGACGTCTGCGTCTTCTAGACGGGCAACCGTTACTTCTTGAAACCCTGCATCCTTGAGAGCGGCCAAGTGATCTTGCCCAAGGACGGTGCCTTTGGGGATACGTTTCTCAGCCACCAGAGAGTGCGCCAAGACAGCGCCCAGCGCATCCGCAACAGGAACCGCACCAAACTTCATGCGCCCTTCCTCAACAGTGATAGGATCTCGCTGAGAATGGAAACGCCAATTTCCGACGGGCTCGCCGCCCCGATATCCAGACCAATTGGGCCGTGTACGCGCGCAATGACTTCTTTGGAAAAGCCAGCCTCCGTCAAACGCTCCACCCGTTTGGCATGCGTGCGTGTGCTGCCCAGCGCTCCGACATAAAACGCGTCTGATTTCAATGCGATGTGTAGCGCGGGATCGTCGAGTTTGGGGTCATGTGTCAACAAAACCAATGCTGTTCGTGCATCCAGACCAATTTTCTGAATCGCTTCGTCCGGCCATTCATCCAAAATGGTTTCCCCCGGAAAACGCGCTTCTGAGCCGAAGGCCGATCTGGGATCGACAATAATGGGATCAAATCCCGCAATCCGCGCCATCGGGACCAAAGCCTGCGCGATGTGAACGGCCCCAACAACAACCAAGCGCAGCGGCGGATTGTGAATAGCCACAAATCGACCGTCTTCTTCTACGCCGGATTGGTCCATACGGAAGCGGCCTTCGAACCCTTCCCGGATCAGGATACCGCCCCCTTTTTCGGCATTCGCTACATAGGCCACTGCCTTTCGGTCTGCCCTTGCGGCGACCAATCCAGAAAGCACCTCTTCTGAGATTACCGATCCGACAGGTTCAAGCAGGACCTTGATCGTGCCACCGCAGGCCAAACCCACGGCAAAAGCGTCGCCGTCGCTTACGCCAAATTCAAGCAAAGTGCCTTTGCCGCTGTCGATCGCGTCCATGGCTTCCACCATGACCGCCCCTTCGACGCAGCCGCCCGAAACCGAGCCTTCAATCTGTCCATCACCTGAAACCACCATTTGCGACCCAACACGGCGCGGCGCGGATCCCCAGGTTTGCACAACCGTTGCCAGCGCAGCTCCGCGCCCAGCGCGATGCCACTCCAACGCCAATTCCGGCGCGCCTTTTAGAATCTGGCTCATGTTATCCTCCCTCAGCGCAAAACATGGGCGTGGACAGGTCAAACAGCAAGAGAGACTGTTCGACAAACACCATTTCCGCCCGCCGCATCTTATTGAAGTCCCTGCAAAAGTCTCGCCTTCTCGCCGATGTCGTCGGGGCGAGAGAGCGCTTCCGCCAGCGCCTCAATCGAGGCAATGGAATGCCCCGCACGAAAACTGTCGACATGCGGCAGCATCGCGCGAATACCTTGTGCCTTGGCAGCGAACCCCTCCCAGCGGAGAAGCGGGTTCAACCAGATCAACCGACGCGCGGATAAGTGCAGACGTTGCATTTCTTTGGTCAACTCTTCAGGCGCCCCTCGGTCCAGACCGTCGGTGATCAACAACACAACCGCCCCCTGCCCCATCACCCGACGCGACCAGTCCCGATTAAACGCGTGCAAGCATTCACCAATCCGCGTGCCGCCCTCCCAATCTTGCGCTTCCGCGCCGGCAGAGGCCAAAGCCGCATCCACATCACGGGTGGCCAAGTGGCGGGTGATGTTGGTGAGCCGCGTACCAAACGTGAAGCCATACACACGTGCCCAGCCCGCGCCTTTTTGGTTGGCAACCGCATGCAGAAAATGCAGTACCATGCGGCTGTATTGGCTCATGGAGCCGGAAATGTCGCAAATCACCACCAGATTTGGCCACCGGATGCGCTGGCTTTTGCAGGCCAACCCAGACAGATCCCCACCTTGGCGCATGTATTGCCGCATGGTGTTCCGCCAATCAATTTTGGCCCCTCGGGGATCAGACTTCGTGCGCCGGGAGGCAATCGGTTTTACCGGCAAAGTCAGACGGGACAGCATTCGTTTGGCTTGCGCAATTTCCTCCGTGCTCATTTGCTCAAAGTCCAAGGTGCGCAGTTTCTCCTCAGCCGACATGGTCAAAGACGCATCTATCTCAATTTCAGTGCCTGCCTTTTCCTGATCCACACCCTCAGGAAGGTCTTGGTTTGCCCCATCGAGCAAGGCTTCTGCAGCACGTTTCTCTCCTGCTTGCCCCGCGCGCTCTTCCTGCACACCTCGCACGGCAGGCAGCATCATCGACATCATGTGTTCCAGATACCGTGGATCGCGCCAATAGAGCCGGAAAACTTGTGAAAAAACAGTGCGATGCTCAGGTCGTGAGACAAAACAAGCGTGTAAGGCCCAATAGAAGTCCTGCTTGCTGGTGAACCCGGACGCCTCAACCGCCCGGATGGCGTCGATCACTCGTCCTGGACCGATTGGCAAACCGGCCTTGCGCAAAGCCCGGGCAAACCAAGTGATGTTTTGCGTCAGTTTTGGGTCGTCCGGGATTTCAAGCGGCAGGTACTCAGCCATCGACCAAA
Organism: Shimia sp.; assembly: GCF_022448905.1. Taxonomy (GTDB): domain Bacteria; phylum Pseudomonadota; class Alphaproteobacteria; order Rhodobacterales; family Rhodobacteraceae; genus Shimia. The sequence continues at coordinate 152,899 of NZ_JAKVCW010000010.1, read as the reverse complement.
ACGGGGGGGCAGCCCCCCATACCCCCCTGGATATTTGAGGACAAATGAAGCATCAGACAGGTTCCAAAGAGGCGCGGGCCTCGTCCAGCAGGCGTTTGACTTCTGAGCCTTGCAGCTTTGCAATGTCGTCTTGATACTTGAGCACCGCCCCCAGCGTGTCGGCGATCACCTCCGGGCTGAGCGTCAAAACATCCAAGGCCAACAGACACTTGGCCCAATCAATTGTTTCCGCCACGCCGGGTTTTTTGAAGAGATCTTCGGTACGCAATCGTTGCACGAACGCCACCACTTCGCGGCTCAAACTTTCAGCGGCTTCCGGTGCACGCGCCTGCAGGATAGCCATTTCGCGATCAAAATCCGGGTAATCGACCCAATGATAGAGGCACCTGCGCTTGAGCGCATCGTGCACTTCACGGGTCCGGTTAGACGTCACAATCACGATCGGCGGATGAGGCGCTTTGATGGTCCCGATTTCCGGGATGGTCACCTGAAAATCGCTAAGTGCCTCAAGCAAGAAAGCTTCAAAAGGCTCATCTGTACGGTCTAATTCGTCAATCAAAAGCACCGGAGCTCCTGCGGGATCAGGACGCATGGCTTTCAATAGGGGGCGCTCAACAAGGTAGTCCGGCCCAAAGAGTTCTTCCTGAAGTGCACCCCGATCTGCGCCACCACTGGCCTCAGCCGTGCGGATGGCCACCATTTGGGCGGCAAAATTCCATTCATAGACCGCGCTGGAAGCATCCAGACCTTCGTAACATTGCAAACGGATCAGGCTGCGCCGTAAAGCCGCCGAAAGCGCTTTTGCAATCTCGGTTTTGCCGACCCCGGCCTCCCCTTCCAGAAAGATCGGACGCCCAAGCCGCAGCGCCAGAAAAACAACGGTCGCCAGAGGCCGACCACACACATAGCCTTCTGCAGCCAAAAGTCTTTGGATGTGGTCGATGCTTTGAATGTCCTGCATGGGGGGCCTTTGGCTGAATCTGCTTCGCTCACGCTGCATCGCGGACCCAGCCGCGTCAAGCACCGCCCCCCACGACAAAAGTTGTAGAAAATCGCAATGCGCTCCCAATTTTCGCCGCAAATGGGCTATAGGGTGTCTCCAAAGGCCGCAAAACAAGGCCTACTCATCAGGCCAAAACGGCCAGGGGCGTAAGGAAAAACATCGATATGCAGGACACCGCAAACGGCTTTGATACGCCGATGCTTGGATTGTCACGGGATCAATGGCTGACGCAATTGGAGCAAGTTGCAGACGCCAACGGGCATTTTCTGCCCCTTGGAAAACGCCACTGGGCGACCCTGGTGGAAGACAAACCCGTGCTGCTGGTCACCTTTGAAACCATTGATAGCATTCAGAAACGCGACGACACAGGCCATCCATTGGGGTGGGAATTGGTGCGCGAGTTGGGCTGGTCTCATCTATGCATCCTGAGTGACGGCGACACATGGTTCCGCGATCCGGAGGTGATTGCCTATTTTGATCGCCTGTCAGATGACGGCTTCTTTGATGAGTTTGACGAAGTGGTGTTTTACGGCGCAGGGTCTTGTGGCTATGCGGCGGCGGCATTTTCGATTGTCGCGTCGGATGCGCAAGTGGTTGCTGTCCGCCCGCAAGCCACGCTGTCACCCCGGCTTGCAGGATGGGACAAACGCTTTCCACGCGCACGCAAGATTGCTTTTGACGGGCAGTATGGCTTCGCACCTGATATGGCAGCCGCGTCGGACCGCTGTTTTGTGATTTACGACCCCACCCAAGCCATGGACGCCGTTCATGCCGCTCTTTTTGCACGTGAAAATACGGTGTTGCTACCAACGCCACATTTGGGCGCCGTTCCAGAGGAAGACCTGTTGGAGATGCAAATTTTGTACCGGGTGTTGGTGAAAGCGGGGGCTGGAACCTTGAGCCGGGCAGCCTTTTACAAACTTTACCGAGCGCGGCGAGCCCATGTGCCGTATCTGAACCGCCTATTGCGAAAGGTGTCACAAAAGAAACGTCCGTTTGTCACCGCCTTGCTCTGCGCAAACGTCGCGCGGCGCTTGAAAGAGCCGCGATACCTGCGCCACTTGAACGCGTTGGTACAGGATGCCGATCAAGGCAGGTTGGCGAGCTAAAACCGGCGCAAAACTACTAAGTTTTGCGCACAAAGACTAGCCACTGGACGCGGCTTTGTGTAAGCCGCGCCTATGACCCAAAATCTGACAATTGCCCGCCCCGATGACTGGCATCTGCATCTGCGCGATGGCGCTATGCTGCAAGCTGTTCTGCCAGAAACCGCACGCCACTTTGCCCGTGCGATCATTATGCCCAATCTGGTACCGCCGGTTGTGACCGGTGCGCAGGCCGCAGCCTACAAAGACCGCATTATGGATGCTCTGCCAGATGGCATGAGCTTTGAGCCGCTGATGACGCTGTACCTGACCGAGGACAGCGACCCAGAAGATATTGCGGCAGCACATGCAACCGGTCTGATCAAAGCGGTCAAACTCTACCCTGCCGGCGCGACCACCAACTCCGCCAGCGGCGTGTCAGATTTCAAAAACGTGCGCGCCTCGCTGGAAAAAATGTCCGAGATTGGCCTGCCGCTCTGTGTGCATGGGGAAGTCACCCATCATGACGTCGATATTTTTGACCGCGAGGCGGTGTTCATCGACAAGGTGCTCGATCCAATCCGCAAGGCGGCTCCGGGTCTGCGCGTGATTATGGAGCATATCACAACCAAAGACGGTGTTGCGTATGTGCAGGACCATGCGACCGATCTGGGCGCAACAATCACCACGCACCACCTAATCATCAACCGCAACCACATCCTCGTGGGCGGGATCAAACCGCACTACTACTGCCTGCCTGTGGCCAAGCGCGAAGAGCACCGTTTGGCACTGCGCGCGGCAGCAACTTCCGGTGATGCGCGGTTCTTCCTCGGAACCGACAGCGCGCCGCACCTGGATGGTGACAAAGAAAGTGCTTGCGGCTGTGCCGGGTGTTTCACCGCCACCAACACCATGGCGCTTTTGGCGCATGTGTTTGAAGAAGATGGTGCGCTCGACAAGCTGGAAGGCTTTGCGTGCCGCAACGGTCCAAACTTCTATGGCCTACCGGTGAACCAAGAGACCATCACGCTTGTGAAGAATGACCAAGCAACTGTCTTCCCTGACAAAATCGAGAGCGCCAATGGGCCGGTCACCGTGTTTGATCCGGGCTATGACGTGTTCTGGACCGTTGCTGACTAAGAAATCCCGCTGCCAAAGGATGCCCAAATGATCCCAACTGCCTTTCCGCCAAAAGAAGAAATCGCCCGCCTAACAGCCCGCATGCTGCTGGAAATTGGTGCGGTGAACTTCAACACCGATGAGCCCTATACGCTGGCCTCTGGGCTCCCGAGCCCAAGCTACATTGACTGCCGCAAACTGATCTCCTTCCCGCGCATCCGTGCGACCTTGATGGATTTCATGACCGTCACCGTGATGCGGGAGGCCGGTTTTGAGGCGTTTGACAACATCGCTGGCGGTGAAACCGCAGGCATTCCGTTTGCCGCATTGGTAGCAGAGCGCATGGCGCTGCCGATGACGTATGTGCGCAAAAAACCAAAGGGTTACGGCAAAAACGCGCGTATCGAAGGCGCGATGAGCGAAGGCGAGCGCGTGCTATTGGTGGAAGATCTGACGACCGATGGCGGCTCCAAACTGTCCTTTGTCGATGCGATCCGTGAGACCGGCGCAACCTGTGGCAACACGGCAGTGATTTTTTACTATGACATCTTCCCGGAAACCGAGAAGACATTGGGCGATCACGGCGTGGCGCTGCACTATCTCTGTACCTGGTGGGACGTGCTGGCAGAAGCCAAAGCGCAAGGTGTCTTCTCCGAAGAGACGCTGAACGAAGTGGAGACCTTCTTGAAGGACCCACGCGCATGGCAGGAAGCCCGAAAGGGCTCCTGAGATTTTCGGCGGAATTCCGAGCATATTTGAGGCGTGAAAACGCCTCAAAACCACTAGATGTTGACGCATCCACGCCCGTCCTGACAATATCGGGGCGGGCGAAGTTATCCACAGGCGATCCACAAAAACATACAAGTTGCCCAGTTTGAGTCCGCTGGTTTAGAACCAGCCGGGTGGGGCAATTGGGGACAGACATGAACGAAATCGCGAGCATCAATTCGGGCGAAACCGCATCTGCAGAAATTGAGGCGCTGCCGCACTCCATCGAGGCTGAGCAACAGCTTCTGGGGGCGATTCTGACCAACAACGATATTTTTGATCGCGTTGCCTCTGTGATCAACTCGTCGCATTTCTACGAGCCTGTGCATTCGCGCATTTACGAGATTGCGGCAGCCCGGATTGCGAAGAACAATCTGGCGTCACCGGTTACTCTTAAAGCCTTCCTAGAAGACGACCCTGGCCTGATCGAATTGGGCGGCCCGGCCTATCTGGTCCGACTGGCCGGATCGGCAATTTCTTCTTTTGCCGCAGCGGATTACGCGCAGATGATCTATGATATGGCGATGCGCCGTGAGTTGATTGATCTGGGCAACAACATCGCGTCCAAGGCCAAGAAAGCGGACATCAAGCTGGAGCCAAAAGAGCAGATCGTGGAGGCCGAACAGGCGCTCTATAAGCTGTCGGAACAAGGTTCTGCAGAGCGGGGCTATGTGTCCTTCCTGAAGGCGGTGACCGAGGCGGTGAATACGGCCAACGCAGCTTACCAGCGAGACGGTGGTCTAGCCGGGATTTCCACCGGTCTGATTGACCTCGACAAGAAGCTTGGCGGCCTGCACCCATCGGACCTTTTGATCCTCGCCGGACGCCCCTCGATGGGCAAAACTTCGCTGGCCACAAACCTCGCGTTTAACGTCGCAAAGGCTTATAAAAAAGGCATAAAACCGGACGGCAGCGAGGGCGCTGTTGAAGGTGGCGTGGTGGCCTTCTGTAGCCTCGAAATGTCAGCCGAACAGCTTGCGGCACGTATCTTGTCTGAGGCGGCGGAGATCCCGTCTGAGCAGATCCGTAAAGGGGACATGACCGAGGAGGAGTTCCGCCGATTTGTGCAAGCGGCAAAAGACCTTGAGGCCTGTCCGCTCTACATCGATGACACCCCTGCCCTGCCGATTGCGCAGCTCGCGGCACGGGCGCGACGCCTGAAACGGACCCATGGTCTGGACCTGCTGATCATCGACTATTTGCAGCTGTGTCGTGGTACGGCGGACAACCGGGTGCAGGAAATTGGTGAGATTTCTATGGGCATGAAGGCAATTGCCAAGGAACTCAACATTCCGGTGATTGGCCTGTCCCAGCTGTCGCGTACGGTGGAGAGCCGGGACGATAAACGCCCTCAGCTCAGTGACTTGCGGGAATCTGGCTCGATTGAGCAGGATGCCGACGTGGTGATGTTTGTGTTCCGCGAAGAGTACTATGTGGAGCGGGAAAAGCCGTCCGATGACCGGCTGGACGAGATGGCGGCCTGGCAGGAACGTATGGAGCGGTTGCACGGCAAAGCCGAGGTGATCCTGGGTAAGCAGCGTCACGGCCCTATTGGGACGGTGGAACTGTCGTTTGAAGGGCAGTACACCCGCTTTGGCAACCTTGTTCAGCCCTGGCAACAGGACGGCGGCGGAGACGAGTTCTAAGCGCCCTGTCCCTCCCCCTCGAATCGCCGCTTTAACCTGCGGTTTTAGCGGCGATTTGCACGTCGGTATTCTGTCGGTTTTCCGACTGTTTTGCGGAGGTGCGTATTTCCGACGCGCCGCAAGCAGCAATTGTTAAGCCACAGTTCGCAGCAACGGGGAAAAACGCACCGCCTTTGGCCTTGACCTCGCGGGGTCAGACGTCAACAAACACCGTCATGGCTACTGCAACTTTGACAATCGACCTCGACGCCCTGATCAGCAATTGGCGGGCGCTGGATGCACAGACGGAAGTGACCACCGCCGCGGTGGTGAAAGCCGACGGATACGGACTTGGCGCGGACCGAGTGGCGCGGGCGCTGATGCGCGCTGGTGTGACCCGCTTTTTTGTCGCCGCCGCCGAAGAAGGTGCCAGCCTGCGCCAAGCGGTGGGACCGGATCCGGAGATCAACATCTTTGGCGGTCATATGCGCGGCGACACCGATATGATCAGTGACATGCATCTCACCCCGATGTTGAACTCGGTGGATCAGATTGTGCGTCATGTTGAAGCGCTGCCGGCACATCCCTTTGGCATTCAGCTGGACACCGGCATGAACCGGCTTGGCCTTGAAGCCCCAGAATGGGAAGCGGTGAAAGAACTGGTGTTGCAGCGCGGGCCGACCCTAATCATGTCGCACTTGGCCTGCGCCGATGAGCCGGAGCATCCGATGAACCCGCAACAACTGGCGGCGTTCAAGGAGATGACGGATGGGCTGGACATTCCGCGCTCGCTGGCCGCGACAGGTGGTATCCTTCTGGGGGATGACTATCACTTCGACCTGACCCGCCCTGGTGTGGGGCTATATGGCGGCATGCCGTTTGTGGATGCCACGCCCGTGGCCAGCCTGCGTATTCCGGTGATTCAGGTGCGCGACGTGACCGAAGGGGAAAGCGTGGGTTATGGCAATTCTTGGATTGCCGAGCGCGACAGCAAGGTTGCGACGATTGCGGCGGGTTATGCCGATGGTCTCCTGCGGGCGATGAGCGGCAAAGTGGCCACCTTTGCTGGCGAGGATCGCTGCCCGCTGATTGGCCGAATTTCCATGGACCTGATTGGCATCGACGTGACCGACCTGTCCGAGGCGCCACGTGAGGTGGAACTGCTTGGACAACATCAGTCGGTGGACACGCTTGCCGATGCCGCCGGCACCATTGGCTATGAAATCCTGACCTCCATGGGGCAACGCTATCAGCGCCGGTACAAATCTTCATGAAGCTGATTGTGGCTCCCCTCAATGCGATTGGGCGTAGCACGCTTGGCATGCTGACCTCCTTTGGGGAGGTCGTGCTGTTTGTCTGGGGCGCGCTGAGCCATATTTTCCGCCCGCCGTTTTACGGCCGCGAGTTTTTGAGCGCGCTGTTTAACATCGGCTGGTTAAGCCTGCCGGTGGTGGGCATGACCGCGATTTTCACCGGTGGTGCGTTGGCTTTGCAAATCTATGACGGCAGTTCGCGGTTTTCCGTGGAAAGCGTGGTGCCGCAGATTGTGGCGATTGGCATGGTGCGCGAGCTTGGCCCGGTCCTGGTGGGCCTGATGGTCGCCGCCCGCGTGACCAGCTCGATTGCCGCCGAGATTGCTACGATGAAGGTGACCGAGCAGATTGACGCGCTGGTGACCCTCTCGACCCATCCAATGAAGTACCTTGTTGCCCCACGCGTGATGGCTGCCATTCTGGTGGTGCCTGCGCTGGTGGGCATTGGCGACATCATTGGCATCTATGGCGGGTTTCTGGTGGCGACGGAAACGCTGGGCTTCAATCCCGCGACCTATATCCGCAACACTGCCGACTTCCTGCAGGTCAATGACGTGGTCTCCAGCCTTGTGAAGGGCTCCGTGTTTGGCGGAATTGCCGCCGTGATGGGCTGCTATGCCGGGATGCATTCTGGTCGTGGCGCCCAGGGCGTGGGCCGGGCCACCAAAAGCTCCGTACAAGCCGCCGCGGTGATGATCCTGGCAGCCAACTTCCTTCTGACCAGCCTGTTCTTTGCCTCATGATCCAGTTTGACAATGTGCATAAACGCTTTGGCCCCAAACGGGTGCTGCAAGGGGTGAATCTCGAAATTGCCAAGGGCAGTTCGATGGTGATTATTGGCGGGTCCGGCACCGGGAAATCGGTGATGTTGAAGTCCGTGCTTGGGCTAATCACGCCAGACAGCGGCACGATCACCGTGGATGGGCAAAACGCCACCCAAGGGGATCGCGATGCCTTTCTCGCGCGGTTTGGCATGTTGTTTCAGGGCGGCGCGCTGTTTGACAGCATGACCGTTTGGCAAAACGTGGCGTTCCGCCTGTTGCGGGGCAGTCTGAAACGCCCCAAGGAAGAAGCGCGAGAGATCGCCATTGAGAAGCTGCGCCGGGTGGGGTTGACGCCTGATGTGGCGGATCTTTACCCGTCTGAGCTGTCTGGCGGGATGCAGAAACGCGTGGGGCTGGCCCGCGCCATTGCGGCGGAGCCGGAGATCATCTTTTTTGACGAGCCAACCACCGGCCTCGACCCCATTATGTCCGGTGTGATCAATGACTTGATCCGCGAGATTGTGGTAGAGATGGGCGCCACGGCGATGACCATCACCCACGACATGAGCTCTGTGCGCGCAATTGCCGACAACGTGGCGATGCTGCATGGCGGGGTGATCCAATGGACCGGCCCGGTGAGCCAGATGGACGCCAGCGGCGATCCTTATCTGACACAGTTTATTTCCGGCTCAGCAGAAGGGCCGATTGAGGCGGTAAGATAGAAGAACTCTGACGAGCTCTCTGAACAAGCCGCGCGCGTTAGGCGCGATTCACCTTTTCCTAACCTTTTGTTCGCACAATGTTCGCTGTGTTTTGGTAAAAGGTAATTCGGGTATGTCAGAGAACGAGCCGCAGCCGCCGGTCACTCCAGTTGTGGGCACAACCGGCGACGACAGCATCACCACGGGCGACGGCGTTGACAGTGTCAACGGCCATGCAGGCAGTGACACACTGACCTCCGGGGATGGCAATGACCTTGTCGCGGGCGACATGGTTGGGCGCGAGTGGGTCTACATTGACGGACGTTGGGTGTATAATCCGGACGCCATTGTCAGCAACGGCGACGCCGAAAACCGTGCCTATGATGATGTGATCAGCACAGGTGCCGGTGACGATGTGGTGCTAGGCAACGGCAGCAATGACAGCCTGGTGTCCGGGGCTGGCGCGGACACCGTGAACGCGGGCACCGGGCGTGACACGGTGGACGGCGGCGCGGGCAATGATGTGCTGAACCTGGAAACCGGCAACGACCTGGCCCAGGGCGGACTTGGCGCGGACACCGTGAATGCCGGAGATGGCAACGATCTGGTCTATGGCGACCTGCAAGACGGCAACCTGCTTGCGGGCGGCGCGTCGGGCGCCGCAACATTGGGGCAACTTGCCGAGGGTGGATGGACCCGGGACGCGGAAGGCACGCTGTCGCAATCAGTCGCCACGCAGATGGGCGAGACATATACCATAAGCTTCGAATTGGCCGCCAATCTGGCAGGCGGCGCCACCAGTGGCAGCGTTGAGCTGCTGTGGAATGGCGAGGTGATTGGCACCGTATCCACCACCTCCGGTGTGTTTGAAACCCACATCTTTGAGGTCAGCGGCAGTGGCGATGCGGGCGGATTGACCCTGCGCGAGGTGCCGCCGGAAAACAGCGGACCGGACATCAATATGGACGGGCCGATCTTTATCTACCTCAAAGAGATCAACCTTGGTGGAGATAGCGTTGAGGTGGCAGCCTTTGCGCCAGGGCAATCCAAACTGTTCCAGATGATCGACGGGCAATTGAACGTGTTTGATCCGGAAACCGAGCAGTATGAGCTCGCGGGAGACCCAACTGGCTTGCGGATCAATGCCATTGGGTTCAACACCGAGGACGATCTGATCTATGGCATCGCCAAGGCCAATGGCGTGGACGCATTGGGCAACCCTGTGTGCATCCGCGATCTGGTGATGGTGGATGCCGAAGGCCACGCCTATCGAGTGGGGGAAACCCCGGTGGCGGATTACGTTGGCGATTTCGATGACGCGGGCAATCTCTGGACCTTCCAGAGCAGCCTGAACCGCGTCACGATGATCGACGTGAACGCTCTGGACGCCAGTGGCAATCCTTTAGCGACAAGTTTTGACCTGCCCAATGGCCTGTTTGGCGGGCGCGCCTATGATGTTGCGTATAATGCCAAAGATGATGCCTTTTACGCGGTGGAATCTCCGGGGCGCAATGGCGAGGCCGGCGCCGTGCATCGCATCGACCTGTCAGATGTGCCCAGTGGCGGTGCACCGCACATCACGTCAGTCGACATAAGTGCCACGCTCTATGACGACGAAATGACAGCCGGCATGCCCAAAGGAGCCTATGGCGCGGTGTTTCTGGATGGGGACGGCAACCTCTATTTTGGCCTGAACCGCGGCGACCATGATCTTGACGGCAGCACCGGTGCCTCAGGCGCCATCTACCGCGTGGAGGTCGATTGGGCGGATCAGGCAGCCTACGCAGAATTCATGGCCGAAGCCCAAAGCACCGGCAGCAACGACGGCGCGGTAGATCCGCGCGCACCCGATCCCTTTGCGCCGGTCGATCCGGACGGCACCGTGCTGATCCGCGACCCCATTGTCATGGGCTCAGCAGGTGGCAACGACAAGCTGCGCGGCGGTGACGGGGACGACACGCTGCATGGCGGCGGCGGCAATGACACAGTGCAAGGCGGCAAAGACGACGACCTGATGTATGGTGACAGCGGCAACGACAAACTGTTTGGCGGCTCCGGAGATGACACGGCCTCAGGCGGGACCGGTGACGACAGGATTATTCTTGGTGCCGGTGATGATGAAGGGCACGGTGATGCCGGGCGAGATTTTCTGCACGGGCGCTCTGGCGATGACTCGCTGGATGGCGGATCCGGAACCGACAAGCTGGTTGGCGGTGAGGGGGCCGACACGCTGCAAGGAGGAGAAGGCAATGACCACCTGTGGGGCGGCAATTGGTGGAAAGACGGCGATGCCGACACCTTTGTCACCCAGGCCGGCGGCGGACGTGACATGATCCACGATTTCGAAGTGGACCACGATGTGATCGATTTGAGCAGCTATGGTCTGCAGTACGCCGACCTTGTGGCACATATTCAGGACAAGGGCTGGGCCACGGTCATCGATCTGAGCGCCTTGACAGGCGGGGAAAGCGGCGACCGGCTGATCCTGAAGTCGGTCGATCCAGGCGATCTGGACGAAAGCAACTTCCTGCTGTGAGGTGATCATGTCTGAACCAACCCTGGGGACCTCCCCACCCGACCGGAATGCGTCCGGCTCGGGCGCGGCGCTGCGCCAAATCAACCGCCTGATCGTGCCGCTGCTTGTGCTCAGCGCCATCTCAAATCTTGCCATTCTGGTTAGCCCGATCTTCATGATGCAGGTGTTGGACCGTGTTTTGCCAACCGGGAACCGACACACGCTCGCGCTGCTTTTGGGCGTGGCGGCGCTTGCACTTCTGCTGCAAGCCATCGTCGACGGATTACGCGACCTCAGCCTTGGACGGGTGGCCCGCTGGAGCGAGCGGCTTTGCGCGCCGCTTGTGCTCTCCCGTCCGCCCGAGCAAAAGCAGGACTACCTGTCCATGGTGGGGCACCTCAAATCCGCGTTGGACGGACCTGCTGCACGCGCCGCGCTCAGCCTACCTTGGCTGCCGGTGTTCACATTGGTGCTCTGGGCCATACATCCCTGGTTTGCAGGTTTGGCAGCGGCACTCATTGCCATAGCTGCGGCGCTGCGTCTGACGTATCATGCGATGGCCGCCGCGCCTTCCACCGCGCTTTTGTCAGCACAGGCGCAAGAATCCCGCAGCATGCAAGATGCGCAGCAGGTCAGCAGCCAACCGGCCTTGGGCGAGTTAAGTCACAATCTGCTCGCGCGCTTTGTGGCCGCTCTTGGCCAGCGCAGCAGCCTTGAGGATCAGCTATCTCCCTTACGCGTTATCAGCGCCAGTCTTGAAGCATACCTGCGCAGTTTGACCCAGCTTTTGGGGCTCAGCCTAGGTGCTGCGTTAGTGGTTCAAGGCGATCTCAGCGCGGGCGGCATGATCGCTGCCAGCCTGATCCTCACCAAAACTGTGAGCAGCCTTGAAGCGGCTTTTGCCAGCGTTGACAATCTAAAGCAGGCGGCCCAATCTTTGAAGAAGCTGGGTAATTTGCCTGTTCCCACCACAAAAACCAGCACGAATATTGCCAAGTTAAACGGCGCGCTCCGCTGTGAGGGACTCATTTTCCCAACAGGTGGCGGCGCTCCGCCCCGTCTCGACCGGATCAACTTTGCCCTTCCACCCGGCAGTTGCCTTGCCATAGTCGGCGCCTCAGGCAGCGGCAAATCCACCTTGCTTGAAGCGCTGGCCGGGGTCACGCCCTGACCCATTGGCACGGTCTGGCTGGAGGAAACAGAAGTTTCCACGTTGCCGTTGCAGAGCCAGACCGCGTTTATCGGATATTTGCCGCAGCAGGCGCAGCTGTTTCACGGCACTCTGGCAGAAAACATCGCCGGCTTTGCGGCGTCTCCCGAGGATGCCGCCATAGTAGCCGCCGCGCAAACCGCCGGGGTGCATGGATTGATCTCAGCCCTGCCTAACTCTTATGACACCGACATCGGCGCAACGCCTTATGTTCTGTCAGCGGGGCAAAAGCAGCGGGTGGCTTTGGCCCGCGCAATTTTCCACCAACCAAAATATCTGTTTCTGGACGAACCCAACGCGCTGTTGGATGCGGCAGGCGAGCGCCAGCTCTGCGCTGTTTTGGCGCGGCTCAAAAAGCAAAACACAACCATTGTGATGGTGATCCATCGTTCTGGCTTGATGGGGTTGGCCGATCAGGTACTGGCGCTGGAAAACGGTCGAATGGCGGATTTTGGTCCGCGCAGCGATGTGTTGGGGCGCATGAGCGGAGGGCGACGCCGATTGGACGTCCCGCTGCTGGAGGCCAGCCTGCAGGATGTGACCGATTGGGTTGGCGCTCAGTTTTCTCGCAGCAACGATGCGGACTTGTCTCAGCGCGCTGAAATGGTCGCGAGCGAACTCTTTAACCTGGCTTTATCAGATGGCCCACCGGACACTCCAAGAGCCGCAGTGTTCCAGTTTCGCTTCCTCAATGATCGCAGCTGCGAAATCACCCTAACCGAAAACCGGGCTACCAAGGCCGACCGGAAGTTGCAGAAAATTGCGCGCCTATTGCGTCAGCCGGATGCCAAAATGTCCGACCTGCCACGCGACGAGGCCGCCATGGCTGTGCTCAGCCAGATGAGCAAGGGATTTGACGTGCGTAATGTTGATGGACAGGCTGTGTATCGCGCTGCCGTTTCGACAACCGCAAAAACACTCAGTGGGATGATGGCACATTGACGCTTGCACCAGACACCCGTGGGTCAATCCCTGACCAGGCTCTCCCAACCCAGGTCTCTCGACCGCTTTGGATTGGGTTTTGGGCCATAGTTGTGACCCTTGGTGCCTTTGGATGTTGGGCGGTTCTGGCACCTTTGGCCACGTCAATTCCCGCGTTAGGTCACTTAGATGCGCGACAGCCCAGCCTAGACATCCAGCACCGCTTTGGCGGCAAAATTGCCGAAGTGTTTGTAAAACTGCACACACCCGTGGAACAGGGGCAGCTGTTGATCCAGCTGGATGTGTCCGACGCGGCGGCGGAATTACGTGAACTGCAGGCGGCCTTGGCCCCAATGCAGGAAGAACGCCGCGCGTTGGCAGCCGCGCTGGCCGGAACTCTGACGGTGGAGGACACTGAGGGTTTGAGTCCTCAGACCCGATTGGCCCTGCGCCGGATGAAAGCGAAACAGGACGTTTTGGACCTGGGCGCGGAGATGACCCTACAGCTTGAAGCGTCTCTGCACTCCCAAACGGAGCAGCATCGCGCCAGTATGGAGCATCTACAAAGTCGCGAAAACTCAATGCGAGACCGATTGGAGCGTTATGCCACTCTGGCCGCCCAAGGTACTTTAAGAACAGCTGACACTGAGGCCTTGCATGAGAGCATTCTGGACGTGCAGGCCAACCTGGCGCGGGAACAGGCCGAACTGGCGTCTTTGGAGAGTCAGGCCACGCAGGCCAGACTGCAAATGGCGCGGGACAAGCTGGAGTTCCGTCAGGAGATCCTGGACCGACAGGCACAGTTGGAAGAGGCCATACCAAGGTTGCGCCTGCAAGCCTTGCGCCTCTCCGCACAGATTGCGCAGGCGGAGATCAGGGCACCGGATGACGGGGTGGTAACGGCCCTGCCTTATGACACCGCAGCGATGGTTGTCGCCCAGGGGGACACCGTGGTGACACTGGCGCGGCCTTCGCAAGCATTGGACGTGGCGTTCACCGCCAGCCCGCAAGCCATCGATCAATTGCGGGTGGGCATAAACGGGTATCTGACAGTGACTGGCCTGCCCCAGCGCAACCATCCAAGGGTGCGCATAACGCTAACGTCCCTCTCTCCAGAGGCGCGGCGGGACCACGAAGGGCGCGTGGTTGGCTATGATGGCGTGGCTGCCATGCACCCCGAGGACGAAGCAAACCTGCGAGCCGAAATGGGCCAACATCTGAACCTGGCAAGCGACATGCCGGTCCATTTGGTGTTCACGGGACGTCAAGTGACCTTTGCGGATTATCTGGTGGGGCCGTTTTTGCGGTTTCTGAGCCAAGCCATGCAGGATTGAGGGGCGCCGACCACGATAAGCGATACGTTCCCCCCCTTTTTGGGCAGCGTCATCAAGTCAGAGATCATTTCCCGGGAATCAGACGGGAAAATTCCCCGAGTTGCGCCGCTTGCACCTGTAAGGCGATGCGCTTAGCTCTAACGCATGCCCCATGCTTTGCGCCTGACCAACCTGTCTTTGCTGATTCTGTTTCCCATTGCATGGTTTGCGCCGCTGATGCGCGCGGGGGTGTTGCCGTTGTTTGGCCTGAGCGAGATTTCGATTGTGTCCGGGTTGCAATCGCTTTGGGACACAGATGTGGCTTTTGCGCTTTTGGTGACCTTTTTGGCGATTTTTGCGCCCTATATGAAGGTCATCGGGCTGGCGCTGATCCAATTTGGGCTGATGCGGCGTAAGGTTTTACCGGTACTGGAATGGTTGGGTAAACTGGCGATGGCGGATGTCTTCCTGATCGCGCTTTACATCGTGCTGGTCAAAGGCGCTGGCCATGTCACGGTGGAAACCGGCTGGGGACTTTATCTCTTTACTGCCTGTGTTTTGGCCTCCTTGGCGATTAGTCATTTGACCCGCAAGCGGTAGTGGTCCAAAACGAGAACATGGCAAAGAGCAAAACCCAATACAGCTGCTCCAGTTGTGGCGCGCAGTTTTCAAAATGGTCCGGCCGATGTGAAGGCTGTGGCGAGTGGAACACCATTGTCGAAGAGGCGCCGTTTGGCGCGGGCCCCACAGGCTCCTCGCTGGGCACCGCCAAGGGGCGGCGGATCGAGCTCTCGGATCTGCGCACCGAAGAAGCCCCGCCCCCACGCACGATGAGCAACGTCAAAGAACTCGACCGGGTGCTTGGCGGCGGATTGGTGCCGGCCAGCGCCATTCTGGTGGGCGGCGATCCGGGCATCGGTAAATCCACACTTTTGCTGCAAGCGGCAGCGCGGTTTGCGCGCCAAGGTGTAAAAACCATCTATGTGAGCGGCGAAGAAGCCAGCGCACAGGTGCGCATGCGGGCGCAGCGTTTGGGGCTGACCGAAAGCCCGGTGCTGCTCGCCGCAGATACCAATTTGCGCGACATTCTTACGACGCTAGAAGCGGAAAAACCGCAGTTGGCGATCATCGACTCCATTCAAACCATGTGGAGCGACTCGGTGGCCAGTGCGCCCGGTTCGGTCAGTCAGGTACGGGCCGCTGCGCATGAGCTAACCGCTTTTGCCAAACGCAAAGGCATGGCGATTGTGCTGGTTGGGCATGTCACCAAAGAAGGCCAAATTGCCGGGCCCCGTGTGGTCGAGCATATGGTGGATACCGTGCTCTACTTTGAGGGCGAACGCGGGCATCAGTTCCGGATTTTGCGCGCCGTCAAAAACCGCTTTGGTCCGGCGGACGAAATTGGCGTGTTTGAGATGACCGGACGTGGTTTGGCCGAAGTGGGCAACCCAAGCGCGTTGTTTCTGGCTGATCGAGGCGCGCCCAGTCCGGGCAGCGTGGTTTTTGCCGGGATCGAAGGCACGCGACCGGTGTTGATTGAGTTGCAGGCTCTGGTGGCCCCATCGCCGCACAGCCAGTCCCGGCGCACGGTGGTGGGCTGGGACAGCGGGCGGCTGGCGATGATTCTCGCCGTATTAGAATCACGCTGCGGAATTCCCTTTGCCGGGCTGGACGTCTACCTGAATGTGGCCGGCGGCATGAAGATTTCCGAACCGGCAGCGGACCTCGCAGTGGCCTGTGCGCTGATCTCCGCGCGTGAAGACAGCGCCCTGCCCGCCGAGACCGTTGTTTTTGGCGAAATCAGCCTGTCAGGGGCGCTTCGATCGGTCAGTCAGACGGAAAATAGGTTGAAAGAAGCCCAAAAACTTGGTTTCACGTCCGCAATCGCTCCGAAAGGTGGCAAGTCCGCAACGGTTAAAGGCATCAATCTCAACCGCATTGGGGATTTGGCAAGCTTTGTGGGAGAGGTATTCGGAGCGGGCTGACAGGCCGAGAGTTAAAAAGTAAATTCAGGCCGGGGGCGGTCGAAGGGGACGGAAATACATGGAAGGCTTCACAATTATTGATGCCGTGGTCGCGGGTGTGATCATCGTTTCAGCGCTGTTGGCGTACAGCCGCGGTGTTGTGCGCGAAGGCATGGCCATCGCGGGATGGATTGCTGCGGCGATTTTGGCCTTTATGTTTGCGGGCACGCTGCAGCCGATGGTCAAGGAAATTCCAGTGCTGGGGCAGTATCTGTCGGACAGCTGTGAACTGTCGATCATTGCCGCCTTTGCCGGTGTCTTTGCCCTGGCGCTGATTGTGGTGTCGCTGTTCACGCCTCTGTTTTCCTCGATTGTGCAACGCTCTGCGCTTGGCGGTATCGACCAGGGTCTCGGCTTTGTCTTTGGCGTTCTGCGCGGCATCCTGCTCGTGGCGATTGCCTTCTTTGTCTATGAAACCGTGATCACCAGCCAATCTGTGGCGATGGTGGATGACAGCCGCTCGGCTGCTGTGTTCAGCCGCATCACGCGCAAGATTGATGACCGTGACCCACAGCAGGCCCTGGGCTGGATCACCACACAATATGAAGAACTGGTTGGCGTCTGCGAACAATAAGCGCAGCCAGCTCAGAAACGCTCAAGTCCGCGCCACACGGTTGCGGGCTTTTTGCTGCGTGGCGCTCTGATCTCTTGTTTGCACCGCCAGCGGGGGCTACGGTCGCGAAAACTGGAATGTTTTGGCAGCTTTACCATGCGACTTTGGATATTCATCACCACCTTGAGCCTCGCCGTTTGTGTGACGCTGGTAATGTATATGTTGCTGCCGCCCAACAAACTGAAACTGGCGGCGGGCACGCAAGGCGGAGCCTATACGCTTATGGCGGAGCGGTATCGGGACATTCTGGCGCGAGATGACATTGAAGTGCAGATCGTGCACACCAATGGCTCGGTCGACAATGCGGAGTTGATGTCCAGCGATTTGGTGGATGCGGCGTTTTTACAAGCCGGCGTTGGCGTGACGGCAGGCACA
Organism: Shimia sp.; assembly: GCF_022448905.1. GTDB lineage: Bacteria > Pseudomonadota > Alphaproteobacteria > Rhodobacterales > Rhodobacteraceae > Shimia. The sequence goes on along the minus strand of NZ_JAKVCW010000010.1, from coordinate 135,550 downwards.
GCCGAGGCGATTGGCGGCGTGTTTTATGAGCCCATGATTTTCCTGGCACATAGCGGACACAGTATCCCGTCCAACCCAGCGTTGTGGCGGGGCCTGACCATTGCCGCAGGCAAACGCGGATCGGGCACAGCCGTGGCCTTTGCCGATTTTCAGGACGCGGTTGGCATGGACAAAAACGCCAATACGCTGGTGGATGTCGGGTTTTCACAGGCAATTTTTGCGTTGCGGTCTGGTGACATCGACATGGCGTTTTTTGTCAGCAGCATCGAGGCGCCCTATCTGCGGCAGGCCTTTGGCTATGACGACATCGACATTTTGCGCCTGTCCTATACCGACGCCATTGCCCGGCACCTAGACTATGCGGATCTCGTGGAGGTCCCTACGGGGGGCGTGTCGCTGAACCCGGTGCAGCCGAGCGAGGCGCGGCAATTGTTGGCGTTAAAGGCGCAGTTGGTGATTGATCCAAAGCTGCATCCCGCGCTGGTGAACCGATTGACCATGGCGGCGAAAGAGCTGCATCGCGGGCATGATGTGCTGACGTCGCGCGGCACGTTTCCGGAGCCACGCGGCATTGGCATCCCTGAGAACAACGTGGCGCGGCAATTGATCGAGGACGGGCCAAGCACCTGGCACAACCTTCTGCCCTATTGGATGGCGGCGCAGGTCAATCGCGTGTTTCTGCTAACCCTGCCAATCCTGTTCCTGATCTTGCCGCTTTTGCGGGTGTTGCCCATGGTTTATGCCTATTTCCGTGGCTGGCAGGTGTGGAAACACTACGGCCGTATACGTGAGATCGAGGCGCAGATGGGGCCGAAGTGCACGGCAGCGGAACTGGCCGGCATGGCCGAAGAGTTGGAAGAGGTGGATCACCGGATTTCGCAGCTAAAATTGCCGCCAGCCTACCGGCAGACGGCCTATCACGCGCGCATGCATATTGATCTGGTCCAAAAACGCATCAAACATCTGGAAACGCAGCTGAGCTAAGCGGCTGCTAAGGAGAGACATTATGGAAGGCACCACAGACGCACAGCTTTTTTCAGGCATTTTCAGCGCAGTGATCATTGGTGGCCTGGCCGGTTGGCTTGCAGGCAAGCTGGTGCGCGGCGGCGGGTTTGGCCTGATTGGCAATGTGATCCTTGGCATCGGAGGCGCGATCCTGGCCAATTTTGTGCTGCCGGTCTTGGGCTTCTCTTTTGGTGGCGGCTTTTTCAGCTCGGTGTTTCAATCGATGCTGGGCGCGGCGGTTGTGCTGGTCCTGATCCGCATGGTGAAAAAGGCTTAGGCGCAGATTGTCGCGGCTTTTGTGATCCTTTCGTGACATGCTGGGCGGGAGCCCTTAAGAGAGGCCCTAGCACGAGAACAGGATTCGGAGCCTCCCTGTGGACAGTGGTTTTTCCCACCCTTTCAGCTGGCGCACCCCGCGCATAGCAAAGGCTTGTCCACCTGAGATGTGTCCTTTCACGATTTGCGCCTTTGGTGCCTCGCTGCGCAGCCTCAATCACATTAGCCTAACCTGACGAAGGGAGCCCTGCCCGTGTGCGGAATTTTGGGGATCGCCAACCGAAACCATGACGTCTTTGGAGAGATCTACGATGGTCTCTTGATGTTGCAGCATCGGGGGCAGGATGCCTCGGGTGTGGTGACCTACACAGGCGGCTTCTTTCGCGAGCGCAAGGCCAATGGTTTGGTCAAGGACGTGTTTCAGCCGTCTGATGCGGAAACCCTGACAGGCCGCATTGGTATGGGCCATGTGCGCTATCCAACGGCGGGCAGCCTGTCGGCGTCTGAGGCGCAGCCGTTTTTTGTGAACGCGCCTTATGGCATCTATCTGGTGCACAACGGCAATATCACCAACACCGAGGCACAGCGCGAAAAGGTGACCGGGAAATACTCCCGCCACCTGCGGACCACCTCTGACAGTGAGATCCTGCTCAACGTGTTGGCCGACAAAGTTGCCGATGCCATCAAAGTCAACGGCAGCGCCGATGCGATCCGCAACATCTTTGCCGGTGTGAAGATGACCATGGAACGCGTGCAAGGCGCCTATTCCGTGGTCTGCCTGATCGCAGGTGTGGGCATGTTGGCCTTCCGGGACCCCCACGGCATTCGCCCGCTGTCCGTTGCGAAGCGCGATGCAGAGGGTGACGGCGACGACTATGCCTTTGCGTCTGAGGATGTGGCCTTTGGCATCAATGGCTTTGACAAAATTCGCGACCTGAAGCCCGGCGAGGCAATGCTGGTAGATCTGGACGGCAATCTGCACGAGTTCCAAGCAGTCGAAGGCGAGTTGACGCCTTGTATCTTCGAGTATGTCTATTTGGCGCGCCCAGACAGCGTGCTGGACGGCGTGTCTGTCTATCAGGCGCAGATCCGCATGGGCAAAACCCTGGCCAAGCAGGTGCAAGAGAGCGGCTTGGACATTGACGCGATCATTCCTGTGCCGGATAGTGCGCGACCTGTTGCATTGGAAGTCAGCAACATCACCGGCATCCGCTATCGCGAGGCGCTTGTGAAGAACCGCTATGTGGGCCGGACGTTTATTATGCCTGGCCAGGAAGAGCGTCAGAAGTCCGTGCGTCGGAAGCTGAACGCCATTCCACGCGAGATGGAAGGCCGCAACATCCTGTTGATTGACGACAGCATTGTGCGCGGCAACACCATCAAGAAGATTGTGCAGATGTGCCGTGAGGCAGGCGCGAAGAAGGTCTACATCGCGTCGGCTTCCCCGCCTGTGTCGCACCCCAACGTCTACGGCATCGACATGCCAACCAAGCATGAGCTGATCGCCAATGGCATGAGCGTTGAGGAAATTCGCGAGGAATTGGGCGCCGATGCGCTGTTCTACCAAAAGCTTGAAGACCTGATTTGGGCGGCCAAAGAAGGCAACCCAGAGATCGAACGCTTTGATTGCTCCTGCTTTGACGGCAACTACATCACCGGTGGCGTGACGCCGGAATATCTGGCCGCGCTCGAAGGCAGCAGCCGGGTGAGCAAGAAGATCGAAGAGGCTCCAACGCCCGGCGCAAGCTGGAACGGTGCCACTTTGGCAACTTCTCAGGGGTGAGCGCGTGAACCTGCTGGCGCTTGATAGCCGCTGGCAGCGGTTGAACGATCCCACCTACGCCTGCAAATGCTGCGGGCGTAGCTTTGGCGGCATTGTTGACATGGGCTTTGGACAGCCGGATTGCTGGCCGCATGGCCCATTAACTGATGGTGACACCCTGACGGTGGGCGACGATGTGTTGACCGCCGACCTCTGTGTGCTTGACGATCTGCGCTTTGTCCATTGCGTGGTGCCCCTGCCCATTCGTGGCAGCGACGAGGTCTTTCTGTTTGGCGTATGGGCCAGCCTGGCGGTGGAAGACTTCAAAGCCTACGTGCTGGATGCAACTGGCGAGGACACCGGCTTTGCAGGGGCCGCGGCCTGGTTGATGAATGACCTGCCGCTGTTTGAAAGCGATGAGCCCATTTCTTGCGGCCTAAAACCGGCAGAATCAGGCGCCGAGAGGCCACACCTGACGGCCAATTCAGGACCACTGGCACAAGCACAGGCAGAAGGCATTTCCTTTGATCAACTGCTGGAAATATACGCGGCTTGTGGTGAGGACCTGCGACCGCACCTGATGGGCTGAAATCCGCCGCATTGGCCTTTTTTCTTTGGCAATCGACCGCCTGTTTAGCGGTCCTTAACTATAAATACGTTACGTCTGTCTGGCGGCTCACGACCCTCCAACTATATAGCCGCCACCGCTCACAAACACAGGCAGTATCATGTCCTCCAAGACTCCTTCCCACGTGGCCGCGCAGGCCACGCAATCCGGTGTGCTGAAGAACCGCTCCCGCCTGACTTTGATTGGCGTGATGGGCAGCCCGAAAAACCCGCGCGCCTTGTTGATGACCGCAGGGGGCAAAACCCTGCGCGTTGAACTTGGCGACCGCACGCCCTCCGGCAAAGTGGTGGCCATTGGCGAAGACAACATTGTGCTCAACGCAGGCCATGGCACCACCCGCCTGTCGATGCCCAACTAAACAACTAAATCGCGAGGGGAGATGGCAGTTCTCGTCCCCCCTGCGACTTGCTTGCCTCTTGACCTTGTGCCGCTTTGGTCGCATTGCATCGGCCTATGAGTGACACGTCCAACACCCCCGACGCCTCCGGCGAGAAAATCGCGCTGATCACCGGCGCATCACGTGGCCTTGGTGCCGCTTTTGCAGAGGCGCTTGTGCCCGCGTACCACGTTGTGGCTGTGGCCCGCACCACCGGTGCACTGGAAGATCTGGACGATCGCATTCAGGCCAAAGGGGGCAAATCCACCCTGGCACCGATGGACATAACCAATGCCGATGCCATGGCGCAGCTGTGCCGCTCGATCCACGACCGTTGGGGCAAAGTGGACCTGTGGATCCACACCGCCGCCCATGGCGCGCCTTTGACCCCCACCGATCACATCGATGCCAAGGACTGGCAGAAATCTCTGTCGATCAATGTGGATGCTGTGGCCCGTCTGATCCCATTTATGAGCCCGCTGTTGGGCGATGCGGGTCATGCGGTGTTCTTTGAGGACAATCACGCCGGTGAGAAGTTCTTTGGCTCCTATGGCGCCACCAAAGCCGCTCAGATCGCGCTGGCCAAAAGCTGGCAGGCGGAGACCACCAATATCGGCCCAAACGTGTCGATCTTAAGCCCTCGGGGCATGCCCACCGGCACCCGCGCGCGTTTCTTCCCTGGCGAAGACAAGGACAACCTAGTGCATCCCCGCGACGAAGCGGCGCGTTTGATGGCTGAGATCGGGCTTTAGGGCTCAAAACGCTGGCATCGCCGCAACGGTTGCGGCCAGCGACACCACGTGCCTTGCCCCCTTTGCATGGCTCCACTAGACAGGATGTCAGCAGATAAATTGGGGCAGGCACATGCGCATTCTCATCACCAATGACGACGGCATCAACGCGCCGGGACTGGCCGTTCTGGAGCGGATTGCAGCGGAGCTGGCCGGACCTGACGGCGAAGTCTGGTGTGTGGCGCCTGCGTTTGAGCAATCCGGTGTGGGCCACTGCATCAGCTACACCCACCCCACAATGATTGCCCAGATGGGCGAGCGCCGCTTTGCCGCCGAAGGCAGCCCAGCGGATTGTGTATTGGCCGGCGTACATGATGTGATGAAAGACGCGCCACCCGAGTTGATCCTGTCCGGCGTAAACCGTGGCAACAACTCTGCAGAAAATGCGCTTTATTCCGGCACGTTGGGCGCGGCGATTGAAGGCGCTTTGCAGGGCATCCCGTCTTTTGCCCTGTCGCAGTTCCTGGGCCCGAAGAATTTCTCCGCCGACGATCCGTTTGAGGCCGCGGGCGCATTTGGCGCTGAAGTTGTGCGCAAGATCCTTGATGCAAATCCAGCCAACGACCACCCCTATGGCTTGTTTTACAACGTGAACTTCCCGCCTGTGCTGGCCAAAGACGTCAAAGGCACGCGGGTGGTGGCGCAGGGCTTGCGCCAAGGCACCAAGTTTTCGGTCGAGCCGCACAATGCGCCGTCTGGGCGTCGGTTCCTGTGGGCCCGAGGCGGCGATCAGCAGAACCCGTCTGGCGAAGGCACCGATGCGACCGTCAACCTGAAGGGCTACACCTCGGTGACACCGATGCGCGCGGACCTGACAGCACATGACACACTTGCCGCGCTGAAAGGCATTGAATGACCGACCCTGACGCGCTTGCTGAACGCAAAATGCAGTTCCTGTTTGCCCTGCGTTCGCGTGGGGTGACGGAGCCTGCTGTGCTGACCGCGATGGAACAGGTAGACCGCGGGCTGTTTGTGCGTGGGCTGTTTGCCGAGCGGGCGTATGAAGACACGCCATTGCCGATTGCCTGTGGCCAGACCATTTCGCAGCCTTCCGTAGTTGGGCTGATGACGCAAGCTTTGGAAGTCACCTCGCGTGACAAGGTGCTCGAGGTGGGCACCGGCTCGGGCTATCAGGCCGCGATCCTGAGCCATCTGGCGCGGCGGGTCTATACGGTGGATCGGCACAAGCGGTTGGTGCAAGAGGCGCGCGGCGTGTTTGACCAATTGGGCATCGTGAACATCACCTCTCTGATCAGTGACGGCAGCTTTGGCCTCCCGGATCAGGCGCCGTTTGACAAAATCATTGTGACCGCCGCCGCAGAGGACCCGCCCGGCCCCCTCTTGGCGCAACTCAAGATCGGCGGTATTATGGTGGTGCCCGTGGGGCAGTCGGATGCGGTGCAGAGCCTTATTCGGGTGCGCAAAACGGAAAACGGGCTGGACTATGACGAATTGCGCTCGGTGCGTTTTGTGCCTCTGCTTGAGGGCGTCGCACGAGAGAATGATTGATTTGATTGGGCTTTCCCCTTGGCAAAGGGTGACGGCTCGCCCATTTGGAAGCTTAACGAAGCGAACAACAGACGCGGCTTTGGCAGCAGACCCCCGGTAACAGGGCGCCGCATGTGAGGACATCGAGATGGCAGTTTTCTCATCCAAGAATACCCGGTTGATCGGCGCAGGATTGGCGCTGACCGTGATGAGTGGCTGTTTGGACACACTGGATTACGACTTCCGCGGCGACCTTGGCGGCGGGTTGGACACCACAGAGGCCGCGCAAACCGCGACGGCGACGCGGCCGGAGCCGGATGATCGTGGTGTGATCTCATATCCAAGCTATCAGGTGGCGGTGGCCAAACGTGGCGACACGCTGGCGGATGTGTCCCAACGCGTGGGCATTCCGGCCGAAGAGTTGAGCCGCACAAACGGCATCGCGCTGGACGCGCAGCTGCGTGAGGGCGAAGTGGTCACCCTGCCCCGCCGTGTGGCCGAGCCGTCTGCGGCGACCGGCGGCACCGGCATGGTGACAGCGCCAGGCGGCGTGGACATTGCCGCGCTGGCCGGCGGCGCGATAAACAACGCCGATACATCGGTTGAGACCGAGACCCTGCAGCCGGTTGCGACGCCAAAACCTGGTGGGCAGACAGGCGTGGAGCCCGTGCGCCACAAGGTGAAACGCGGCGAGACGGCCTTTACTATTGCACGTCTGTACAACGTCTCTGTGCGCTCTTTGGCAGAATGGAACGGGTTGGGCAGCGATTTCACCATTCGTGAGAACCAGATCCTGCTGATCCCTCCCGTGGACCCGGAAGCGGAAGCCAAGCGCAAAGCCGCCGCCACAACCGCAGCGGCAACCACCACCAAACCGGGCGAAGGCTCGCCCACGCCAACCCCGCCAAGCGCCTCTAAGCCTTTGCCGGAAGACAACACAGTGGCGGCCGCGACACCGGTTGAAAAACCGGAGAGCCCGAACCTGGCGCAGCAACAAAGCGCCAGCAAAGCGGCGATGAGCTACCCGGTGTCTGGCAAGGTGATCCGGCCTTATTCCAAGGGCAAAAACAACGGCATCGACATTGCCGCGGACGCGGGAGCGCCAGTGTCGGCGGCGGCGGATGGCACCGTGGCGGCGATCACCAAAGACGCGGATGACGTGACCATTTTGGTGGTGCGCCACCCCAACAATCTGATGACGGTCTACTACAACGTGGACGGTGTGAAGGTGAAGAAGGGCGCCAGCGTGAAGCGCGGGCAGAGCATGGCGGTGTTGCCTGCGGAGAACAGCTTTGTGCACTTTGAGGTGCGCGAGGGCTTTGACAGCGTCGACCCTGCTCCCTACCTGAAATAACGCGGCAAGGCGTCGGCGTTATAGCACCCGCCCTTAAACCTGAGACACGAATACCCTGCCACGCCTACGGCGCTCTCGGGACATTCGTGACTCTGGATGTTTCAGCTAAAACGTCGGATGCTTTATTATAACGCGACGCCTTCGCGCCCTGCCAAATCGACAAAGAACTGCCAAGCGACACGGCCTGAGCGGGCGCCGCGTGTGGCTTGCCACTCGATCGCCTCCGCGCGCAGGCGATCTGCATCCACGGTCACACCATGGGCGGTGCAGTAGCCGTCGATCATCGCCAAGTATTGGTCTTGCGAACATGGGTGGAAGCCCAGCCAGAGACCAAAGCGATCGGACAGGGAGACCTTCTCTTCCACGGCCTCTGATGGGTTGATCGCCGAACTGCGCTCGTTTTCGATCATGTCGCGCGGCATCAAGTGGCGGCGATTGGAGGTGGCATAGAACACCACGTTGTCAGGACGGCCTTCGATGCCGCCGTCCAGCACGGCTTTGAGCGATTTGTAGTGCTGGTCATCGTGGCTGAAGCTGAGGTCGTCGCAGAACAATAGGAAACGCTCTTTGCTGGCGCGCAGGAGGTTCAGCAGGCGGGCCACGGATGGCAGGTCCTCGCGTTGCAGCTCTACAATCTTGAGCGGCAGGCCTTCAGCGATGACTTGAGCGTGTACAGCTTTCACGATGGAGGATTTGCCCATACCGCGCGCGCCCCAAAGCAAGGCGTTGTTGGCCGGGAGCCCACGCGCAAATTGTCGAGTGTTGTCCAGAAGCGTGTCGCGGGAGCGGTCGATGCCCACCAGCAAATCAAGCGACACGCGGTTGATGTTGGACACCGGCTCCAGCCGGTCCGGGTCCACATGCCAGACAAAGCCATCTGCAGCCGCAAAATCCGGCGCGGCCATTGGGGCCGGTGCCATGCGTTCCAGCGCTTCGGCGATGCGGATCAAAGTGGTGTCATCCATGGCGGGCCTCCTGCTATCTTCGGGCGATACAGACCATGTTCGCGGCGGGACAACAAGGGGCCAAAGAAAAAGGCGCACCCCAAGCGGGATGCGCCGAAATTATTAGCTTGAGAGCGGCTTACTTGTGGCTTTCCGCGTCGGCGATGTCGTCTTCGCCTTCTTCGTCGTCCTCAAAGTAGACGCCTTCGGCTTTGAGCTTGGCGATGCGTTGCTTGTCCACACGGCGCACCAGGAAGATCGAGACTTCGTAGAGGCCGTAGACAACCACAAATAGGATCAACTGTGTGGTGACGTCTGGTGGTGTGACCAATGCGGCCAGAACCAGAATGCCCACCATGGCGTATTTGCGCACGCGGCCGAGGCCTTCGGCGTTCACCAGACCAGCTTTGCCCATCAACGTCAGCAGAACTGGCAGCTGGAAGCAGAGGCCAAAGGCCATGATGAATTTCAGCGAGATGTCCAAGCTTTCGTTCACCTTACCGAAGAAGGTGATCTTGATGCCACTGTCGGTCTCAGGAACCACAACGGACCCCGCAGGCAGGTCGCTTGTGGTGCTGGCGAGCAGGTTGGCAAAGATCGAGCTCACGTCGGTGAAGCCCAAGAAGAAGGCCATCGCCAGCGGCGTCACGACGAAATGCGCAAAGGCCGCTCCGAGCAGGAACATGAAAGGCGAGGCAATCATGAAGGGCAGGAAAGCGCCACGCTCGTTTTTGTAGAGACCCGGCGCCACGAAGCGCCAAAGTTGGAACGCGATCACTGGAAACGCGAGCACAAAGCCCCCCACCATGGAGATGCGGAACAGCGTGAAGAGATATTCCTGCGGTGAGGTGTACTGCATCGTTGGGGATGGGTCGCCCAGCGCGCGCAGGGTTTCCTCAATTGGCCCCAGCAGGAATTGCAACGTCGGCTCCGCGACCACAAAGGCCAACACCATGCCCACCAGGAATGCGAGCACAGAGCGGATGAGCCGCGTGCGCAACTCCGCCAGGTGCTCGATCAGCGGGGCGGAGCTGTCTTCGATTTCGTCAGTTGAGCTCATGCCTCATCCTTCTTCGCGGCAGTCTTGGTCGGGGGCGTCGGCGCCGGATCGTAGCTGCGCGCTTCTTTGCGGGCGGCTTTCTCGGCGTCCTCTGCGGCGGCTTTTTCGGCGGCTTCCCGGTCCAGACGTTCTTGCGCCATCTCGGCAGATTTCTGACGGATCTTCTCCGCCGCTTCCGCGCGTTCTTTGGACAGGCGTGTGGTCTCGGCGCCCGGCTCATAGGACATGGAGCGTTTCACTTCCCCCACGGAATCGTTGAGCGCATCGGTGGCTGATTTCAAAGGATTGGTGACCTTGTCCAACCCGTCGGTGGCCCCTTTCAGGGTGTCGGTCACATCTTTGACGCCCGCCTGATCCGCAGCCTGATTCATGGCAGAGGAAAACTCCCGCGCCATGCCTTTGGCTTTGCCGACAAAACGTCCCACCGTGCGAAACATCACCGGCAGGTCTTTGGGACCCACCACGATGAGCGCCACGATGCCAATGAGCAGAAGCTCGGTCCAACCCAGATCAAACATCTTGGATCGCCCGGCTTAGGCTTTGTCTTTTTCGTCAGCCGGCGTCACGTCCTTCGCCGCGTCTGCCGCTTCTTCCTCAAGTTCTTTGGCGCCTTCGTTCACGCCTTTTTTGAACGAGGTGATGCCTTTGCCAACTTCGCCCATGATGCCGCTGATTTTGCCGCGTCCAAACAGGACAAGAACCACAACCGCGATCAGAAGGATGCCGGGCAGGCCGATATTGTTCAACATGACTTTGTCTCCCTTGGTCGGTGGCACTAGGGCCGCCTAAGTCTCATGGCAAAGACCTACCGCGCCGGACGCGGAGGCAAAAGGCGGATTAACGGGAGTGTGACGGGATATTTGGGGTTTTTACGCCCCATTTTGCCACTATTATGTCAGTTGTCGTTATTTTGGCAGGAAATCGGAGAATCACAGGTTATGGCCAGCTCTCAAAACCGCTCAGATCGGCTCTATGGATTGATGGAAATCCTGAAAGACGGCGGCTTGCATCGGGCTGAGGATTTGGCGGCGGCGATGCAGGTGTCTTTGCGGACGATCTATCGTGACATGCAAACCCTGGCGAACAGCGGCGTGGCCATCGAGGGCGAGCGCGGCACAGGGTATCGTGCGAAGGCGGTTTTAACATTGCCACCGTTGAACCTGACAGAAGAGGAGTTGGAGGCATTGCACATAGGTCTTGAGGTGGTTGGCACCGGGATGGAGGGGCCATTGCGCGCAGCGGCAGAAAGCCTGAGCGCAAAGATTGATGCGGTGTTGCCGGAGGAGATTGGCGGTGTGAGCCAAGGGTTTGGTTTCGCAGCCTACCCGTTTGCGGAGACAACACAGGCGTTGAAGTATCTAGAACCGTTGCGCGAAGCCATTCGGACACGGCAGAAGCTACGGATCACCATTACGGGTGAGATGGCGCGCGACGTGCGCCCACTGAAACTCGACTATTGGGGGCGCGTCTGGACGTTAGGTGTCTGGGACGAAACCCTTGGGAGATTTGCAAAAATCCGGGTGGATCAAATTGCCGAACTGACTGTATTGCCAAGCCTATTCGTAGAAGAACCAGGCAAGAGCCTCAACGATTTCCTCGCATAGGCCTAAGACGTCTCAGGTTTCAGCAGGGAAGACAAAGCAGCGGTCTCGACGGATAGTCAGCCAGAGTGGCGTACCCTCTTTTGGCAGGAACACATTTGGCACAGTGGCGTGCAAAACAGAGCCGTTATGGTCCATCTGGAATTCAACGAGGCTTTCATTGCCCATAAATCTTGCCCGAGAGACGATGCCGCGTGCAGCCACGCCATCGCTGTCAGTCGGAAGGGGTCCTCTGCCGTCTCTGTCAAAATCCAGCTTCAGATGCTGTGGACGGATCACGATCTCCACCGGCGCGCCATCTTCAAATCCGGGCGTGAGAAACTCGCCAAATGGCGTTTCGGTCAAGGCACCATTGCTGATCGAACGGATGACGTTGATGTCGCTGAAAAACGCAACCGCCTGTTTATCCACCGGCGCGTTATAAATGTTGTACGGCGCACCTTGCTGAACAATGACACCCTCCCGCATGAGGGCAATCTCATCGGCCATGCGCATGGCCTCTTCCGGCTCGTGTGTGACCAGCAACACAGCTGTGTCTTCTTCTTTGAGAACTGCCAAGGTCTCGTCACGGATGCCGTCGCGCAGGCGATTGTCCAAACCTGAAAACGGCTCGTCCATCAGCATGATGCGCGGGCGCGGCGCCAATGCGCGGGCCAAGGCAATACGCTGTTGCTCACCGCCCGACAGCAAATGCGGATATTTGTCGATGGCCCAGCCAAGGTTCACTTTCGCTAGAAGTTCCTCAACACGGGCGCGTTTTTCCTCTTTGCTGCCCTTGAGGCCAAAGGCGACGTTGTCGCTTACTGAAAGATGCGGAAAGAGCGCAAAGTCTTGAAACATCAGGCCAATCTGACGGCGTTCCGGCGGGATGCGGAACACGGTATCACAGATCAGTTTGCCGTCCACATAGATTTCACCGCTGTCTTGCATGTCCACACCGGCAATCATGCGCAGGGTAGTAGACTTGCCGCAGCCGGACGGGCCAAGCAGGCAGGTGACTTTACCGGACTCCAGTGTCAACGACACATCATCCACAACCTGACGGTTGCCAAAACGGCGGCGCAGATTGCGGATTTCCAATCGTGGTGGCGTCTGGTCAGAATTCGGCTGCACGGGTGGCCTCTTGCAATCCCCGATGCTTTTCATCGGGTTTTGTCGAGATGTATCAGCCCCCTACCCGTGCTTCAACCCTGCGGCTCCCGAACAGGACTGCGGCAAATCCGACGGCCAGAACGATGACGCAGATCTGCAGGAGCTGCTCGTATTTGTGACCGTCGTACAGGAATTGTGCCACAAATTCTGTGTCTCGGAACATGTAGGCAGCGGCGCCATAAAGGGCTGCGAAGAAACAGGCCATGTAGGACCAGAGCGGCACATCCCGGCCACAAACCAGGCTGGCAACCAGCACGGGGGTGAGGAACATCGAAGCGGTGCCGGACACGGCCACGGCGTCAAAAAGGGTTTGGTTGCCCCAAAGGGTCAGGGCGCCACCTGCGAGGGCAAAGACCAACATGGCAATGCGACCGCCGGCCAACGTGCGCGGGGCGAGTTTGAGTTCCTCGACCACCAGACGGGCGGCGGAACTCAAGGCGGAGTCCAATGTGGACAGCGCGGACACAAGGAGCGAGAGGATCAGCAGGGTGAAGACCCAAGTTGGGAACATGGTGCTCCAAGTGCCGATCAACTGTCCTTCATAGGAGGCACCCTCAAGCGAGGCCTGAATGCCAAAGAAGCCAAACGTGATGATGCAAAGTGTGGACAGCCAGAAAGCGTGCAGGAAGCTTTTGCGGGTGGTGTCGCGGTCCGCGAGGAAGCCGCGGTCCATCATCACCGGGTCATGTACCGGATAGGAAAACACCTGAAGCGCGGCGACCACCAGAAGCACCCAGCCGTTGTGTGGGCCAGAGGCGCCCGGCGCGGTGAGCACAGCGCCAAAGTTGAACTCGGGGCGCAGCAGGAGGGCAATGAAGGCGATGCCAAACACCACGAGAAACAGCAGCATCTGCACCACGTCCGTGCGCAAAGCAGCGGAGAGGCCACCCCAAGCGGAATAGGCCAGCGCAACCACCCCAACGATCAGGATAGAGAGCGTGCCTGCGTTGGCCACGTCCGGCAGAGCCGCGCTGAAGATCAAGCCAACCACCAGCAGGTTGGCGAAGACTTCAGACAGGAGACGTAGGGCGATCACCACGTTGTAGGCAGTGGTGCCGGGTTTGCCAAAGCGTGAGGTGAGCCAGTCCTGTACCGAGCCCGCGCCCTGCACACGCATGCGGTTCACGATGTAGCCGCCAGTTAGAAATGACGCATAGTATGCCGCGTAGGCCAAGGTGCCTGCGATGCCGTAGTAGAAGCCCAGGATGGCAGCGTTCATCAAAGAGCGCGCAAATATCCAGGTGGTGACCTGCGACAGCACCAAGGTCCACAGCGAGGGCGCCTGCCCTTCTGCGGTCTGCCCGCCAAAGAAGCCCACAACTGTGGCCCGCTTGGGGGCGACAACGAGGCTGAGCAAAAGGATAGCGGCGAAGATGGTGATAAGTGTGGCGGCGTGCATGGTCGTGTCCCGTTCAGAATTGGAACCGACCTAACAGGCGGCCAGTTGTCAGGCTAGCCGCCCCACAGAAACGTGATGAAACGTCAGAGGGTTACGTGGGATCCGTCAGGTCAAACGCCACATCCCCCAGCACACGGCCGTTGACCTGAATGGCCAGTTTGTGGGGTCCGGGGTGCAGTTGAAACGTGCTGGCATTGGCTTTGAGCGGATGCTTTTTGGCCAGTGTGAGTGACTTTCCAGCAGGGATTTTACCTTGCTTGAGTTTAAAGACCTTGTCACTGCCACGCCCATTGGGGCGATGGAAACTCAGCACATAGTCGACCATCACGGGCACGGGGGATGTGCCAGTTGTGGACAGGGTTGTTTCGACCTGTAGCGCGTCGCCGATTTGGATGCTGTCGCCGCCCACCGAAAGACTGTCCAATGTGATGGGCGCGTCTGCGTGGAACCCCAGCATCGACAGAGCGCCGGAATGGCCGGCCTTGACCGCAGTGCGCAAAGAATGACGCGTCATCCAATCCAGTTCTTTAGGGGCCTGCTTACCCTGCTCTTTCCAGTCGGAAAGCTGGCTGACCACCGTGTCGGTGGAGAGTTTGGAGATGTCATTGAGGTGGTTGGACACCGACCGTGTCACGTAACGCGTTGGATCGGCGTGCAGTTTCGCCAGTAAGGGCAACGTCGACATAGGATCGATGTCGATCTTTTTTGCCCAGGGCAATTTGGGCCGTGTGCCTTCGCTCACCAGACGACGGACGTGGTAATTGTCGTTCTCGGCCCACTCTTGCAGGCGGGTAAAGGTCTCGTCGGGCCAGCGGTTGATGAAGGCGCGGATGTAGAACTCCATAGAGAAGCGCTTGGTCGCCTCCTCCAGCAGATCCAGCGCCCGATCCCGATGCTCTTCAACGCCATGGCGGGTGGCCAGAATACCGGGCACCGCATGGATGAAGCGGCCAAAGTCATCATCCTTCAGAGTTGGATCAAGCGCGGGCGGCATGGCCGCTTCAAGTTGATCCGCCATTTCCGGGAAATCTGGCGCGAGGCGTTTTTCGATGCAATCGGCAATCCATTCCATACGCTCCATGAGCTCACGCCCCTGAAGCCCTGCCACAACTTCTAGATGGAAGTCCTCACCATCAAACCCCGGCACTCCGGCGGCAAACTCTGCCGCCAGATCGCCCAGGCTATCCGCGTTAAACAACTCATCTTTCAATGAAAAACCCTGGGACACCCCCACACCTCGCGCCATTTAGTTACTTACTCGCGCTTACATAGCAGATGCGAAGGCACCGCCGTCCAGAAGAACATTCTGCCCCACGATAAAGCCTGCGTGATGGGAGCAGAGGAAGGCACATGTGGCGCCAAATTCATCCGGGGTGCCGTAGCGGCCCGCGGGAATTGTGGCGGCGCGTTGGGCCTTTGCCTCTTCCATGGAGATGCCTTGCTGCTCAGTCACAGCCTTGTCCAAGGAGACAGCGCGGTCGGTGGCATGAATGCCCGGCAAGATGTTGTTGATGGTCACGCCTTTGCCAGCCACCTGACGCGCGGTGCCAGCAACGTAGCCAGTGAGGCCTGCACGCGCAGCGTTGGACAGGCCCAGCACCGGAATCGGGGATTTGACCGAAACGGAGGTGATGTTCACCACACGGCCCCAGCCGCGGTCCATCATGCCCGGAACCAGCGCTTTGATTAGCGCGATTGGGGCCAGCATGTTGGCGTCCAAGGCGGAAATGAAATCGTCACGATCCCAGTCGGTCCACATGCCTGGAGGCGGGCCACCGGCGTTGTTGACCAGAATATCGACGCCTTGCGCGGCTTCGATCAGCTTGGCTTGCCCCTCAATGGTGGTCACGTCACAGGCAATCGCCTGAACATCCACACCAAATTCGGAAAGGATGTCGGCAGCGGCGGCCTCAAGCGCCTCGACACCACGCGCGTTCATGATCAGGTCCACACCTTCCGCAGCCAGAGCGCGAGCACAGCCCAAACCAAGACCTTTTGAGGACGCACAGACCAGTGCGCGTTTACCTTTAATTCCCAATTCCATGCGAATCTCCCCGTTGTTGTGGGGGTAAGAAATACCCAAATTAGGAATGATGCCAGTATAATGCCGGAGCCATGGCATTGTGCTGCCACATTTGCGTGTCACTTCACTTGTTCAAAGAAAGCGTGCAGTACACTAAAGTAGGTAAGTTATGACGTCCCAAGTCCAAGACAGCTCCCAACCCTCCCAACGCCTACCGGTGTATCCGGCAGATGCCTTTGTGGTGACGGATGGGGCCAACCTTGGTGATTCCCTGTCTTTTGCGGACGAACTGGTGCCAGATGATATCTACACCCTGAACCAGGATGCGGAAGAAAAGAGCCTTGCGCTGCGCACCGACGGCGACGGGCAGCACTTCATAGCCAGCGACTACAGCCTCGGCACCAAAGACGCGCGGGTGTACCTCGATTGTGTGGCCACGTTTATGCCGCCAAGCGGAGACACCATTGAAGTGCTGGTGCTTGTCGAAGTCGACGAAGACGGCGGTGTGGTGGAAGTGTATGGCGCGCCATTGGCTCCGTTGACGCCCAAATGTGAATACGTGCTTGTGGGCATCGATCGCGGCGCGGCCTCCACCAAATTAGCACAGTTGGCTTGTGTGAGTTTCACCGGCGGCACCCGGATCACCATGGCGACCGGCGAACAGCGTCGGGTCGAAGACTTGACCTTGGGTGATCGCGTGCTGACGCGGGATGACGGCCCGCAGGAAGTGCGTTGGATTGGACATGCCGTGCAACGTGCCAGTGGCGAGTTTGCCCCCATCGTGATCACCGCGGGCACTCTCAACAACACGCAGGATCTGCGGGTGAGCCCGGATCACCGGCTGTTTGTCTACCAACGCCATGACCACATTGGTGTCGGGCGCAGCGAGCTGCTGATTAAAGCGCGGCATCTGGTGAATGGGGACACGGTCTACGCCGACGAAGGCGGGTTTGTGGACTACTACCAGATCATGTTTGACACCCATCAGATCATTTTTGCCGAAGGCATTTCGGCGGAAACCATGCAGATGGACACACGCACCCGCCCGGCGGTGCCTGAAGAGGTCAAGGAACGTCTGCGTCCGGCCTCAAACGCGGCGCGCGGCATGCCGCAGGCGCATCTGGAAGTGCATGAAAGCCTGCTCGATCGCCCGGATGCGGTGGAGCTTTTGAAGCGGGCGTCCTCCAAGTAGGACCCGCCGCTTTTCCTTGCGAATTGGCGCTTTGCGACCTATACGCGCGGACATGTTGGACACGCAGACAAACCGCCCCGAATTGCCGCCCGAGATTGCGCGCCGTCGCACCTTTGCGATCATCTCGCACCCGGACGCCGGTAAGACCACGCTGACCGAAAAGTTTCTCCTTTATGGTGGTGCGATTCAGATGGCGGGTCAGGTGCGGGCCAAGGGTGAGGCGCGGCGCACACGCTCTGACTTTATGCAGATGGAAAAGGACCGCGGGATCTCCGTGTCGGCCTCCGCGATGTCGTTTGACTTTGGCACCTTCCGGTTCAACCTGGTGGACACACCGGGCCACAGCGATTTTTCGGAAGACACTTATCGCACGCTGACTGCCGTGGATGCCGCCGTGATGGTGATTGACGGCGCCAAAGGTGTGGAAAGCCAGACGCAAAAACTGTTTGAAGTGTGCCGCCTGCGCGACCTACCTATTTTGACGTTTTGCAACAAAATGGACCGCGAAAGTCGCGATACTTTCGATATTATTGACGAAATCCAAGAAAACCTTGCGATTGACGTGACCCCGGCCAGCTGGCCGATTGGC
Source organism: Shimia sp. (assembly GCF_022448905.1). Taxonomy (GTDB): domain Bacteria; phylum Pseudomonadota; class Alphaproteobacteria; order Rhodobacterales; family Rhodobacteraceae; genus Shimia. The sequence continues at coordinate 117,910 of NZ_JAKVCW010000010.1, read as the reverse complement.
GTGGGCCGCGAGTTCGTTGGCACCTATGATATGCTCAACGATCGACTGGAGCTGATGGACCGGGCGGACCGGAACGTGGTGGCCGAGAGCGTGCAGATCGACGGGTTGGACGACCCGAAACTGGCCGATCACGTGCCAGAGCACCTGCTGGAGCAGTTGCGCGAAGAAGTTGAGATGGCCAAGGAGTTGCTGCCGGCGCTGGACCCGCAAGCGGTGCTTGAAGGGCATATGACCCCAATCTGGTTTGGCTCCGCGATCAATTCCTTTGGTGTCAAAGAGTTGATGGACGGCATTGGCACCTATGGGCCGCAGCCGCAGGTGCAAAACGCCGAGCCGCGCAAGATTGCGCCCGAAGAGAAGAAAGTCGCCGGGTTTGTGTTCAAGGTTCAGGCCAACATGGACCCGAAACACCGTGACCGTGTGGCCTTTGTACGGATGGCCTCGGGGCACTTTAAGCGTGGCATGAAACTCACGCATGTGCGGACAAAAAAGCCGATGGCGATCTCCAACCCGGTGTTGTTTTTGGCGTCTGACCGTGAGCTGGCCGAAGAGGCCTGGGCCGGGGACATTATTGGCATTCCAAACCACGGGCAGCTGCGCATTGGCGACACGCTGACCGAGGGCGAAGTGCTGCGTGTGTCGGGCATTCCAAGCTTTGCGCCGGAACTGCTGCAGGGCATCCGCGCGGGCGACCCGTTGAAGGCCAAACACCTTGAAAAAGCGCTGATGCAGTTTGCCGAAGAAGGCGCCGCAAAGGTCTTCAAGCCGATGATTGGTTCGGGCTTCATTGTGGGCGTGGTTGGTCAGCTTCAGTTTGAAGTGCTCGCCAGCCGGATCGAGATGGAATACGGCCTGCCCGTGCGCTTTGAACAGAGCCAGTTCACCTCCGCCCGTTGGGTGCACGGTGAGCGGCAAGCGGTTGAAAAGTTTGCGGATATGAACAAACAGCACATCAGCTACGACAATGATGGCGACGTGGTGTTCCTGACCCGTTTGCAGTGGGACATTGACCGCGTTGCTCGCGATTATCCGGATGTCACGTTGAGCGCGACCAAGGAAATGATGGTCTGATACACTCTGCGATTGCACGGGGTTTCGCCCCGTGCAAACATCGCGCCATGTCAGAAAAAACCCTCACCTATCCGGGCGGTTACGCCTATATGATGGAACGCTACGACGGCCGGCGTGATCCCTTTGAGTTTGGCCCAGAAAACCTGCCGTCCCTGGATGTGAACCTGTCGGTTCTGAGGAATGCGATTGTACCGGAGCGCGCAACGCAAAAGGGGCCAGCCGATCCAAACACCAGTTGGGCGCGCAAACGACGGCAGATTGCAGAAGAATTTGTCGGCTTGAGTGAATTGGCCTTCCTGAATGCGCAGTTGATCTCCAACCTGCGCAAGCGGGCGCAGCCGACGCAAACCGCCGCGTTGTTTTGCCGGATATGGGCCGAGGAGTCCGCACATCTGATTTCAGAATTGAACCTGCGCTGGCTGGTGAGTTCGGTGCAGACCTTTGCGGATCACGGCGAGACCCCGGCGCAGCGGGAAGTTGGCCAAGGATTGCGCATGCTGTTTGGCATGATGAAACTTTATGAGTTTGAGCGCACATTCAGCGGCATGGAGCCCGACAAAGAGTACGGCTTTGGCAAACGCGTAAAAACGCGACTTCCGCTGGATATGGAGCCGTTTTCATTGATGCACGGCGGGCTGGATATCAACGTGATCACGCCAATCTGGGAGATGGGCAAAAGCGATCCTGTGATTGCGCCTTTGGTGGATCATTTGTTGCAGGAACTGATTGAAGAGCCCGGCGGCGTGTTCCGGCGGCTGGCGCAGATGCGGTCCAAGAAAGAGCGTCAGCAGGCCCGGAAATGAGCACTTCACCGATCTGGGGTGTGGTGGCAACCATCAAAGCGCCCGCCGTCGATATTCTGAACTTCGTGGCCCATCATTTGGAGCTGGGGGCTGCGCATGTCTGGATCTATCTGGATGCTGCCAATCCCGAAGCCAAAGAGCAGCTTAAGCCACATCCCCAACTTACGGTGGTCCGCACCGGCGACAATTACTGGCAGAAGACACGTGGGAAGAAACCGCCGATGCACCAGCCCCGGCAGTCCTTCAACGTGCGGCACGCCTATAATCGCGCCAAGAAGGTGGATTGGCTGCTGCACATTGATGTGGACGAGTTCTTATGGCCGGATCGGTCAATCACCGAACAGCTTGCCGAGTTGCCGGAGGAGTGCCTGGTCGCGCGGGTGCGCCCAGCGGAAGCGATGGCCTCTATTGATGACAGTGACGTGGTGCATTTCAAGTCGTTCATCGCCGATAGCACGCTGCGCAACCGGCTCGTCGCGGAGATATACCCGAACTTTGCAACCTATCTGAAAAACGGCTTTGTCAGCCATGTCGCCGGAAAGATGTTCCTGCGTACAGGACAAAAAGACATGGCGATCAAAATCCACAATGTGACCCAGAACGGACGGCAAAATCCGGGCCAAGTGGAGCTCCAAGATGTGGCGCTGCTGCATCTGCACACCACCAGTTGGGAGCAATGGATGCAGAGCTTTGCCTATCGGCACAAGAAGGGGTCTTACCGCGATGAGTTGGGCGCGGCGGTGCCGGAGGACCAGGGCGGGCTGAACTTGCACAAACTTTTTGCGCATCTGGCCGAGGAACCGGACGGGTTGCGGCAGTTTTATGAAGAAGTCTGCGTCGCCACACCTGAGCTGCGGCAGAAGCTAGAGTCACTTGGGCTGTTGCGCAGCCATCGCTTGGATTTGGACGCAAAGCGGCGGGAACACTTCCCCGGCTTCGTCGATTAGTGTTTCCGAAATCACGTCAAAGGCTTGATACATATTCGGTTTCATTGACCTGACGCCGTGGTTGCGATAGAAGGCCCCGTGGATCAAAAACGCCATTGACGCGGGGCCAGCCGGGCCCGATCCGAGACGCCGCTACGGGCCAAAGAGTGTCCGTAAACCACGGATACATATGACAAAATTCTCTGACCTGAACCTCAACCCGAAGGTACTCAAAGCGATTACCGAAGCGGGCTATGAAACCCCAACCCCAATCCAGGCGGGAGCGATTCCTTCGGCATTGGAAGGCCGCGACGTGCTTGGCATTGCGCAAACCGGTACTGGCAAGACCGCAAGCTTCACGCTGCCGATGCTGTCTTTGCTGGCGCGCGGCCGTGCCCGGGCGCGTATGCCACGTAGCCTGGTGTTGTGTCCAACACGGGAGTTGGCGGCGCAGGTTGCCGAGAACTTTGACACCTATTCCAAACACCTGAAGCTGACCAAAGCGCTGCTCATTGGTGGGGTGAGCTTCAAGGAACAAGAACTGATCATCGACAAAGGTGTGGACGTTTTGATCGCCACGCCGGGCCGGTTATTGGACCATTTTGAGCGCGGCAAACTGATCCTGTCTGATGTGAAAGTCATGGTGGTGGATGAAGCCGACAGGATGCTGGATATGGGGTTCATTCCTGACATCGAGCGCATCTTTGGTCTGACGCCGTTCACCCGCCAGACGCTGTTTTTCTCGGCCACGATGGCGCCTGAGATTGAGCGTATCACCAACACCTTCCTGTCCAACCCGGAGCGGGTGGAAGTGGCGCGTCAGGCAACCGCGAGCGAGACGATTGAGCAGAACGTTGTGATGTTCAAGGCCTCCCGCCGCGACCGTGAAGGCAGCGAAAAACGCAAAGTTTTGCGGGCGTTGATTGATGCCGAGGGTGACAAATGCACCAACGCGATCATTTTCTGCAACCGTAAGACAGACGTGGACATCTGCGCCAAGTCGTTGAAAAAGTACGGCTATGACGCGGCGCCGATCCATGGGGACCTGGACCAGTCGCAACGTACACGCACGCTGGAAAGCTTCCGCAATGGTGAACTGCGCATCTTGGTGGCCTCTGATGTGGCAGCGCGTGGTTTGGACGTGCCGAGCGTCAGCCACGTGTTCAACTTTGATGTGCCCGGCCATGCCGAAGACTATGTTCACCGGATTGGCCGCACCGGGCGTGCGGGGCGTGAAGGCAAAGCTGTCACCATCTGTAGCCCGCGTGATGAGAAGCAGTTTGATGCGGTTGAGGCGCTGATCCAGAAAGAGATACCGCGCATTGAGAACCCCGTGAAGATCGAGCCGCGCAAACCGCGCAAGCGCAAGGACGAGGACGCCCCGAAGGCAGATGCCAAGCCAGAAGTGGTGGAAGCGGCTGAAGCGCCGATCAAGGAAGACAAGCGCAAGCGTGACGACAACCGTGGGCGCGACCGGGACGACAACAACCGTCGTGGGCGCGGACGTGGGCGCAATGATCGCCGCGATGATGGCAAAAAAGTTGTCGGTATGGGCGACCATATGCCAAGCTTCATCGCCATGAGCTTTGAAGAGCGCCGCGAACAGGGCGCGCAATGATACCTGCACGGTTTGAGCCCATTCTCTTTGGGCTCATTCTCTCTGGTATGATGACCAATGTGGTCACGTTCATCTCAACCTTTTTGGTCGGCGGGGTGGTGCCTGGCTTTGTCGCGATGTGGCTCAGCGCGTGGGTCGCCAGTTGGATGGTGGCCTTCCCGCTGGTGTTGGTTTTGGCACCTTTGACTCGCCGGATCGTCAAGAAAATGGTCCGCAAGCCATAGGCAAGCGGACCACCGTGTTCATTCAATTGACGTTTGTGCGTGCTGCTTAGCTCAAGCGGCTGACAATCACCGTTACTTCCGGCTTTTTGCCAATCTCGTCACGGGCGGAGTTGCGCACGATGCGGCGGATGTCACCTTCGATTTTGTCGTCGTCGCGCAGGGTTTTCTCTTTGGCGCGTCCCAAGAACTGGGTGACGTCCTCTTCGAGTACATCGACCAGAGGCGCTTGCGAGCGGCCAAATTCCGGCAGCCCCATTAGCTCACACCAAGCATCGCCCAATGGTTCGTCGTCCTCGTCCAGCAGCACGGTCACAATCACATGGCCATTGAGTGCCATGCGAATGCGGTCGCGAATAATGCCATCCATAGCGCCGATCTGGGTGTTGCCATCCAAGTATGTGCGACCGGTCTCCACGTAGCCAGCGATGGAGGGCTGATCACCAGAGAGGTCCAACATCGTGCCGTTCACAGCCACGATAGACGCGCGACCAGCTTCGTTGGCCAGCTTGGCATGTTCACGAAGATGACGGTGTTCGCCATGGTTTGGGATAACCATGGTTGGGTTCACGATGTCATGCAGGCGCGCCAAGTCCGGGCGGTTGGCGTGGCCGGAGACGTGGTATTTGCCGGAACTGTCATCGACCACATCCACCCCCATTTCGGAGAACTGGTTGATGATGCGGATCACGCCTTTTTCGTTGCCTGGAATGGTTTTGGAGCTGAACAGGAACAGGTCGCCGTCTTTCAGCGTGATGCCATTGTATTTTCCACGGGCCAGCTGTGCGCTGGCAGCGCGGCGTTCGCCTTGGGAACCGGTGACCAATAGCATCAGGTTTTCACGCGGAATGCTGGCGGCGTCTTCGGGGCTGACCACTTTGGGGAAATCAGACAGAACGCCGGTTTGAATGGCCGCTTCGATCATGCGGCGCATGGCGCGGCCCATCAGGCAGATGGAGCGCCCTGCCCGCTCACCTGCTTCAGCCAGCGTTTTTACACGCGCAACGTTGGAGGCAAATGTGGTGGCAACCACCATGTTGGGCGCAGCAGCCACCAGCTTTTCGATCTCAGGACCAACGGACGCCTCGGAGCGGCCTTCGTGTGGTGAAAACACGTTGGTGGAGTCACAGATCATAGCTTTGACGCCGTCTTTGGACACTTCGGCCCACAGCGCAGGGTCAAACGGTTCGCCCACCAGCGGGGTTTCGTCGAGTTTGAAGTCGCCAGAGTGGATCACACGACCTGCGGGCGTGTCGATGACCAAGGCGGCGCTTTCCGGGATGGAGTGGCTCACGGGCAGAAAGCCGACTTTGAAAGGGCCAGCTTCGGTTGTTTCCGGCCATGCGGAGACGGTGCGGACAACTTCTTCAGGCTGGCCGCGGTCGGCCATTTTGTGGCGCGCCAGATTGGCGGTAAACGCGCGGGCATAGACTGGCACGCCGAGGCGTTCCCAATAGTGGCCGATGGCGCCGATGTGGTCTTCGTGGCCGTGGGTGATGAATACCGCCTCAAGCCGGGATTTGTTTTCTTCCAGCCACGTGATGTCGGCGAAGATCAGATCAACACCGGGGCTGGTTTCCATATCGGAAAAAGCTACACCAATGTCGACGAGGATGAGGCGTTCATTGTCTGCCGGGCCATAGCCGTAGACATAGGCGTTCATGCCAATTTCGCCGGAGCCGCCCAGCGGCAGATAGATCAAGCGGTCGCTCATGCGCCCTGCTCCTTGTTGTAATCATGGATCACGGTCAAGCCGTGCATCGTCAAATCGTCTTCGATGGTGTCAAACAGATCGTCGCCCTGCTCAAAGAGCGGAGCGAGGCCACCTGTGCCCACCACTTTCATTGGGGCGCCGTATTCAGCCTTGATCCTGGCGATGACGCCCTCGATCAAGCCGGTGTAGCCCCAGAACACCCCGGACTGAATACAGCCCACAGTGTTGGTTCCGATCACTTTTTCTGGTTGGCTGACGTCGACATGTGGCAAAGCTGCTGCACCAGAGTGCAAGGCCTCAAGGCTGAGGTTTACACCGGGGGCAATCACGCCGCCGACATAAGCGCCGTCTTCCGCCACCACGTCAAAGTTCGTAGCCGTGCCAAAGTCGACCACCACCACATTGCCGCCGTGACGGTCGTAGGCAGCGACGGCATTTGCCAAACGGTCTGGTCCGGGTTGTGTGCCTTGGTCCACACGCGGGGCATGGGGCAGTCTGCATTCCGGTTTGCCCACCACCAGCGGACGGCAGTTGAAGAAGCGGTCGGCGAACACACGCAGGTTCCATACCACACGGGGTACGGTGGAAGAGATGATCACATCGGTGATTTCCGCCTTAATGCCATAGTGCTTGATCAATGTGGAGTACCACGTGAAGTAGGCGTCTGCGGTGCGGGCGTGGTGGGTCGACGTGCGCAGGGTGCAGAGGAATTTCTCCCCGTCCCAGATCGAGAACACGGTGTTGGTGTTGCCGCAGTCAATGGCCAGAAGCATGGGTCTTGGTCCCTCTTTGCGCGGGTCAGAAAAAGATGTCGGCCGCGGGGATGGCCACGCGGCCTTTCGCGGTCTTCAACACCAGATTGCCTGCGCTGTCTACCGTTTCGAAGGTTCCGGTCGTTTCGTCGCGGGTGGTGCGCGCGGTGATGACCTCACCAATGCGTGCGGCGCGGGTCAACCAAGCGGTGCGTATCGGCTCAAAGCCGTAGGTGCTGAACTGGGTTTCCCAATGCGCGTAGGCCGGAGCCAGCGCATCGAGGAAGTCTTCGGGCGTGACGGCCGCGCCGGTTTCGCTAAGCAAGGAAACCGGACGTGTGGCATGGGCTTCGACTGCGCCGGTGTCCGGCGCATGGGCGAGGTTCACACCGATGCCGATGGCGATGTGGCTCACCGCACCGCCGGCCATGCCTGCGCTCTCCAGCAGAATGCCTGCAACTTTGCCGCCGTTGAGCAATACGTCATTGGGCCACTTGAGCGCCAGTCCCTCAGAGCGGCCTGTCACAGCCACAAAAGCATCATATAGCGCCAGAGAGGCCACAAAGGAGCGCAGTGCAACCTGATCGGGGGCTTCCGCCGGGCGCATCACAAGGGTGCCTGCGAAGTTGCCAATGGGGTCGACCCAGGCCCTGCCCCGGCGGCCACGCCCCTGGGTTTGCCGCAGGCCAAGAATCCATTCGGGGCCAGCCAATTCCTGCGCAATGCGGGCGGCTTCGGCATTGGTGCTGTCGACTTCGGCCAGCACGCGGCGACTGTATCCTTCAGGCCAGTTGCTCATGGTCACTCCGTCTCACAGCAGTTGGTCAAAAACAGCAACGCGCCCCGGTGGGACGCGTCACATGTGGGTTCTTTACTTGGTGATCAATGCGGCATCAAGGCTGCGGCGGCGGCTTGCGCGGCGGTGTCGACGCCAAAGAAGTTCACAATCCCCAGCAGCATGATCGCAGCGCTGGCCATCAGCATCACTTGCTGAACCATTGAACGCGGCGCATCCAGCGTGTCGCCTTCCTCGCCAAAATACATGAAGTAGACGATGCGCAGGTAATAGAAGGCCCCAATCACAGAGGCCACAACACCAGCGATAGCGAGCCATGCAAGGCCTGCGTCCATGGCAGCCAGAAGCACGTTCAGCTTGCCGAAGAAGCCGAGGAATGGCGGCACGCCTGCCAAGGAGAACAATAGGAACAGCAGCGCCAAGGCCCGGCCGGACGCCTGTTTGCTGTAGAGGTTCAGCGAGGCGATGTCTGTCACCGGCTGGCCGTCTTTCTCCATCGACAGGATGAAGGCAAAGGTGCCAACGTTCATGGTCACGTAGATGGCCATGTAAACCAGCATCGCTTCAACACCCAGCGCGGTACCCGCCGCGAGGCCCATCAGGGCGTAGCCCATATGCGCGATGGAGGAATAGGCCATCAGGCGTTTGATGTTGGTTTGGCCAATCGCGGCCACAGCGCCGAGGAACATGGACAGAACCGACAGAAGCGCGATGATCTGCTGCCAATCGCCAATCACGCCACCAAAGGCGTCAAAAAGCACGCGGGCAAACAGGCCCATGGCCGCCAGCTTAGGCGCGGTGGCAAAGAAAGCCGTGATCGGCGTTGGTGCGCCTTCGTAGACATCCGGCGTCCACATGTGGAACGGCACGGCGGAGACTTTGAATGCCAGACCGGAGATCACGAAGGTCAGGCCAAACAACAGACCCAGCGGGGCGTGGCCGTGGCTAACCGCTTCGATGATGCCAGCAAAGGTTGTGGTGCCTGCAAAGCCGTAGACCAGCGAGGAGCCATAGAGTAGCAGACCGGAAGACAGCGCGCCAAGCAGGAAGTATTTCATCCCCGCTTCGGTGGACTTCACGCCATCGCGGCGCAGGGTGGCAACGACGTAGAGCGACAGGGACTGCAGCTCAAGGCCCATGTAGAGCGCCATCAGGTCGCCCGCGGAAACCATCACCATCATGCCAACCATCGCCAGAGCGACGAGGATTGGATACTCGAAGCGCAGCATATTGCGGCGCTTCATGTAGTCCGCGCCCATGACCAGCACAGCCGCACCAGCCAGAAGCATTGCCACTTTGGCAAAGCGGGAGAAGGCGTCGTCGTGGAACATGCCGTTGAAAGCGATGTTGTCGCCGTCACCGGACACGCCAATCCACACGGCGAGGATGGCAAACACACCGGCGGTCAGCCATGTCAGCATCGGCGCCATTTTGTCTTTGCCGGTGTAAACCACTGCCACCAACGCCAGCATGGCGAAGAGGGCCAGCAGGATTTCCGGCAAGATGATGTTCAGGTCAGCCTGGATCATATCTCAAGCGCTCCTTAGTGCGATGCCGTCTGGCTGGCGGAAGCGCCTTGGGCCAGTGCGGTGTCATAGTTGGAAATCAGGTTCTCGACGGAGGGACCAATGATGTCTGTGACCAGGGATGGGTAGACGCCCAGGATCAATGTCATCGCCACAAGCGGCGCGAAGATCATCTTTTCCCGGCTTGTCATGTCGCTGATGGTCTTCAGGCTTTCCTTGATCAGGTCGCCCATCACCACGCGGCGGTAGAGCCACAGCGCATAAGCCGCCGACAGGATCACGCCGGAGGTGGCGATCAGCGCCACCCAAGTGTTGACCTGGAACACGCCCATCAGGGTCAGGAATTCACCAACAAAGCCAGAAGTGCCCGGCAGGCCAACGTTGGCCATGGTGAAGAACATGAAGATCAGCGCATAGGCTGGCATGCGGTTCACAAGACCGCCGTAGGCGTCGATCTCACGCGTGTGCATACGGTCATAGATCACGCCCACACACAAGAAGAGCGCGCCGGAGATGAAGCCGTGGCTGATCATCTGGAAGATTGCGCCGTCGATGCCTTGCTGGTTGGCGGCAAAGATGCCCATGGTCACATAGCCCATGTGCGCCACCGAGCTATATGCAATCAGCTTTTTCATGTCTTCCTGCACCAGCGCGACCAGCGAGGTATAGACAATCGCAATTGCAGACATCCACAGTACAAGCGGCGTCAGAACCTCAGCACCAATTGGGAACATCGGCAGGCTGAAACGCAGGAAGCCGTAGCCGCCCATCTTCAACAGGATGGCCGCCAGAACCACGGAGCCAGCGGTTGGCGCTTGCACGTGCGCGTCAGGCAACCAGGTGTGCACCGGCCACATTGGCATTTTCACCGCGAAAGACGCGAAGAAAGCCAGGAACATCAGGGTCTGCATACCGCCGATCACGGTGATGCCCATGACTTTCATCGTGCCAGAGGCAAATTGGTGGGTCATCAGAGTTGGGATGTCGGTTGTGCCCGCATCCACAAACATTGCGATCATCGCCACCAGCATCAGCACGGAGCCGAGGAAGGTGTAGAGGAAGAACTTGAAGGAGGCGTAGATGCGATTGGCACCGCCCCAGATCCCGATGATCAGGAACATGGGGATCAGGCCCGCTTCGAAGAACAAGTAGAAGAGCACCAGATCCAGCGCCATGAACACGCCGAGCATCAACGTTTCCAAGAGCAGGAAGGCGATCATGTATTCCTTCACGCGCACCTTCACGTCCCAGGACGCCCAGATAACAAGCGGCATGATGAAGGTGGTGAGCATCACAAACAGGATCGAAATGCCATCCACGCCAAGTTTGTATTTCAACCCCATCAACCAATCGCGTTCTTCGACAAACTGAAAGCCTGTGTCAGACGGATCAAACCCTGCAAGCACAAAGATCGATACCAAAAAGGTGATGACGGTCGCAGTCAGGGCAACGCGTTTGGCGTTGCGCTGAGCCATTTCGTCTTCGCCACGCAGGAAGATCACGAGGATCAACGCCGCAAAGGTCGGAATAAACGTGACCAGGGAGAGCAAGCTGTCGTTCATTAGTGCGCTCCTCCGCTGAGCGACACCAGGGTGATGAGGGCAACAATGCCGATCACCATGGCAAGTGCATAGGTAAAGACGTAGCCGGTCTGGGCGCGGCCCGCGAGGCGGGTGACCCAGGGCACGAAGCCCATGGCGATACCGTTGATGGAACCGTCAATCACGTCCCCGTCACCCCGTTTCCACAGGAAGCGGCCAATGGCTTTGGCTGGGCGTACAAACAGGAAGTCATAGGCTTCGTCGAAGTACCATTTGTTCAGCAGGAACAGATACAGTGGACGCTGGGCCTCAGCCATGCGCGCGGGCATGGATGGGTTCCAGATGTAGAACCACAGCGCAAACACCAGACCGATGACCATGGCGATGAAGGGGCTGACCTTGACCCATTTCGGGGCGTGGTGCGCGTCGTCCATAACGTGGTTGTCCGGGTGGGTGAAGATCGCGCCTTTGGGGGCCTCGCCATGGTGCACTGCCTTGACTGCTGCGTGGTCCGCATCGTCGTGAGAAGCGGCATGATCGTCGCCATGCGCTTCGTCTTTGGCATGGTCGTCACCGTGGCTTGCGTCTTCGCCATGACCCTCGCTGCTTTCCGCATGGTGCGATGGCACGCCGTAGAATTTGTTCACTGTGTCGTGGTCACCAAAGAAGGAGCCAAACCAAATCATCCCGGCAAAGATTGCGCCCAGAGACAGAAAGCCCAGCGGGATCAGCATGACCATCGGGCTTTCATGCGCATGGTCGTGGGTGTGCTTGTTGCCGCGAGGCTCGCCGTAGAAGGTCAGGAAGATCAGGCGCCAGCTGTAGAAGCTGGTGAGCATCGCTGCGACAACCAGCATCCAGAAGCCGTAGCCACCTGCGGTACCAGCCCAAGCGCTTTCGATGATGGCGTCTTTGGACAGGAAGCCAGCAAAACCGATGTGCGTGAGCGGGATGCCGACGCCGGTGATCGCCAGCGTGCCAATCATCATTGCCCAGTAGGTGTATGGGATCTTTTTACGCAGGCCGCCGTAGTTGCGCATGTCCTGCTCGTGGTGCATCGCGTGGATCACAGAGCCCGCACCCAAGAAGAGCATCGCTTTGAAGAAGGCGTGGGTGAAGAGGTGGAACATGGCCGCCGAGTAGACGCCAACGCCCGCTGCCACAAACATGTAGCCCAACTGGGACATGGTTGAGTAGGCAATCACGCGTTTGATGTCGTTCTGTACGAGGCCAATTGTGGCCGCAACAAAGGCAGTCGAGGCGCCGAGGAAGACGATGAACGCCTTGGTGTCACCGGCGTATTCGATCAGCGGCGACATGCGCGACACAAGGAACACCCCCGCGGTCACCATGGTGGCCGCGTGGATCAGCGCGGACACAGGCGTCGGGCCTTCCATCGCGTCCGGCAACCAGGTGTGCAGGAAGAGCTGTGCCGATTTACCCATCGCACCGATGAACAGCAGGAAGGCCAGAAGGTTGGCGGCGTTCCAGTCGCGCCACAGGAAGTGCAGCTCCATCTCGGCCAGCGCAGGCGCAGCCGCAAAGATGTCGTCAAACTTGATGCTGTCGGTCAGCATGTAGATGCCAAAGATGCCCAGAAGGAAACCAAAGTCACCGACGCGGTTCACAACAAAGGCCTTGATTGCAGCAGCGTTGGCCGACGGCTTTTTGTAGTAGAACCCGATCAAAAGGTAGGACGCGACGCCCACGCCTTCCCAACCAAAGAACATCTGCAGCAGGTTGTCGGCGGTCACCAGCATCAACATGGTGAAGGTAAAGAACGACAAGTAGGCGAAGAAGCGCGCCTTGTAGTGCTCGCCTTCGCCCCAGTTCTCGTCATGCGCCATGTAGCCCATGGAGTAGAGGTGCACGAGGGCGGAGACCGAGGTCACCACAATCAGCATGATTGCTGTCAGGCGATCAACGCGGATCGACCAGGCGGTGTCGAGGTGGCCGGATTGGATGAAGTCCAGAACGTGGATCTGTTTGACTTGCTCGGCGTCAAGGCCAAGGAAGACAATCCAGCTGAGGAAACAGGCCCAGAACAGGATCGCGGTGGTGACGTATTGCGCGGCTTTTTCGCCAATCACGCGCCATCCGAAGCCAGCGATCAGGGCACCGACAAGCGGGCCGAAGAGAATGAACGTTTCCATGATCGCTTAGCCTTTCATCACGTTGACGTCTTCGACCGCGATGGTGCCACGGTTCCGGAAGAAAGAGACCAGGATCGCCAGGCCGATGGCGGCTTCTGCGGCGGCCACGGTCATCACGAAGAGCGCAAAGACCTGGCCGGTGAGGTCACCTAGGTAAGACGAAAATGCCACCAGGTTGATGTTCACAGACAGCAGGATGAGTTCGATCGACATCAACAGGATGATGATGTTCTTCCGGTTCAGGAAGAGGCCGAAAATGCCGATGACGAAAAGCATTGCCGCCACGCCTAGGTAGTGTTCCAAACCAATCATATTTGGTCCCTCGGTTCTTTTTTCTCTTCCGGCGGGCTTAGAGCCCCTGCCCCGGTTTTACGTCTTTCAATTCCATCGCATCAGCTGGGTCACGCCACATTTGCTCCAGCACATTCTGCCGCTTCACGTCCTTGCGGTGACGCAGGGTCAGCACAATTGCGCCGATCATCGCGACCAGCAGGATCAGGCCGGACAGTTGGAAAAGCAGGAAGTACTGATCGTAAAGGATCAGACCCAGCGCTGCGGTGTTGTGAGTGTCGGTTGGTGTTGGGGCTGCGCGCAGGCTTTGCGCTGTGTCGGAAAACTCCCAAGGTCCAAACACCATGCCAAGTTGCATAAGGAGGATGGCACCGATCATCAACGACAGCGGCAGGTATTGCGCCATGCCTGCTTTAAGCTCGGCAAAGTCCACATCCAGCATCATCACCACAAAGAGGAAGAGCACCGCCACTGCGCCCACATAAACGATGATCAAAAGCATAGCCACAAACTCGGCCCCAAGCAGCACGAAGAGCCCGGCAGAGCTCAAAAACGCCAGGATGAGCCAGAGCACGGAGTGCACCGGGTTGCGGCTGATCACAGTGAAAAACCCACCGGTGATCACGCAGATCGAAAACAGCCAAAACGCATATGCCGCGATGGTCATGTGTCACTTCCCTCTTGTTCCGCCAAAACCTCTTGCACCAATTCCATGGCGCGGGTGGTGGCGGGAATACCGGCGAACATCGACATCTGGCCGATGGTCTCCACGATTTCCTGTTTTGTGGCTCCAACTTCCACCAGATGGCGGAGTGTGAGCCGGATTTGTGCATCGCCTTGCGCGCCCAGCATGGTGAGCGCACCCAGTGTCAGCAGCAGGCGGGTTTTGGCATCCAAGCCGCCTTTGTTCATTGTGTTGCCAAAGAACATCTCCATGACGTCTTTGGGCATGGTGGGCCAGAGCGCCTCAAACCCTTTGGGCGTAAAGCTTTCCAGCGCAGGATTGAAGGCTTTCGCCATCTCCTGATACTGGGCGAACATCGCCTCATATGGGTTTTTGCTGTCGCTCATGGTCCTGGGTTCCTTGATCAGCGGTACGGCGCGTCAATTTCGAGGTTGCGCGCGATTTCGGCCTCCCAACGGGCGCCGTTTTCAAGCAGCTTTTCTTTGTCGTAGAACAGCTCTTCGCGGGTCTCGGTGGCAAACTCAAAGTTTGGACCTTCGACAATCGCGTCCACCGGGCAGGCTTCCTGGCAGAAGCCGCAGTAGATGCATTTGGTCATGTCGATGTCATAGCGCGTGGTGCGGCGGGAGCCATCTTCGCGCGGTTCGGCGTCAATGGTGATCGCCTGTGCCGGACAAATCGCTTCACAGAGCTTGCAGGCAATACAACGCTCTTCGCCATTGGGGTAGCGACGCAGGGCGTGTTCGCCACGGAAGCGTGGGGACAGCGGGCCTTTTTCGTGTGGGTAGTTCACGGTGGCCTTGGGTTTGAAGAAGTACTTCATGCCCAGTTTGAAACCGCCCAAAAAGTCCTTCAGCAGGAAGTAGCCGGCGGCGCGTTTGTAGTCGATTGCCGTCATATCAGCCTCCGATGGCCCAGCGGGCATAGGCACCGCCGAAGAGTTCGAATTTTGCGAGGAACGCCACCAGAACAACCCAAGCAAGGGACAGCGGCAGGAAGACTTTCCAACCAATGCGCATCAACTGGTCGTAGCGGTAGCGTGGGGAGATGGCTTTCACCATCGAGAAGATAAAGAAAACGAAGCAGATCTTCAGCAGCATCCACAGGATACCGTCTGGCAGACCCGGGATCGGGGAGAGCCAACCGCCCAAGAACAGCAGCGACACCAGAGCACACATCAGCACGATGGCCACATACTCACCGATCATGAACAACAGGAACGGGGTGGAGGAGTATTCCACCTGATAGCCTGCCACCAGTTCGGATTCCGCTTCAGGAAGGTCAAACGGTGGGCGGTTGGTTTCCGCCATCGCCGAGATCAGGAAGAGGAACATCATCGGGAAGTGTGGCAGCCAATACCAGCTGAAGATACCGTATTTGCCGTCCTGTGCGTTCACGATGTCGCCGAAGTTCATCGAACCGGTGGTGATGATCACCCCAATTATGATCAGGCCCAGCGACACTTCGTAGGAAATCATCTGTGCAGCGGAGCGCAGTGAACCCAAGAAAGGGTATTTGGAGTTGGACGCCCATCCGCCCATGATCACGCCGTAGACTTCCAGAGAACTCACCGCCATCACGTAGAGGATCGCAACGTTGATGTCAGAGACCACCCAGTCGTCGTTAAATGGGATCACGGCCCAAGCGATCAGCGCCATGACCAGGCTGATCATCGGCGCGAGCAGGAAGACCACTTTGTCCGAACCCGCCGGATAGACGATCTCTTTCACCGCATATTTGATGAAGTCGGCAAAGCTTTGCAGCAGACCAAATGCGCCCACAACGTTTGGACCGCGACGCAGCTGTACTGCTGCCCAGACCTTACGGTCGGCGTAAAGCAGGAATGCCAGTGCCACCAAAAGCGGCACGACAACCGCCAGCACCTGTCCCAATGTCAGGAGCGTGATGCCAAGGTATGTGGTGGTAAAGAATTCAGTCATGGGTCCTCACACCGTAGGTATTCCGTTGTCTTCGCAGTTCGCGACAATGACTTCGGCGTCGATTGTCTTGAGCCCACGGGGC
Source organism: Shimia sp. (assembly GCF_022448905.1). GTDB lineage: Bacteria > Pseudomonadota > Alphaproteobacteria > Rhodobacterales > Rhodobacteraceae > Shimia. The sequence goes on along the minus strand of NZ_JAKVCW010000010.1, from coordinate 101,791 downwards.
AGTGCGGCGGAGATGGTGTAAACCGCATCTCCTGACCACAGGTCGCCCTGATTGTCTGTTGTTGTGCGCACATGCCGGGCAAAGCCAAAGCCGCGAATGAGCGCGTATTGTGCTGCTGCGCATTCCGCGTAGGCATGCACATCTTTTTCGTCCCGCGCGCCGGTCATGGCGACGTGGAAATTCACCAGGTCGCCTTCCAGAAGGCGGGTGTCCACACCCGCGTACTTCGGTTCAAATGCCATATCCTCACGCATCACCCCTGCCTCAGGCTGTGGGGTGCAAGCTGAGAGCGCGGCCAAAGCGACCGTGGCAAGAAGATTATGAGGGCGCCTGTTGGTCATTCTATTGGCTTATTCCGCAGCAATTGGGGCAGCGTCGCGTGACTTGGCGGCGGCAGAGAGTTCTGCCATCAGCGAGCTGGCGCGTGCGATTGGATTTGTCAGATAGAAGTCGGTGATGGTCGCAGAGAAGCGGCCGTTTTTGAGCGCGATTGGGTCAATCGGCTGCCATTCGTTTTCGACAACCTGATCGATCTGTTTCAAATGAGGAACCGCAGCCACCAGCTCCTGACGCAACTGCGCGAGGCTGTCATAGGCCAGCGGCGCGCCGAGCTCAGCGCTCAGTGCCCGCAGGATCGCCCAGTTCTCCTTGGCTTGGCCCGGAGCAAAACCGGCGCGCATGGACAGCTGTGGGCGGCCTTCGGTGTTCACAAACAGGCCATTTTCTTCGGTGTAGGCCGCCGCGGGCAGGATCACATCTGCACGGTGAGCACCGCGATCACCGTGGCTGCCCTGATAGATCACAATTGGACCTTCGGCGATTTCAACTTCGTCCGCACCCAGGTTGAAGACCACTTCCGCGCCCTCAAGCGCCTTGGTCATGCCGCCGTCAGTCACAGCCCCCACATCCAATGCGCCCACGCGGGAGGCGGCAGTGTGCAGGACCATCATCTTGCCGCCAAGCTTTTCGGTCGCCGCCATACACTGGCTGAGCACCGCCACGGCATCGCCCTCGCCAAGCGCACCTTGGCCGACAATCACCACCACATCGTCTTTTGGCTTGGCTGTGGCAACCAGCTTGGCCAGCGGTGCACGACCGGGGCCAGCCACGGCGTAGTCATAGGTCAGGTCCATGTCGGACTGGCCAATCACGGTGACATTAGCGCCTTTGGTCCACGCTTTGCGGATACGCGCGTTCAACACTGGCGCCTCATCGCGGGGGTTGGTGCCAATCAGATAGATTTCTTTGGCAGTGTCGATGTCTTCAATGGAGGCGTTGCCCACATAGGCGGAGCGGTTGTCAGAAGGCAGTGGTGCGCCGTTGGTGCGGCATTCGATGGAGCCATCGAGACCTTCAACCAACTGCTTGAGCGCAAAAATTGCTTCGGTTGGGGCCAGATCCCCAACCAAGGCAGCCACTTTCCGGGTCTTCATCACGCCGGCAACGGCGGACAAGGCCTCTGCCCAGGTTGCGGGCTTCAACTTGCCGTCTTCGCGCACGTAGGGCTGATCCAGCCGCTGGCGACGCAGGCCGTCCCAAACAAAGCGTGTTTTGTCAGAAATCCACTCTTCGTTCACACCATCGTGGTTGCGCGGCAGGATGCGCATCACTTCGCGCCCTTTGGTGTCCACGCGGATGTTGGAGCCAAGCGCGTCCATCACATCGATGGTTTCGGTTTTGGTCAATTCCCAAGGACGGGCGGTGAAGCTATAGGGCTTGGAGGTCAGTGCGCCAACCGGGCACAGGTCTATGATGTTGCCCTGTAGGTTGCTGTCCAGAGTCTGGTTCAGATAGCTGGTAATTTCTGCGTCTTCGCCGCGACCGGTCTGGCCCATTTGGGTGATGCCCGCCACCTCGGTGGTGAAACGCACACAGCGGGTGCAAGAAATACAACGTGTCATGGTGGTGGACACCAGCGGGCCAAGGTCCAGATCATCAACGGCGCGTTTTGGCTCTTTGAAACGGTTTTCGCTGATGCCATAGGCCATAGCTTGGTCTTGCAGATCGCACTCGCCGCCCTGATCGCAGATCGGGCAATCCAGCGGGTGATTGATCAGCATAAACTCCATCACGCCTTCTCGCGCTTTTTTCACCATTGGCGAGTTGGTTTTCACAACCGGGGGCTGTCCTTCTGGACCAGGGCGCAGGTCACGCACCTGCATCGCGCAGGAAGCGGCTGGCTTGGGCGGGCCGCCGACAACTTCAACAAGACACATGCGGCAGTTGCCGGCAATCGAGAGACGCTCATGGTAGCAGAACCGCGGGATTTCCACGCCTGCTTCTTCGCAGGCCTGGATCAGGGTCATTGCGCCCTCTACCTCGACTTCGGTCTCGTCGATGATGATCTTGCGGAGGTCAGACATCGCTTATTTCGCCCTCAAATACACGCCGATCGCGCTGTTTCGTTCGATTTCCGCGCGTCCCAGCGCACAGACAGATTCCTGATTGTCCAAAGAGACGCCTTTGTGCTTCAGAAAAGCCTCGCCGCGCGCGCGCATGCGAGCTTTCTCTTCGTCCGATTTGATGAATGCTTTGATTTCATCGTCGGTATAGCCAAGTTTGCGCGCCTTGCGCACAAGCCCCCAGCCATCTGCTGCGCCTTTGAGCTTTCGAGGCTCAAGGGTGTCGCAGTGTTCGCTGAGCTCGTAAGCCACAAGCGCCCAATACAAGGGATCGTTGATCTCTTTCACTTCACGCAGAGGCGGCTTGGCGACAGCTGCCGTGCTCAAAACAAGAGTTGCGGCCACAAAAACAGAGGTCAGGCGGATCATTTACTCACTCCTTTAGCAACGGCAAAGACACCCTTTGCCAAGGAGGACAGAGTCAAAAGCTCCTGTGATAGGCAATAACAGCCAAGATATGTCGGATAACCGATCACGGGCGGCAGTATCCTTCGAGCCTGATTTTGTCGTCCACCGGAATGATGGTTTCTGTTTCCGGGCCAATCACCCAGTCCATTTTAGATGTGCCGTATTCCTTGATGCAGTATTTCACCGCTTCATAGCCACCGGCCTGACGCGCGCCGTCCAGGCTTTGGTTGGCACGGGAGACGATCACTTCAAAGTGGTCGCGTTCTTCTTTGGAGACCTGATTGGCTTTGGCTTTGTACTCAAAGCCTTCAAAGGCGATGCGTTCACGCTTGCTTTTAAAGCTTGCACGCCAGTTGCCGCTACAGCCTGAAAGTGCCGTGGCTGCAATAAGCAACCCGACAATGATGGCTGGCGTCTTCCGCTGGCAAATGAACGTCGTCTTGAGCATTCTTCGTATTTACTCCGCTGCAAAGGCGCCCATGCGCCCGGTTTGGTTGGCTTTGATCCGGTCTTCGATTTCCTCACGGAAATTGCGGATCAAACCCTGGATAGGCCACGCAGCCGCGTCACCCAAAGCACAGATTGTGTGGCCTTCGACCTGTTTGGTCACATCCCACAGCATATCAATTTCTTCGATCTCTGCTTCGCCGCGTACCAATCGATCCATCACGCGCATCATCCAGCCAGTACCTTCGCGGCACGGGGTACATTGGCCACAGCTTTCGTGTTTGTAGAATTTGGACAGGCGCCAGATCGCTTTGATGATATCGGTCTGCTTGTCCATAACAATCACTGCCGCGGTGCCAAGACCGGAGCCCAGGTCGTTGCGCAGGTAGTCAAAGTCCATGACCGCGTCGCGCATGTTTTCGCCACGCACACATGGCACGGACGAGCCGCCAGGGATCACGGCCAACAGGTTGTCCCAACCGCCACGGATGCCGCCACAGTGTTTTTCGATCAGCTCTTCGAAAGAGATCGACATCTCCTCTTCAACAACACAGGGGTTGTGCACGTGACCGGAAATGCCAAACAGCTTGGTGCCGGCGTTGTTTGGGCGGCCAAAGCCTGCAAACCACTCGCCACCACGGCGCAGGATCGTCGGCACAACCGCAATCGACTCCACGTTGTTCACAGTGGTCGGGCAGCCATAGAGACCTGCCCCCGCCGGGAACGGTGGTTTCATTCGGGGCATGCCTTTTTTGCCCTCAAGGCTCTCCAGCAGTGCAGTTTCTTCGCCGCAGATATAGGCACCCGCGCCGTGGTGCAGGAAGAGGTCAAAGTCCCAACCAGAGCCCGCTGCGTTTTTGCCAAGCAGACCTGCGTCATAGGCTTCGTCAATCGCCGTCTGAAGCGCTTCGCGCTCGCGGATGTATTCACCGCGGATGTAGATGTAGCAGGTGTGCGCGTTCATTGCGAAAGAGGCGATCAAGGCCCCTTCGATCAGCGTGTGCGGATCGTGGCGCATGATTTCACGGTCTTTACAGGTGCCGGGCTCGGATTCATCGGCGTTGATCACCAGATAGGCCGGGCGACCGTCGCTTTCCTTGGGCATGAAGGACCACTTCAGACCAGTAGGGAAGCCCGCGCCACCACGACCACGCAGGCCGGACGCCTTCATGGTGTCGATGATCGCATCCCGCCCCTGTTGGATCATTTTGGCGGTGCCATCCCAATGACCGCGCGCTTTCGCGCCAGCCAATGTACGGTCATGCATGCCGTAGAGGTTGGTAAAGATACGGTCTTGATCTTTGAGCATCCCGTTACCCTTTATCTGCCTGACGCGCGCGCCAAATTCTAAAAATCAGCACAAAGGCGAACACAAAGCCCGCCAAGGCTATCAGATCGAGAAGGGCACGTGTGCGTTGCGGCAGCTCCAGCCAGTCCCCGATCAAAATGGCCGCAATCCAGAACAGTCCTGTGCCCGCAATTACAAGCGCCGCGGTGCGGCTTTGCTTGGCAGTGTCCGGTTTCTGATGGTTGGCCTGCATAGATTAGTCCTTGTACACGTCGCCTTTGGCGACTTTCTTGGAGAACTCGGTGTCTTCACCAGCGGCGAGAAGCTTGGCCTGATCAACCCATCCGTCGCGTTCGATACGGCCTTTGAACGACAGCTTGTCGTCCATGTCGGCGATGTCTTCAGCGTTCCAAGCCGCGATTTGAGCAAAGGTTGTCACGCCATTGTCGTGCAGCTTCTTTTCCAGTGCCGGTCCTACACCCTTCAGCTGTTTCAGATCGTCGGCGCCGCCTGCGGCGGGGGCTTTCTTGGCGGCAGGCTTCTTGGCCTTTGGCTTTTCGGCCTTAGTCTCTGCGGTCTCAGCCTTTTTCGTTTTGGGCTTCTCGGCTTTCTTTGCCTCTTCGGCCTGCTTCACAGCGGGTTTCGGCGTGGGCGCGGGCTCAGGTGGCTGACCTTCGGCAGCACGACCGGCAACCACACCGTCTTTGCCGATCCAGGGCGTCAGGATCGGCACTTCAGTGCCATCAATGCGCTTGATGGTGTCGCCGATGTCCGTCGCCAACTGCGCAGACGCGTTGTACTGCGTTTTGCCGCTGTCGTATTCGGTCAGGCTGGTGAGGCCAGACAGAGGTTCAGAGGCGTAACGGCCGTTTTGCGGACCCGGCGTTGGCACTTTGCCCGCGGACATTTCGTCCAGCATCTTGGCGAAGCCGTCTGCGGTCAGGTCCTCGTAGTAGTCTTTGCCGATCTGGGCCATGGGCGCGTTGGTGCAGGCCCCAAGGCATTCAACTTCTTCCCAAGAGAATTTGCCATCCGCAGACAGCTCGTGCGGCTTGTTTGCGATTTTCTCTTTGCAGACCGCCACCAAATCTTCAGCACCACAGATCATGCAGGACGTGGTGCCGCAAATCTGGATGTGGGCGACAGAACCCACCGGTTGCAGTTGGAACATGAAGTAGAAAGACGCCACCTCAAGCACACGGATATAAGCCATGTCGAGCAAATCGGCGACAGCTTCAATCGCGGGCTTAGAGAGCCACCCTTCCTGCTCCTGTGCGCGCCACAAAAGCGGGATCACAGCAGAGGCCTGGCGACCTTCTGGGTATTTGGTGATCTGAGACTCAGCCCAGCTCTGGTTTGCGTCAGTGAAAGCAAAGCTTTCCGGCTGTTCATGATACAAACGGCGCAGCATTATTTGCAGGCCTCCGTATTGAGTTTGAAGGTGCCAGAGTCGATGTCACCCTGCCCTTGTTTTTCCAAATAGCGCAGCGACTTTTCAAAGCTGCGTCCGGTGAAGCCTGCGGGCAGCAGTTCCGCTTTGGCCAGATCACGGGTGATCAAGCAGTCGTTGGCCTCGCCCACCGAAATGATCAGATCGAGCATTTCTTGGGACACAGGCACTTCATCCGCCGCCCAAGCGGGCGCGGCCAGCAAAACGGCTGTGGTCAGTGCAAGCTTTCTCACCGGTCGATCTCCCCGAACACAATGTCCATGGTACCGATGATGGCAGCCACATCGGCGAGCTGATGGCCCGTTGCGATGTGATCCATCGCCTGCAGGTGCAGGTAGCCCGGCGCGCGCAGTTTGGCGCGATATGGCTTGTTGGTGCCATCGGCCACCATGTAGACGCCAAATTCCCCTTTGGGCGCCTCTACAGCGGCATAAACTTCGCCTTCGGGCACATGGAAGCCCTCGGTGTAAAGCTTGAAGTGGTGGATCAGGCTTTCCATCGAGGTTTTCATATCGCCGCGTTTGGGAGGGGTCAGCTTGCCCCGTGACAGCACGTCGCCGGTGGCTTCGCGCAGCTTATGGATCGCCTGTCGCATAATCGACAGCGACTGGCGCATTTCTTCCATGCGCATCAGGTAGCGGTCGTAACAGTCGCCGTTTTTGCCAACAGGGATCTGGAACTCAAACTCGTCGTAGCACTCATAAGGCTGGGCGCGGCGCAGGTCCCATGCGAGGCCCGCCGAGCGCGCCATCACGCCGGACATGCCGAACTGCAGCACTTCGTCTTCGTTCACCACGCCAATGTCGACGTTACGCTGTTTGAAGACGCGGTTTTCGGTCAGCAACCCGTCGATGTCGTCGATCACTTCCGGGAACTCAATGGCCCATTCTTCGATGTCGTCCACCAGTTGATCTGGCAAATCCTGGTGCACACCGCCCGGGCGGAAGTAGTTGGCGTGCAGACGTGCGCCACAGGCACGTTCATAAAACACCATCAGCTTTTCGCGCTCTTCAAAGCCCCACAGCGGCGGGGTCAGCGCGCCAACGTCCATCGCCTGTGTGGTGATGTTCATCAGGTGGTTCAGAATGCGGCCGATTTCGCAGAACAGCACGCGAATGAGCTGCGCACGACGGGGCACCTCGGTGCCGGTCAGTTTTTCAATGGCCAAGCACCAAGCGTGTTCCTGGTTCATCGGCGCCACATAGTCGAGGCGGTCGAGATACGGCAGGTTTTGCAGATAGGTGCGGCTTTCCATCAGCTTTTCGGTGCCACGATGCAGCAGGCCAACGTGCGGATCGCAACGTTCTACGATTTCGCCGTCCAGTTCGAGCACAAGACGTAGCACGCCGTGGGCCGCAGGGTGCTGAGGACCGAAGTTGATGTTGAAGTTGCGGATCTGCTGTTCGCCGCTCAGCGCATCCACGCTGCCGTCATCAAATTTGGAGCCGTCCATCATTTCGCGTCCCCTTTTTCGTCACCGGGCAGGATGTAGTTGGCACCTTCCCATGGCGACATGAAATCAAACTGGCGGTAGTCCTGCGTCAGTTGCACAGGCTCGTAAACCACGCGTTTTTGCACTTCATCATAGCGCACTTCGGTGTAACCGGTGGTCGGGAAATCCTTACGCAGCGGATGTCCGCGAAAACCGTAGTCCGTCAGCAGGCGGCGTAGGTCCGGGTGGTCGGAGAAGATGATGCCGAACATGTCAAAGACTTCCCGCTCAAACCAGTTGGCGGAGGGGTGCACCGGCACAATCGAGGGCACCATTTCATCTTCGCGCACCGACACGCGCAGGCGCACGCGTTGGTTCTGATACATGCTCAGGAAGTGGTAGACGACGTCAAAGCGCTTGGACCGCTCGGGGTAGTCCACGGCGGTTACGTCCACGAGGGTGGAGAAGCGGCAGGTTGGATCGTTGCGCAGAAACTCCACAAACGGGGCAATATTGGTCGGAGTGACGGTGATGGTCAGCTCGTCAAAGGCCACGTCCCAGCCCAACACACAATCCGGGCGCTTGAGTTCGATGTGGGCGCCAAGTTCTTTCAGGGCTTCGGTCATCGTTCAATGGTCCCCGTGCGGCGAATTTTGCGTTGCAGCTGCAACAGGCCATAGAGCAGTGCTTCTGCTGTGGGCGGGCAGCCTGGCACGTAGATGTCGACCGGCACAATACGGTCACAACCGCGCACAACGGAGTAGCTGTAGTGGTAGTAGCCGCCGCCATTGGCGCAGGAGCCCATGGAGATCACGTAGCGTGGCTCAGGCATCTGGTCGTAGACCTTGCGCAGCGCCGGTGCCATTTTGTTGGTCAGGGTGCCAGCCACAATCATCACGTCGGACTGACGCGGGGAGGCGCGTGGCGCAATGCCAAACCGCTCCGCGTCATAGCGCGGCATGGAAGTGTGCATCATCTCAACCGCGCAGCAGGCCAGACCAAAGGTCATCCAGTGCAAAGAGCCAGTGCGGCCCCAGTTGATCAGGTCTTCGGCGTTGGTCAGCAGGAAGCCTTTGTCCTGCAACTCAGAATTCAGCGCCTGAGTGACCACTTCTTTGTCGACACCCGCGGTGTTTGCACCTGTCATCACTCCCATTCCAAAGCTCCCTTCTTCCACTCATAGGCAAAGCCAATGGTAAGCACGGCGAGGAACACCATCATGGACCAGAAACCAACCATCGAGACGTCCTTGAAGGCCACGGCCCATGGGAATAGGAAGGCAATTTCCAAGTCAAAGATGATGAACAGGATCGACACGAGGTAGAACCGAACGTCAAATTTCATACGCGCGTCATCAAATGCGTTGAAACCACACTCGTACGCCGAGACCTTTTCCGGGTCCGGGTTGCGTACAGCTAAAACAACGGCGGCAAGGATGAAGACAAGGCCGAGGCCGATGGCGACGGCGGCGAAGATGAGGATGGGAAAATATTCCCGAAGCATCTCTTCCATAGGTAGCTCCTTTCATGCACGCCAGTTCGGTGCAGTCAGATGGCTGTATCAACTCCTTGCGGGGTTTACCCCTGCCCCATGGCGGGGTCAATATTTAGCGCAAGTTTTGAACAAGACGTGACATTGGTGTTTTTAACACAAATTCAGTCACTTAACCTGTCTTCAAACCCATGTGCGGCATTAAGCCGGTGTCATTTTTTCCGGCCCACCACTTGAAACAGGACAAATTGACCCTTTGATTCCGCTGCCCTTCGAAACCCTAGAAAATCACTAGGGAAAAGGCCTGCGCACAACAAATGGCTTGGCAACAGCTGCCAATCGCAAAAATCGTGATCTATCGGTAATTTAGAGGTTAACGGCTGTGAAGGCGCAAACACGCCTTCACAGGGCCTGCGTCCAGGTCAAGACGCCCAAGATGGCTTTTGCTTGGCAAAGAAGGCACCAATGCCGTCCTTGGCCTCTTGTCCTTCCCAACAAGCCACCAACTCGCCAATGGTGTGGTCGATCACGTCATCGTCAATCCTTGGCCCCAGCGTCCGGGCAAGTGCCTTGGCACGGGCCACGGCCTGTGGCGCGCAAGCCAAATAGGGCGCGACTTCCGCCTCCACCGCGGCGTCCAGCTCCTCTGCTGGCACCGCTTTGGCCAAGAGCCCCAAGGTGACCGCTTCCGGCGCTTTGAACAGGCGGGCGGACATAAAAACACGGCGGGCCATGGCCTCCCCCATGCGCGACAGAACGTAAGGACCTATAGTGGCAGGGATCAAACCCAGCTTGGTTTCGGTTAACCCCATAGTCAGGCTGTCCACCCCAATGGCCACGTCGCAAACGCTGGCCATGCCAACGCCGCCGCCAAAGGCATTGCCCTGCAACCGACCGATGAGGGGCTTGGGCAGGGTGTTGAGCGCCTGAAGCGCCTCGGCGAGCTTGCGCGCCTCTACAAAACGCGTGTCCGGATCAGCCGCCATCTGCGCCTGCATCCAGCCCAGATCGCCGCCCGCACAGAAGCTTTTGCCGGCCCCAGTCAGCACCACCACGCGCACCGAATTATCCGCGCCCAGCGCCTCGGCAGCCTGCTTTAACTCCACGATCATCGCACCGGACATCGCATTGTGCTTTTCCGGACGGTTCAGAGTGAGCGTGGCAACACCGCGTTTGTCGGTGGTGATGGTGAGGGTTTCGTAAGTCATTATGTTTCCTCTCACTTGGCGTCGACTGCGCGCATGGACCGCGCCATCTTAGCGGCTTGCGCCAGAACCGCTGTATCAAGCCCCGTTTCATAGCCCAGCGCCTTGAGGCGCGCATCCACCGCCTCCGTGGCCACGTTGCCTTTTGCCCCCGGCGCATAAGGGCACCCACCCAAGCCGCCAACGGCGGCATCAAACACCCGGATGCCAAGATCCAGCGACGCCTCGATGTTCGCCAAAGCGCGACCCTCTGTGTCGTGATAATGTCCTGCCAGCTTGTGCGCAGGCACCACCTCCAAGACAGCTTGCAACATCGCAGAGATGCTGTCCGGAGTGCCCTGACCAATGGTGTCACCCAAACTGATCTCATAACAGCCCGCATCAAACAGGTGTTTCGCGACCTCGGCCACTTTCTCTGGCGGCGTGGGGCCATCATAAGGACAATCGGTTATGCAGCTCACATAGCCGCGCACAGGCAGGCCTATGTCTTTTGCCGCTGCCACCACTGGCGCAAAACGGTCCAGGCTCTCTGCGATGGTGGCGTTGATGTTGGCTTTCGAAAAGCCCTCAGAGGCAGAGCCAAATATCGCAATTTCATCCGCCTTGGCGGCAACGGCGCCCTCAAAGCCGCGCATGTTCGGCGTGAGGGCCGCGTAGCTGACGCCTTCGGCACGATTTATACCGGCGAGGACTTCCGCCGAGTCGGCCATTTGCGGCACCCATTTGGGGCTGACAAAGCTGGCCACCTCGATGCGCTTGAAACCCGCTTGCGACAGACAATCCACCAGTGCAATTTTTTCGGATGTCGGAATTTGGCGCTTTTCATTCTGCAGCCCGTCCCGAGGGCCCATTTCGAAAAGCTCAACGTTGTTGGACATGGTCACGCCCCCTGCTCCAGCAAGTCATAGAAGTCTTGCGTGTAAAATTGCTGTACCCCTTCAGCGGCCTGCGCAGCCTGATAGGCCGGACGCGCTTCGATCCGGCGCAGATAGGCCGTGGTCAACGGGTAGCCGTCAAACCGCACATAGCGGCTGGCGCTTTCCAGTGTGAAACCCATCATCACGTCTGCAGCCGAAAACCCGCTCGCCAATAGAAACTGCCGCCCGTCACCCAACGCGCCCTCAACAGCTTTCAAAGCAATTGCCAGCCGTTTGGTTTCGATCCCCATCACAGTGGGGGACTTCATCCAGTCTTTGGGCAGGAACAGATGCTGCATGTTGAGGTTCTGAATGCCCGCCGCGATGGTCTCTGCGTAATGCATCCATTGCAGCCAGTCAGCCCGTTCCTCGCTGCCAACCTCTGGCTTTAAGTCATGCCCCTCACGGGTTTCGCAGAGGTACTGCACGATCGCACCGCTTTCATAGAGCACCCGTCCGTCGATCTCCAAAGCGGGCACACGCCGGGCAGGCGACATGGCTTTGAATGCGGGCTGTTGCAGTGAACCGTCCATGATCTGATACGGCACAATCTCCACCGCTTCGCCCAGCTCATGCAACAGCCAGTTCACGCGAAAGGAGCGGCTGCCCGCAATGGAATGCAGAACCGCGCTCATGCCTCGTCTTCTTCCAGAAGGATCAGGGCGGTGCCATCCTCAACTTGCGCACCCGCGGTGGCCAAAACATCCGCCACGACACCATCGCGCGGTGCAAGCAGAGAATGCTCCATTTTCATGGCTTCCAGAATGGCCAGGCGATCGCCTTCGCGCACCGCTTGGCCGGCTTCTGCAAAAATCGCTTTGACCAGGCCTGGCATCGGTGCGGCAATCACGTTTCCGCCTGCCCCGCCTTCATCTTCTCGATCCAGCGGATCGACCACCGTGAAGCGATAGCCGTTGCCCCAAAACACGGTCAGCTCGTCGCCGTTCTGCGCGGTGCGCGCAGGCACTTTGGTGGTGTCGACCCACCAGCTGCCACCTTTGTAGGTGACGATGTGTTCCGCCTCGCCAACCTGAACGCTGTAGTTGCCTGTACCGTTCACACGCACATCTACGTCGATACGCTCTTCGTTGTGGATCAGGGACACGCTGTGCGTCAGTGGAGACCACAGAACCAGCGTTTCGGCTGGCGCAGATCCACCCAGAGGCCTCAATCCCAAAGCTGTCAGCGCCGCCACCGAGCGCGCCTTGGTGCAGGCCGACGGTTGCACAGCCAGCGCATCAATGTGGCGCTCAATCAAGCCTGTGTCTACGTCACCCGCCACAAAGTTGGGCTGCGCCGCCAGCAACGCCAGAAAGCTCACGTTGGTCACGGTGCCGCCCACATCCGTCCAGCGCAGCGCGCGTTCCAGCTGTTTGAGGGCGATCTCACGGGTTGATCCATGTACCACCAGCTTGGCAATCATCGGGTCGTACCACGGGCTGATGGTGTCCCCGGACCGCACGCCGCTGTCGATCCGAGCCGCTGCCGGGAACTCCAGATGCGAGAGCGTGCCGGTGGCGGGCAGGAAGCCTTTGGGCACATCTTCGGCATAGATACGCGCTTCAAACGAATGTCCGGTGATGGTCAACTCTTCCTGCTGTTTTGGCAGTGGTTCGCCAGACGCGACGCGCAGTTGCCATTCGACCAGATCAACACCAGTGATCGCCTCAGTGACCGGGTGCTCCACCTGCAAGCGGGTGTTCATTTCCATAAACCAGAAGCCGTCTGGGCGAAGACCGTTGGAGCCGTCCACGATAAACTCAATGGTGCCTGCGCCTTTGTAGTTGATCGCCTCAGCCGCACGTACGGCGGCATCCCCCATTGCTGCGCGCATTTCCTCGGTCATACCCGGCGCCGGGGCTTCTTCGATGACTTTCTGGTGGCGGCGTTGCAGAGAACAGTCCCGCTCAAACAGATGCACGGCCTTTTCACCGTCACCAAAGACCTGCACTTCGATGTGGCGTGGGCTGGTAACATATTTTTCGATCAATACATCGGGGTTGCCAAAGGCCGTGGTGGCCTCGCCTTGAGCTGAGGCCAGCGCGTCGGCGAAGTCGGCGGAGTTCTCAACAAGGCGCATACCTTTGCCGCCGCCGCCTGCGACGGCTTTGATCAGCACCGGATAACCGATGACCTCAGCTTGCTCGGTCAAAAACGCGCCGTCCTGATTGTCGCCATGATAGCCCGGCACAACCGGCACATTTGCCTCTTCCATCAGGGCTTTGGCGGCGTCTTTGAGGCCCATAGCACGAATGGCTTTGGCGGAGGGACCAATGAAGGTCAGGCCAGCAGCTTCAACCGCCTCCACAAACTCCGGGTTTTCGGAGAGAAAGCCGTAGCCGGGGTGGATGCCCTGCGCGCCGGTGTCCAGCGCGGCCTGGATGATCACATCGCCTTTGAGATAGCTGTCGGCTGGCGCTGCGCCCCCAATATGCACGGCTTGATCCGCCAGCGCGACATGTTTCGCGGTCGCGTCCGCATCAGAATACACAGCAACGGTTTTCACGCCCATCGCACGGGCAGTTTCCATCACGCGGCAGGCAATCTCGCCACGGTTAGCAATCAGGATTTTTTCAAACATCGGGCGGTCCTTTGTGTTGAGACGTCGGACCGGGGGCTGCCTGCCCCCGGACCCCCGGGGATATTTTGGGCCAAGAGAAGATTATATCCGGAACACGCCGAACTTGGTCTCCTCGATTGGTGCGTTGAGAGAAGCCGTTAGGCTCAGGTGCAGCACGTCGCGGGTTTTGCGTGGGTCGACAATGCCATCGTCCCAGAGGCGTGCTGAAGCGTAGAGCGGGTGGCTTTGTTCTTCGAACATGTCCAGCGTGGGCTGTTTGAAGGCGGCTTCTTCTTCAGCCGACCATTCGCCGCCCTGGCGCTCAATGGCATCGCGCTTAACCGTTGCGAGAACACCCGCTGCCTGTTCGCCACCCATCACGGAAATGCGGCTGTTGGGCCAGCTCCACAGGAACCGCGGAGAGTAAGCGCGACCGGCCATACCGTAGTTGCCTGCGCCAAAGGAACCGCCAACCAGCATGGTGATTTTTGGCACTTTGGTGGTGGCCACTGCGGTCACCATTTTGGCACCGTGGCGCGCGATGCCTTCGGCCTCGTATTTCTTCCCCACCATAAAGCCGGTGATGTTTTGCAGGAACACCAGCGGGATGCCGCGTTGAGAGCACAGCTCGACAAAATGGGCGCCTTTGGCAGCGCTTTCGGAATAGAGCACGCCGTTGTTGGCGATGATGCCGACAGGGCAGCCGTTCACATGAGCAAAGCCACAGACCAGCGTTTCTCCAAAGCGTTTCTTAAATTCATCAAACCGGGATCCGTCTACCACACGTGCGATAACTTCGCGGATGTCATAAGGCGTTCGCAAGCCTCCGGGCACCACGCCAAGAATCTCCTCTGGGTCGTAGGCGGGTTCTTCTGGCGTCTGCCAATCTACGGTCTGTGGCTTGGTGCGGTTGAGATGCTTGAGCGCATCCCGCGCTAGGGCCAATGCATGGGCATCGTCATCTGCCAGATAGTCGGCCACACCGGACAAGCGTGTGTGCACATCGCCGCCACCAAGGTCCTCTGCACTCACAACTTCACCAGTCGCCGCTTTCACCAGCGGCGGGCCTGCGAGGAAGATGGTGCCCTGCTCTTTCACAATGATAGTCACATCAGACATGGCAGGCACATAAGCGCCGCCTGCCGTACAAGAACCCATCACCACGGCGATCTGAGGGATGCCTTTGGCAGACATGTTTGCCTGGTTAAAGAATATGCGGCCAAAGTGATCGCGATCCGGAAAAACCTCGTCTTGTTGCGGCAGGTTGGCGCCGCCACTGTCCACCAGATAGACACACGGCAGATTGTTCTGCTCTGCAATCTCTTGCGCGCGCAGGTGCTTTTTCACAGTCATCGGGTAGTAGGTTCCGCCCTTCACGGTGGCGTCGTTGCACACCACCATGACCTCTTGCCCGTGCACCCGGCCGATCCCGGCCACGACACCGGCACAAGGCGCTGCTCCGTCATACATGCCATGGGCCGCCGTGGCGCCAACTTCCAGAAACGGAGAACCAGGGTCAAGCAAACCTGCCACGCGCCGGCGGGGCAGCATTTTGCCGCGGCTTTCATGACGCGCGCGGGACTTCTCGCCACCGCCCATGCGGGCTGCTTCCGCCACCTGACGCACATCGTCAATCATCTGAAGATGTGCTGCGCGATTGGCGGCGAAATCCTCGGACGAAGTGATCACCTTGGATTGCAACTTACTCATTGTCGTATCCCATTCTTGTGAAAGGCGTGGTGTGTGATCTCACTCCACCAGCCCATCCGCTTCCAGATAGAGCGCCTGTTCGGCGGTCATATACATCAGGCAACTCACCGTGGCCGGGCCACCACCCGTGCCGCCGCCCCAGAGCGAGCGTTCGTAATCACAGGTGGCGTCGCGATAGGCGATCCAGGCGCGTTGCATGTTCTTGAGGGCGTCGCCTTGAGACGGCGCGGCCGAGCCCAGGTCCGCCATTTCTTTGTCTGTGGCCTTCCGTGACGCGCGTACCGCCTTGTAAGCGGCATTGAGACGCTGATCCCAATAGTCCCGCTCCTGATCAAGGCATTGGCTCAT
Source organism: Shimia sp. (assembly GCF_022448905.1). Lineage (GTDB taxonomy): Bacteria > Pseudomonadota > Alphaproteobacteria > Rhodobacterales > Rhodobacteraceae > Shimia. The sequence continues at coordinate 86,133 of NZ_JAKVCW010000010.1, read as the reverse complement.
GCCGTAGGTGGACCAGCCACCCTCGGTGGTCTCCATGCAGTGATTGGCGGAACTGCCGATACATGTGGTTGGGTCTTGGCTGTCTGTCATTGCCGCCAGGCAGGCTTCGGTAGCGACGGGAGAGAAACCCGGCCCACTCTCCGCGAACGCCGCACTGCCAATGGCCACGCCTGCCGTAAATGCCAAAATCTTCCACATGGTTAAATGCCTTTCAAAACGCTGATTTGCCTTGAGGGTAAGCGAGAAGGGTGTTCCCGCCCAACCCCACAAGGCAAATTGGCGCTTCAGAGCCCTTACGCCTGCGCAGCCATCAGCTCGCGGCCAATCAACATGCGGCGGATCTCGCTGGTGCCCGCGCCGATTTCCATCAGCTTGGCATCGCGGAAGATCCGGCCCACAGGGTTGTCGGACAGGTAGCCTGCGCCACCCATGGCCTGCACCGCTTGGTGCGCTTGGGTCATGGCAACTTCGGAGGCATAGAGGCAGCAAGCCGCAGCATCCTGACGGGTGATCCGGCCTTCGTCACAGGCTTTGGCACATTCATAGACATAGGCGCGCGCGGAGTTCATCGCGGTATACATGTCGGCGATTTTGCCTTGCATCAGTTGGAAGTTGCCAATGGACTGACCAAACTGTTTACGCTCTACCATGTATGGCATGATTTCGTCCAAACAGGCTGCGATGATGCCGGTGCCGATGCCTGCCAGAACAACGCGTTCATAGTCCAGACCGGACATCAGAACCGCGACACCTTTGCCTTCTTCACCGAGGATGTTCTCAAACGGCACTTCAACGTCTTCGAAGATCAGTTCGGCAGTATTGGAACCACGCATACCCAGCTTGTCGAAATGTGGAGAGGTAGAGAACCCCTTCATCTCTTTCTCAATCAGGAAGGCAGTGATGCCGCGTGGACCCGCGTCTGGATCAGTTTTGGCATACACAACCAGTGTGTCTGCGTCTGGGCCGTTGGTGATCCAGTATTTGTTGCCGTTCAACACAAAGCGATCATTGCGCTTTTCTGCGCGCAACTTCATCGACACCACGTCAGACCCTGCGGAGGGTTCGGACATTGCCAGCGCACCAACATGCTCGCCGGAAATCAGGCGCGGCAGATATTTTGCTTTCTGCTCGTCATTGCCGTTGAGTTTGATCTGGTTCACGCAGAGGTTGGAATGCGCGCCATAAGACAGCGACACAGAAGCCGACGCGCGGGCGATCTCTTCGACCGCAATCACATGCGCCAGATAGGACATGCCTGCCCCGCCGTACTCTTCGGGCACGGTCACACCCAGCAGACCCAGATCGCCAAACTCTTTCCAGAGTTCGTTGGGGAATTCATTTTTCAGATCGATGTCCGCAGCCATCGGCTTGATGCGCTCCTGCGCAAAGCGATGCACCATCTCGCGCAACGCGTTGACGTCTTCGCCCAGATCAAAATTCATCGTGTGCATGAACATGGGGCATCTCCTCAGGTTATTGAACAGTTGTTCAATAACTAGACCGAGTCGGAGGCTGGATCAAGAAAATTTCGCGCGCACTGTTCCGCAGCCACGAAAAAGGGCGACATGAAACCATGCCGCCCTGAAGAATCTCAAAGGTGTCTCAGAAGCTTAAGATCACCGCGCCGCGCGCGCCTCCAAGGCTGGATAACGCACGGCCAAGGTTGCACCCCGCGCCACAAAGCTCACCATCAAGGCTACCCACAGCCCGTGATTGCCCCAAAACGGCACCAACAGCGCCAGCGCCACGAAATAGATCACCGTCGACAGCAGCATCATGTTGCGCATGTCTTTGGTTTGCGTGGCCCCGATAAAAACACCGTCCAACATGAAGGGTGCCACCCCCAACAGCGGCGAGAGCACCACCCAGGGCAGGAAATCACGCGCCAAAGAGCGCAATGCCTCAGAGGTGGTCATTACATCGATGATCAATCCACCAAAAATCCAGTAGATTGCGGCAATGAGCACCGACCCAATCACAGCCCATATCGATGCCATGTAGGTTGCGCGTCGAAGGCCTGCACGGTCCTTGCCGCCAAATGCTTGTCCGGCAAGCGTTTCCACCGCAAAGGCAAACCCGTCGAGCGCATGTGCGGTGATGTACAAGAACTGCAACAACACCTGATTGGCGGCCAATGTGTCATCCCCAAAGTCAGCGCCAAGGAACAGAAATGACATGAAAATCGCTTGCAACATCAAAGACCGCAGCAGAATGTCGCCATTTACGCCAGCCATTTCACGCAGGGCGGTACGATCCAACACACGCGCTTTTTCCATCCACGCAGGGTTTTGAAAGACATCGCGGCACAACCATACCGCCAAGGCGCAGCCTGTCACCTCAGCAAAGACAGTAGCAATCGCCACGCCCTCCACACCCCAACCGAGCCCCAGGACAAACCAAAGGTCGAGTACGATATTCACGCTGTTCATCCATAGCTGAATGACCAACACCGCCTTTGTACGCTCCTGCGCAATCAGCCAACCGGTCAAGCCGTAAATCGAAATGGCCGCCGGCGCAGACCAAATGCGGATTTGCAAATATTGGCGCGCGAGCGTTTCCACCTCAGGGGACGCTGGTGATAACCAAAACGCGGCACGAAATAGCCAGACTTGCCCCAGGATCAGCAGCAGCCCCGCCGCCACACCGATCAGTACGGCACGAGTCAGCATCGCAGCCACCTCGCCGTAACGCCCCTCGCCTTTCGCGCGCGCGGTTAGGCCAGTGGTGCCCATCCGAAGGAAGCCAAAGATCCAGTAGAGACCAGCAAGAATAACTGCGCCGATGCCCACGGCCCCAATGGGTGCAGCATCCCCCATCTGCCCGACAACGCCTGTATCCACCGCCCCCAGGATGGGCACAGTAGCATTGGACAGAACAATCGGCAGCGCCGTGTGCAAGATGCGCCGATGGGTGATGTCGCCGACTCCGCCAGCTTGCGGCGTATCAGTCATCCTTGGACGGCATCAAAAAATGGCCGGTGGCCTGTGCAAACAACACATCGCGCTGATCCTGCCACGCTTCGACATGCACCGAGGCGTAACGACGACCGGAACGGTTGACCCGCGCACGGGCATAAGCATCGCGCGGCAGGCCGGAACGGAGGTAGTCCACGGTAAAGTCGATGGTTTTGGGTAGGCGTGGCAGATGGCCTTCGGTCAGGCTTTCCATGGAAATCTGACCACTTTCAATGTCATCCCAGAGGCCGGACCACGCCAGACCAATGACCGCTGTGGTCTCAAGAAAGCCCGCTGTTACGCCACCGTGAATGGCAGGCAAAAGCGGGTTGCCAATCAACTTGTTATCAAATGGCAAAATCGCGGTAAGTTCGTCGCCACGACGCTCAAACTCGATGCCGAGGAAATTGATATATGGCACACCATGTACAAGCGCAGAAAGCGCGGCGTCGCGGCGTTGCTTCACCACCTGAACAGGTTCTGGACGTGGACGCGGCATGGTTACTTCCTCTGCACAGTGAATGCGCCGGTGGCCGTGGCCACGGGGCGGCTGTCGTCATCATCAAAGGCCGTGGCCCGCACGAAGGCGACAGATCGCGTGATGTGGTAGCACTCCGCTTTGGTCCGCACATTTTGACCCGGTGTTGCTGCGCGCATGTAGTCGATCCGCAGATCAATCGTGGCCGTGCCGGAGGGAGACGACGGATGGCACATCGCCGCCGCACCACAACAGGTGTCCATCAAGGCTGACACTGCGCCGCCATGCAAAACACCGGTTTCAGGATCACCGACAATCTTACTGTCGTAAGGCAACTCCATCTCAGCCTTGCCTGCACCAATGTCGGTCAGCCGCATGTTCAACGCCTTGCAATGGGGAATCGCATTAATAAAATGCTCCGCCATTTTTGCCTTGTCCGGTTCCATGCCCGCCCTCCGATTGTATTGGCCCATTTATGAGCGTCATTTGACATAGGCTTCAAGGGGGCGGTTGCCCTTGCTGCAGATGCAAACTAAGTTTCGCGCCTAAGGAGGCCCCGCAAATGTCTGATACTCGCCTGTCTTTTAAGGAAATGTGCGCACGATTCGACGTCACACCAAGGACGTTGCGTTACTATGAGTATATCGAACTTTTGCAGCCGGAGCGTGAAGGACGCAGCCGATTTTTTGGCCCGCGAGAGATTGCCCGGATGACCCTGATCATGCGCGGGCGCCGCTTTGGCATTAAGCTTGAAGACATCCGCCAGTGGCTGTTGATTTACGAAAACGACGGCACCTCGGCGCAGATGCAGGCCTTTGTGGAGATGGCAGACCGCCAGATGGCGGAGCTGGAAGAACAGCGCCAACAGTTGGATGAAGCGATGCGCGAACTCAAAGAACTGCGGGATGAAACCGCAGGCTTCCTGACCAAAGCAAACTGAGCTTCCCAGCAAGTTTAATCCCGTAAAGGCGCCCATCGAGGCGCCTTTTGTTTTGCGACCGCAGCGCGGCGCGTGGTGCGCAAGAGTCCGCCTAAGCAGAAAAAATTGATCCTACGTCACTTCAAAATGTGACGTGACGTCTTACTTACGTTAACGTCAAGCTGTATAGTAACTCAGTTCCCGAAGCCCATTTTGTACCCACCTTCCGGTAAGAAAGGACGCAATGATGAGCGAAGAAACGATGACCATTCGTGAGATGTGTGATGCCTATGACGTCACCCCTCGCACCCTGCGTTTTTACGAGTCCAAGGAACTTTTGTTCCCCATTCGCGAGGGCCAAAAGCGTTTGTTTACCAAACGTGACCGCGCCCGTCTCAAACTGATCCTGCGTGGCAAACGCTTTGGCTTTTCTCTCGAGGAAATCCGTCAGCTGCTCGACCTCTATGACATGGGCGATCAGCAAGCGACCCAGCTGCAACGCACCTATGAGGTGGCACAACACCGCCTCAAGGACATGGAAGAGCAACGCGACGAGCTAAACGAAGCGATCGACGATCTGCGCGAACAGCTCAAATGGGGCGAACAGTTCCTCGCCGACCTCGCAAACCAGAAAGACGCCGCGCAATAAGCGGCGACAGACAAATTCCGTCTCGGATCATCCAAAAGGGAACCCCTTATGCCGACCTATACCGCGCCTGTAAAAGACCTGCAGTTTGTGCTGCACGATATGCTGAACGTCTCCAACGCCGATATTCCAGGTTATAGCGACCTAGAAGCCGACTTTACCTCCGCTGTTTTGGAAGAGGCCGGCAAGCTGACCGGAGAAGTGCTGTCCCCGCTCAACGTGGTCGGTGATCACGAAGGCTGCCGTCTGGAAAATGGTGTGGTTTACACGCCAACCGGCTTTAAAAACGCGTTTGAGCAAGTGAAAGAAGGCGGCTGGACCGGTTTGGATATGCCGGAAGAGTACGGCGGCCAGAATATGCCACAGGTGCTGGGAACCGCGGTGGGCGAAATGTTCTCCGCCTCCAACCAGGCCTTTACCATGTACCAGGGTCTGACCCACGGTGCGGCGGCGGCGATCCTTGCGCACGGTACCGACGAGCAGAAAAACAAGTGGCTGCCGAAGATGGTTTCCTGTGAGTGGACCGGCACCATGAACCTGACTGAGCCACACTGCGGTACAGATCTGGGCTTGATGCGCACCAAAGCGGAGCCGCAGGACAACGGCACCTACAAAATCTCCGGTCAGAAGATCTTTATCTCCGCTGGCGACCACGACATGGCCGACAACATTGTGCACCTCGTGCTGGCCAAAGTGCCGGGCGGCCCGCAAGGCATCAAAGGCGTGTCTCTCTTCATCGTGCCAAAGTTCCTGGTGGATGACGAAGGCAACATCGGTGCCCGCAACGGCGTGACCGTGGGCAGCATCGAAGAAAAGATGGGCATCCATGGCAACTCCACCTGCGTGCTGAACTATGACGACGCCGAAGGGTACCTGATTGGCGATTTGAACAAAGGCATGCGTGCCATGTTCACCATGATGAACGAAGCCCGTCTGGGTGTGGGCATGCAGGGATTGGCACAGGCTGAGGTCGCCTACCAGAACGCCCTGGCCTATGCCAAGGACCGCCTGCAGGGCCGTGCCGTGACCGGTGTTGAAAACCCAGATGGCCCGGCTGATCCTCTGATTGTTCACCCGGATATCCGTCGCTCGCTCATGGACCAGAAATCCTTCGTGGAAGGCGCGCGTGCGTTCATCCTCTGGGGCGCCACCATGTTGGATGAAGCGCACCGCAAAGGGGACAAAGACGCAGACGGGCTGATCTCCTTGCTGACTCCGGTGATCAAAGGCTTCCTGACCGACGAAGGCTACGACATGACTGTCAAAGCTCAGCAGGTTTACGGCGGTCACGGCTATATCGAAGAATGGGGCATGAGCCAATTCACCCGCGATGCCCGTATCGCGATGATCTACGAAGGCGCCAACGGCGTTCAGGCGCTTGACCTTGTAGGGCGTAAACTCGCGGCCGACGGCGGCAAGCACGTTATGGCCTTCTTTGAATTGGTTAAAAGCTTCTGCAAAGAAAACGGCGAAGACGAAGCGCTGAAGGATTTTGTTGGTCCGCTCAAGCAAGCCTCCAAGGATCTGCAGGCAGCGGGCATGTACTTCATGCAGGCAGGCATGAAGAACCCGAACGATGCGCTGTCTGGTTCCAACGACTTCATGCACCTGTTCGGCCACGTCTGCCTCGGCCTGATGTGGGCGCAGATGGCCAAAGCTGCCAACGCAGCGCTGGCATCCGGCGCAGGAGACAAAGACTTCTACGAAACCAAGCTGACCACCGGCCGCTACTACATGGCGCGTCGTCTGCCAGCGACGGGGATGCACTTGGCGCGCATCCAGTCCGGTGGCGACACCGTAATGGCTCTGGCCGCAGACCAGTTCTGATCCGGTTGGGCGGGGACCTCCCCGCCCTCCCCTCATTTTCCGGCGTCATTCTGGAGGACAGATGCCCAAACGTTTTCGACTGACCCGCCGCTTCCCTGTTGCCATGACAGAGGATGGGTATCGCAAGCTGCGCAGTTTCGCGACGGAAGCAGGTCTAGACGAAGGTGAGGCGCTGTCGTTTATATTTGAGAACTTCGACGCTGTAACAGACGACGACCAACTGGCGCATCGCTTGCGCCAGTTCAACGCGACTTTGGACGACCGCAAGCGGTGATCAAACCCGCGCAAAAATTTGCCAAGGGGAGGACGGCATGACAATCAAACTCTACTGTTTTGGAGAAAGCGGCCATTCCTACAAGGCTGCGCTGGCATTGGAACTTTCGGGCCTCGACTGGGAACCAGTAAAGGTAGACTTTTTTGCGGGCGAAACCCGCTCCGATGAATACCGCCAAAACGTCAATGAGATGGGCGAAGCGCCTGTGCTGGTGGATGGCGACTTTAGCCTGACGCAGTCCTCGGTCATTCAGGACTACATTTCCGAGAAAACCGGGAAATTTGCGGGGCGCGACAACAATGAGCGCCGTGAAATCTTGCGCTGGCAGTTCTGGGACAACCACAAGCTCAGCTCGTTTGCAGGCATGACCCGTTTCCTGATCAACTTCATGCCAAAAGACAAACAGCCCAAAGAGGTGATTGCCTTCAACCAAGGCCGCCTCAAAGGCGCTTATGACATTCTGAACAAGCATCTTGAGGGACGTGATTGGATTGTGGGCGACGGCCTGACCAACGCAGACCTAACTTGCTGTTCTTACCTCTACTACCCAGAGCCCTTTGGCTTTGACCGTACCGAGTGGTCCAACATTGACCGCTGGCTGACCAATATTTCCGACACACCGGGGTGGAAACACCCCTACGACCTGATGCCCGGCTCCCCCGCGGACCGCGCCTGATCTCGCCTGATAATAGGAGACCACAATGACCGAAGCCTATATCTATGACGCTGTGCGCACGCCGCGCGGCAAAGGCCGCAAAGATGGCAGCCTCCACGAGGTGACTTCCGTTGCCTTGTCCAAAACAGTTCTGAACAGCCTGAAAGAGCGCAACGGCCTAGAAGGCCACGCCGTTGAAGACGTGATCTGGGGCAACGTGACCCAGGTGAAAGAACAAGGTGGCTGCCTCGCGCGGACCGCCGTGTTGGCGTCTGACCTAGACGAAATCATTCCAGGCCTGTCGATCAACCGCTTCTGCGCATCGGGCATGGAAGCCGTAAACCTCGCGGCCAACCAGGTCAAAGGCGGCGCAGGCGACGCCTATATCGCCGGTGGTGTCGAGATGATGGGCCGCGTACCGATGGGCTCTGACGGGGCAGCCATCGCAGTCGACCCATCCGTGGCCATGGACATGTATTTTGTCCCACAGGGTATCTCGGCGGACATCATCGCCACCGAATATGGTTTCACCCGTGATCAAGCCGACGAACTGGCGGTGGAATCTCAGCGCCGCGCCGCGCAGGCGTGGGATGAAGGTCGGTTCGACAAGTCCATCGTCGCTGTGAAAGACATCAACGGTCTGACCATTTTGGACAAAGACGAATACATGCGTCCGGGTACGGACATGCAGTCCCTTGGTGGTCTGAAGCCTGCGTTCAAAGAGCAAGGCGAAGTGATGCCAGGCTTTGATAAGCTGGCGATCATGAAGTACCCGCATCTTGAGAAAATCAACCACATCCACCACGCTGGGAACTCTTCCGGTATCGTGGATGGCTCTGCTGGCGTATTGATCGGCAACAAAGAGTTTGGTGAGAAATACGGCATCAAGCCACGTGCGGTGATCAAACAGACCTGCAAAATTGGGCTGGACCCAACCATCATGCTGACCGGTCCAGTGCCTGCCACCCAGAAAATCCTGAAAGACGCGGGTATGGCAATCAGCGACATCGACCTGTTCGAAGTCAACGAAGCCTTCGCCTCTGTTGTGATGCGCTTCCAGCAAGCGTTTGACGTTGATCCAGCTCTGGTGAACGTGAACGGCGGCTCGATCGCCATGGGCCACCCGCTGGGCGCAACCGGTGCCATAATCATCGGCACCTTGCTGGACGAGCTGGAGCGCCAGGACAAAGAAACCGGTCTGGCCACCCTCTGCATCGCGTCCGGCATGGGCGCGGCCACCATCATCGAACGCGTGTAACCGGCTGACATTAGGATAAGAGACATGACTGATTTCACAATGAAAGTCGGCGACAACGGTGTCGCCATCATCACCTGGGACGTGAAGTCCAAATCGATGAACGTGCTGAGCCGGGAGGCCTTTGGCGACTTGGAAGCCTGCATTGACGAGGTGCTCGGCAACGACGACATCAAAGGCGCGGTAATTACCTCTGGCAAAGACACTTTTGCCGGTGGCATGGACCTGAATGTGCTTGGTTCCATCCGCGCGGATGCCGGTGACGAGCCTGCGCAGGCGCTGTTTGACTTCACCATGATGGGCCACAAATTCCTGCGCAAAATCGAGCGTGCGGGCATGGACCCAAAAACCAACAAAGGCGGCAAGCCGATTGCCTCCGCGCTGCCCGGCACCGCGCTTGGCATTGGCCTGGAACTGCCTTTGGCAACCCACCGCATCTTTGCAGCGGACAACCCAAAGGCCAAAATTGGCCTGCCGGAAATCATGGTTGGCATCTTCCCGGGCATGGGTGGCACCACACGTTTCATTCGCATGATGGGCGCTATGGCAGCCTCGCCGTTCTTGCTGCAAGGCAAGATGGTTGATCCGAAGAAAGCCAAAGCCGCAGGCATCATCCATGAAGTGGTGGACGATCCAGTCGCCGCCGCGACAGAGTGGGTTCTGTCGGCCACCGACAAAGACATCCTGAAGCCATGGGATGCCAAAGGCTACAAAATGCCAGGTGGTGAACCGTACCACCCAGCAGGCTTCATGACCTACGCTGGCGCGTCGGCGATGGTGAACGGCAATACTTGGGGCGTGTACCCTGCAGCCAAGGCTCTGCTGTCTGCGGCCTATGAAGGTGCACAGGTGCCGTTTGACACTGCGCTAAAGATCGAAGCGCGCTGGTTTGTGAATGTGCTGATGAACCCGTCGTCTTCGGCGATGATCCAGTCTTTGTTCATCAACAAAGAAGCACTGGAGAAAGGCGCAAACCGTCCAGACGTTCCGGATCAGTCCGTCAAGAAAGTCGGCGTTCTGGGCGCGGGTATGATGGGCGCAGGCATCGCGCTGGTCTCTGCGCAGGCCGGCATGGACGTTGTGCTGATCGACACCAGCCAAGAAGCAGCCGATCGCGGCAAAGCCTACTCCGAGACCTATCTCGACAAGGGCATCAAGCGCGGCAAGGTCACGGCAGAGAAGAAAGAGGCCATGCTGGGCCGCATCAACGCCACCACCGATCTGGACAACCTGTCTGACGTTGACTTGATCATCGAAGCGGTGTTCGAAGATGTGGGCGTGAAAGCCGAAATGACCAAGAAGGTTGAGGCGATCATCCCTGAGGATGCGATCTTTGCCTCCAATACCTCCACCCTGCCAATCACCGGTTTGGCCGAAGCTTCTGTACGCAAAGAGCAATTCATCGGCATCCACTTCTTCTCCCCAGTGGAGAAAATGGCGCTGGTGGAGATCATCAAAGGCAAAGAAACCGGCGACCGCGCGGTGGCCAAAGCGCTCGACTATGTGCGTCAGATCCGCAAGACGCCAATTGTTGTGAACGACGAGCGCTTCTTCTACGCCAACCGCTGCATCATTCCTTACATCAACGAAGGTGTGATGATGGCCGGTGAAGGTGTGGGCCGTCCGCTTCTGGACCACGCGGCGCAGCTTCTAGGCTTCCCAGTGGGACCAATCCAGCTGGTGGACGAGACCTCCTTGGACCTCGGCGCCAAAATCGCCAAAGCCACTATGGCTGCGATGGGCGACGCCTATCCGAAGTCCGTCGCGGATGACGTGACCTTCTGGATGGTTGAAGAAGGTCGTTTGGGCCGCAAAGCGAAAGCGGGCTTCTTTGACTATGACGAAAAGGGCAAGCGCGGCGACTACTGGACCGGCTTCAACGAGAAGTTCCCGCTACTGGAAGAGCAACCTGACCTGATCGAAGTGCAGCACCGTCTGATCTTTGCCCAGGTACTGGAAGCCGTGCGCGCGCTGGAAGCGGGTGTGCTGGAAGACATTCGTGAAGGTGACGTGGGCGCGATCTTGGGCTGGGGCTTCATGCCATGGTCCGGCGGCCCGTTCAGTTGGCTCGACATCGTTGGCGCCGCTTGGGCAGCTGAACGTTGCGACCAATTGGCACAGAAGTTTGGCGACCGGTTTGCTTGCCCGCCATTGCTGCGTGAGATGGCGGACAAAGGCGAGACCTTCTATGGCCGCTTTGGTCCACAGGCCAAAGCCGCAGCCTAAGCACCCCTCACAAAACAAGAAACGCCCGGGAGCAATCGCTATCGGGCGTTTTTCTTTTGTGCCCTTTCTACGCTGCGGCCAGCATCATCTCTGGCTTCACAGACACATTCCGCACCGCGCCGCTTTCCAGCATGGTCATGGCTGTTTGTACCGGCACCATGTTGTAGTTCGCCGCCCGCCCAAAGCGTGGCCGCACACCGGCACGCACGCCCCAAATGCACTGGGAAAACAGCAGCGCCCCGCCGTTGACAAACACCATCTGATCTTCGGCAAATGCCGGTAGAACGGCCTTAAGAGGTGTGGCAGGTTCCACGCGGTAGGTCCCATCCAGAACCTCCAAGGCCGCGCCAGGGATGACCGCGTAAGGATCGCCCCATTTGTCGCGTACCGACGGGCTTTCAACGAGAACCCCTTCCCCCGGTTGCACCAAGAGATCACGCCTGTTTTCCAAAGAACCGGCAGGGACAAAAATCGGCCACAGCTGGCGTGGGGTCACGTGCTCATGGCTGAATATCGGGTCGGTCGCCAAAGCCGTAACGCGCTGAAATCCGGCATCAAATGTGAGCACTTCATCACCGACATGCAAGCTGTCCACGGTGGCCCACCCACCGGGCGTGACCACACGGGTACCCGCCACAAACCCACTACCCGTGGTTGTGATTACCGGCCGCACGTTTGAGTGGCGGCGCCTGGCTGCTAAAGCCAGCCTAGCTTTGTCACGAATTGTTACCACCATCTATTCCACCAAGGACGGGGTCCGAAAAACACTCATACTGTTTCGCCACTAAGTTTGGGAAACGCTTGGATCATATTTTGCGGCTGCGCCTATACAATTCGTAAACAGTTTCAGCGGTCTACTTGGCATTTAGTTCAACTGTGAGTAGGCTCAAAATGATTGAAATTTGAAACAGCCTTCCCTTGCCAACGGGTTTGCCCCTTAGGTGCGCCCCATCTTTAAGTCGGTCGCTCATAGCGCATGATTGTTTCAACAATGCCGTCGAAGCGTGCGTATTATTACCGACTTCCCTTTTGAAACAACATCTACGAGAGTGCTGGCAAGACTTTTTGGGAGGGTTCGCCAATGGGCTGGATGTCAGATGAAACCGGATTGGAAAAATGCGCGGCTAATTATGTGCCTTTGTCCCCGCTGTCCGGACTGAAACGAGCGGCAACAATCTTCCCGAACCGCCCCGCCTTGGTGGATGGCGAGATTCGTCGCACTTACCGTGAGTATCACGCCCGGTGCAGCCAATTGGCCTGCGGCCTTGTTGAGTTGGGGGTAAAACCCGGCGACGTGGTTGCAACCTTGCTTCCCAACACACCGACAGCTTGCGAGGCGCATTTTGGTGTGCCCGCCTGCGGGGCTGTGCTCAACGCGATCAACATCCGTCTGGATGTCGCCACGGTCACTTACATCTTTGAGCATGGCGAAGCCAAAGTGGTGTTGGTAGACAGCGCTTTCCTGGAGCTTGCCGAGGCGGCCTGCGCCGCGATGAGCTCAGCCGCACCCACGCTAATCGAGGTGGCTGCCCCGGAAGCAGGATTTCCAGCCTCCGGACGCCATCAGACCTATGAGGATCTGTTGGCCCAAAGCGATCTGGCGTTTGACTGGATCATGCCTCAAGACGAGTGGGAGAGCATCGCGCTCAACTACACCTCCGGCACCACGGGCAAGCCAAAAGGCGTGGTGTATCACCACCGGGGCGCTTATCTAAACGCCATGGGACAGGTGCTGAGCTGGCGCATGACCTTACATCCGGTCTACCTGACAATTGTGCCTCTGTTTCACTGCAACGGCTGGTGCCACACATGGATGATGCCCATGGTCGGCGGCACCATTGTCTGTTGCCGCGACATCACGGCACCGGCGATCTTCGACGCGATTGCCGACGAGGGTGTGACCCACTTTGGTGGGGCCCCTATCGTGTTGAACATGCTGGTCAATGCACCGGAAGAGCAGCGCAGAGAGTTCGGCCATGTGGTGGAAGTCTTCACCGCCGGCGCCCCCCCGGCCCCGGCCACATTGGCCAAAATCGAGCCGATGGGCTTTCACATCACGCAGGTCTATGGGCTGACCGAAGTCTATGGGCCAGCCACAGAATGTCTTTGGGATGAGACCCGCTGGGACGATCTGCAAGGCCATGACCGCGCGGCGATCAAAGCCCGCCAAGGCGTCGCCATGCCATTTATGGACGACATCACGGTGATGGACGACAAGATGGCGCAGATCCCCATGGACGGGGCCGCAGATGGCGAAATCATGATCCGCGGCAACGCGGTGATGAAAGGCTACTTGAAGAATCCGGAAGCCACCAAGGCAGCTTTTGAAGGCGGCTACTTCCACTCCGGCGATATCGCGGTGCAGCATCCGGACAGCTATGTGCAGATCACCGACCGGGCCAAGGACATCATCATCTCCGGTGGTGAGAACATCAGCTCGGTCGAAGTGGAAGGTGTGTTGATGCACCACCCTGCGGTGAACCTGGCAGCGGTGGTGGCCAAACCAGATGAGAAATGGGGCGAGGTGCCGTGTGCCTTTGTCGAGTTGCTGGATGGGCAGTCGGCGGAGGAGAAAGAGGTGATTTCCTTTGCCCGAGAACACCTTGCGGGATTTAAGACCCCCAAGAAGGTCGTGTTTGGCGAGTTGCCTAAGACCTCCACGGGCAAGATTCAGAAGTTTGCCTTGCGCGAAAAAGCCAAAAGTCTCTGAGCGGTTAAAACAGTGAGGATGGGGGCGCTGCCCCCGCCCTGCCGTTGGCAGGCCTCCCCCGGGATATTTGTGGCCAAATGACGCCGCCGGCTTAAGCCCGCGGCCACTGCGCTGCATAGCAAAAAAGTTGCGGCATTTGTTGAAACGCTCTGATAAGGTTGCCGCAACGACCAAAAATGGCGACGACATGAGCAGCACTCCAAAAATCGAAGATGACATGCGCGAGAAAATCATCTCGCAACCCGATGTAATTCTGGAAGACCGGGATTTGATGCGGGCGTTGATTGCCGCCAATGAAAAAACCATGGGTGGCAACATTGTGGACTTGCGCGGCATCGCCATGGAGCGGCTTGAGGCGCGTTTGGACCGGCTGGAAGACACACATCGCAGCGTGATTGCCGCCGCTTACGACAATCTTGCGGGCACCAATCAGGTGCATCGCGCCATTCTGCGGATGCTCGATCCGGTGGAATTTGAAGGCTTCCTGCACGATTTGGGCGGCGAAGTGGCCGATATTTTGCGCGTGGACGCGGTGCGCTTGGTTCTGGAAACCGAGGCAGAGACCGAAGGCGACGCAAATATCGCGCGGTTGGGAGATGTTTTGTCGACAGCGGCTCCTGGGTTTGTGGAAGAGTATTTGACCGGTGGACGTAATATACCACAGCGGCAGGTGACGTTGCGCCAGGTGCAGGGTGGGGGTTCGGTGGTCTATGGTGAGGATGCCGACTGGATCCGCTCAGAAGCCTGCCTGAAGCTGGACCTTGGCACCGGCCGATTGCCCGGTTTGTTGGTGATGGGCGCAGAAGACCCGCATCAGTTCACACCACAGCAAGGCACTGATCTACTGGCGTTTTTTGCTGGAGTGTTTGAACGGGCGATGCGCCGTTGGCTGGCGTGAGCCGCCCATGATCAGCGCGGCGGCCAGTGATGCAGTCGAGCGCTTTCTGGCCCACAAAATGGCGTTGCAAGGCGCTTCTGATAACACGGTTGCGGCCTATCAGCGGGACCTAATTGAATTCCTGACGTTTATGACCCTGCACAAGGGGGACCAGCAGGGGCTGGCGCCTTTGATGGAACTGGGCGTGCCGGACATGCGCAGCTGGATGGCGAGCGCCCGATCCAGTGGGATTTCATCGCGGTCGTTGGCGCGTAAGCTCTCGTCTGTAAAGAGTTTTTACCGGTGGTTAGCCGAAAAGGAAGGCTGTGATCCGACGGCGGTTCTGGCCACACGTGCGCCGAAGTTTCAGGCCAAACTGCCCCGCCCGTTGAGCGAGGATGCCGCCAAAGAAGTGATTGAAACGGTGGAGTTTCAGTCACAGGAAGATTGGGTCGGCGCGCGTGATATCGCCGTGATATCAATGCTTTATGGCTGCGGCCTGCGGATTTCTGAGGCCTTGGGTTTAACCGGCGCGGACGTGCCTTTGCCCAACGCGCTGCGTATTGTCGGCAAAGGGGGCAAAGAGCGGATCGTGCCTGTGATCGACGCGGCGCGGGATGCAGTTTCGCGGTATATTCGCCTTTGCCCTCATGCACTTAGCGAAGATCTCCCGTTGTTTCGCGGGGTGCGCGGCGGGGCGCTTAATCCACGACAAGTTCAGAAGGTTATGCAGCAAACGCGGCAGCAGCTGGGCCTGCCAGCAAGCGCCACGCCTCATGCGATGCGACACAGCTTTGCTACGCATTTATTGAGCGCTGGCGGGGACTTACGCGCCATTCAGGAACTCTTGGGCCATGCGTCCTTGTCAACGACGCAGGCCTACACCCAAGTCGATTCGGCGCGGTTGATGGAAGTCTATAACAAGACCCACCCGAAGGCGTGAGTTAACCTCTCTATTTTGGCCCCGAATTCACGTCGGTATTCTATCGGTATCACGACTGTTTTGCGGAGGTGCGTTTTGTTGCGTGCAAAGGTTAAGGCGGCGGGCGTTGCGTGACACCCTCAGGCCTGATTATCGCATCGATGGACGCTTGTAGCGGTCATGTCGCAACATGCGCCCGGCATTGACATCGCGCCGACGTCGATCAGGGACGCGCAGTTCAAGCCATGTGGCCTGCGGGTCAACGGTCAAGGCTCCCAGCAGATGCCCTTCGGCCTGAATGGCAGCCACAAACCGCAGATGGTCGTGCGCCAACACCGTGTTGAGCCGCGCATCGGTTCGAGCCTTTGGCGGTGCAATTTCCACAACATCTCCTGGTCCATAAAGGCGCAGGATTGTAGTTTGATGTGCGGGAATGGGCAGTGTGGCGCTTTGCGGCAGCGAAATGGTCAGCGCCATGGTGGCATGCCCGCCCTGCATCAAACCGCCACCGGGGTGCGCCGAGTACATCAGGAGCAACATCAGGTCGCCAAAAACCAAATCCTGCGCACTTGGGTTGTGGACCTCCGCCCAAAGCGAGGGACCGCCCGCGCCGCTTTGCTTTTGCCACAGCTTTAAGATTTCGACCTGCGGCACCACTTTGGACGACGCAGACGCCTGCTTGCCCGCGCCAGTTGAGGCAAACAAGCTGCTGAGAAACTGCCACAGGTCCTTAAGCATTTGGTCTAGCGGCTCCTGTTGCTACCACGCAAAGAACATGGCGCAGAACGGCGCTCAATAAAACCGGCGTGTTACCGCCCTTTAGGGATCACCTCGTAACCAGGTTCCTCAGGCTCATCGTCGACCATCTCCGGCGGGAAGCCGGGCGCGAGAACAGACAGGCCTGTGGCCTCTTCCAGCCGTTTGATGATGTTGGGACTGAGTTCGCGTTCGCCAAAGCGGGCGATGGCGTCGTCAAACATCGAGACCATCAGCGGGTTGAGTTCCAGCGGCACCCCTGCCCTGTCGGCGACGTCTTGGAATAGGCCGATGTCCTTTTTGACCAGATCCATGGTGAAGGAGATGTCGCGCGAGCCATTCAGGATGACTTGGCTCTCAGTTTCGTGGCTGAAGGAATTGCCGGAGCTGATGCGGATCGCCTCATAGGCGGTGTTGAGATCCATACCCGCCGCTTTGCAGGTGGTGAGTGCCTCGGCGGAGGCCACAAGGTGCGCGGTTGCGAGGTAGTTGGTCACAACCTTGAGCACGGAAGCGGAGCCAAGCGGACCGGTGTGCAGGATGCGGCGGCCCATGGTGGTCAGCAGCGGCAGGATGCGCTCAAATGTGGCCCGGTCACAGCCTGCAAAGATGGCGATATTGCCGGTGTCGGCGCGGTGACAGCCGCCGGAGACAGGGCAGTCCACAGCTGCGCCGCCACGGGCGATCACCAGCGCGCCGAGGCGTTTGACTTCGGCCTCATCGGTGGTGGACATCTCCATCCAGATTTTGCCCTCGGTGACCTCGGGCAGCATCTCTTGCATGACCGCATCAGAAGCGGCGGGCGATGGCAGGCAGGTGATGACCGCATCACAGAGGCGCATCATTTCGGCGGGGCTGGACACGGGCTTGGCCCCTGCGGCGACCTTCTCTGCCACCAAATCGGGGTTGAGGTCGTGTACATAGAGGTCTTTGCCGTTGCGCAGCAGGCTGCCGGACAGCTTACCGCCAACATTGCCCAATCCGATGAAGCCGATTTTCATGGCCAGTCTCCCTGTTGTTGAGATCAGCCTGCGCAAGGCGTGGCATTGCGGCAGGCCTGATACCGACAGAGAGGAGACGTTTTTAGCGTTTCAGCAAACGGCCCGGCGCGTTGGCGGCCAGTTTGGCACCGGAGAGCTGTGCCATATGCCAGGCAAGCGCGAGGTTGCTGCCAAACACCGGTTTGTCGAGGTCGGCCTCTAGGCTGTCGATCACATCCAGTGTTTGCAGGTTGGTGCAGCTGAGGAAGATCGCATCGACGCCTAGATGGCCCACCTGCAGGGCGGCGGCTTTCACAGAAGCCGTATCGATGCGGGCGACGTTTTCCTCCCCGGCTTCGCCAAAAGACACCAGATGTGGCACGGCAATGCCTGCGGCCTCAAAGGCTTGTTTGACCGGCAGGGAGACGCTTTCGACATAGGGCGTGACCATGCCAAGGCGGGTGATCCCCAGCGCGTGACAGGCGGCGATGGCGGCGGTCAGTGGATCGGTCACGGCAGGCGTTTGTACGCCTTGTTTGACAAGCTCGGCCACTTTATCGGCGCCAATCATGGTGGTGCCGGACGTGCAGCCATAGCCTACGACGTCGAAGTTTGCTGCGGGTGGGAAAAGGGATGCGCTGGCTGGCAGGGTTTTGGACATTTCCAGCAGCGTGTCTTGGGTGACTTCTGAGTCAGAGGGCACGCGGCTGGTGTAAATTGAGAGATCACGGGACGGGAACAGTCGGCGGAAGTCCTGTTCCAGCGTTTCGTCAAACTTGAGCACAATCAGGCCCAAGGCGGCCCGGCCGGACGCCGGGGTGCCAAGGGTGAAAGGGACGGTCTCCATGGGCGTTACCTCAGAATGGGCAGGGATGCGGCGGCACGGGAGGAGAGGAGCTCCGGACCATCCGCGCGCAGGACGATGTTTTCTTCGTGCACCTGAAACAGGCCGGGCGCGATCTCGACGCTCGGTTCCAGCGTGAGCACCATACCCGCGCGCAGTTCGGTGTGGTCATGCGGCGTGAAGCTGGGCCATTCCGTGAGCGTGATGCCAAGGCCGTGGCCGAGACGGCCACTGCCAGGGGTGGCGCCTTGCTTGGTCAGGCTGTCGACAAACATGGCGTGCACATCGCTCGCCTTGTGACCGGGCCGTAGCGTGGCAAGCACGTGGTCGGTGGCTTGATAGAGCTGATCATAGGCGCGTTTGGCGGCGGCGTCGGCCTGGGTGATGGCGAAGTTGCGGTCAAAGTCGCAGAAGTAGCCGTCCAGCACCGCGCCGGTGTCGAGCATCAAGATGTCGCCTGCGGTGAGGCGTTGATCTGTCGCCGGGGAGATCACATCGCCGTAACCGCCCTGCCCTGCGCCGCCTGCGGTGTAGCTGACCCAATCGGCGCCTTCCTCAAGCAAAATACGCTGAAAGTCTCGGAAGACCTGTCCATGAGAGGTGTTTTCGGAGGCGTATTCGGAAATGCGAGAGAAGGCGCGGTCGGCCACGGCGCAGGCGGCGCGGATTTTGGCGACTTCGCCATCAGATTTGATTTCGCGGGTGCGTTGCACCGTGTTGGTCGCATCAACGAAACGGCGCGGGGCGAGGTTGTTGGTGAGTTGAAGGTAATCCCCCAACGGCATGCGCAGGTGGGTTTCGAGGCCCATGGGTAGGCCGATGGTGCCAGTCTCGGGCACGATGTCAGCAAGGGTTTGGGTGAGCAGGCTGACGCCGTCGTCTCCGGGACAAGGCGCGTCCCAGGTGCGGATGTCGGTTACCCAGGTTTTGGACATCAGGTCCGCGCCGATGGAGGGAATCACGGCGATGGGGTCGCCTTGCGCCGGGACGATCACAAACCACGGGCGGGCGGGGCTTTCCCAGAAGCGGGTGAGGAAGCCGGTGGTGTAGAAGATGTCAGCCTGCGACGTCAGCAGGAGTGCTGTTTCGCCTGCGTCTGCCATGGCGGATTGCAGGCGGGTGACGCGGGTGCGGAACTTTTCCGGTGGGAAACCACGATCAAGCATCTTCGGGACCTTCGGAGACGAAGCACAGGATGCGGGCGTCAGACGGCAGATCGGGGCGTTTCAGGAGCGCGGCGGCAACACCGGCCACACCGGAAGGCGTGCTGGCGATGCCGTGGGATTTGAGCGCGCCCACTGCGTCCTGCGCCTCTTGTTCGGAGATGGTCACAAAGCTGTCCGCATCCATGGCAAGACCGTTGAACGCGACCATGGAGGCGGTTTTGCAATCCAGTCGCCCCATGTCGGACACAGGTCCGGTGGTGTCGACCAATTGGCCTGCGCGGACGGATTCAATGAGCGCGGGGGCGGCTTCGGGTTCGACCACGGTGATCTGCGGTGCGTCGCCCCACGTGACGCGGGCAAAGGCGGCGACAGCGGCGGCGAGACCACCTACGCCCGCCTGCAAGAAGATATGCGTGGGTGGCGCAGGGATTTGCGTGGCAGCTTCAGAGGCCATTTGCAGATAGCCCTCCATGACGCGGTAGCCACTGTCCTCATAGCCGGCCCAAGTGCTGTCGGACAGCAACGTCCAGCCGTTGTCCTTGGCGGCTTGCGCTGCAGCCTCCATGCTGGCCTCGTAGTTATCTCCGGCCCAGGCCACTGAGGCGCCTTGGGCTTCCAGACGTTTGCCAAAGGCTTTTGGCACGGTGTGGGACAGGTAGATCACGGCCTTGGCGCCAAACACCCGCGCGCCAGCGGCGACGGACATGCCGTGGTTGCCCGCCGAGGCGGTGACATAGGTGCGGCCGGTCAAGGCGGTGGCCCAGTCGGTAGGGGCCGTGCGGGCTGCGTCAAAAGCGATGGCGTAAGCGGCGCCAAGGGCTTTGAAAGAGCCAAGTCCCATCCGGGAGCGTTCATCTTTGATGTGGAAGCTGTGCACGCCCAATGTGGCGGCGAGGTCTGTCATGTCGCGCAGTGGGGTTTCTGCATGAGCCGGGCACAGGGCGAGCAACTTTGCAACGGCGGCGGCATCGCGGCTGGGCATCGTGTCAGATTGGCGGGTCGGCAGGCCGGTGCCGCGGTGGGGATTATGAAGTGTTTCGGTCATAAGCTGCCTTTGCTAGTGGCGCAGGGGGTCAGGGCTCTGAGTGAGACATCAGAAGGGATTTGAGGCGGGTGACCTCCCCTGCCCGCATGCGACCGTCGCGCTGTTCAAACAGCGCACGGACCTCGGTGCCTTCAAAGGCCAAATCATCGACAACATAACCGCGATGGATCACCCGGTAAGATTTGGCGGACCACTCGGCAATTTCCATGCGGATGGTCAGCGCGTCGCCATCCTTAAGCGGACGGCGGTATTTGGCATGGGTTTCCATCAGTCCAAGTCCCACGGCGTCGAGGTGTTCACAAACTGCGGCGTGGCCGCCGTATTGCTGCAGGAAGCGCTGAAACGTGCCGTCCATCCAGCGGTAGATGTTGGGGTAGTAGACAATGCCCGCCGGATCACAGTCGCCAAAGACAACATTGTGGTGGTTCTCGAAAGTGAAAGGCATGGCGTGGGTCCAACTGAAGCTTCTTTGTTGACCAGAGTGGGCGGGGTTGCGGGGAAAGGCAATGGGCTGTGCAGGGTTGACAGGAGAGGGTTTAGAGCCAAATGCTAGCGCAAAGATTTGGGCAAAATGTTCTGAAATTGCCCTTAGATGAGCGAATTGCCCTTAGTTCTCACCAAAGAAATACAGATGACCGAAAATCTCGACGAAATCGACCGCCGTCTGCTCACCGCCATTCAGAAGAACAACCGGCTGACGGCGGATGAGTTGGGCGAGATTGCGGGTATCTCGCGCTCTGCGGTACAACGGCGGCTTAAGCGGTTTCGCGACGAGGGGATTGTGGAGGCGGATATTGCCGTGGTTTCTGCCAAGGCGGTGGGGCGGCCCATGACCTTTGTGGTGGAGGTAGAGATGGAGCGCGAGCGCACGGACCTGCTGGATGAGTTCCGCCGCTCGATGCTCAAGCTCGATGATGTGCAGCAGTGCTACTACGTCACCGGTCAGGCCGACTTTATTCTGGTGGTCACCGCGCCGGATATGACCGCTTATGAGGAGTTCAGTCGCCGGGTGTTCAACGACAATCCCAACATCCGCAGGTTTCACAGCAATGTGGTGATTGATCGGGTGAAGGCTGGGCTACAGGTGCCGGTGTAGGGGCGACGTGCCGGGTTCCCTTGGCGCTATGGCGCGGTGGCCAAAGTATTTGGAAATGACTTGAGCACCAATAAAGCGCCGCCTGCTGCAATTGTTAAAAACACAAGGGCGACCCTCAGATCGCCCCACCAAGATTGTCTTTGTAGGTAGTTTTTCATCCTTTTCATGTCTGTCCTCGCGTTGTGGCTACAGACAAGAGATGGCGGCGAATGCGGAGATTGCATTTTGCGAAGAGGACAGAGTTTGGGGGAGCTTTGCCAAAGACAAGGTTCGGTGATTTGTGGACACGAGGCGCTTTAGGGTGGGCTGTCTACAGTATTTGGTACTGCGTAAATCACCAACGAGGCCACGCCGTAAGCGATGCCGAAAAACAGGGCGGCCAACAGGACGCCACGACACCACGCGTGTTTGTCGCAAAAGGCTTTTAGTTGTCCCAAGTAAGGTCCTGCTCGATAGTGCCTGCCTTCATGCCTGACTTGCAGCAAGCGGCCACGCCGGACATGTTTTGAAGATCATGACGGTTTTCGGAATTTTGCGACATGGGAATGCACGCGGCCCTCTCCCCAGAACCGGAAGTTGCAGTAGTGGCGAAGGACTATCGCAAGCTAATGCACCGCCTCAAAAGGCGAAGGGGCGCACAGAACGCCCCTTTTGCTTTGGTGTCAATTGCCGATCAAGTTGACGGCACGGTTTGCAGCACGATGAGTGCGGCGAGTGCGGCAAGTCCCAGAAACACAGCAGCGACTTTGAGGTCGCCACACCAGGAATGCCGGCGGCAGTAGTCTCTTATTTGTTTCATGTCTGTTCTCGCACAATGGTTACAGAACAAACATGGTAGCGCCGACACAATCCGCCTTCAGAATTCCCGTCAAAGTATTCAGCAGAGGCGACAATGGCGCATTGTGCGAGATATTTTGGTGGGGGCGAGAATCTAAGGACTCTGGAGATGTCCCTGTCACGCGCGCAAAGCGATTTTGATGCTTGAGATTACCCGCAACAGCCGCTGGTGCAGGTGTGTTGCACAGGTTTGAGGTCGTCTTCAATCAGGGGTAGCTCGCCTGTGAGGGCCTGCGTCGGGATTTGCAGTGCTGTGGCGAGGCGTAGGACGGCGGGTTCCGGCAGAGTCGCGGTTTTGGCGGTTTCCAGCTTGGTCAGCTGGCGCTCGGTGAGGTTTATCAGTTTCGCGAGTTTCGGACGGCCCAGCTTACGCGCCTTGCGCACGGTTTTGAGGCGTTGCGGGTCGATGGTGAGCGTGGTCATGGGCGTGGGGTCCTGATGGGGGGTGTTATAGTGTTTCATAGAGGGAATGTTGGGGGATTGGAAGAGAGGCGTGTCCCGCCCAGCCAGCGTACGACCGACCAGATGGGCGTGCGCTTTTGTGCGTGTCGTGACAGGGTGAAACCTTGGATGCGTTTGGCTGGGATTAAGCGACAGGTTGCGGATTCGGTGCGCACACCCGCAGTCGGGCGCTGGCCCTGTTGAGGCGCATCAAAAGCGCTTCGTAAGCTTCACCCATTCCAGACACCACCGCCAACAGCCGAAAAACAAGCCGAAGGATAAGACCGCGAGAATGGGCAACCACATCGGGGACAACAGGGCATCCTGCATCGCGACATCAAACTTCATCAACATTAGAGTGAGGACACCGGTCGCGGCAAAGACCAGCACCGGAAAAACAACCAAATAAGGAATGCCGCTCAAGAGGTGACGCAACTCGATACTCCGCTTGGGGCCAATGGCCTGAGTAGGGCAAGGATGCACTTGCAGATCAGGAAGTCCATACGGAGATGACAAAGCGCATAAGAAAGCCGCCCCTTTCAGGGCGGCTTCCTTGTGTCAACCTAACGCGTCGGCCTTAGCCGATGATCGCGTTCAGGGTGGCGCTTGGGCGCATGACTTTGGCTTTCAGCTCCACCGATGGGCGGAAGTAGCCGCCGATGTCGGCTGCTGGGCCTTGGGCCGCTGCGAGTTCGGCCAGGATAGCCTCTTCGCCGTCTGCCAAGGCTTTGGCCACGCCTGCGAATTCCGCTGCGAGATCGGCGTCGTCAGACTGTGCTGCCAGCGCGTCGGCCCAGTAGCGGGCGAACCAGTAGTGGCTGTCGCGGTTGTCCGGCTGGCCGACTTTGCGCGATGGCGAACGGTTGTCGTCCAGAATGCCTTGGGTCGCGGCTTCGGCAGCGACACCCAGAATACCGGCTTTGGCGTTGCCTTTGACGTCCGCGAGGAAGTTCAGGCTTTCACCAAGGGCACAGAACTCACCCATGGAGTCCCAGCGCAGGTGGTTTTCTTCGACCAGTTGCTGCACGTGCTTTGGCGCCGAACCACCAGCGCCGGTTTCAAACAGGCCGCCACCTTTCATCAGCTTCACGATGGAGAGCATTTTGGCAGAGGTGCCCAGCTCGAGGATCGGGAAGAGGTCGGTCAGGTAATCACGCAGCACGTTGCCGGTGATGGCGATGCTGTCGTTGCCTGCGGTGATGGTTTTCAGCGACTGCGCGGTGGCTTCGCGAGGCGCCATGATCTGAAACAGGTCGGCTTTGCCAGCCGCCTCGAGCGCCGGAGTCACGTATTTGATCAGCTCGGCATCATGGGCGCGGTTTGCGTCCAGCCAGAAGATCGCCTCGGACCCGGTCAGGCGCTGACGGTCCATCGCCAGCTCGATCCAGTTCTCGATTGGGGCTTTCTTCACGGTGCAGGAGCGCCAGATGTCGCCTGTCTCTACATCGTGGGAGTGCAGCACGTCGCCGTTTTCCAGAACGATGCGGATGGAACCCGCTGCTGGGGCTTCAAACGTGGTTGGGTGAGAGCCGTACTCTTCAGCCTTCTGCGCCATCAGACCCACGTTGGCCACGGAACCTGCGGTGGTCACGTCGAGCGCGCCGTTGGCTTTGAAGAAGTTGATGGTTTCATCATAGACGGACGCGTAGCAGCGATCTGGG
Source organism: Shimia sp. (assembly GCF_022448905.1). Taxonomy (GTDB): domain Bacteria; phylum Pseudomonadota; class Alphaproteobacteria; order Rhodobacterales; family Rhodobacteraceae; genus Shimia. The sequence goes on along the minus strand of NZ_JAKVCW010000010.1, from coordinate 61,564 downwards.
ATCACACAGTTGGTGTCACCCTTGTTGCCCGCTTCGTCCCAGCCTTTGCCGCCTGCGCGGATCACAGCCGGCATGGAGGCGTCGATGATCACATCGGAGGGCACGTGCAGGTTGGTGATGCCGCGGTCCGAGTCGACCATGTACATGGACGGACGGTCCAGCGCGGCGATCTCGGCTTTGATGGCGTCGGCGTTGTCCAGAGTATCGATCGCGGCCAGAACCGCACCCAGACCGGAGTTCGGGGAGCCGCCAGCGGCTGCGATGGCTTCGCCGTGTGCGTCCCAAACTGGGCCGAGCCATGCTTTCACCGCGTGGCCGAAGATGATGGGGTCGGAGACCTTCATCATGGTGGCTTTCATGTGCAGGGAGAACATGGTGCCGTCAGATTTGGTGTCTTCAATCGCGTCTGCAAGGAAGCTGCCCAGTGCAGAAGCGGACATGAAGGTCGCGTCAGCCACAGTGCCTTCTTCCAGCGGGTAGCTGTCTTTGAGCACGGTCACGGCGCCGTCTTTGGCGACAAATTCGATCTTCGCGTCACCCTCCTGTTCGGCGGAGATGGTGGCGGAAACTTCGTTTGCGTAGAAGTCGTTGCCCGGCATGGAAGACACTTTGGTCTTCGACGTGCCTTCCCATGCGCCCATGGAGTGTGGGTTGTTTTGGGCGAAGTTCTTCACCGCACGGGCGGAGCGGCGGTCAGAGTTGCCTTCGCGCAGCACCGGGTTCACGGCGGAGCCTTTGATGCCGTCGTAACGTGCGCGGATGGCTTTTTCTTCGTCAGACTGCGGGTCTTCCGGGTAAGACGGGATGTTGTAGCCCTGCCCTTGCAGCTCTTCGATGGCCGCAACCAGCTGTGGCACGGAAGCGGAAATGTTTGGCAGCTTGATGACGTTGGCGTCTGGGGTCTTCACCAGTTCGCCCAGCGCGGCCAGATCGTCAGACTGACGCTGATCGTCGGTCAGGTTTTCCGGGAAGGTGGCGATGATGCGACCGGCAAGGGAAATGTCCGGGGTGCCAACGGTGATACCAGCGGCGGAAACAAACTTGCGAATGATCGGCAGGAAGGAGGCGGAGGCCAGCTCAGGCGCTTCGTCTACAATGGTATACAATATGTCGGGCGATTTTTTATCAGCCATGTTTCTCACTACCTTTTTTGCGTCAGGGGTGTTCTGTGACTTGCGGGATCAGGTCGGGATGACCTGACAAAATCCGAATGGTTCTCCTCCGCCCTCGCGCAGACTCAAAAGCCCGCACAACAGCATCGTGCGGGCTTCGTATAGGCCGATGAGGCGCAAAGATCAATTCTCGGTTGGGCCTCAGGCGGAGGCTTTTTGCCGCGCCGCAGCCATATAGCTGTCGATGGCAGCAATTTGCTGCGCGTTGAGGCGTAGACCGAGCTTGGAGCGGCGCCAAACCACATCGGCAGCGGCGCGCGCGTATTCCTTCGCCATGAGCCAGTCGACCTCGACGGCGGTCAGGGTTGCGCCAAAGTCTGCGCCCAAATCAGCAGCAGATTTTGCGGCTCCGAGCATCTCAGGCGCTTCGGTGCCGTAGGCACGGATCAAACGCTTGGCCCAGGCATCGGTCAGGAAGGGGTAGTCGCGTTGCAACTCGGCAATCTTGTCACCCACCTGATGCACTTCAAAGTCCCCGCCGGGCATCGCTACGCCCGCAGTCCAGGGGGCTGCGGCCTCTGGGAAGAATGGCGTAAGCTTTTCCATCGCCGCTTCGGCCAGCTTGCGGTAGGTGGTGATCTTGCCGCCAAAGATGTTGAGCACCGGGGCGCCGCTTTCGTCCAGTTTCAAGACGTAGTCACGGGTGGCTGCCTGTGCCGAAGATGCTCCATCGTCATAGAGTGGGCGCACACCAGAGTAGCGCCAGACGATGTCTTCCATGGTGACCGGCTTCTTGAAGTAGTTAGACGCGAAGTCGCAGAGGTACTGCGCCTCTTCATCGGTGCAGGTTGGGGCCACGTCGGCGTGGGTGTGTTCCTGATCGGTGGTGCCGATGAGGGTGAAGTCTTCCTGATAGGGAATGGCAAAGATGATGCGGCCGTCGCTGCCTTGGAAGAAGTAGCAGCGGTCGTGGTCAAACAGGCGTTTGGTGACAATGTGGCTGCCGCGTACCAAACGCACGCCAGCGGAGGAATTCTGCTGGATCACGCCGCGAATGACATCGGCCACCCAGGGGCCACCCGCATTGACCAGCGCCTTGGCACGGATGGTGCGACGCGCGCCGGTGTCGACGTCCTCCATCTCGATGTGCCAGAAGTTGTCGCCACGTTGCGCGGAGATCACCTTGGTGCGGGTGCGGATGGTGGCCCCACGCGCCTCTGCATCCCGGGCGTTTAACACCACAAGACGGCTGTCCTCGACCCAACAGTCGGAGTATTCAAAGGCTTTCACAAACTTCTCCTGCAGCGGTGCGCCTGCTTCGTCGATTGTCAGATCCACCGTGCGGGTGCCGGGCAGGATTTTGCGGCCACCGAGGTGGTCATACATGAAAAGCCCCATGCGGATCAGCCAGCTGGGACGACGGCCTTTCATCCACGGCATGACCAAGCTTAGAAGTTTGGAGGTCGGCGTGTCGTTTTCAAAGCGCATGTCCTTGTGCATCGGCAGCACAAAGCGCATCGGCCAGCTGATGTGGGGCATGGCGCGCAGCAGGGTTTCGCGCTCAATCAGCGCCTCACGCACCAAACGGACTTCGAAATACTCGAGGTACCGCAGACCACCGTGGAACAGCTTGGTCGAGGCCGAGGATGTGGCCCAGGCCAGATCGTTCATTTCGGCCAGCTCCACCGAGAGCCCCCGCCCGGCCGCGTCCCGCGCGATGCCACAGCCGTTGATACCGCCACCAATGACAAAAAGATCCACCGGATTTTCTGTTTGCGCTTCCATAAGAACACCTTCGAACATTTTCGCACCTTTACGAACCCAAAACGCGCATTCGGTCAAGGAAATTCCGCGTGGTATGGATAATTTTCGTTGAAAACGTGCCATCCGCCTGCCACTGAGGGGGAGCACAAACGAAAAGTAACGAACATGCTGAGCAGTTTTCGCGAGAGAGAAATCCTCGAAATCGCCCGCAGCGAGGGCAAAGTTACCGTCGAAGGTCTGGCGGCGCATTTTGATGTGACCGTGCAGACCATTCGCCGCGACCTCAATGAAATGGCCAATGCCGGGCGGCTGGAGCGGGTACATGGTGGTGCGGTTTTGCCCTCCGGTGTGCGCAACATTGCTTATGAAGAACGCGGGCGCGTGAACGCGGATGCCAAGGCAGCGATGGCGGCCCGCTGTGCGGCGGACATCCCCAATGGCTCCGCTCTGTTCATAAACATCGGCACCAGCACCGAGGCACTGGCCAGCGCATTGCTGGGCCACGATGGGTTATTGGTGGTGACCAACAACCTCAATGTGGCGCGGATTTTGTCCGGCAACGCGCGGTGCAACGTGCTTTTGACCGGTGGGCGCCCCCGCGCGGAAGACGGCGGACTGGTAGGTCCTGTGGCGGCGCGCATGGTGCGCGACTTTGCCTTTGACTATGCCATCCTCGGCTGTTCTGCGGTGTCGGAGACCGGCGTGGCCTATGATTTTGACATCGACGAGATTGCTGTGTCCCACGCCGCTCTGGCTGGTGCGCGGGAAACCTGGCTCTTGGCGGATCACTCCAAGTTCCAACGCAACGCCCCGGCGAAGATCTTGGATTTTGCCGACGTCGCCCGGCTCTACACGGATGAAATCCCTGACACATTGGCCGAGGTCTGCGCCAGCAAAGGCACCGAAGTGTTGCCGGGATAAGAGGGCCTGCGGCACTGGTTTTCCACTTTTCCTTCCCGCGCCGTTGACAAGCTGGCGCGGCTATTAGAAAGGTGACGGCGCAGGGCGACCTGCTGGCCGTTTGGCGATGGCCCCTTAGCTCAACTGGATAGAGCAGCTGACTTCTAATCAGCAGGTTGAGGGTTCGAGTCCTTCAGGGGTCGCCACTTATGAGCACTGACCAGTGTAAGCTGGTCTCGCCGCCTCCTTTTCTCAATGTTCACAAAGAGTTGCGGATGTGATTTCGCTCCAAAGTCCGCGTGATGCATTTTTGTGCTACGCTACATCAACGCAGGAAGGGGATTCCTCGCGTGCGTCCGGGGTTTTGGGAGGGCGCATCGTTCGCGTGACAGAAAAAGGACCACCAAAAAGAGACCACACAGCACATGACAGGCTCCAACTTCTCGGTTGCAAGGCTCGAACCCGAGCTGAAACAACTGTATTTCATCTGGCGCGATGCGGCCCTGGGTGCTGCAATGCCGCGGCTCAAGAACATCGGATTGCCATGTCCGCAAACCCAACCAGGCATCTTATCGATTTACGAAGTACTGCGCTCCCGCACCGGGGAACCAATTGACTTCAAAGGACTCTATGTACGCAGCAAACTCAAAAAGACGCTGAGTAAGGTCTTTACCGGAACAAAGCTGTCCGACCACCCCGGCAAAGGACCCGGCTCAAAAATGTGGGGGGCTTTTGTGCTGGCTGCGACAGATCCGCTGCCGCTCCACATTGCTTTGCCCTACACCGGTCCGCTCACATCTTTTCGCAGCACATCCGAACTCTACCTCCCAATGGCTGGCGACCGGGACACAATCGAATTTGTGATGGTCGGCGTGAGCTTAAAGCCAAGCGACTATGGTCACGTCATTGACTTCCCGTCCCCTTGCTCGACCGTAACAAACCGATAGCGTTTCACACAAAAAAGGGCGCACAGCGCGCCCATTTCTACCCGATACATTCGTCTGACCTCACCCGCCGTTACGAACCTCCTTGATCCAGGCGACGATCAAATCACGGCTTTCCTGATCCATCTCGATCGCGTTGGGCGGTGGCATGGCGTGGGTGCGGCCCGCTTGCAGATAGATCTGCTCGGCATGGCGCGCCACATCGGCCTCGGTTTCCAGCACCACCCCCTTGGGAGCCCAGTGCAACCCCTCCCACGAGGGCTCACGCGCATGGCACATAGAACAGTTGCCGAGCACAGCGTAGTATGCTTCCTCAAAGGCCTCTGCCGAGGCAAACTTTTGCTCATACGCGGTCAGTTCGCGGGCTTCGGATTCCTCGTAGGTTTCGCCAGTTTGCGCAGTGGAGAGCCAGGCGATGGCCACCATCAGCAGCGCGGTGATCAGCCAGGTCCAGAGCGGGCCTTTGCCAGTACGATGCATGGTGTTGAAGTAGTGGCGGATGGTGACGCCGGTCAAGAAGATCAGGCTGGCGATGATCCAAGCGTACTCAGTGGCGAAGGCCAGCGGGTAGTGGTTGGACAGCATCAGGAACACCACCGGCAGGGTCAGGTAGTTGTTGTGGGTGGACCGCACCTTGGCGATCTTGCCGTATTTGGCATCCGGCGTGCGGCCGTTTTTCAAATCGTCCACCACAATGCGCTGGTTCGGCATGATCTGGAAGAACACGTTTGCGGTCATTATGGTGGCGGTGAAGGCCCCCAGGTGCAGCAGCGCGGCACGGCCGGTGAAGATCTGGTTGTAGCCCCAGGACATCACCACGAGGATGGCAAACAGCAGCAGCATCAGCAGGGTTGGCTGCTCGCTGAGCTTGGATTTGCACATAAAATCATAGGCTAGCCAACCAATAGTCAAGGAGCCGCCGGAGATCAGGATGCCCTGGAACAGGCTCAGGTCTGCTTTGGTTGGGTCCAGCAAGAAGAGCTCACCGCCGACCCAGTAGACAATCATCAACAGCGCCGCGCCAGAGAGCCATGTGGTGTAGCTCTGCCATTTGTGCCAGGTCAGGTGCTCCGGCATCTCAGACGGGGCCACGAGGTATTTTACGGTGTGATAGAAGCCGCCGCCGTGCACTTCCCATTCTTCACCATAAGCACCTTCGGGCAGGTGTTTGGCCGGTTTCAGCATCAGATCCAATGCGATGAAATAGAACGACGCGCCAATCCAAGCCATGGCGGTGATGACGTGTAGCCAGCGCACCGAGAACGCGATCCAGTCCCACAAAATTGCCATATCGTACATGGCGGTCTCCCCTAGATTCGTATTTGGTACAGTCTACGCGACCGGGCCTTTGTTCGTAATTCCCTCTAAATGCCAAGCAGTATCAAAAAATTCAGAACAATAAAAACCCGCCATGTTAGTTCAGGTCGCATAGAATAAAGGCGCGTCCGAAACCGGAGCGCGCCTTTGCAAAACTGTTTTTTTCGAGAGCCTTAGCTGCCGCGATATGTGGAGTAACCAAACGGGGAGAGCAGCAGCGGCACGTGGTAGTGCGAGGCTTCCGACATGCCAAAGCGGATCGGCACCACATCAAGGAAACGTGGCTCTTCCGGCGGGGTGCCGCAGGCGTCCAGATAGGCCCCGGCGTGGAAGATCAGCTCATATTCACCGGTGGCAAATTCTGCGGCGGGCAGGATTTGCTCGTCGGTGCGGCCGTCATCATTGGTGACCAAGGATTTGAGTTTGGTGCGGGTCTCGCCCTCGATCCGGTAGAGATCAATTTTCAGGCCCTCAGCAGGGCAGCCACGGGCGGTGTCCAGAACATGGGTGGTCAGATAGCCGGTCATGGATGTGTCTCCTGATTGTTTGTATTGGTTTTAGTCTGGTTGGGGCGTTGGAGGCAAAGCCTGTCTGAGACGATGCACTTTCCGCTTTTTCTTGAAAAACAAGCGCGATTATCTGGCATATCCAGCAATGCGCCTTACGGTGCGCGGACCGCCAGACCCAATTTGATAAAGAAAGACCCCGATGACGATCCTGGAACTCTGTGTGCTGGCTTTGGCCGGATTTGGCGCTGGCGTTGTCAACACCATTGCGGGGGGCGGGACGTTCTTGACCTTCCCGGCGCTGGTCTGGGCCGGGGTGCCGCCGGTGGCGGCCAATGCCACCAGCGCGGTGTCGGTGTTCCCCGGCTATCTGGGCGGGGCCATTGGGTTTCTGTCAGAACTCAAAACCCTGTCACGCGCTCAGATGATCCGGCTCACCGCCATCACGCTGGCGGGCGGATTGGCGGGGTCGTTGTTATTGCTGGTGTCCTCCAACGAGGTGTTTTCCTATGTGGTGCCGTTTCTGCTGATGTTTGCCACCACGGCGTTTTTGCTCGGCGCAAAACTGCAGGTCTGGTCACAGCAAAAGGCCAAATGGTTCAAGCCGGAAGGCGCTGTGGGGCTGTTTTCGGTGAGCGTTTACGGCGGCTATTTCAACGGCGGTTTGGGCATTGTGTTGTTGGCGCTGTTTGCCATGTGGGGCTGGCGCGACATTCACCTGATGAACGGAGTGAAAAACGGGCTGTCGTTTGCCCTGTCCGCCATTTCGGTGGTCACCTTTGCAGTGGCAGGTCTGGTGGTTTGGCCGATGGCGGTGCTGATGATGGCGTTTGCGGTCTTAGGTGGCTACAGCGGGGCTTTTGTCGCCAAGGCCATTCCGGCTTCCGTGGTGCGCTGGATCGTGGTCGTGATCGGCTACGGCATGAGCGCGGTGTTTCTGGCGCGGTTGTTTGTCAGCTGACCCGATTGGAACCAGCTGACAGAGTTTTCGGAAATCAGGCGGACTTGAGAACCGGCGCTGGAGCTGGCTTGTTTGCAATGGTCGCCGCGCCGTTTTTCTGTGCCACGCCAGCGACATAGGTCTCTGACACAGCACGATCATCGCCCAATGTTTGCAGGATGAACAGCTCTTCGGACAGGCTTTCCGCGCGCTGCATGCGCAGGTCCATGGCGTGGGTCGCGTGGGAATCCAACACCACCACATCCGCATCCGAACCTACCGCCAGCGTGCCGATCTTGTCCGACAGGCCCAGCACCTCGGCGTTGCCACGGGTGATCCAGTCAAAGGCGCGCAGCGGGTGCAGTTTCTGCTTCTGCAATTGCAGAATTTTGTAGCCCTCGTTGAGGGTTTGCAGCATAGAGTAGCTGGTCCCTGCCCCGATGTCGGTGGCGATGGCGTTCTGAATGCCGCGGGCGCGCAGCCCGCCGTCGTCAAACAGACCGCTGCCCAAGAAGAGGTTAGAGGTTGGGCAGAACACCGGTTTCGCCTGCGTTTCGGCCAGCACGTCAATCTCGCGTGGGGTCAGGTGGATAGAGTGTCCTAGCAAGGTTTTGGGCGTCAGCAGACCGTAGCCTTCATAGACACCAAGATAGTCCGGCGCATCTGGGTAGAGCTCTTTGGTGAAGGCAATTTCGTCGTGGTTTTCGCTCAGGTGGGTCTGCACAAAACACTCCGGGTGTTCCGCCACCAAAGCCTGCGCCATCTGCATCTGCTCTGGCGTTGAGGTGATCGCAAAGCGCGGGGTGATGGCGTAGTGCGCACGGCCCTTGCCGTGCCACCTGGCAATCATCTTTTTGCTGTCGTCATAGCTGGATTGTGGCGTGTCGCGCAGCGCATCCGGCGCGTTGCGATCCATCATGACCTTGCCACCAATCATGCACATATTGCGCCGTTCGGCCTCGGCAAAATAGGCCTCCACGGACGCGGTGTGCACCGAGCAGTAAGACACTGCCGTGGTGGTGCCATGGCTGGTCAGCAGGTCGTAGAAATGGCCCGCCATCGCCGTGCTGTGATTAGGGTCTTCAAAGCGGGTTTCTTCGGGGAAGGTGTAGTTGTTCAGCCAATCCAGAAGCTGCTCTCCCCAGGAGGCAATCACCTGCACCTGCGGGAAATGTACATGGGTGTCGATGAAACCGGGCAGCAGCAGATTTGGGCGGTGGTCTTTGACCGTGGCTTGTGGCGCTCGCGCAGCAATGTCTTGATAGACACCGGTGGCTTTGATCTTGCCATCTTCGATTAGGATCGCGCCGTCCTTGATGTAGGTATAGGCGTCGGTGTCCATCTCATCTGTTGGGGCGGCGTGGAAATCCAGAATACGGCCCCGCAGGAGCGTTTGAGTCTCTGTGTGTGACATGGTCGGGTCCAATGTGGAGGAATGAAAAGGTGCGGGCCGCCGAAGGACAAGGCTGGCCCGCACAAGGGCGTCCGGGGAAGTGGACGTTATTCGGCGGGTGCCGGAGCCTCGTCCACCACCGCGTTTTCGTTCACGAGGTCATCCTCTTTGTGAAACAGCGGGTAGATGTAGAGGAAGGCGGCCGCGATCAGGTAGCCGGAGGTCACACCGGAGAGTTCCGGCATGTGCAGGCTGGCGCCATGGATGATGCCCAGAGCGGACATCACGGCGGCGGCCAGAGCAAAGCCACCAGCATTGCGGAAGCGGCCATCAATGACGCTGGCGACAATGGCCCCCCAGATCAGACCGGTCAAGATGGCGCCTTGCGAGAGGGCCAGGTGGCCTTCGAAATGCGCGCCTTGCTGCAACAGCGCGGCGGTCAAGGCCTCGTCACCAAGATTTGGCAGACCTGCCACACCCACGGCCCCCAATGCGCCCATCAGTGAGCCCCATTTCACCATCAGGAAAGCCGAGACATGTGGCATCATCGCGATGGTCACAGCGGCCATGTGGTCGGTTTTCACCGAATGCGCGGTGTTGGTGATCAGGCTGAGCGCAACAAACACCAGCACCGGGGCCGCGGCTGCGGTCGGGATCAGGTTGTTGAGGAAGGCCAACAGACCAAAGAAGGCCGCCAGCGGGATCACCGCGCCGACCCCAATGATGTAGCCGGCATGTGCACCCATGCGCTTATAAGCCGGATGGCCGATGTAGGCGGTGGTTGGGAAAGGCGAGCCAAAGACCGCGCCCACCATGGTGCCCACGCCATCGGTGATCTGACAGGTGGCCACAGGGTAATGGTCGCCCGCCGCTTCGGCGCTTTCCACGTTGTTCATGGTCTCGATGAAGTTGTAGATCTGCACCGGCACCAGCACGAGGAACAGTTCCGGGTTGGCAAACAGATACTGGATGCCTGCGAGCAGGTCACCGATATAGGGCAGAGGTGGGTAGAAGCCGACGCCATCCAGGCTGAGCTTGGCTTCGCCAATGCCAAAGGCCACCACGGTGCCGACAATCAGCGCGAGCAGACCGGCGGGGATGTTATATGGCAGGCGGAAGCGGCCCACGAGGCCCCAGAGGATGATGATCATCGAGGCAAAGCCGATGAATGGGTTTTCAAACACGGTCGCTAGGGGCACGGTGCCGATGAACACCAGCGCGATGCCGCAAAGCGTGCCCAGCATACCGGCGCGCGGGGTCACACGTTTTAGCCATGGGCCAATCACCGCGCCCAGCGCAGCGACGATGCCGCCCATGAAGCCAGCGCCGATACCGACCTGCCAGGCCAGCATTGGGTCATTGGTGGACCAGTAAATCGGGCCAATCACGCCAAACAGATAGACAAACATCACCGGGGTCGAGATGCCGTAGGGCAGCGCGGTCACGTCACGGCCATGTTGGGCGGCGGCGCGTTTGGCCAAGCCCACATAGACGGCGATCCCGGCCAGAATGGCCACGGCCGCGCCCGGCACGATGCGGCCATAGACAATCTCGGCAGGCATCTGGAACACAAACTGACAGACGCCAGCCAGCACCATCAGGTTGATCAAATTGTCGGTGAACAGCGCCCAAAAGGCACTAAAATCGCTGCGATCAAACAGCTTGTAGGTATAGCTACCATCCCTCATGTGGGACCTCCATTTGCTAACCGAAGGGATGCCGCCCTCTCCTCTAGGCGACATCTCTTGGCGTGAACTCACTGGGCTGCGATATGCGGTCCAGTGCCCCGAAGTTGGGGAGTTGCGGCAGTTTCAGAGGTCAGCGCTGGGGCCACTTCAGCCACGCGGTGCGCGGCGATCCCAGCAGGCCGCAGTGTGCGGCTACCGCCTGCCCACGAGGGGCAGATCAAGGGCGCGACAGACAGGCCGTCGCGGTATTGGGTGCGTGAGGGAGACTGGGACAGATCGACATCAGACCGCGCGTGGGCGCTGTCTTTCTGAGCCGTCCTATCCAAGCAATGTGCCATCTGGCCTCCCCTTTCGCGCGGGTATCGCGCGCGTGTGGCCTTGGTTTTACCGGCTGTGACTACGGCGCAAAACGGCGCAAATCGGGAGATACTTTCAATGGATTTTTGAATAAAACGTCGCGTAAGGTTGGGAGCAGCAAACGCCAAAAACAAAGCGCCTCCGCAGCCAAGAAGCAACGGAGGCGTGTGTTTCCAAGCGGTTAGAGGAACTTAGAAATCGACCTCGATGGCGATGCCTTTTTCGACAGCCAGATCGACGACGGCCGCGGCCACCGCAAGATCCTGCAAGCCAACGCCGGTGCCATCAAACAGGGTGATCTGCTCTGCCGAGGTGCGGCCCGGGTTGGTGCCGTTGATCACCGCGCCGACTTCGGCCACATCACTGACTTCAATCAGCCCTTCGGCCACCGCGTGCTGCGCCTCGCCGATGGTGATCGATTGCGCCACCTCGTCGGTGAAGACAGAGGCTTTCGCCAAAAGCGCGCTTTCGACCTCCTGTTTGCCTTTGGTGTCGGTGCCCATGCAGGCGATGTGCGTGCCGGGGGAGACATGATCCGCCATCAAGGAGGGGGCAAAGGCGGAGGTGATCGAGATGATCACGTCAGCCTGTTTCATACCGTCCAGTTCCACGGCCTCAAATGGCAAGCCAGCTTCGGTGGCGACTTTTTCAATGTTTGGCAGCATGTCCGGGTGGTAGTTCCAGCCGATAACTTTCTCAAACTGGCGCTGCTCCAAGGCGGCGCGCAGTTGGAAGGTGGCCTGATGCCCTGCGCCAATCATGCCGATGACCTTGGCATCTTCGCGGGCCAAATGTTTGATCGAAACGGACGACGCGGCAGCGGTGCGCAGCGCGGTCAACAGATTGCCGCCCACCATGGCTTTGGCCTTGCCAGTGTCCGGATCAAACAGGAACACGGTGGACTGGTGGTTGATCAGGCCGCGCTTTTCCAGGTTGTTGGGCCAGTAGCCGCCCGCCTTCAGGCCCAGCGTCAGCCCCGCCTGATCAAAGCCGCCTTTGAACCCATACAACGCGTCTTCGTGGCCAATGGCTTCGCGCACCACCGGGAAGTTATACGCATCGCGCGCGGCCATGGCGGCAAAAACTTTTTCAACCGCATCAAACGCCGCCTCGCGGGTCATCAGGTCGGCAATTTCGCGTTCAGGTACTATCAGCATGGTGCTCTCACGTTAGAATTTGCGTGCCCACGTGCAATGCCGGAAGGGTAAGACAGCACGTGGGCACAAGTCCGGCGCCCCATACGCCGGAGGTGGTTTTTTATCGAAGATCAGTAGGCACGGCCGCGGGCCGACACAGGCCAGACGCATTCAACTTTGCCGTCGCGCACGCCGACGTACCAGTCGTGCACATTGGCGGTTGGGTCACAGTGGCCCGGCACCAGCTTGAGCTTGTCATTGACCTTCAGCACGCCGGTTGGGTCCATGACCACGCCGTGCTCGTCTGAGCATTTGATGTATTCCACATCGTCGCGACCAAAAATCACTGGCAGGCCGCTGTCGACAGACTGCGCTTTCAGACCTGCGTCCACGATGGCTTTGTCCGCTTTGGCATGGCTCATCACGCTGGTCAGGATGAAGAAGGCATTTTCCCACTCGCCTTGGTCGATGCGGTTGCCGTCTTTGTCCAGGATGCGGCCGTAGTCTGCGTCCATGAAGGCGTAGGAGCCACATTGCAGCTCGTTGTACACGCCGGAGTTGCTCTCAAAGTAATAGGAGCCAGTGCCGCCGCCGGAGACCAATTCGCAGGAAATACCCTCGGCTTTAAGGCCGTCCACAGCGTCCTGCACTTGGGCAATCGCCACGTCGAGCTTGGCCTTGCGGTCCTCGTAGCTGTCCATGTGCTGCATTGCGCCCTGATAGGCCTGAATACCGGTGAACTTGAGGTTGTCCGCCGCTTCAACAACCTTGGCAATCTCCACCACGGCTTCGGTGGTGGTCACACCACAGCGGCCCGCGCCACAATCGATTTCGACAAAGATCTCCAGCTCCGTGCCATGCAGCACGGCCGCAGCAGAGAGGTCCGCCACATTGGCAACGTCATCCACGCAGACAATCGTGCGGCTGCCAAATTTGGGCAGACGGGCCAGGCGGTCGATTTTCGCCGGGTCACGCACCTGGTTGGAAACCAGAATGTCCTTAATGCCGCCACGGGCAAAGACTTCGGCCTCCGAGACCTTCTGACAGCAGACGCCTACGGCACCACCAAGTTTTTCCTGCAGCTTGGCCACATCTACGGATTTGTGCATCTTGCCATGCACGCGATGGCGCATGCCGTGGGCCTTGGCGTAATCGCCCATCTTCTTGATGTTGCGCTCCAGCGCATCAAGGTCCAGCACCAAGGCCGGGGTTTGAATGTCTGCGGCGTCCATGCCCGGCTTGGCCGGAATGTCATAGCCCACTTCATAGGTGTCGAGATTGGTCATGTCTTTCATGTCCTCATCCTCTGTCGAAAATAGAGTTGTCTGTGTGTCAGGTGGTTGGCAACCAGGGCAGCTTATCGAGATCAACGTTGCCACCGGTGATGATCATCCCCACGCGTTTGCCTCTGAAAGCGTCGGGGTTCTTGAGAACTGTCGCCAAAGGCACCGCGGAGGAAGGTTCCATCACGATGCGGAGATGCTTCCAGGTGAGCTTCATCGCATCAATGATTTCTTGCTCGGACGCGGTGTAAATCTCGCTCACGTGGTTGGAGACAAAGTGCCAAGTGCGCTCTTTGAGCGGCACCAACAGCCCGTCAGCAATGGTTTTGGGCGCGTCATCGGCGATGATGTGCCCCGCCTTGAAGCTGCGGTAGGCGTCGTCCGCCTGCTCTGGCTCCGCCGCAATCACCTGCGTTTCCGGCGCCAAGGTGGCGAGCGTCAGGCAGGTGCCAGAGATCATGCCACCGCCACCAATGGGCGCAACCACCATGTCCAGACCGTCGGTCTGCTCGATGAATTCTTTGGAGCAGGTCCCCTGCCCCGCAATCACGCGAGGATCGTTGTAAGGATGCACAAAATCGCCCCCGGTGGCCGCTTGCACTTCGGCAAAGGTCGCCTCGCGCGAGGTGGTGGAAGGTTCACATTCGGTGATCCTACCGCCATAGCGGCGCACGGTGTCTTTTTTGGCCTGCGGCGCGGTGCGCGGCATGACCACGTTGCACGGAATGCCACGTTTCATGGCCGCATAGCTCAGGCAAGACGCATGGTTGCCGGAGGAATGGGTGGCGACGCCGCGTTTGGCCTGCTCCTCATCCAGTCCAAAGACCGCATTGGCCGCGCCGCGCACTTTGAAGGCACCCGGCTCTTGGAAGTTCTCACATTTGAAGAACAGTTCTGCGCCAGTCAGCTCGTTGAGGTAGTCCGACACGCGCACCGGGGTGCGGCGGATGTGGGGCTGGATGCGCGCGTGCGCCTCCAGCATGTCCTCATAGGTTGGGATATACATATCGCTGTCCAACATCAGGCCGCGTCCTTCTGCACCGACGCCGTGTTGCCACGGTAGAAATCTTGTGCGGCGGCCACGCCACTGCCCAGTTTGATGTCCAGGCCAAGGTCCACCATGCACATCTCTGCAGTGGCGATGCCGGAGAGCGCCATCACGTCGGTCAGGCTGCCAAGGTGACCGATCCGGAAGACTTTGCCAGCCACCTCACCAAGGCCCACACCAAAGGCCACGCCGTATTTCTCCGCCGCATGGGTGACGATGTCGGTGGCGTTAAACCCTTCCGGTGTTTTGATCGCACTCACGGTGTCCGAGTAAACCGACGGGTTGGCGGCGCAGAGTTCCAGCCCCCAAGCACCCACAGCGGCGCGCACGCCTTCGGCAATGCGGGAGTGACGGGCAAAGACGTTGTCCAGACCTTCGTTGAGCAGCATGGTGCAAGCTTCGTTCAGGCCATTCAACAACCCCACGGCGGGCGTGTAAGGGTAAGCGTTGGCAGCGTAGCCTTTGGCCATGTCGTGCACGTCAAAGAAGGTGCGCGGCAGTTTGGCAGTCTCAGTTGCGGCCATGGCTTTGGCGCTGAAACCCACGATGGCGAGGCCAGCGGTCAGCATGAAGCCTTTTTGCGAGCCGGTCACGGCAACATCCACGCCCCACTCATCCATGCGGAAGTCCATGGAGGCAATCGAGGACACGCCATCGACAAACAGCAGTGCCGGGTGGCCTGCGGCGTCCAAAGCGCGACGCACGGCGGCGATGTCGGATTTCACACCGGTGGCCGTCTCGTTGTGGGTGGCCAGAACGGCTTTGATTTCATGGTTGGTGTCTGCGGTTAGGATCTCCTCGTAGCGGTCCGCTGGCAGACCTTCGCCCCAAGGGGTTTCCACAACCTGCACGTCGAGATCATGACGCTGGCACATGTCGATCCAGCGGTGGCTGAACATGCCGTTGCGCGCAGCGAGGATTTTGTCGCCTGCGGACAGCGTGTTGGTCAGTGCGGTTTCCCAGCCGCCGGTGCCGGTGGATGGGAAGATGAACACTTCTGCGCTCTCGCTTTTGAGCACTTTGCGCACACCTTCGCGGGCCGGGTGCAGGATTTGACCAAACAGCGGCGAGCGATGGTCGATGGTGGGCATGTCGCAAGCCTTGCGCAGGCTTTCCGGAATGTTGGTTGGACCGGGAATAAAGACAGGGTTTTGGAAGCTCATGGCAGGTCTCCTTCAAGCGTTGAGACGACCATAGCGGGGCAACTTGCGGCGGGAAATTTTTTTGAAGAATGATTTCAGAAATGAAAATGTCGAAATTATTCAATATTGTCAGATGCTTGATTTTTTCATATTGTGAATGCTCTTTTCAATAATTTCGAAGGGGCTGTTTATGGTTTCTCAAAGGAATGGCGAAAATGGCGGTCCAAAGGCGCGTGGTCGTCCGCGTGACTGGCATGACAAGACCGCGCAAAACACCATCAAATCACTCGATCGCGCGATGGGGGTGTTTGAGTATCTGAGCGAGGCACAGGGCAAGACCTTGTCGCAGATTGCCGACGAGATGAGGCAATCTCCAGCCACGGTGTACCGCATTCTGGTGACACTGGAGACCCGTGGGCTGGTCGAATTTGAGAACCGCGAGCAGCTTTGGCACATTGGCCCCCGCGCCTTCATCATTGGTGCCCGTTTCTTGCGGCGCACCAGTTTGGTGGACCGCGCGCGGCCTGTGATGCGCAAGCTGATGGAGCTGACCGGGGAAACCGCCAACCTTGGCGTGGAGCGCGAAGGACAGGTACTCTTCCTCAGCCAAGTGGAAACACACGCCACCATCCGGGCGTTTTTCCCACCTGGCACCCTCTCGCAGATGCATGCCTCCGGCATTGGCAAGGCCTTGTTGGCACAAATGGAAGCAGGTCGGCGCAATCGGCTTTTGGCCACCGAAGAGCTCACAGCATTCACCGAGCGCACCATCACCGATGTGGATGCGCTTCTTGAAGACCTGCTTGCCATTCGGGAGCGTGGTTACTCTGTAGACGACGAGGAGCGCAACATGGGCATGCGTTGTATCGCAGCTCCGGTGTTTGACTTTAACGGCGAGGCGGTGGCGGGCATTTCCGTGTCGGGCCCCGCAAGTCGTGTGAGTGCGGCGGAAACTGACCGTCTGGCGAAGGCCGTGACCGCGGCGGCTCGGGAATTGACCCTTGCGATTGGCGGGGAGGCCACGGCACCTTGAAAAATGTTTGCGCTACCATTTATGTGGAGGCAGAGAGGGAGGCGCGACATGACCCAAGACATAAGCGGCCGGGCACTCATCGTAATGGGTGTCAGCGGGGTAGGCAAAACCACGGTGGCGCAGGCTTTGGCGGAACAGATCGGCGGGCGCTACATTGAAGCGGATGAATATCATCCCCCGGACAACATTGCTGCCATGGCGGCTGGTACGCCATTAACGGACACAATGCGGCACCCCTGGCTGGACGCGTTGGCGGGCGCAATGCAGCAGGCGCGGACAGCTCGGCCGGATACGCCTGTGGTGGTAGCCTGTTCTGCGCTCAAACGCAGTTATCGGGATATTTTGCGCGCCAGGAACCCTGACGCTATCACTGTCTATCTCGCGGCGGATCCTGACACGATCCGCGCACGTATCACCGGCAGAGCGGACCACTTTATGCCGCCAAGCCTGCTTGATAGCCAACTGGAGACATTAGAGCCCCCGACCCCGGATGAGACCTGCGTGACCGTTGACGCCAGCTTGCCTCCCGACATATCCGTGGGCCAAATCAAAGAAACGCTTTTGGCGTTATCGACCAACGACCGATTGACATCCCTCTGTTAGCGCATGACATAGGGGCAGCGCACCGCGGTTTCGGGCGGCACGGCCAACTCACTTAATTGCCTTGATGACAAGGAGCAAACCGATGACGCTTGCAAATTTTGGCCTCTACGGACTTGGTACAATGGGCACCGCCCTGGCGCATAACATCGCCGAAAACGGTTTTAATCTTCATGTGGCCTCCTATCGCAAAGTCGATATGGACAGTTTTGTGGCTAACGCACCTGCCTTTGAAGGAAATTTCACCGGCCACGACAGCCTGGCCGACATGGTACGGGACATGCCCGCCCCCCGCGCGATCATTTTCCTGATCCCTGCGGGTCAGGCTGTGGAAGAGGCCATTGCCCAAGCCCGCCCGCACATGCAGCCCGGAGATGTGCTGATTGATGCAGGCAACTCTGATTTTCAGGACACCCGCCGCCGCGCCGCCGACCTGGAGGCCAGCGGGTTGGCCTATATGGGCATGGGCGTGTCCGGCGGCGAGTTTGGTGCGCGCACTGGCCCGTCGATGATGGTGGGCGGCACAGCCTCGGTTTGGGAGGCAATGCGCCCCATGCTGGAAGCGATCTCGGCCAAGTTTGAGGGTGAACCTTGTGTCGATCATGTCGGGCCGGATGGTGCCGGGCATTTTGTGAAGACGGTGCACAACGGCATTGAATATGCCGACATGCAGCTTTTGGCGGAGAGCTATGGCCTGATGCGCCATGGTTTGACGATATCGCCAGCGGAGATTGGCGCGGAGTTTGAGCGCTGGAACAATGGGCCGATGCGCAGTTATCTCGCGGAGATCTCCGCCGAAGTTCTTCAGACGATTGATCCCAAGACAGACAAGCCGCTGGTGGATGTGATTGTCGACACCGCTGGCCAAAAAGGCACTGGCCGCTGGACCGCGATTGAAGCGCAGAAACTGGGCGTGGCTGCCAATACGGTTGAGGCTGCGGTGGGCGCGCGCGTTTGGTCCGCAGGTCGTGAGGCACGCGCCGTTGGCGAAGAGATTTTTGCGCCAACGCGAGGTACGGTTGCGGTGACAACAGCGCAAATAGAACAAGCAGCCTTGGCGACACGCATTATCGGTCACAGTCAGGGGTTTGACCTGTTGTCTAGCGCGTCTGACGAGTTTGGCTGGGATTTGGACCTGTCGCGCTGTGCAGAGATCTGGCGGGCGGGCTGCATCATTCGGTCTGAATTGCTCAGCGGCATTGCGGACGCCTTCCGCAACGCGCCACCGGCTGGCCTTCTGGCCTATGCGCCGGAGATGGCGGCGACGCTTAAAGACGCGGTTCCAGCGTTGCGCGCTGTGGTGGGCGCCGCCATCGCCGCCGGGCATCCAGTGCCGGTGATGACGGCCGCGTTGGCATGGTTTGACGGCATGACACAATCGCGCGGCACCGCGGATCTGATTCAAGGGCAGCGCGATTTCTTTGGCCGCCACAGCTTTGCGCGGGTCGATGGGGGCAGCGGCCATCACGGGCCATGGGCTGACTGACAGTAGAAAGCCATCGCGCCCGAACCGAGGGGCTGGAAGCGAAGCGCCCGCCCCGTGGGGGCGGTTCGGGCGCTGCCAAATCAGGGATTTGGCAAAGGAGAAAATAAAAAGGGCCGCCAAAGCGACCCTTTCCAGTTTCATCTCAGCGATCGCCTTACGCCGTCAAACCTTCCGGCTCGGCCAGGCCGTTGGCACGGCAGCACGCCGTTACGGTGTTGGCCAACAAGCAGGCGATTGTCATTGGACCTACGCCACCCGGCACCGGTGTGATCGCACCGGCCACAGCCGCGGCACTTTCAAAGTGCACGTCGCCCACCAGACGGGTTTTGCCTTCGCCTTTTTCTGGCGCGTCGATGCGGTTGATGCCCACGTCGATCACAGTGGCACCTTCTTTGATCCAGTCTCCTGGCACCATTTCAGGACGCCCCACAGCCGCCACGACGATGTCGGCACGGCGTACCACGTCTGGCAGGTCTTTGGTGCGGGAATGCGCGATGGTCACGGTGCAGCTGTCACCCAGCAATAGCTGCGCCATTGGCTTGCCCACGATGTTGGAGCGGCCGATCACCACCGCATCCATGCCGGACAGCGAGCCGTGATGGTCGCGCAGCATCATCAGACAGCCAAGCGGTGTGCAGGGCACCATGGATTTCTGCCCCGTGCCTAGAAGGCCCACGTTGGAAATGTGGAAACCATCCACGTCTTTGGCCGGATCGATCGAGTTGATCACCAGATCTTCGTTCAGATGGCCGGGCAGTGGCAGTTGCACCAGTATGCCGTGCACCGCAGGATCGTTGTTCAGCTTGTCGATCAGGGCCAGCAGGTCTGCTTCGGAGGTGTCAGCATCGAGCTTGTGCTCATAGGAGTTCATGCCGACTTCGACGGTCTGTTTGCCTTTGGAGCGCACATAGACCTGCGAGGCTGGGTCTTCGCCAACCAGCACCACGGCCAGACCGGGTGTGATGTCGTTTTCCTCTTTCAGACGTGCCACATGGCCCGCCACTTTCTCGCGAACTGTGGCCGCAAAGGCTTTGCCGTCAATAATCTGTGCGCTCATCACGCTCCCCTTTATGATCTGCCCGGGGGCGCGCCCCGGTGGGTGCTTTCACACGCGCCGCTCCTTGCGCGTCAGTCTAACTTGATGGTTTTGGCTTCCCGAGCGATGGACCAGTCAATCAACTGGCGCCACAGAGCCTCGGCGATCTCGGTGTCCAGCCCTTCTTCTGTCGCGGTCGCTTTGACCTTGGCCACAACGTCTTCGACACGGGCGGGAATTTTGGCGGGAAGCCCCACGCCGCTTTTGATTTCAACGGCGCGGTCAATGTAAGTGGTGCGCAGCGCCAGCAGGCGGACCAATTCACGGTCCAGCGTATCGATCTGCGCACGCAGGGTGGGCATGTCAGGACAATCGGCGGGGCTCAGCATGGCATCCTCTCGCAAGTGTTGCGCATGCCCTACCCCGCCTCAGTCCAAACCGCAATGCGTTAGAACAGGCCTTCGACCAGTCCCTCGTCATTGATGCGGATATTCTCCGCCGCCGGGTGGCGTGGCAGGCCAGGCATGGTCATGATCGACCCACAGATCACCACGATGAAGCCGGCGCCAGCGCTCAGGCGCACCTCACGCACTGGCACGGAGTGGCCGGTTGGTGCACCACGCAGATTTGGGTCGGTGGAGAAGCTGTACTGGGTCTTCGCCATACAGACCGGCAGGTGGCCGTAGCCCGCGTCTTCCCAGGCCTTGAGCTGATCACGGATTTTCTTATCCGCCAGCACCTCATCCGCGCGGTAGATCGAGGTTGCGATGCGCTCAATTTTCTCAAACAGCGGCAGCTCGTCTTTGTAGAGTGGCGCAAACTGGCTCACACCGGCGTCGGCGATTTCTGCAATACGGGTTGCGAGTTCTTTGGTGCCTTCGGAACCTTTCTCCCAGTGCTGGCAAAGAATGGCTTCAGAGCCTTGGCCTTCGACATAGTCTTTGACTGCCTGTACTTCGGCGTCTGTGTCGGAGACAAAGTGGTTGATCGCCACAACAACTGGCACGCCGAACTGCTTCAGGTTGCCGATGTGACGGCCCAGGTTGGCGCAGCCTTCGTTCACCGCATCGACGTTTTCCGCGCCGAGGTCTGCTTTGGCAACGCCGCCGTTCATTTTCATCGCGCGGATGGTGGCCACCAGCACAACCGCATCCGGCGCAAGGCCCGCTTTGCGGCATTTGATGTTCATGAACTTCTCGGCGCCCAGATCGGCACCAAAGCCCGCTTCGGTCACCACATAATCCGCAACCTTCAGCGCGGTGGTGGTGGCGATCACGGAGTTACAGCCGTGGGCGATGTTGGCGAATGGGCCGCCGTGTACAAAGGCCGGGTTGTTCTCCAACGTCTGCACCAGGTTCGGCTGCATCGCGTCTTTCAGCAAAACGGTCATTGCGCCGTCGGCTTTGATGTCGCGCGCATAGATCGGGCTGCGGTCACGGCGGTAGGCCACAATCATGTCACCCAGACGTTTTTGCAGGTCATCCAGATTGTTGGCGAGACACAGGATCGCCATAACCTCGGAGGCCACGGTGATGTCAAAGCCGGTCTGACGTGGGAAGCCGTTGGCAACGCCGCCAAGCGAAGTCACGGTGTCACGCAGCGCGCGGTCGTTCATGTCGAGCACACGACGCCAAGTCACACGGCGTTCGTCGATTTCCAGCTCGTTGCCCCAGTAGATGTGGTTGTCGATCATCGCCGACAGCAGGTTGTGCGCAGAGGTGATTGCGTGGAAGTCGCCCGTGAAGTGCAGGTTCATCTCTTCCATTGGCACGATTTGCGCGTAGCCACCGCCCGCGGCGCCGCCCTTCATGCCGAAGTTTGGCCCCAAGGAGGCCTCGCGGATACACACAGCGGCTTTTTTGCCAATCGCGTTCAGACCGTCGCCCAGGCCGACGGTGGTGGTGGTTTTGCCTTCGCCCGCAGGGGTTGGGTTGATCGCGGTCACCAGAATCAGCTTGCCGTTTTCACGGTCCTGCACGGAGTTGATGAACTCCTGGCTGATCTTGGCTTTGTCGTGGCCGTAGGGCAGCAAATCCTCACTGCCAATACCCAGCTTTGCGCCAATCTCCTGGATAGGTTGTTTCTTTGCCTCACGGGCGATTTCAATATCGGTTTTGAAGCTCATGGTGGTCCCTGTCATAAAATTTGACGCTCTCTCACCTCATTTGTAGCGCCGAAAAAACGGCAATGAGATGCGTTTCCGACATATCCGACGCTTCTAGCGTCGGCATAAGAGGCGCCGGTTTCGTTTTGGAGACGTTACGTCAGGATCGGGCACAAGGACCACCCTTAGTGGAATGTCTGCACACTCAGGATTTGCGGGCGCGCTCCAGATGGCTCCAGACCGGCTGGTCCGGCACAAACAAGCGCATGGTATCGCCCACGGACAGCGTGCCTGCCCGCTCCACCCAAGCGGTCACACCGCGTTTGCCGGTGGCGGCGGTTTTGAACTTGGGCCCATGGCCGGGATGGGCGCCCTCGATCACCCGGCCGGGCAACACACAGGGGCGGTTTTCCATGTCCACGGTGATGGTCACCCCGTCCGGCCCTTGCAGGCGAGAATTTGGCGGCACATGAGTAAAATCCGGAATGCCTTTGAGCACAATCGACGCGCCCACCCAGGCCGGGTCCACGGCTTCAAGCCCCATGTCTTTGGCGATCATGTCGAGTTCTTCCTGAGACAAGACCGACAGCTGGCGCACGTTCATGATTTCGGTGCCCCGCTCATACAGCGCTTTGACGCGCACACAGGACGGCCGTGTGATGCCCGAGTGAAACTCGCCCGCATCGCCTCCCAAAGCCAGATCCAACGACGGCACCGGCGCGGCGCTTAGGTTTTCTTCCGAATTGGCCACCCGGCCCAGCCAGACCACTTCGGCTTCAAAGGTTGTTGGTTTTAATGCAGGCATTTTGCGCTCCCTCGTCACAGTGCTTGGCAGATACCTAGAGGTCGAGAGTCTGGCTGACAATCAAAGATGGGTGATGAGGGTGTTCAGCATCTGTGAGCCATCCAATTTGGACCTCCCAAAAGAAAAACCCCGGAGCGCCCTCACGCTCCGGGGTTTCATGGTCTTGGGCCTATCCCTCAGGTTAGGCCGTGGGTTCCGGCTCCAGTCCGCCGTCCCCACTTGGCTTATTGCGCGGCTTTGTTTTCGGGATCGCGGTCACGCTTGGGGCGTTGCCTTCGTCCGTATCATCGCCGTTGTTGTCATCAGAGTGCGGCGGCTCTCCGTCCATCACACGCTTGATTTCGTCACCGGTCAAGGTCTCATATTCCAGAAGTCCCTGCGCCAGACGTTCCCACTCTTCGTTGTAGTCAGTCAGCAATTTGTGCGCGGCGTCGTAGCCATCCTGGATGAGGCGCTTCACCTCTTCTTCGATCAGCTCTTTGGTGTGTGCCGATACGGAGAACCCACCGGTGTTGCCTTGGTAGCCTTCGTGCGCCTCGGCATAATCGATGTTGCCCACTTTATCCGACATGCCCCAGCGCATCACCATGGCGCGCGCCAGTTGGCTCGCCTGCTGAATGTCACCGGCAGGGCCGTTGGACACGTGGTCGTCACCGTATTTGATGATCTCGGCCGCCTTACCCGCCATAGTCATCGCCAGCTTCTGCTCACACTCGGACTTGTGCCAGTTCAAACGGTCCATCTCGGGCAGAGACACAACCATCCCCAACGCACCACCACGCGGGATGATCGTCGCTTTGTAGACCGGATCACATTCTGGCAGCTTCAAGCCCACCAGCGCGTGGCCCGCTTCGTGATAGGCGGTTTTCTCTTTTTGATCCTGCGTCAGCACCATCGAGCGGCGTTCTGCGCCCATCATCACCTTGTCTTTGGCGGATTCAAAATCCTCCATGGTGACAAAGCGACGACCGACACGCGCCGCCATCAACGCGGCCTCGTTCACGAGGTTGGCCAGATCGGCACCCGAGAAACCAGGCGTACCACGCGCGATGATGCGCAGGTCTACGTCTGGGCCCAGCGGGGTTTTGCGGGCGTGCACGCCGAGGATTTTTTCACGGCCTTTGATGTCCGGGTTGCCCACGGTCACATTGCGGTCAAAACGGCCCGGACGCAGCAGCGCAGGGTCGAGCACGTCACGACGGTTGGTCGCCGCGAGGATGATCACACCCTCGTTGGCTTCAAAGCCGTCCATCTCCACCAGCAACTGGTTGAGGGTCTGTTCACGTTCGTCGTTGCCACCGCCGTAGCCAGCACCACGATGACGACCCACGGCGTCGATCTCGTCGATAAAGACGATACAAGGCGCGTTTTTCTTGGCCTGCTCAAACATGTCACGGACACGGGAGGCACCCACACCCACAAACATTTCAACAAAGTCGGACCCGGAGATGGTGAAGAACGGCACACCTGCTTCGCCAGCAATCGCGCGGGCAAGAAGGGTTTTACCGGTGCCGGGAGGGCCCACAAGCAGCGCGCCTTTCGGGATTTTTCCGCCAAGGCGGGAGAACTTCTGCGGGTTGCGCAGGAATTCAACAATCTCTTCCAGCTCTTCTTTGGCCTCATCAATGCCAGCCACATCGTCAAAGGTCACGCGGCCATGCTTTTCGGTCAGCATCTTGGCTTTGGATTTGCCAAAGCCCATCGCGCCACCTTTGCCGCCACCCTGCATGCGGTTCATGAAGTAGATCCAGACACCGATCAACAGAAGGAAAGGCAAAAGGCTGATCAGGAAGGCTTGCAGGCCGGAGGTTTCCTGGCTCTCGGCGCGCACATCAATGCCTTTTTCGGTCAGAAGCTGTGTCACCTCTGCGTCCCGAGGCAAAATGGTCGAACTGGTCGAGCCATCCTGTGTCTGATAGCGCAGTTTCTCGCCATCAATGACCACATTCTGGACCTGCCCGGCTTCCACCGAAGCCACAAAGTCCGAATAACTGCTTTCACGGCTTTGCAGCGAGCTGCTGTCTCCGCTGAACAAGTTGAACAAAGCCAGGATCAGCAAAAACAGCACGACCCAGAAAGCTACATTTCTCGCATTGCCCAAGGCAAGTCTCCCTTTCAGAACGCCCGTGACCTATCACGAGGGCGTACAGAGTTAAATAGAGATCGCGAGGCCGTAATCAATGTGCGAATTGGCAAAGGCTCTAACAAGTCGTGCCAAAAACACTGGTGTGGGGCAAATGCCTCACATGCCAGCCATTCTTGAGGCCAGCCAACGGCGCTGCGATCAATTTTTCACCGTGCCACACCGCCGGCGAGGCAAGCACCGAAGGCCTTGGGCGTCCAAGCGACCGCCAGTCGTCAATCTCCCGGAGCCCCTGCTCGCCAAGGGCTGCAATCTCCATCTCCGTCACATCAAGGCCCTCCGGTGGTACGAACCGCCATCTGCCATCCCATATCTCAGATACGTGGCACCGCGTCTCTTGGATGGCCGCAAGCTCCCGCGTGATGCGCACCGACTGTTTTGACGGCAAGATCAAGCACCCGTGGAGCGAGATTGGCTGACCCGCTTCGATTGCAGCACGTAAGGCACGGAACCGCGGTTTGTATTCCGCGCCAGACACAGCCGACAACGCTTCAGCCATCAAACGCGAATACAGGGCTTCCGGCAGCGCCTTCTGCGCTTCTGCCTCCAAAACCACGTCACCGGCGTCCAGTGTAGCATAGTTTTGCGCCGCTGTATTGAGCGCCCAATCACGCACGTCTCTTTCGCGCCCCATATGCGCGGCGGTTTGTGCCAACCGGTCTGTGGTCAGGCCAAGCGGCGTCAGGGTTTCATACATCTGCCGCGCCTTCACGCGGTCAAAGCGCGGGTCTTCGTTGCTGGGATCGTCCGCCCAAAGGATCCCATTGTCGCGCAGATGCTGGCGCAAATCCTCGCGAGAGATCTCCAGCATCGGACGCAGCCAGGTCAGGCCATCGCGATTGCGAAGCTCCGACATGCAGGCCAACCCGTCGACACCGGACCCGCGCGACAGGCGCATCAAAAAGGTCTCGGCCTGATCATCTTGGGTGTGGCCCAAAGCCACGTGCTGCAGTTTATTCGCTTTGGCCCAATCGGCAATCGCCGTCCGCCGCCCCTCGCGCGCGGCGTTCTGGAGGTTTCCCGTGCGGTCCCAGTGCCACTGCAAAATGTCATGCGAAAGGTCGTGCTGCGCGACGTAGCTTGCAACCAACCCCAGTTCCTCAGCCGCTTCGGTGCGTAAACCATGGTTCACGCTGACCACAGCCAGCTCCGCCTTACCCCATAGGCGTAGAAGGTCGAGCAGTGCCATGGAGTCGCCGCCACCGCTGACGGCCACGCCAAGTTTTGTGGGAACATCCGTGCCAAACGCCCGATCAAGGGCGTTTGAAAGCTGGGTTAGGAGCACTGCAGGTTGACCATTTCCGCCTGAGCTTCGGTCACAAAAGCACCGCCGGGATAGCGCACACCAACTTCGTTGAGCGTTACGCAGGCCTCGTTAGTCTGTCCCAAAGCGCCAAGCGATTTACCCAGTCGGAACAACGCCTCTGGCGCGGTGCCGGATTGGGGCGCGCCCGAATAAGCTTCCAGAAAGGCGCGCGCGGCGCCGGTCAGATCGGTTTTGCCTTCCAGCGCTTGGCCCCGACGCAGATGCGCCTCGGCCTCAAGCGGGCTGCCGGGATAGGTCTGCACAAAGGAGGCAAACTGATCCGCCGCTGCGCCAAACTCACCCGCATCCAAGGCGGTCATCGCGCGGTTGAAATCCGTCTCTTCGCCCACGGCCAATTCGGTTGGCGCGCCATCACCGGAGCCGGTGTCGTCGCTACCGGTGGACGGCAAGGTTTCCACATCTCCGCCCAGGGTGGTGGTTTCGCCCAACTGGCTCAGATCGCCGCCTTCCAGCTCCACCAGCCGGAACTCCAGATCACCAATACGATTGGTGCCATCGGCCACAATGCGCTCGACGCGGTATTGCAGCTCTTCGGTTTTGCCTGTGAGCACCCGCAGCTGCTGTTCAATCACGTCCACACGCTCCAGCGTCGTGGCCCCGGTCACAATGGTGCCCGCCGACCCTGTGGTGGACAGCTCCCGCTTTAGGTTCTGCATTTCAACGTACAGCACAGACAACTGCTGGCGAATGTCTGCCAGCGTTTCATTACGGGTTTGGGCAGCGCCCATCATCGGCGCCACAACAAGCGCAAGGGCGCTCAAGGAAGCAAATACTTGCGCTCGCATCATGTCTTACCCCGACAGGTTGGCGGTCAGCACGGTCACCGCACGGCGGTTTTGCGCATAACAGCTTTCTTCCGAACAAATCTCAATCGGCCGCTCTTTGCCGTAGCTCACGGTGCGGATGCGGTTTGAGGCCACACCCTGCGTCACCAGAAGCTCCTGAACGGCGCTGGCGCGGCGCGCGCCAAGTGCGAGGTTGTATTCGCGGGTGCCCTGCTCGTCGGCATGGCCTTCGATCACCGCGATGTAGTCCGGGTTCTGCATTAGCCAGTTGGCCTGCGCCAGCACGGTCAGACGGCCCTGCTCGCTCAAGGTGGACTGATCCACCAGGAACAACACGCGGTCACCGACAGCTTCCTGAAAGTAGGCGATCGAGGTTGGATCGGCGCTACTGCCCAGACCGCTGTCAGCCCCTGTGCCGGTGCCAAAGTCATCGTCGTTGCCAAAACCGCCCGTATTCGAGCAGGCCGCCAAGGAAAGTGCGGCCACAGTCAGCACCGCTTTTGTCCATGTTTTCATGAGTATTGCCTCGCCTCTATACCCGTCGCCTCAATTGCATTTTGTGCTCTTCTAATGACGCTGTCTTATCACAAGCTTCTGCGCAAGCAAAACGCGGGGGTTTCTTACCTTATTGCAATGGGGACCACGCGGGATCAGAGCCGCCGCCGTTGATCTTCACCGGTTTCAAATTACGTCCAGACACATCCACCGAATAGAGCGAGGCCGCACCGCCAGCGCCACGGGTTTCACGGGTGAACATGATCACACGCCCGTTGGGAGACCAGGTTGGGCCCTCGTCCAGGAACGACGCGGTCAGCAGGCGTTCATCGCTGCCATCGGTGCGCATCACGCCAATGTGGAAGCGACCTTTGTTCTGTTTGGTGAAGGCAATCAGATCGCCCCGCGGGGACCAAACCGGCGTGCCGTAGCGGCCTTTGCCAAAGCTGATCCGGGTGGCTTCTCCACCGGATGCGGACATGACATAAAGCTGCTGCGTGCCGGACCGGTCGCTCTCAAACACAATCTTGCTGCCATCCGGGCTGTAGCTCGGGGCCGTCTCGATGGACGGTGTTGATGTGAGACGTTGACGTTTTCCGGAAGCGATGTCCATTTTGTAGAGGTCGGTGTTGCCGCCTTCAGTCACCGACATCACCACGCTTTTGCCATCCGGGCTGAACCGTGGGGCAAAGCTCATGGTGCCGCTTTCATTTGAGAGCACTTTGCGACGTACAGAGCCAACGTCGAGCACATAAACCTGCGGGAAGCCGGTTTCATAGCTGGTGTAGAGCACGCGGTCGCCTGTCGGGGAGAAGCGCGGGGCAAGCACAATGGAGCTGCTGTCGGTCAGATACTGCAGGTTTGCGCCGTCATAATCCATCACCGCCAGACGTTTCTTGCGATTGTTCTTTGGGCCGGTCTCCGCAACATAGACCACACGGCTGTCAAAATAGCCGCCTTCGCCTGTGATCCGCGCATAGACTGCGTCGGCCACTTTGTGCGCCATGCGGCGCCAACCATCCGTGGTGCCTTTGAACCGCAGACCATTGCCCAGCTCGGTGCCGGCGAACACGTCATAGACGCGGAACTTCACTTCAAGCTGGTTGCCGCTGACGGACACCCCACCAGTGATCAGCGCTTGGGCGTTCACCGCTTTCCAGTCTGCAAATTGCACCGGGCTGCCAAAATTGGTGATCGAGGAGATATGCGCCTTGGCCGGGATTTCCCGGAACAGCCCTGTGCCGTTGAGATCCGCCGCAATCACGCGGCTGATGTCTTTGGCCACCTGATTGGAGCCCGGGGTTTCCGCGACAAAATCCGGCACCGCATAGGGCATCGGCTCGATCACACCATCGGTGATTTCGATGCGCAATGGTTGGCCTTGGGCCGCAACCGGATGGGCAAAATGGCCCACCGTCAGGATCCCGATCACTAGGGTCGCAAAAAGTCTCATCATCTGGACCTCATTTTCTCCGGGTTAAATGTAATCTCAACATCCCGCCAATGGTCATATTTTTCGGCAGGCAGGTCGTAACCAGTCTTTTGGCAGCGCAAAACCGCGCGTCGGGCGGCCGCAAAGGCGGTTTTGGCGGCGGCTTCATCGCCACCTTCGTAGCTCAACATGCGAATGTCACCCTGAACTTTGCCGTTCTGGTCCAGGCTCAAGCCCACCACCACGGTCACATCCGCAGCGCGAGAGCCAACATCCACCACCCAGCACTGCTGCACCGCCACGCGCAAGCCGTCCTTCTCACCCCGGGTGAGAGGCGGACCGGAGGGCGCAGAGGATGTGGACTGGGTTGGGGCCGCCGCTTCCGACAAGGCGGCCGCGATAGCGTCTTCCGCCGGAGTGGGCTGGGGTTCAGCCACAGCATTTGGACGGATACGCGGACGCAGGGAGCGCGTTGGTGCCGCGCTGGCGACCTCTTCCTGCTTTGGCTCCGTGGCGATTTCGGTGGAGGCCGCCTCAGGGGCTGTGTCTTCTTTCACTTCTTCTGCCGCCTCACCGGCTTCATCGGGTTTGGTTGCCTCTTGCAAGGCGTCGGCAATGGCTGTGTCAGGCTCAGGCTGTGCTACAGGCTCAGGCGCGACGCGCTCCACCGGTGCGGGCACGGGTTCAACCGGCGCATCTGGAACGATTACAGCGGTGTCGGTTTCAGGCGTGGGCAACTGCGGAGTCGGGTCTGGCGCGACTTCCGGCTCCGGCGGGGTTGGCTCAGCGATATCCGCCACATCCGGCACGACTTCTGGCTCTGCCTCAATCGGTTCAATCGGCTCCGGCTGCGGCACCACCGCATCTTCCAGCGCGACCACCTCTGGTGCAGGCTCTGTTTCCTCGGGCGGCTGCGGCAGAGCAATCTCGGTGGAGGTTTCCGGCGCAAGCTGGCTTTGGGTCAGCGCATCAAACTCGGCGGATGAAATCATCGCGATGTCCACCACCTCCATAGGTGGCGGATCGGAGTCAAACACCCCGCCCAACAACACCCAGCCAATCAGGCCGGTGTGGGCAACGCCCGAGATATAATGGCCGATATGCACGCGCGCGCCCTAGTTGTCCGTCCCGCCAGCATCCGTGCCGTCCAGCGCCGGGCCACCCACATCGGTCACCAGGCCCACGTCGCTAAAGCCGCCCGCATTGAGCGCGCCCATGACCTGAACCACCGCCTCATAGGGAATGGCGCCGTCTGCGCGCAGATACACACGATCCGACTCGCGCTCTGCCGCCACGGCGCGCAACTTCGGGATCAGGTCTTCGGCCGCCACCGGCGTGGTCATAATGGTGATGCCCAGATTGGCATCAATCGTGATGGTCAGCGGCTCTTCTTGCTCACCAGGCAGCGGGTTGGCGGCGGTTTTGGGAAGCTCCACCGGCACGCCCACCGTCAACAGCGGCGCGGCGACCATAAAGATGATGAGCAGCACCAGCATCACATCCACAAAGGGTGTGACGTTGATCTCGCTCATCGGCTGGCTGCTGCGGCGATTGCGGCGGCGGCGTTTGCCGCCTCCTCCGCCCGATTTCATCACACCCGCGCCCATGGATCAGGCGTCCAACTGGCGGCTGAGGATGGTGGCAAACTCGTCTGCAAAGGCCTCATAGCCCGACACGATGCGGTCGCTGTCCGCGCTGAGTTTGTTGTAGAAGATCACGGCAGGGATCGCCGCGAGAAGCCCCAGGCCGGTGGCCAGCAGCGCCTCGGCAATGCCCGGCGCCACTACGGCGAGGTTGGTATTTTGCTGCGCGGCAATCTCGATAAACGCGTTCATGATGCCCCAGACGGTACCAAACAGGCCCACAAACGGCGCAGTCGAGCCGACGGTGGCGAGGATCGGCAGACCGTGTTGCAGCTCATCCGCTTCTTTGGCGATCGCCACATCCATCGACCGGTCAATCCGGCTGGTGGCATTGGCGATCAGCCCACCATCCTGACGGTGGCTGCGTTGCCACTCGACCATGCCTGCGGCAAACACCCGCTCAGAACGGCCCTTGGGCTCTGGCCCCAGCTCCTCAAACAGCTGGTCCAGCGGTTCGCCAGACCAGAAGGCCCGGTCAAACCGAGCCGCCTCGCGCCGTGCCTTGCGGTACATTATGTGTTTTTGGACAATCACCGACCAAGACCAGAAGGATGCCACGATCAGCATCACCATCACCAGTTTTACGGTTAGAGTGGCGCGCGCAAAAAGCGCCCACATCGAGAAATCGACTGCTGCGTGTTCCATATAGCCTGCTCTGCTCTGTGGCCCTCTGTCGGAGCCTTGTTTGAAAGCAAACGTAACGGGTTTCTACGGGGAAAGCCAATAAATTGGCGTCGCTCGCGGGAATTTGCCCGCTTTAGTGCACCATTTGGCGGATATTTGCCGGTAAACGCACCGGTTGGCCCGCTTCGTTCATACACACAACCGTGACCATGGCGTGAAACAGCACCTCATCGCCGCGCTTCACCCGTTGTTCCATCACCAGCCGCGCGGCAGTGACATTGGCCACTTCGGTTTCCACGGTCAGCAGATCGTCCAGAACAGCGCTGCCCAGATAATCACACTCTACCCGACGCACCGCGAAAACGATACCCTCGGCCTTCATTTCAAGCTGATCCATGCCAATCTCACGCACCCACTCGCTGCGGCCGCGCTCGATGAATTTGAGGTAGTTGGCATAATAGACAATGCCCGCCATGTCGGTGTCTTCGTAGTAGACGCGGATCGGCAAGGTGTAAGGCATTGGCAGGTCTCCTGAAATCAGCTTGAGACAGGCGTAGGGCGAAAACAGCCGTGGAGCAACACCCGTTTTGGGTCAGCTGTCGACTGGGACCAAATGCACATCGCGCTGTGGGAAAGGTATCGAAATGCCCTCGGCGTCAAAACGCTCTTTGACCTGACCGGTGAGCCCCCAATACACGTTCCAATAATCCTCCGTGACCACCCATGGGCGGCAAAACAAGTTAACCGAACTGTCCCCCAACTCGCCCACAAATATTTCCGGCGCCGGATCTTTGAGACAGCGCGGATCAGCCGCCACCAAGGCTTTAAGTACCTCTACAGCGGCAGGCGCGTTGTCCGAATAGGCAATGCCAAACACCAGATCGACCCGCCGGGTTTTGGCCGCACTCACATTGGTGATCACATCACCCCAAATTTTGGAGTTCGGCACCACAACGATCTGGTTATCGAAGGTACGAATTTGGGTGGACACCACGGACATGTCATCAACCACCCCGCTGGCGCCTGAGACCTCAATGTAGTCGCCGGTGTCAAACGGCTTGAGCACCATAATCATCAACCCGCTCGCCAGATTGCCCAAGGTGTCCTGCAAGGCAAAGCCAAGGATAAAGCTCAAGCCGCCGAACACTGCAAACAAAGGCGTAACGTTCACGCCCGCAACACCCAGAGCCACCATCAGTCCGACAACAATTGTGATCCAATAGACCACGGTGAGAACAAACCCCTGTAGAAGCTTCGACATCGCAGGCAGACGTCGGAGCCCACGCGCCGCGAACTTGCGCACAAAGCGGGCGATAAACAGCAGAATAAACAGCGCGATCAGGAACACCCCGACCTGCATCAACAAGCCAACACCGCCATCCCGGGACCCAAGCCAGCCAACCACAATGGCCACCAAGGTACGCGCATCAGTGGCCATCAACGTTGCACCTGCCATCGCGGTCAGAAACTTTTGGTGCGGTGTAATCTCTTCAGTTGCGCCACCTTTTGCGGTCCAACTCGCCAATATGGCTCTGTAGTTGGCCCCGATACGCGCTTGTTCGTCAGAAATACTGGCCACTTGCATGCGCGTCGCTTCAGCTTCGCTTCCGGACAATGTTTCCAGCTGAACATTCAGGTCAACGAACCGCGCCATAATATCTGACATGTGCCCCTGCCAAACGTCCGCGAGTTCAGACAGTTGCGCTGTTGTCAGCGGAACAACGTAAAGCTCCAAACTTTCGGAAGGCACGGTCACATCTCTGGCTTTGGCCATCATCTCTTCGGAGGCTGCCTGTGCTATCGCGGCCCAAAGCCCCACCACCAGGCAGACGGCCAGATAGGTCATCAAAGAAAGTGGTTTGTGCAAAAGTCTCATGTCAAAGCCTCTTCAAATGCGGGAAGCTTCAGACACTGTTCCTGCAAGCGACCAAAAACTCAAGGTTTTTGGCCGCTCACTTATTGATTGAGAACTATTGTCCTAACGCCCGACACCGGCAAAGCGCACGCCGCTTAGGTCGGCCATATCACGCTTCCAGGTGGTGATGTCATCGGCGTTCAGATCCGACAGGCTGCTGTGGCCACAGGCGCGTGCCAGCACCTGCATCAACTCGACACTGGCGCCAAAGTAGCGGGCAAGTTTCTCGGCCCCGATTTGCACATCCAGCTTCTTGCGCAGCTCGGGCTTTTGCGTCGCAATGCCCACCGGGCAATTGTTAGAATTGCACATGCGCGCCGCGATGCAGCCGACCGCCTGCATGGCGGAATTGGACACCGCAACCGCATCCGCACCCAGCGCCATGGCTTTCACAAAATCCTCCGCCACGCGCAAACCACCGGTTATCACCAGAGAGACCTCGCCACCGGTTTTGGCATCCAGATGCCGCCGCGCCCGGGCCAAGGCCGGAATGGTCGGCACCGAGATGTGATCGCGGAAGATCAACGGCGCTGCGCCCGTACCGCCGCCACGGCCATCAAGGATGATATAATCCGCCCCAGCCTCCAGCGCGAAATCGATGTCCGCTTCAATGTGGTTGGCCGAGAGTTTGAAGCCAATGGGAATACCCCCAGAGCGTTCGCGCACCTCGTCCGCAATGCGGGCAAAGTCCTGCGGCGTATGCAGTTCGGGGAATGTCGACGGCGACACCGCGCTTTGCCCTGGTTCCAAGCCACGCACTTCGGCGATCTTGCCTTGCACCTTCTCGCCGGGCAAATGCCCGCCAGTCCCGGTTTTGGCCCCCTGCCCCCCTTTGAAGTGGAAGGCCTGCACGCGCTCCACCAGCTCGGGCTTCCAGCCAAACTGCGCCGAGGCCAGCTCATAGAAATAGCGCGAGTTCTCCGCTTGCTCTTCCGGCAACATGCCCCCTTCACCGGAGCAAATCCCGGTGCCGGCCAGCTCTGCGCCACGCGCCAGTGCGGTTTTGGCTTCCTCAGATAACGCGCCGTAGCTCATGTCTGAGACAAACAGCGGAATGTCCAATTGCAACGGTTTGGCCGCCCGTGGGCCAATCACCACCGAAGTATCCACCGGCGCATCATCCAACAGCGGCTTGCGCGCCACCTGGGCGGGCAGGATCTGAATGTCATCCCATTGCGGCAGGTCTTTGCGCGGCACGCCCATGGAGCCCATCTCGCCGTGATGGCCGAGCTTGCTCAGCCCATCGCGGGCCAATTCGTGAATGCGCGCCACAGTAGGCTCTTCCGGCGTGGCCACAGCCTGCGGCACATCCGATTGCGGTTTTGGCGCCGGGTCGCCCACCTTAGCGTCGCCCATACGGGTGTGCGCCCCGTCGCA
Organism: Shimia sp.; assembly: GCF_022448905.1. Classification (GTDB taxonomy): domain Bacteria; phylum Pseudomonadota; class Alphaproteobacteria; order Rhodobacterales; family Rhodobacteraceae; genus Shimia. The sequence continues at coordinate 27,229 of NZ_JAKVCW010000010.1, read as the reverse complement.
AAACGGCGCGTTGGCGCTGGCTTTGCATTGGCACAAAAACGCATCACCGCTTTTCTCGGCGGTGAATTTCTGCGGTTTCATCTCTGTTCCCGCGTGGCTGCCGTCACAAAACGGCTGATTTTTGGATTTCCCGCAACTGCACCAGAAATAGGTTTTGCCTTCTTCCAGCTCCACTTTGACGGGTCGGGTCGCCGCAATGATGGGCACATCACCTGCCATGTCACTCTCCTTGTTCGCGTTTGGCTACGCAAACAAAGTGCCGCAAATGGCGGAGTCACAAAACAGGTGCGGCTGCACAGGCAGCGCCGCACAAATGCACATGAAGGCGGGAACGAGCGGGCTGAGGTGCGAAATTGCGAGAGCTAGTCGAATCGCAGTCGCGCAAAGAGGCGCAATGCGTGGCTTGTGTCTTCGGCCGCCACCGGCATCATCCGGTCATAGGCGGCAGCAATCACAGCGGCGATTTCCGGCCGTAGAACGGTTGCGCCACTTTCCGGAACCACAGCCAAGGGGGAGTGTTCGGCAAAGGCTTTTGGGCCCCAAGCGACGATGGTTTGCACCGCTTCGCCCAGCGCCAAGGCTTCGGCGGGGATTTTCGCCATAGCGTCATTCATGCGCAGGAAGACAAACGCCGCTTGAATCCCGCCGTCGTTGTCAAAGCGGAAAGCGCGGTATTGGGTGGCGTCGGCGTCTTGCAAACGGCCCACCAGCGCCTTCAGGTCCGGGATCAAACGCTCCAGGTCCGGCACCTCCAGAAGCTCCCCCCACTCTCGGAAGAAAAACATCATCAGGTTGCTGCCAAACTCAGGATCGGTCTCCGCCATCTGGTGGCCCACCAAAGTGACCACCGCCTCCAGCGCGCCTTTCACAGTTTGCAGCGTGGCGTCTTCCACCCCGAAGACCACCGGCGCAATCGGGCGGCCCCAGCGGGCAAAACCATAGCTGCCGTCGTGGCGGGTAAAAAGGGCTTCAACGTCCTGCGGTGTCATGTGCGGCTCCTGTCAGATCGCCCGCTATGTGCCGCTCTGACGCCTATAACGCAAGCCCCTAGGTCAACTCGCTGGCCCAGGGCGGGTTGGCCCCGGCCCGCGCCACGGTCACACCTGCCACCTTGGCACCAAAGGCCAAAGCCAGCGCCGCATCTTCCAGAGACAGGTTGCGCACCTTGGCTTTGGTCAACACACCAAGCTCTGCCAGCTTCGCCAAAACGCCCGCGTTAAACGTATCGCCGGCGCCCACGGTATCCACCACCTCGGCTTTTTCCGCCGCCACGGACAGCTTGTGGCCACTGGTCACATACGCATCCGCGCCCTCACCGCCTCGGGTCAGCAGCACAAGTGCCGGACCTTGGTCGATGATTTTCATGGCGCGTTCGTCCATCGTGTCGTCACCCGGAACAATCCACTGCAAATCTTCGTCCGACACTTTCACAATATCAGCCTTGGCAAACATCTTTGCCAACCGCGCGCGATAGGCCTTCTCATCGGCGATGAAGCCGGGCCGAATGTTTGGGTCAATCATCACAGCTCGGCCGGCGCCTTCACGATCCAGCAATTCGGCATAGGTGTCTGCACAGGGCTCCACAGCCAGACTGATACCGCCAAAGAACAGCGCTTTCACTTTGGGCTCCACAGACACAAGATCAGACGGCTGGATCATGCGACCGGCGGTGTTTTCATCATAAAACGAATAGGTTGCGTGTCCGCTGCTCAAATGCACAAAGGCCATCGTGGACGGGCGTTTCGCACGGATCAGCGCCGAAGTGCTGACGTTGCTCGCCACCAGTTCGGTCATCAGAATGTCGCCAAAACTGTCAGTGGAGATGCCACTGACCAGGCCGACACGGGCACCCAAACGGCCCAGCGCCACGGCGGTGTTGAACACCGCGCCGCCGGCGTGGGGCACAAAGCCGGTGCCACCCTCGACGGTCTCACGAGGAATCATATCAATCAGCGCTTCGCCACAACACAGGATCATCAGAGCCTCCTCAGGCCAGCCATTTGGCGTAGTCGCTCACCAGCAGATGGGTGGGCGTGACGTCTTCTTCGATCTCGGCAAACCGGCCAATCGGCTCGCGGAAGATGTTGTCTGTTTCATCATCATTCACGGTGGAGACCTCGCCAATCAGCACGTCGCCGCCCTCGCCCCAGAAGGCGTGCCAGTCCCCCGGCATCAGGGTCAGGCTTTCCCCCGGCGCGAACTTGAGCTTCTCTCCCGGCGCAAAGGTGCGCGGAATGCCATCACACATCACCATTCCACCGCGGTCCTCAGCAAAGTTACCATCGTCATCAGAGCCAAACAGCTCCACCACCATAGTGGCCCCACCACGGTTAATAATATCTTCCGCTTTGATCACATGGGTATGCATTGGCGACAGCTGATCCTGACGCGAGATCAGTAGTTTTTCCGCATAGCACATGCCGCCACCGCGCTGCAGATCGGCCAGACGTCCGTTGCGCAGGGTGAACAAGAATAACCCCATTTCATCAAAACGCCGGGCGCCGTAATCGGTGATGTCCCAGCCACAGCGCGCCTGAATCAGTGCTTCGGCCTCTTTGGCACGTGCTTTGAACTCCTCTGGTGTCCAGTAGGCAAAGGGAGGCAATTTGAAACCAAAAGACTGAATCATTTCATCCGCAGACGCCATGATGTCATTGATCGTAGAGCGTTTCATTTCATCCTCCTCAGAAAAGGCGTAAGCATCAATAGAAGCGCTCATTTTAGCGCTAACAACCACGTTGGCCTGTCTATGACAAACCCCTAACGTCGGAGCAACAAATTTATGCTGTATCTGCGCGCACCGTTTCATTTTCTGCAATCCTGTGCCATGGCTAGGCGCCATGGCGACGCTCAAAGACCTTTCCAAACACCTCGGCCTCTCGGTGACGCAAGTCAGCCGGGCGATCAATGATCATGCCGACGTGAGCCAAAAAACCAAAGAACGCGTGCGGGAGGCCGCCAAGGAATTGGGCTATGCGGTGAACCGCTCGGCGCGCTCCCTGGTGACCGGCAAATCCGGGATGGTGATCCTGATTCGCCCCGGCGCCTTGTCCGGGCCCGCAGACATGAGTGTCTTGGAAACCATTTCCGGCCTATCCGGTGAGTTCCACAAACGCGGCATGCAATTTCTACTCAATATCATGCCGCCTGGCACCGATCCGATGCCGGTTTACCAAAGCGCCGCCACCAGCGGCAGCTTTGACGGCTTTGTGCTTATCGACACTCGGCGTGACGATCCACGCGTGGCGCTATTGACGGAAATGGGCGTGCCATTTGTCGTCCACGGCCGTTCAGATCCGGCTGCGGATCATAACTACTACGACATCGACAATCATCAGGTTGCCTACACCCACGCCAAAAACCTTCTTGCCTTAGGACACACCCGCATCGCGCTGCTCAATGGCCCACGTGGTTACGCCTATTCAGAGTATCGACTTCAAGGATACCAAAAGGCCCTGGAGGAAGCCGGCGTGTCGTTTGATCCCGCCCTGCTGGTGTCGGAGCAGATGACCGAGGGTAACGGTATGATCGCCACCGCGCGCCTGTTTGAGGACAAGGTGCACCGACCCACCGCACTGATCTGCGGCAACATTCTTTTGGCGAAAGGCGCCTACACGGCGCTTGGCGCAATGGAATACCGCATCCCCGAGGATGTCTCGGTGGTCTCCCATGATGACGTCCTCCACAACATTCGCGGCTCAGCCTTCTACCCGGCCCTCACAGTGAGTCGGTCTCCCTTCGCAAACAGCTGGTCCCATTTGGCCGAAATTCTCTGCAACGCCATTCAAAACCCTACCGCGCCACCGCACCAACATGTGGCTGAGGTCGAGTTTATTGAGCGCGCCTCGACCGGCCCTGCCCCCAAATAAACAACAGGTTTAACGGCGCGCAGCCGCCACCTCATGCGCCCTTGCCTACCACCTCCTAATGAAATCCACTTGACAGCTGCGCCATGCAGCTCCCATAAATCCGAAACGTTTCGGATTGCGTCAAAATTGATTCCGAAACGTTACGGGCGGGAAGGAGACCCGCCCCAACAGGAGGAAGAAAATTGACAAAACCCATGCACCACGCCCGCCACATCTGTGCGGTGCTTGCCCTCGGCGCCATGGCCCAGACCGCAACTGCGGACGAGGTTACCCTCGCATCCGGCATCACCGGCAACGCCGTCGAAAACTTCAAGCTGATCGTCGCCCCTTGGGAAAAGGCCACTGGCCACACAGCAACTCTGGTGCCGATGCCGTCGTCCACCACGGACCAATTTGGCCAATACCGTTTGTGGCTTGCTGCAGGCAATGCGGACATCGATCTGTATCAGACCGACGTGATCTGGGCACCGCAACTGGCCGACCAATTTGTTGACCTGTCTGAGCCAGCCGGCGAGCTGATGAAAAGCCACTTCCCGTCCATCGTGGAAAGCCAGACAGTCGGCGACAAGCTGGTGGCACTGCCAATCTACACCGACGCCCCAGCGCTTTATTACCGCACCGACCTGCTGGAAAAGCATGGCGCATCCGTCCCAACCACATGGGAAGAGCTGACCAAAACCGCGCAGATGGTGCAGGATGCGGAGCGTGCCGAAGGCAATGACGACCTTTGGGGATTTGTTTGGCAGGGCAATGCATACGAAGGCCTGACCTGCAACGCGTTGGAGTGGGTGAAATCCTTCGGCGGCGGCCAGATTGTGGAGCCAAACGGCGACATCTCAATCAACAATGCAAACGCCGTGAAAGCGCTTGAGCTTGTCTCCCAATGGCCGGGCACAATTTCGCCTGACGGTGTATTGGCCTACCAGGAAGAAGAAGCCCGTGGTGTTTGGCAGACCGGCAACGCTGTGTTCATGCGCAACTGGCCTTACGCCTACCGTCTCGGCAGTGGGGATGACAGTGCTGTTAAAGGAAAGTTTGGCGTGACCACCCTGCCGACAGGCGGTGGGCATGACACCTCTGCGGCCACGCTGGGCGGCTGGAACATTGCCCTGTCCAAGTATTCTGAGAACCAGGACGCAGCCCTGTCTCTGGCCATGTATCTTGCCAGCCCCGAGGCGCAAAAATTGCGTGCGCTGAACTCCGGCAACCTGCCAACCGTCGTGTCGCTCTATGAAGACGCCGACATTGCGCGCGAAGTGCCGATCATTCCTCAGTGGAAAGACGTCTTCCTGCAGGCGGTGCCACGTCCATCCGCACCAACCAAAGGTGCGTACAACGAAGTGTCCAACAAGTTCTGGTCCGCTGTGCACAACACCCTGTCTGGGGACGGCACCGCCGCAGAAAACCTGGAACTGCTTGAGCTTGACCTGACCGACCTCAAAGGCTCCGGCTGGTAAGGTTCCTCCGGGATTGGGCGGGCCTGCGGGTGTGCCCAATCCACCACTCTTATTTACCCCACTCACGCACCGGACACTTGCGATGCCCTCTTCGCCCCCTTCAGGCATGTCGTCCCGCCACAGTCTGAGCGCGCAACGTCGCCGCGCCGCCATGTGGTTTCTGGCCCCCATGCTGATTGCGCTTTTTTGTGTGGCCGCCTGGCCGCTTCTGCGCACCATCTATTTCTCGTTCACCAACACCACGCTGACCTCGCTGTATGACGGCAAGTGGATTGGGTTTGACAACTATCTGAGCTACCGCAAGCTGTCCTCTGGCCGGGTGATCTGGCGCGGAACGCTGGCCGATCCGGCGTGGTGGAACGCGGTCTGGAACACCGTCCGCTTTTCGGTGGTCTCCGTGGCATTGGAAACCGTGTTGGGTCTGATCGTGGCCTTGGTGCTGCACCAGAATTTCAAAGGCCACGGCTGGGTCCGTGCCGCCGTACTGATCCCCTGGGCGATCCCGACCATCGTCTCTGCGCGCATGTGGGGCTGGATGCTGAATGATCAGTTTGGCATCATCAACGACATCCTGCTCAACATCGGTTTGATCGAGACCAAGATCGCCTGGACCGCCAATATAGAAACCGCCATGTTGGCCGTACTCGCCGTGGACGTCTGGAAAACCACGCCCTTTATGGCGCTGCTCTGTTTGGCAGGCCTGCAGATGATCCCCAAAGACATCTACGAAGCCGCCAAAGTGGACGGCGTCCACCCGATCCGCGTGTTTTTCAAGGTGACCCTGCCCCTCCTCCGCCCTGCCCTGATGGTCGCGGTCATATTCCGCATGCTGGACGCCTTGCGAATTTTTGACCTGATCTACGTCCTGACGCCAAATTCTAAAGCCACCAAGACCATGTCCGTGATTGCGCGAGAAAATCTCATCGACTTCGACAAGTTCGCATATGGTTCGGCCCAGTCCACGCTGTTGTTCGCGCTGATTGCGATCTTTGTCTCTGCCTATATCTGGCTCGGCAAAGTCGACCTCTCCGGGGAGCACAGCAAATGAGCAAGTTTCTCAATGCCACTCTGTTTTATGCGCTGGTGTTCGTCATTGTCGGCGTCTCGGTCTTCCCATTCTACTATGCGGTGATCACCAGCTTCAAAACCGGAACCGCGCTGTTTGAAGTCGACTATTTCATCACGAAACTCGACTTCTCCAACTACATCAACGTGCTCTCCAGCCCGAATTTCATGCGCTCTGTCTGGAACTCGGTTTTGATCGCGGCCAGCACCGTTGGCTTTGCCATGTTCCTTGCGGTCACCGCCTCCTATGCGCTTGCTCGTGTGCGCTTCAAAGGTCGGGGTCTTTTGCTGATTTGCATCCTGGCGGTGTCCATGTTCCCACAGATCGCCGTCTTAGCGGGTCTGTTTGAACTGATCCGCGCGCTTGGCATTTACAACACACCTTGGGCGATGATCCTGTCCTACACCATCTTCACCCTGCCCTTCACGGTCTGGGTGCTGACCACGTTCATGCGTGACCTTCCAGTGGAAATCGAAGAGGCGGCGATCATCGACGGCGCCACGCCTTGGGTGATCATCACGCAGGTCTTTCTACCTCTGATGTGGCCCGCGCTTGTCACCACTGGCCTCTTAGCTTTCATCGGTGCCTGGAACGAGTTCCTCTTTGCCCTGACCTTCACCGCATCCGAAAGCCAACGCACCGTGCCAGTCGCCATCGCGCTGCTGTCCGGGGCCAGTGAATTTGAAATCCCCTGGGGCGTGCTCATGGCGGCCTCGGTGATTGTGACCGTGCCACTCATCGCGCTTGTCTTGATCTTCCAACGTAAAATTGTGGCCGGCCTGACCGCTGGCGGCGTCAAAGGATAACGGAGCCCGCTATGGCTGAAATCGAACTCAAAAACCTGCGCAAGTCCTTCGGCGGGCTGGAGGTCATCAAAGGCGTCGACCTTGAGGTGCGCAAAGGCGAATTTATGGTCTTTGTCGGCCCGTCCGGCTGCGGCAAATCCACGTTGCTGCGGCTGATCTCCGGTCTGGAAGAAATCAGTGATGGCGACCTGATGTTTGACGGGGTGAGGGTGAATGACACCATCCCCTCCAAACGTGGCATCGCTATGGTGTTCCAATCTTATGCGCTCTACCCGCATATGAACGTGATGGAGAACATGGCCTTTGGCCTGAAACTCGCCGGGTCCACCAAAGAAGAGCGCGAAGCGCGGGTGGTGGACGCCGCCAAGATGCTGCAAATTGATCACCTGCTGGAGCGCAAACCCAAAGAACTCTCCGGCGGCCAACGCCAGCGCGTCGCCATCGGCCGCGCCATTGTGCGCGACCCACGTGTGTTCCTATTTGACGAACCACTTTCCAACCTCGACGCCGCCCTGCGCGTGCAGACCCGGCTGGAAATCGCCAAGCTGCATCACGACATGAACGACGTGACCATGATCTACGTAACCCACGATCAGGTTGAGGCGATGACACTGGCGGACCGCATCTGTGTGCTGCGTGACGGGTTGGTCGAACAGGTCGGCACCCCGGCCGAACTCTATGATGCGCCCAATTCGGTCTTTGTCGCAGGCTTTATCGGCGCGCCGAAGATGAACTTCCTCACCGGAGAGCACGCCAAACCCTACGACTGCGCGACCTATGGTATAAGGGCGGAACACATTGATATCTGCGCCCAGGATGAGGCCACTTGGACAGGCTCCGTGGTGCACGCTGAAAACCTTGGCGCGGATCACTATCTTTTTGTCGACATCGGCGTGAGCGAGCCCCTTGTGGTGCGCCAGCCGGGCAAGCAATTCACAGCCTTGGGAACGGAGATTGGCCTGAAGCCCCAATCCGAACACGCCCATCGCTTTGACGGCGCAGACCGCGCCATTCGGAACTGAAATCTGCAACCGCGCCAGAGGGGCGCAATACAGGACAAACACAATGACTAAGATCGTTCTTGTGGGGGCGGGCAGCCTCCAGTTCGGCACCGGCATGCTTGGTGACGTCTTTCAAAGCGCGCATCTCACCGATGCAGAGTTCGTGCTGCATGACATCAATCTTGAGGCGGCCCAGCGCACTTTGAAAGTGGCGGAGGACTACATCAGCACCAACAGCCTCAAGCAATCCATTTCAGCCACCACTGATTTGAAAGCCGCCCTGCAAGGCGCGCGTTTTGTGGTGATCTCCATCGAAGTGGGCGACCGCTTTGCGCTTTGGGACATGGATTGGAAAATCCCGCAGCAATACGGCATTCAGCAGGTCTATGGCGAGAACGGCGGCCCCGGTGGGTTGTTCCACAGCTTGCGTATCATCCCGCCAATTTTGGACATCTGTCAGCAGGTCATGGACGTCTGTCCAGACGCCACCGTGTTCAACTACTCCAACCCGATGTCGCGCATCTGTACCACCGTGCACCGCAAATTCCCTGAGTTGGAATTTGTCGGCATGTGCCACGAGATCGCCAGCCTCGAGCGTCACCTCGCGCCGCTGCTGGGCGTTGAGCGCGACGAGATCTTCTACCGCGCGGGTGGTTTGAACCACTTCTCGGTGATGACCGACTGTACCTACACCAAAGATGGCTCCGACGCCTATCCGGATGTGAAGGCCAAGGCGGAGGCTTATTTTGGCAACAAGCCAGGGTATTCCGAAATCCTGCGAGCCAGCCGCAAACACGGCACTTCGATTGAGACCGAAGGTTGGATGGATGTGGACCTGAGTTCCATTGAAACCATTCGCCCATGGTCTGACCGTTGGCTCTTTGCCGAGGTGCTGGAGAAATTCGGCGCGCTGCCAATCACCTATGACAGCCACTTTGGTGAATACATCCAATGGGCGCATGACTGTTCCGACCACCAGGGCATTCTGGATTTCTACACCTACTACCGCAACTTCCTCGGCAAGGTGGATCCGGTGATCGAACCTGTGCTGAAAGAGCGCGTGGTACCCATCATGGAAGCCCTGCTCGGCGCGCCAACCTACGAAGAGTACGCGGTCAACATTCCGAACAAAGGTTTCATCGCCAACTTGCCGGACTGGATTGCGGTTGAGGTGCCTGCCAACATTGACACCAATGGTCTCCACGGCATAGCAGTGGATGTCCCTGCGGGTGTGCGTGGTCTGTTATCCAACCAGATTGGTGTGCACGACATGACGGCTGAGGCAATCCTGCAAGGCAGCCGCGATCTGGTGGTGCAGGCGCTGTTGGTCGATCCTGTTGTGACAAAATCCCAAGGTATGGGCGCGCTGGTCGATCACATGATCGCCGAACAAAGCCCGTGGCTGGACTACCTCAAGTAAATCACTGTCCAATTATCCCCAACTCCCCCCAAAGCGCTGTCTTTGGGGGGCTTCTTTTTCTGCAACATGGTGTTTTGATGACCCCAATGATCCCCTTTCATGATGGCCATGCCATTCCGGCCTTTGGCTTTGGCGTGTGGCAAATCCCCCAAGACGAAACCGTCAATTTGGTGCGCAGCGCACTTACCCAAGGCTACAAACTGATCGACGCCGCCTTCATCTACGAAAACGAAGCCGCCGTCGGCGAAGGCTTCCGCGCCGCTGAAGTGGACCGCGAAGACGTCTTCCTCACCTCCAAAGTCTGGAACTGCGAGCAAGGCTACGACAAAACCCGCCGCGCCATTGAGGGCAGCCTCAAGCGGATGGGCCTCGAGTATTTGAACCTCTGCCTGATCCACTGGCCTTGTCCCGATTTTGGCACCTATGTCGACACTTGGCGCGCTTTCATAGACGCACAGAAAGACGGTCAGGTCCGCTCCATCGGCACCTCCAACTTTGCGCCCGATCACCTGGACCGCATCATAGGGGAAACTGGGGTAAACCCGGTACTGAACCAGATCGAAGTCAATCCCCGTATGCAGCAAATCGCAATGCGAGCCGAAAACCAAAAGCGTAGCATTGTCACCCAAGGCTGGACCCCGCTGGGCAACGGCGCGTCTTTTGACGCCTCGGTCGTGCTGGACATCGCCAAACGCACGAACCTCTCACCTGTTCAAGTGATCTTACGATGGGAGCTTCAACTCGGGATTTCCGTGATCCCACGGGCTGAAACCGAAGTACAACTTGCCGAAAACCTTGCAATTCTGCAAGCGGAACTGACCGCAGAAGACATGGCCGCAATGGCGACCTTGGAAGAAGGCGTCCGCTGTGGCCCTGCCCCGGACACTTATCACGACGCCTAAAGAAGAAGGCCCTCGCAACGTCTGCGAGGGCCTTCTTTGTTTTAGAAAGTGCGCACGTCCGTGATTGTTTCTGCGCCAAACCGATCGCTGAGAATGTGGGCACAAATTTTCGCCGCCGTGTCCTCCGCTTTGGCCAAACCGCCCTCGGCTTTCATCAATTTGAACTGATCCAGCAAAGCAAAGTCCTCTTCCGGCGCAGAGCGAATGGTCGCCTGCATTCCGGTGTCAATCACACCTGGTGCGATGCTTTCGGCCTTCAAACCCGCCACCGCATCTTCCACCATCGCGCGGGCATGCATGTCCATCGCGGCCTTGGTGGCGCAGTACACACTCCAACCGGTGTAGGCATTGCGCCCGGCGCCGCTGGAGATATGCGCTACACGACGGTCCGCGCCTTCTGTCGCCGCCACAAACGCGTCGCTCAGGATCAGCGCCGCTGTGACATTCACCGCCAAAGACTGTGCAATCTTGCCCGCATCCTGACGGCCAATCGGCGCGATCGGCTCCACAATGCCAGCGTTGTTGATCAACACGGCTTGGCTTGCACCTTCCAGGAAATTGGCAAACTCCGCGCCTGTGGCGAAGGCGCTCACCGCCGCCGTGTCGCCCAGATCAAGCGCCACTTCGCTCAAGCCTGCCATCTCAGAGCCGATACCTGAACGCGACAGACCCAAAACTTCATAACCCGCCGCGATCAGGCAAGACACCATGCCTGCGCCAAGCCCCTTGGAATGGCCGGAGATAATCGCCTTTTTCATTCTCTTGCTCCCACAAGTTAATTTGTGAACCACCTTTACGCGGCTTTCACCGCAGGCTGCAATTACTTGGTGATCAGAATGGCCCGAAAGTCATTCACATTCGTGAGCGTCGGCCCCGGCACGACCTGTGCGTCGATCTTTTCAAAGAAACTATGGGCGTCATTTTCTGCCAAAGCCAAAGCTGCGTCCACACTCTTCGCCTCAGCGGTCGCCAGCGTGTTCGGCCCAATCACCGCACCGGCCACCTCTGCCGCGCCATCAACACCATCGGTGTCACAGGCAATCGCATGGATACCTTCGGCTCCCTCCAACGCCAGCGCCAAGGCCAGCGCAAACTCCGCGTTTGGCCCACCTACGCCATCCCCACGCCGTGTCACGGTCAGCTCGCCACCAGACAGAAGCACCCGAGGTCCGCGCCCTACTTTGGCTTTCGCCAAGTCAGCCTGCTCGCCCGCCACATCCCGCGCCTCGCCTTCCAGAGCATCACCAAGAATTTCCACCCGCAGTCCGGCCGCCTCAGCCACCTGTTGCGCCGCCTGCAACGATTGCAACGGCGAGGCAAACAAGATGTTTTCCGTGGTCGACAAGCGTTCGTCACCCGGCATCACCACACCGGCATGCGCCCGCGCCGCCGCCTCAACATGCGCCGGCAAAGTCACCCCAAACGGTGCCAAGGCCGCCAGAGCACTGTCCAGACATTCCGGTTCCGCCACCGTGGGACCAGAGCCGATCATACCCGGATCATCACCCGGAACGTCCGAAATCAAGTAGCTCACCACTTTGGCGGGATAGGCCGCCGCTGCCAACTGTCCGCCTTTTGCCTGACACAGATGTTTGCGCAGCGCGTTCATCGCCGAAATCGGCGCACCAGACGCCAACAGATCCGCATTCACCTGCTTCAACTCGTCCAGCGTCACGCCCGGTACCGGCGCAGTCAGCAGTGACGACGCCCCCCCAGAAATCAAACACACCACGGTGTCATCCGCAGCCAGCCCACGCATCAATTCCAACATTTCCAGCGTCGCCGCTTCGCCCGCCGCATCCGGCACCGGGTGCGCCGCCGACTTGATGGTGATGCCCTGACAAGGCCGCTCATAGCCGTAACGCGTGATGACCAGCCCCTCACACGGCCCCCAGGCGCTTTCCAAGGCTTCCGCCATACGTGCACTGGCCTTGCCCGCGCCGACCACAATCAACCGGCCTGCTGTTTTTTTGCCCAAGACTTCCGGCAAAGCCGCCATCGGATCCGCCACGGCCACTGCCTTGGCAAACAACTCCCGCAAAAACCTGTCTGGATTGATGTCCATACTGATACTCCCCCCAAATGCACATGTTCTCCCGCCCTTTGGCACCCGACCACATGCGTATCAGAAACTGCACCAAAGGAGATGTTTCCGCTAACATGCACAGTTTTACAGGCGGAGCAAGCCAACGCCTTGGCGGCGCCGACACGCCCGTCTTTCCAAGCCACTCAACCTGCCCTACTGTGCCGCGACTTTCGTAGACCAAGAGCGCCCCATGGCCCAAATCAGCCTGAAACAGCTTCAAGCCTTTGTGGCGGTTGCCGACCTGCAAAGCTTCCGCCGCGCGGCGGACCGGCTGAACACCACGCAGCCCAACATCTCCACCCGCATCGCAGGCTTGGAAACGCAAATTGGCCATTCGCTGATGACCCGCGATGCGGGCTCCGTGCGGCTGACCCCCATGGGCGAAAAACTCCTGCTAGAGGCGCGCATCGTGCTTCTGGCAATGGACCGTTTTCTGCTCACAGCGGCCGACGACAGCCTGTTTGATGGCACCCTGCGCATTGGGGTGACCGAGATGATCGTGCACACGTGGCTCGGCGAGTTCTTCACCGCGCTCAAAGAGCGGTTCCCCAACATCGACATGGACCTGACCGTGGATCTGTCGGTAAATCTGTCCCGCGCCCTGATGGAGCGGCGGATTGACCTTGCCCTGCAAAGTGCCCCGTTTGAGCGGCAAATCAGTGGCAACGCCGATCTAGGACCGCTGCCGATGCTGTGGGTCGGCAGCCCCAAACTCGGCCTGTCCGATAAGGTGCTTAGCCTACATGAACTAGCACAACACCCAATCCTGACTCACGCCCGCGGCACCATTCCTTACAACCAGATGCAAGATCACTTTGCCGCCTTCTCCGATGTCTCCGTGCGGCATGTGTCTTCGTCAAATCTGGCCGCCTGCCACCAAATGACCCGCGATGGTTTGGGTGTGGCCTGCCTGCCCGAAGCCATGGTCCGTGAAGACCTGGCCAACGGCACATTGGACACCCTGCGCTACCTCTGGGTTCCCGACGCGCTACACTTCTACGCCCGCTATGACGCTGATACCTGCCCAAGTTTTGTGGGGGCTGCCGCCGGCCTGGCGCAGCAAGTGGCGCAGGCCCACGCCACAGGATAAATTTTCTCAATTCAATTCATGAAATCTAATAATTGGATTTCATGAAGTGTGCGCTCTACCTTCCTTCACAAGAGAGAAGGAGGCGCGATCAGATGCCATCACACAGGACCCGTTTGGGCGTCGATATCGGCGGAACCTTCACCGATGTGGTGCTGGAAATAGATCAAAAGCGCTTTTCCAGCAAAGTGTTGACCACCTACGCCGCGCCGGAAAACGCTATTGTCGACGGCATGCATCAGGTCTGCGCCAAAGCCGGTGTCTCCCCCGCCGCCATCGATCAAATCATCCACGGCACCACGCTGGCGACCAACGCGCTGATCGAGCGGCGCGGCGCTAAAACCGCGCTGATCACCACCGAAGGTTTTCGCGATGTGATCGAAATGCGCACCGAAAGCCGGTTTGAACAGTACGATCTAAACCTCACCCTTCCGGAGCCGCTTTTGCCGCGCAACCGCCGCTATGTGCTGCGCGAACGTATGGACGCCACCGGCGCAGCGCTGATCCCGCTGGACCGCGCCGACATTGAGGCACTGGCCGACGAGCTGGCCGACGCCAACTACGAAAGCATCGCCGTCGGCCTCCTGCACTCCTATGTGAACGACGCCCACGAACGTCTGATCGCCGAGGTGCTGGCGGAAAAACTGCCGGACGTGATGGTCTCGCTCTCCTGCGAAGTCTCCCCCCAGATGCGCGAATATGAGCGGTTCAACACCACCATCGCCAACGCCTATGTCAAGCCGCTGATGAAGTCTTATCTTGGCCGCCTGAAAGACCGGCTGGCCAACGAAGGCGCGGCCTGCCCGGTGTTTCTGATGCACTCCGGCGGCGGCATCATGTCGCTCGAAAGCGCGGCGGACTTCCCGGTGCGCCTGGTGGAGAGTGGCCCAGCGGGCGGCGCGATCTTTGCCGCCGACATTGCCGCCAAACACGGGCTTTCCAAAGTGCTCAGCTTTGACATGGGCGGCACCACCGCCAAAATCTGCCTCATCAAAGACCAGACTCCCAAAACCGCCCGCGTGTTTGAGGTTGCCCGCACCTATCGTTTCAAAAAAGGCTCTGGCATGCCGATCTCGATCCCGGTGATCGACATGGTGGAGATTGGCGCTGGCGGTGGCTCGCTGGCACATGTGGACGCGATGAACCAAATCCGCGTTGGCCCGGAAAGCGCCGGATCTGAACCCGGACCAGCCTGTTATGGCCGTGGCGGTGACACCCCCGCCGTAACGGACGCCGACCTGATCTTAGGCAAGCTTGATCCCAACAACTTCGCGGGCGGATCCATCCCCCTGCACCCCCACAATTCGGCCAAGGCGCTGGACACCGTGATTGGCAACACGCTCGACATGGACGCCACCGAGGCCGCCTTTGGCCTTGCCGAAGTAGTCGATGAAAACATGGCCAACGCCGCCCGCGTGCACGCCGTGGAAAACGGCGAAGACCTGTCTGAGTACACCATGATCGCCTTTGGCGGTGCCGCTCCCCTACATGCCGCCCGGCTGTGCGAAAAACTCGGTGTCTCCCGTTGTCTTGTGCCGCAAGGCGCGGGTGTTGGCTCGGCCATCGGCTTCCTGCGCGCACCGTTTAGCTTTGAGGCCAACCGTTCTGTCTTCATGCGGCTGAGCGACTTTGACCCCGCCAAAGTCAAAGCCCTGTTTGACGACATGTCAGACGAAGCCACCCGCTTTGTGCGCTCCTGTGATGCCAATGCCGACATCCTGCGCGACCACAAAATCTACATGCGCTACGCCGGACAGGGCTGGGAAATCCCTATCGCCCTCACCCCAGAACAAGCTGCAAACCCCGATGAGGCCACATTCCTGCGCCTGTTTGAGACCGACTACAAAGCGCTCTTTGGCCGTGCCGTGGACGGCATGGAGGTGGAAATCACTGTTTGGAGCGTGAACGCCTACACCGCACAGGAAGCCACCACGCCCCTTGCAGACACTGGCACACTGACATCCCTCGCCCCAACGACGACACGCCCGCTGTTTGATCCGGCTTTGGCCAGAACTGTGGACGCCGCCGTCATCGCCCGCGCTGAGCTGCCAACCGGCCACATCGCCCAAGGCCCTGCTGTGGTGACCGAAGACGAGACCACCGTGGTTGTGCCCGCCAGCCGCGAAGTGCTGACCCACGCCGACGGCACGCTCGACGTGCGCACAAAGGAGACCACCCAATGACCGAGCACAGCAAAGTTGCCTATCAGGTCATGTGGAACCGCATGATCTCCGTCGTGGAAGAACAGGCGCAAGCGCTTGTTCGCACGGCCTTTTCCACCTCCGTACGCGAGGCAGGCGACCTCTCAGCAGGCGTCTACAACGAGGCCGGAGACATGCTGGCCCAAGCGGTGACCGGCACGCCGGGCCATGTGAACGCTATGGCCGACGCCGTGGGCCATTTCATCCGCCGCATCGGACGCGACAACATGTTTCAGGGCGATGTCTACCTGAGCAACGATCCTTGGGAAGGCACCGGCCACAAACATGACATCACTGTTGTGACGCCCTCTTTCCACAACGGCGCGCTGATCGGTTTCTTTGCTTGCACGGCCCATGTCACCGACATCGGCGGGCGCGGTTTTGGCGCGGATGCCAATGACGTGCACGAAGAAGGGCTCTATCTGCCGATCATGAAGTTTGCGGATCGCGGCACGGTGGATCAAACCCTGCTGGCGCTGATCCGGGGCAACGTGCGGGAGCCCGACCAACTGGTCGGGGACATCTACGCGCTGGCAAACTGTAACGAGATTGGCCACCGCCGCCTGATCGACATGGTCGAAGAATTTGGACTGGCCGATCTCACAGGCATCTCCGATTTCATCCTGACCAACTCCCGCGAAGCCACTTTGGCGCGCATCAACGCGCTCACACCGGGCAGCGCCAGCGGGCACTTGCGCATCGACGGCTACGACACGCCCATCGACCTGCATGTCACGCTGACCATCGAGAAAGACCGCATTTTGAGCGATTGGGACGGCACTTCCGGTTTGGACAAAAAAGGCATCAACGTGCCGCTGGTCTACACCAAAGCCTACGCCTGCTACGCGCTGAAATGTGCCATCGCGCCGGAGATCCCCAACAACGCCGCCTCGTTGGCCCCGTTTGAGATCACCGCACCGGAAAACAGCATTGTGAACGCCAAGTTCCCGGCCCCCGTCGCGCTGCGCCACGTGATTGGCCATATGGTACCTGACACGGTCTACAACGCGCTCGACAAGCTGCTGCCCAACACCGTGCCAGCCGAAGGCGCCGGGTGTTTGTGTAACTTCCAGGTTTCCCTGCGCCCCCGCATGGATGGCGACGCGCCAGAAGATGCTGTGCGCGCCGAAGTGCTGACCTTCAACTCCGGCGGCTCCGGCGCACGGCCCACCTTGGATGGCATGAATGCCACCGCCTTCCCCTCGGGCGTGATGACCATGCCGGTGGAGGCCACCGAACAGGTTGGCCCGGTGCTGATCTGGCGCAAAGAGCTGCGCCCGGACAGTGGCGGTGCAGGCGAATTCCGCGGCGGTTTGGGCCAATACATGGACGTCGGCGCACGTGAGGGCCACGAGTTTGATATCTCCCTGATGCTGGACCGCGTGGACCACCCGGCCCAAGGCCGCCGCGAGGGCGGTGCCGGTGGCGCAACCCGTCTGGCCCGGTCTGATGGCGCGGCGGTGCGCGGCAAGGGCAAACAATTCATCCCCCACGGCACGGTGGTGCAAATGGGCTTCCCCGGCGGCGCAGGCTACGGTAACCCAAACCGTCGTGATCCGGCGCGTGTCAAACGCGATGTTGCGCTTGGCTACATCACCCCGGAGCACGCCGCAGAGCATTACAACATATCGGCAGACGAGATTGCCGAGGCCCTTTCGCGGGCCAAACGGGGGGAGATTGTCTAATGGCAGCAGGCGCAATGGCCACCAAGCCAACCAAAACATCTTACGACGTGGTAATCATCGGTGGGGCGATCATGGGATCCTCCACCGCGTGGTTTTTGTCTGACAACCCGGATTTTAGCGGCTCGGTTCTGGTGGTTGAGAAAGACCCGACCTACGAGTTCAGTTCGACCGCCCACACCAACTCTTGCATAAGACAGCAGTTTTCCCACACGCTGAACGTGCGGATTTCCCAATTTGCCGCCGACTTTGTGAAAAACCTGCGCGCGCGCATGGGCGATGACGACCGCGTGCCAAACGTTGATATCCAAAGCTACGGCTACCTCTATCTGGCGGACAACGAGGGCTTTGCCCAAACCCTGCGCGACAACCAAAAGGTGCAACTTGCCGCCGGGGCCGAAACCGAACTCCTGACTGCCGAGGACATCGCCGCGCGCTATCCGTTCTACAATGTGGACGACATTCTTCTGGGCTCGATCAACACCAAAGATGAAGGTTACTGGGACGGCGGCGTGGTGTTTGACTGGTTCCGCCGCTCCGCCCGCGAACGTGGCGTGGAATATGTGCAGGGCGAAGTGGTCGCCATGGCACGCGATGGCGGCAAGGTCACCTCGGTCACTTTGGCCTCTGGCAACGTAGTACATTGCGGTCAGGTGGTGAACGCCTCCGGCCCGCGCGCCGCGCGCACCTCTGAAATGGCGGGCATCCACATGCCCGTGGAACCGCGCAAGCGCTTCACCTGGATTTTCTCGGCTGAACAGCCACTAGCGATGGACCTGCCGCTGACCATTGATCCCTCCGGCGTGCATGTCCGCCAAGATGGCCCCACCACCTACCTCGCGGGCGCCGCGCCGGATCCGGACCCAGCCGTGGCTTTTGACGATTTCCACATGGATCACAACCGCTGGCAGGATCACGTCTGGCCGATCATCGCCACGCGTATTCCACAGTTTGAAGCCATCAAAGTGGTCACCGAGTGGGCCGGCCATTACGCCTATAACACCCTGGATCAAAACGCGATTTTGGGCGCCCACCCCGAGATCACCAACTTCATCTTCCAGAACGGTTTCTCCGGCCACGGGCTGCAACAAAGCCCCGCCATGGGCCGCGCCGTGGCAGAATTGCTGACCTACGGGGAATTCCGCACCCTAGACATGGCGCCCTTTACGTTTGAACGTGTCCTCAACAATGACCCTATAGTTGAGAAGGCCGTGATCTGATGGTGCAATCCAACCCATTCCTGACCGCAATCCGCGATGGCAAACCGCAAATTGGCCTCTGGGTCTCGCTTGGCGACCCCTTGACCACCGAAGTGGTCGCAGGCGCGGGGTATGACTGGCTGCTGCTGGACATGGAGCATGGCGCGGGGGAGCTGGCCGATGTGCAGGCGCAACTGCAGGTCATCAAAGGCTATGACAGCACCGCCATTGTGCGCCCAGACTGGACAGATCCCGCGAAGATCAAACGTCTAATGGACATGGGCGCGCCGGGATTGCTGTTCCCGATGGTGCAAAACGCCGAAGAAGCCGCCGCCGCGGTCGCCGCCACGCGCTACCCGCCCAAAGGCGTCCGCGGCTATGGCGGCACCACGCGCGCCACCGGCTTTGGCCGCGACAAGTGCTATACACCAACTGTGGACGACCAAACCGCCGTACTGGTGCAAGTCGAGTCCCTGCATGCGCTGGAAAATGTCGAAGCCATTGCCACCACCGAGGGCGTCGATGGCGTCTTCTTTGGACCCGCCGATATTGCCGCCGACATGGGCTACCTCGGCCAGGCCATGCATGACGAGGTCTGGGCCAAAATCCTGCCCGCCGCCATGCGCCTGATTTCCAAGAAAATCCCCGTCGGCACCCTGGTGCGCGACGTGTCCTTTGCCCGCCGCCTGTTGAGCGCGGGATTCACCTTTGTCGCCTGTGGCTCAGACGCCGGTCTTTTGGCCCACGCCGCAGACACTTTACTAGAAGACGTGAAAGCTCCCTGACCATGAAGAAACTTGTCCTCACCGGCGCCGCTGGCCGCCTTGGCTCTTACCTGCGGGAGCCACTGACCAAACTGGCAGATGAACTGGTTTCCACCGACATCGCTGAGGACATTGGCACGCTCTATGCCGGCGAACGCTATGTGCAGGCCGATCTGGCTGACCTGGCGGCCATGATTGAGGTGCTGAAAGACGCCGACATGGTGGTGCATTTTGGCGCCATTGGCGATGAGGCCCCGTTTGAGGAAATCCTCGGCCCCAATATCATTGGCGCGCATAACGTCTGGGAAGCCGCCTACCGCAATGGTGTGAAACGGGTGGTCTACGCCAGCTCCGTTCACGCTGTGGGCATGCACAAAATCGCCGACAACATCGGCATCGACGCGCCGCACCGTCCGGACACATTCTACGGCCTCGCCAAGTGCTTTGCCGAAGATCTGGGCCGCATGTATTGGGACAAACGCGGTGTGGAAAGTGTGCACATGCGCATCTTTTCCTGCGCGCCGGTCGTGGCCCCGCGCTCGCTCTCCACATGGCTCAGCTATGATGATCTTATCCGCATGGTCACCGCCGCGATCACCGCACAAACCGTAGGCTTTTCCATTGTCTACGGCATCTCCAACAACGACCGCGCCCCGGTACACAACACCGGCGCAGGCCACATAGGCTACAAACCGCAAGACAACGCGGAACAGTTTGCCGAGGCCATCCTTGCCGACGCACCGCCAGCCGATCCCACCGATCTTGCGCAGATGACCATCGGCGGACCTTTTGCCACCATTCCTTTGGGGGAAAGCGGCCTCGCAAAAATGACCATCGTGGATGACAGCAAAAAGGCTTAGGCGCTTTTCCCGTCGACGCGGGGGGCAATCACCATCGGGTAAATCGCGATCAGGAACAACACCATCGCCGCCACCCACAGCCCCCCGGACAACATCAACGTAAAGTCATAGACCGCCATCAAAACGCTCTGGCCGACCCAACGTATCAGCGCGGCACAGGCCATCACGCCATAGGCCCAGGCCACTGGACCCGGCGCGATCAGTGTCCGCCCTGTGTGGCCCAAAGCCGCGCGGCTCATCACCGCCAGCGTCATGCCGCCAACACAGCCAATACCCAACACATGGATCGCGGCCACTTCCTGCCCGATGCCAAATCCGGCCAGCCCCCAGAGGATCAGGCCCAGCGCTAGAAACGCCATGCCAATGTGCAGCGACCACAAGATGGGCTGACCGGCGGTCCAAAGGCTTTTCCACCCGCTGAGCCGCGCAAGATGCACGGCCCCGGCGATCAAGGCGACCGTTGCCAAAAGCACATCCACGCCGCTCATCGCCGCCCAAGGCAGCACCAGCGAAGTTGCTATCGCGGCCTTGTTGAGCAACTCGGGCGTATGCGGCCAGTCCACTTCTGGCACCGCGACCCGCTTCATCGCATTGCGCGTAAACGCTGGCGTCACCCGACCGCCCAGCACGCCAATCAATCCAACCAAAGTCATCAACCCGCCCAGCAATCCCTGCCGGGCAGTGTCATCGGTCAAATCCGTCCACTCCAGATGCATCAAAAGGTTGCTCACCCACAGTGCCACCAACATCGTGAGCAGCACCATATTCTGCGGCTTGGGCCGCTTCAGCAGTTGGCTGAAGATTTTCCACGCCAAAACCGGAATGAACAACAAATCCGCCACCATCGCTGTCATCGGCGACACCACCCCCAGGGGCCACAGCGCTGTCCGACCAATCAACCAAAGCGCAAATACGCCCGCGATATAGCCTACACGCGCGCCTTTGGTGCCGGTCCAGTTTGGCACGGCTGTCAGGAAAAACCCGCCAATTGCCGCCGCCCCGTAGCCGAAAATCATCTCATGCGCGTGCCATTGGCTTGGCGCCATGGACAGCGCATCCATGCCCGCCCCGCCGGCCGCCAGTGGCAAGGTCCAGAGAATCCCCGAACCAGCGCCAAACACGCCTGCCGCAAGGAAGAAAATGCGAAAACCTTCTGAAAACAAACGCCAAATCGCAGCCATCAGTCACCTATTGCACAACCTGTTCACCGCCACCCTAGGCCGAAGCAGGCCGGTGCCACTTGACCAAACCCAAGCCGTTTCAACAAAGCGGGAAAAAGTCGCAGCACAAAAATCAAAAGCCGAAACGCATCCGCGCTCCGGCCCTCCTTTGTGTCTCAAGAAGCTGCAGTTACGCCGCGACCTGATCCGCCGGCGCTTCCACTTCTAAGTCGGAGCCCGCACCGGCCTGCGCATTTAGCTCTGCCAATTCAAACTCGCTCACCAGATGCGCCATCGAGATGGTATCACGCTGCATCGAACCTACGGCGGCGGCGGTTTGTTCCACCATGGCGGCATTCTGTTGGGTCACATTATCCAACTGCGACAGGCTGCTGGAAATCTGGCTCAACCCTTCCGACTGTTCTTTAGAGGAGTTGGCCACTTGTGACGTCAGCCCGGCCACAGTCTCCACCTTCTGGACAATATCACCCAACACGCGCCCGGCCTGATCGACCATCTCCACGCCGTTTTCCACCAGATCAGAAGACGCCTTGATCAAATCGCTGATCTCCGCCGCCGACTCCGCAGCCCGTTGCGCCAAACCACGCACTTCTGAAGCCACAACCGCAAAGCCACGCCCCGCGTCCCCGGCCCGCGCCGCCTCAACACCCGCATTCAGCGCCAACAGATTGGTCTGGAAAGCGATGTCATCAATCACCCCGGTGATCTGGGAAATCTGTGACGACGACTCGGCAATCTCCTGCATTTTCGCCACAGTATCCGCCATCACCTCCTGACCGGTTTTGGCCTTCTGATGGGTTTGGGACATCATCGCATCGGTCTCCTGCGTGGCGCTGGAGGACGACTGCACGCTTTTGGTAATCTCCTCCACCGATTGTGTTGTCTGCTCCAATGTCGCCGCCTGCGTTTCCGTGCGTCGGGCCAGATCATCGGCGCCCGAGTTGACTTCGGCTGCGGTCAGATCAAGGTCATCGGTCGCCATCTTGATGGAGCGCATCACTTCCCCCATGTCGCTTTGCAACTGATTGAACCCTTTGCGCATGTCATCATGTCGTGCCGGAAAATCGCTGCGGTCTGGGCCAGGAATCTCCTGGGACAGGTCCTTCTGCGCCATCCGCTGCATACCATCTTGCAGATACTTGAACGCCCGTGCCTGCTCCGCCTGTTGCGCGTGGAAATAGGCATCAATCACCAAGTTCATATCCAAGGTGAAGGCACGGTCCAGCGCAGAAAGCTGTTTGGACAGCTGCGACTTGCCCACCGGGCCAATCACTTTGCCAGCCCGCGCCACCAGCAGTGCTTGGATAAAGGATGTCGCCCGCGCATATCCGGCCAGATAGAGTTCAAATGGCAGTTCAATCCGGAAATGCACCTCGCCAATGGTCTTGGCTGCGGCGGCAAAATCCTCATCGAATTCGCCATTGAGAAGCTTGGTCCAGTGTTTCTTCTGCTGGCTGCGCGCATGCGCCAACATCTCTTCAGATTTAAAGAAGCTCGCCGCCTGTTCCTGCGCCGTCGCAAAGTCGTAAAAGTGGTCAAGAACCTCGTCCAACCATTTGGTCACCTTGACCCCGGCCCGGGCGAGTATCTCGCCGTCTTTGCCATCCAGTCCAAAGTGCGTCACGGTGGCAGCCAAAGTAGTCGTCATCGTTAATAGTACCTTCATTCCCTGGTATAGAATTCCGATACCAATCTAGGGAAATGATCGTTAACGGATCCCTTACGCTCCCCATAACGCCGCCTACACACTGGTAAACTGGTAAATTTTACTATTTTTTCTGAGGCACTTAGGCACGGATTTCACATATTGGATCCTGAATTTTGGCCTAAAGGCACAGAATTCAAAACCAGTCCAATCACGCGCTCCGCATGAAGAGTGCAACCCGCATACAGCTTAAAAAGACACAAAAAAGCCCCCCGCACACCCGTGCGAGAGGCCCAAATTCTGTGGGCAATTGCCCTTGTGGCTTAAGCCAGCGCTTCGATGCGCGCACCTTCAAACTGGTCCACCATGGCGCGGCCAGCGGCTTCATCCATCAGGCACAGCGCAGTGGACAGCGCGTCGGCGACAGCGGCCTTAGGTGCGGATACAGAGGCCAGCGCATGAACACTTGCTGCGCCGTTTGGCAGGAAGATGTGGCCTTCGGTGCCGGACAGAACAGTGGCCGACGGTGCGGAGGTTGCCAGCGCACGATCGGTCAGGGTCACGCGGGCCACGATGTCGCCTTCCGGAGTGGACACACCAGCTTTCCAGCCAGCGCCATCTGCTTTGGTGCCCAGCGCCGCAACTTCACCCATGTCCATCAGCACGTTGGTCAGGCCCGCGTCTTTCATCAGCGCCACAACGCGATCGGTCACGTAACCCTGCGCGATGCCGTTTAGGGTCAGCGCCATGCCGTCGGCGTCAAACTTCACCGCTGCAGTGTCAAACTGAACGTTTTGCCAACCCACGAGGCCCTGCGCGTTAGAAACGTCGCCTTTGCCACCTTTGGCCAGCCACAAAGGCTGCACGGATGGGTCAAATGCGCCGCCGCTGGCTTTGTTGATGCTGTCGCTCAGGCTCAGCACTTCGAGCAGCTCTGGTGCCGGAGCGGACAGAACACCGTCACGGTTCAGCGTGGTCAGCGCGCTGTCGCGGTACAAAGAGAAGATGCCTTCCAGACGGGACAGCTCGGCTTCGACTGCCGCAAAGATCGGTGCAGCTTCAGAAGCGCTCATGCCGGCAATCTTCATTTGCGCCGGTGCGCCCAGCGCGATGCCCGACCAGGTGGCGGTTTCAGTAGCGGCCAAAGCCATGCCAGCCGGCACAGCGGCGCTGGCTGCGGCGATGGTCAGAAAACGGCGACGGTTCAAACGGGTCATGACGGGGTCTCCAACGTCTGATCTAAATCTATAGGTCCAAGGACTGCTTCGGGGGGAATAGCATCGATTTGCATTATTTGCCCACCCCATTGAGCCGCAAAATTTGCAGCATCTTGCACTTCTTTGAACGGAACCACCTCCTGAGCGCCCATTCCACCGGCAACTTTGGCCCCAACAACAAAATGGGCGTCCTTTGCAAGCACCCAATTATTGATTCCCGGTTGCGCCCAATTTGGCGCGGCACCCATGTCGCTCACGTAAACACCGATGATTTTTGCGTCCCGTTCGGGGCTTTTGAGATAAGCCACCATATCGCGGGTTTGCGCAAAGAACAGCGGTGCGGGATAGCCCTCCAGATGGATCTGACCTTTAGGACCACCATGCTCCGCCACATTCATCTGACAAAAAAAGCTTAACGCCTCTTCAGTCAAAGGCACCGGATCCGGCGGCGCTTCCGCCACCTCTTCTTTGCAGGCGGCCAGTACCAGCAGCGCTGCGGCAACAAGGGCAATCCTCATGGCTCTACCCTCCGGAAGGCCAGCCGAGCGAAGGCAAAGCCCAAGAGCGGCCAGATCGCCAGTGACAAAGGTGCCGCCCAGCTTGGCAAGGCTGAAGCCGCCCCAACCATGCCGCTGGCCAAGGCCACGCTTTCAGAGCTGGCAATGTTCCACAGGCGGAAAGCATCCGCCGGGTTGGCCACCATCAGCCACGGGAAGAGCGTTTCGGTGAACCAACCGCCGCTGTCCATCACCACTGCGCCCAAAAGGCCCAGATCGTAAAGCACCACAAAGATCAGCCACAGCCCAGCGGCCATGCCCGCTGCAGAAGTTGCGGACTTCGCCAGCGAAGACACCATATAGCCCAACGTCAAGAACACGCCGCCCAGCAAAACGGAGGTGCCAATCAGGCGGAGCAGCGCAAAGACGCTCTCCAGCCCCGCACCCCCCATATAGGCGGCAATCGCTCCGGCGCTGCCAAAACCCACGGTCATCGCAATGGTCAGTGCTGCGAGATGCGCGGCAAATTTGCCCAGCAGAATTTCTCCGCGCCCTGCCGGATAGCTCAGCAGCAACCCCAGGGAGCCCCGCTCTGCATCCCCCGCCACGGCGTCAAAGGACATCATCAGCGCCAGAAGAGGCGCCAAATAGACGGACAACGTTATCATCGACGTCACGGAGACCGTCAGCATGTCCACACCCAAGGTGCCGGTGGGCGCGCTGCCTGCGAAGGTCAACGCCAGCGCAAACAGCACCATGATCAGAGTTGCCATAAAGAGCCAACGGTTGCGCGCCAGAATGCGCATTTCCGCCTGTGCAATAGCCAAGAACCGCATTAGTGCATCCCCTCTTTGGCGTAATGACGATAGAGATCCTCAAGCCGTGGCGGGGTGATGTCCACATCTGCAACCGCGCCCCCCATGGCCGCGATTTTCTGGAGCATGTCCATCTTGCCCGCCGCATCAATCTCTATCTCCACCGAGGCGCCATTCATGCGCCGTCCCCCCGTAACTTTCACAAGCGCGTCCGCATCCGAGGTCGCCCGCACCCGCATCTTGGTACGCAGCCCCGCTTTGGCAGACAGGCCCGCAAGCGTGTCATCCGCCACCAGATGCCCTTTGCGCATGATCGCAATCCGATCCGTGCGTGCTTCCACTTCAGTCAGTGCATGGCTCGCGATCAGCACCGCACAACCGCCCGCTGCCAGCTCATCAATGATGGCATAGAGGTCTTGGCGCGAAATCGGGTCCAAGCCACTCGTCGGTTCATCCAGCAAAGCCAGCTTAGGTTTGCCTAGCAGCACTTGTGCCAAACCAAGCCGCTGCCGCATGCCTTTGGAATAGGTGCCAATGCGCCGGTCCAGCGCATCCGCCAACCCCACACGCTCCAAAAGTCCGGGAATATCGGCCTTCTGCCCTGCAAGCCGCGCAAACAGTGTCAATTGCTCGCGGCCAGTGAGAGCCGGATGAAAACTCACCGCCTCCGGCAAAAACGCCGTATCCGCCCGCGCCGCACCGCTGCCCGGTTTGTGGCCCGCGATTTTCACGCTGCCGCCGCCCAGTTTGGTCAAGCCCAACACCGTCTTGATCAGTGTCGACTTGCCCGCGCCATTGTGGCCGAGCAGCGCCACACGCTCCCCGGCAGAGACCGTTAGGTCCACGCCATGCAACACGCGCGTCTTGCCCCGATCTTTTACGAGGCCTTGGATTTCTAGGATCTTATCCATCTTGGTTCCCCTTCTCGGCCGCCCTAATTGCAGCTGGGGGCCGACTGGGTTTCATCAAAGGGTGGCTGTCCACCACACCGCCCGGCAACAACGCCGGAAAAGCCGATTGCGACCACCGCACCATCTGCACCGCCGGAGACCCCAGCAGCATCTTCGCCGCCGGTTGGCTCCAGAGCACATGATCCATTGAATCGTTTGGTCGATAGGGGCTGTCAGCAAACCCATCGCCGTTTACGTCAAAGGCCGCATTGTCACTCCAGTAGTTGCCACGGCCTTCCTCGGACCACTCATGCCACTTGGTAGAGACAAATTTCACCTGCGTGCGGTTGCCCACAAAGGCATTGCCAACAATCCGGTTGTCTTGCGACCCGGCGGTAAAGTGGATGCCAATACCACAGCCCTCAAACCAGTTGTCGGAGAAGTCGTTCTTGTTGGAATTATACAAGAAGGTGCATTTCTCTTTCGCCCCCTTCACATAATTCCCGGTGATCTCGCTGCGGTTGGCGTAGTTCAGCTGTCCGTCGTCAAAGTTTTTGGAACCAAAAGCGGCGTGAACTAAGAGA
>NZ_JAKVCW010000001.1 GCF_022448905.1 Shimia sp. | reverse complement strand
AACACTCTCTTAGTTCACGCCGCTTTTGGTTCCAAAAACTTTGACGACGGACACAGGGTATGAACTGATTCAGCTGCTGGCCCATAGTGGTTTTCAACGTAGACTCCGCCTTTTTTGTTGTTGCCGACTGTGTAGCAGAAAATTTGTTCAGTGATGCATTTTGCTCAGTGAATGCAACCAAGATATATCGAACCGAATTTCTTCAGGGCGGCCGCCGCAACCTCGCAGGATGCACTTGGATCAATGTATAAGCCGTGTGGTTCCACCTGCACTACTGCAAAGTCTTCATCATCGATGTCTGCGCCGTTGGCTACGCTTAAGAATGCGTAGCGTATGCCTGCCCACATCTCGAAACCAAGATCAATTTCCAGATCGTCGTCATATCCAGAGTTTGGCACGTTGACGATTTTGTTGAGTTTTCCTAGCTCATCAAGAAGCATCGTTCCGCAAGTGTGAGCTATTAAATCGGCCAATTGAATGCCTGATACGAGCAGTGAGTCTTGTTCAAATCGAATCGTACAGTCGTCGAGGCCACTGACGTCTGAAGCTACACGCTTTCCTTTACTTTCCGAAGAGAAGAGACCTTCATCAAAGAAAACCTGATGGCGTTGACCCCTAAGTTGTGGGTGCAAGATCGCCTTCTTCAAGAGTTGGAGGGAAGCCGGACCGATCTGCTTGTCTCCATCAACAACGCAGACGGCGATCTGACATTTGGACCTTACAAAATTCCTCAAGGCGTCGCGCAAGCGCTGCAGATCCGGATTATCGCGCATCGTTGTAGATGATTTGTACTCGTAGGTTGCTAGATCGAACCCATTTTCCGCAAAAATTACTTCTAGTTCGTCATGAGGTTCAACGTCACAGATCGCGAAGGCTGCGATGGAAAATCCATGTTTGTGATGCTTGCTATCGTCTAGGTAGAAGTATGCCATAGGAAAAGTGTAGTCAGTCAGGTCTTATCACACAACAGGCTCCGCTGAACCAGAAGTGCGACCAGACGATCAATGTAGACCTTGGGCAAGCTGCACTACCGCGCTTGACAACGTCACCAATGTCCGCTGCGGGCCGTTCACAGCACTCTGCAAAGTCCGCTTCCTGCGCATTGCCGACCTTGGTCCTTGGCGCAGGAGTTGGTTTCCAATCTGACAAGGCCTGAATGGTCGCCTTTAGCCAGGTCGGAACTCTGACTTCGCAACCACAGAGAAATGCGGCTCTCAGGCCATGCAGACCGGTCACGTCCGCTTTCGGTCCGACAACGAAAGTGACCCGAGCTCTAATTGTAAGGGCCGTACTACGCAGCTAAATGCCGATCCACTCTGTGGTCCAAAACCCAGCCTTCAGACGGGTGACTTGATCCCAAAACGCCAACATCAGACACTTCGATGGAGCGAAAATGCGTCCAGTGCCTTCCGTACAATGTCATCTTTGGCATTCGAAGAGACAAAATACTCTCTGTGTTCCTTCTGATTGCACCACACAATCTGGCGAACGGCTTCGACAAGTCGCCAGCCGTCGGCAACCCGAACCAGTCTAATAAACGTTGTATTTTGTGGACCAGCTTTTCGAGCGTAAGTCGCGTTTGCTTTCTTCCCTGCTCTGCGAAACTCAATTTCTGTCCCGATCCTGTTTTTCTTAGACACCCCCCTATCTTCCAGAATCCGCTCGCCTTGTTCCGCAACTTCCACGATGTCATTTGCTCTAAGTACGTGTGCATTTGCTTTGCCATTTACCTTCGACAAATGCGTCCGAAGTGGACCTAATAATGTCTGTTCGATCTCCTCTTTCTGAACCTTTATTGCGACTATCTCGCCCTCCAGCGCTTCTCGACGACTATGCTCATCACAAGTTTTTTCGTCATCGAACTTGATTTCAGCCCACCGGCAATTCTGAATTTCCAATAGCCTTTTTTCTAGCGCAGCTTCTTTCTCCTCAATCTCCCGAATTTTCCTTAAAAATTTCGCGCTTGTGACTACGAATTTTTTGGCCATTTTTAACCCTTCCATCTTTCAAACCTTGAAATGTCGCCGGAACACCCGGCTCATAACTAGCTACATTGAAGTGGTTTCATGCAAATTCAAGCCTTCCGCACGGCCCGGACGAGCCAATGAAAACTCAAGAAATTAAGTTACTTAGCGGCCTTGAGACAACTTTGTTGAAGCTATTCTTCCAACAGAAGGATAGATCGGAAAAGTTGGGCTAGTTCGACCAGAAAAGCCTACTTAGAGGACGACAAGTACAAGCTAAGAAAAAGAATAAAAAAAAATTCCGCGAAATTTTGTTGCGTGTTACTCCGCGCCCCATGCGTCCATGTAAAACGGATGGGTAGGTCCATTAACCAAGGCAATACCTCCCGAATCCAAATAACTGGAATGAGAAAATTCACGCAAAAAGACATTGACGAAATCAACCGCCGGGTCGCCTTCGACGAAGCCCTGAGAGCTGGTACCCAACGCCGCCGCGAGCTGATGAAAGCCAGAAGCGCCCTCAATCGATCCGGTCAGTATCCCACGTCCTATGAACAGGCCGTCATCTCCGCGATGCGCGTGGGCTACTTCCCAGGAAAAAAGAGCTGGGTCGAAGCGCTTGGCCGCCTGATGAAGTGTCCACCGGACGTGGTCCGCCAACACATCGCCGGCGCCCAGGCCACCGACAAAGAGAGGGCGCTAGAAGCGCCCCCCATCAATGTAGACAAATTGCTCGCCGATCACGGAGTCGAGATCCCCGAAATCGACTTTGACGATCACTTGCCGTTGTAAAACGAAATCGTGCGATTTGCTTTCTGGCGCATCGCGTATGCCATCATCAGTCCGCGCATTGCCGCCCCAGTTAGCTTTGGGCGCCGACGCTGGTTCTGCATCCTCAGTGCATTTTCAAGCGTCCGCTTGTTCAGCCGGTTGACGCCAACGGCTGCGATAAACAACTTAAGCATCACATAGACCCCATTTCTTCGGCGGCCTCGGTCATCACCTTCAAAATCGCACCCTGCTGCGCCTGGACTGCAAGCAGGTGCTTCAAAATAAGCTTCTGAATCTTAGCCTGATCCTCAAAATAGACACGCATTTGCACTGCAATTTGCTCGTCCTTCATTCTGCCATCTCCTTTTGCTTTTGTGGCATTCAAAAGGTGTGCAGCAGACAGGCCCCCAAAGTTAAATCCAGCTGAAAAATTGCAATTCCAGGCCTCACATACATCTGAAAATGAAATCATATTTTTGAGCAAGCCATGTTTTTGCGATGCAAAAACGCTTGCCCACCGGGCGGGGAACACAACATGACGAGCACGAATTCGACTAGCCGGCGCCGCGGCGGCAGACCAAAATCTGAAGATCCGCGAGCTGATCAGATTTGCATTCGGCTGACTCAATCTGAGAAGTCAGATCTCGAAAGTCGTGCCGGCGCCGGAAACCTTGGTGACTTCATTCGCGCGCAGATCTTTGGTCGCAAAGTCCGCAATCCCGACACTGTGCCGGCGATCAATCGCGAAGCCTGGATCGAGCTTGCTCCCCTGGCTGCAAATCTGAATCAGATTGCGCATCATCTGAACGCCGGCAAATCTGTCGCGCCCGATCACATCCAAGATATCATCGAGCAGACATGCGAACTCTTGACCGAAGTTCGCGTGGGCCTGCTGACCGGCAAGTGATCTGCCGTGGCAATCGGCAACGTCATAAAAGGCTCAGCGATGGGCGGCCTGGTCGGCTACTTGCTCGGATCTCACGATCAATCAGGCGAAGAACGCCCGCGGGCAGATGTGATTGGCGGCACGATGAGCAGCAGATCCAAGGATCAGCTGACCGCCGAATTCAAAGCTGTCACTGACCTGAGGCCACGGCTCAAGAAGAACGTTGTGCATCAGAGCATCAGCTTCCCAGAGAACGAGCGCGAGCTGTCTGACCAGGAGCTTTCTGAAATCGGAAAGCACTGGGCCGAAGGCATGGGTTTCGAAGCATATGCAATTGTGTCGCACGGCGACCACATTCACCTCGCCTGTTCACGTGTAACTCTGAACGGCGGCGTTGTCTCAGACAGCAACGACTTCCAGAAGTCAGAGAAGCTGATCCGCGAGATCGAAGACCGCTTTGATCTTGTCAAAGTCGAAGCCTCTCATCTTCTTGAACCCGAAAACGCGCTTACACATAAGCGCGCGATCACTCTGCAAGAGATCAATATGATCGAGGACGGACAACAAGTTGACCGCTTTCAGATGACAAATCTGCTCGACCAAGCGCTCGAAGAAGCAACAACTGCAAGTGAATTTATCGAGCTGCTCGAAGATCAAGACATCGACGTCCGGCCGGCATTTGACGGCGCCGGCGGACTGAAAGGCTTCTCATACGTCGTCAAAGACGACGGCGCCATTTTCACGAGCGAAACCCTTGGGCGCTCATATTCTTACCGCAATCTACTGAAGAAAGGACTCGCCTATGAGCCGAGCCGCGACCGCGAAGCGCTTGAGCATGCAGCCGAGCGCAGCAGACAACGCCAGATTGATCGAAACGCAGAAACAGCTAACGAGCGACCTGCACGAGATGCCGGAGCAGCTCGCCTTGGCAGCTCTTCCGATCATCGAAGCCTTGCAAATGCAAACCGCAGAAACAAAGTCAGCGACATCACAGATGAACGCGACGATTTCGAAGTCATCGAAGACTTTGACGCAGCAGAACCAGGAGACCGCAGCGCAGCTAGAGAAGGCGACCAAATCAGCGAACAAAGCGGATTTGGCAGCGGAGAACCTGAAGCGCGAAGTTCAACAAGTGAAGAAAGAGCTGACGGAGATCTTGTTCAAAACAAAGCCTCCGAAGCTCCCGCTGATACTGCTGACAAGCCTGATACTGCTGTCCAGCCTCGTGCCAACACTGACAGTTCTGTGGCTCGCCCGAGCAGTGGGCGTTCTGTAACCAACTCTTCTGCCGGCACGGCAGCTGCTGCTCTTGTCCTGGATGCGATCAACGTCGATTGGGACAATGACCCGGACGCTGCATCGCGCTTCTTGAAGCTGTGGTCTGCACAGATGGCGCGCATCAACGCAGCTGCACTGAAAGCCAGCACAGCTTACAGCGCATACGTGCCGCCAAAGTCTCAGCAGCAGCTCTACAGGCCGCAGTACAACTATGGACGCACATATGAGCGCATCACTGCGCAATATGGGACAGGCCGGCACGTTGTCCGCGACAAGCAGATCACAAAGCAGCTCGATGCCATGGACTGTCACAGATACAACGTGACCATCTCAAGGAACGGCCAGAGCTACACCGCGACGATGAACCGGCAGCAGATCTTGGACGGGCAGAACAAGCTCGCGAAGCACAACGCGCGCGGTGCCAACATCCACATTCGCCCTGCCCTCCGCGAGATGGCGGATGGCAGCACCAAAGTGGAACCCCTTGTGCTCATGAAGGATCTGACACCAGTGGAGTTGGCAAAACTACGCGACGCCGGCGTAAGTCTCGCCGTCACACTGCGCGAGTCAGACGACAAACTCAGCGGCTGGGTGCGCATCGGTGACGAACCAGTCACAGCCAAAGAGCTGACAACCGCGGCCGAGATGATGCAGAAGCGCTTTGGCGGCACAGCTATCGTGACTTCCACCGAAGGCAGCAGGCTCGCCGGCATGACCAATCGCGACGTGACAGCTGACAACGGCCGCAGCCCATTCGTGAGGCTGAACACGCTTGATGACCCGCTGACCGCCACGACCGGCACCAAATTCTTGATGTCGGAAGTGCGTCAGCGCATCGAGCGCGAGCGCCAGCTGGCCGAAGAGCGCAAACGCAAAGAGCAAGCCCGTCTAACCAATCCATTCCCCGCCCCAGCGCCTTAGTCAGCTTGGACGCGGTGCGACTGGTGAAACACCTCGTCACGAATAACCATCATCGAAAAATCATCTGAAATCGCATAGATTTACACTAGGCCCGATCAACTAAACCTATGATTTCAAAATGACATTTTCCCGAACAAATTTCTTGACGAACATCAGATGCGTTATATGCAGATGGCAGACGCCGGCACACTGTCGCACCAAGAGAGGAAACGTCGATACACCAATTCCCATACCTTGAGGCAAACATATGTCCGTATTAGAACCCGAAAACCTTCTCTCGAATCCAGCAGCCATTCACTGGCTACCACCCGAACAAAAGCCGCCGCATCCAATCTATGTACCACTTGTCGATGTGAACCGCTGGTTTTCAATCTCCCGCGACACAGTTTATCGAGCCGAAAAACTCGGCCAGGTGAACATTTATCGCGGCAGTGGAAGGTCCGTCGTTAAGATTTCAGAGATCCAAAACTGGATCGAAAGCCGACAAAACAACCAAAACCAAAATAGGGGCTGACGTAGGGGCCAACAAAAGAGCAAGTTGCGAAAACCCAACAAAACTTGCTCTTTCAGCTTGACAATGGTGCGGTCGAGAAGACTCGAACTTCCACTCCGGTTAAGGAACAGCGACCTCAACGCTGCGCGTCTACCAATTCCGCCACGACCGCACTTGCCCTGGTGGGTGTGGGGCTAATACCGCCGCTGATTGGGGATGTGAAGCGAAAAGTGACGACGGGCAGGATTTTTTCATCACCGCTCCGTTGGCGACAAAATACAGCGCAAAACAAAGCAAACCCCAGCAGAAAGATTGCACGCGCCGCAGGAGACGCTTAGGTCACCAAAGACCTAAAAGCGAGGCGAGGCTCAAAATGGTGGAATGGATTCACTCCGATACGCTGATCAAGTACGACGAAGCGCTGTCGTTTATGGAGGCGCGGGCTGAAGCCATTGCCAAAGGCGAAGCTGAAGAGTGTATATGGCTACTGGAGCACCCTCCTCTTTACACCTCAGGCACGTCCGCCAAACTGGAAGACCTAACAGACCCGGACCGGTTTCCGGTCTTTGAGGCAAAACGCGGCGGGCAATACACCTACCATGGACCGGGACAGCGGGTTGTCTACGTCATGCTCGACCTCAACAAACGCGGCAAAGACATTCGCGCTTTTGTCAAAAACCTCGAAACCTGGGTGATCGCCACGTTGGCTGACTTCAGTTTGAAAGGGGAAATTCGGGACGGCCGCGTGGGCGTCTGGATTGCCCGCGACGACAAACCGTTGCAGGCTAACGGCGACAAAGCCGAAGACAAAATTGCCGCCATCGGAATCCGCCTCAAAAAATGGGTGAGCTTTCATGGCATTTCGATCAACGTCGAGCCGGACCTCAGCCATTTTGATGGCATTGTACCCTGCGGCATCACCGAGCATGGTGTGACGTCCCTTGTTGATCTCGGCTTACCCGTCACGATGGCCGATGTGGATGTGGCACTCAAACGTCAGTTTCATGAGACTTTTGGGGATACGCAGCTGTAACTCTGGCTATGTACATCTTGCTTAACCAGCCCGGACAACAGGTTGTTAACCTTCTTTGACGTAAACTTAGAGCAAGGTACCTGCTGTAGCTGCCCACTTTTGGCGTGATGTCCACGCCAAGCACGGTGCCTAACCTAAAGGTAGTGCGTCATGTCACAATCGCGAGCAATTCTTTTTCCCGTTTGCGTTGCGATGCTCCTTTTTTCGAGCAACGCCTTCGCCCAACAGGCAGCGACCAGACTGGACACATCCGTTTTGACAGGATTGGGCCGCGCATCTGACACCCGAACTTTGTTTAGCTTGTCAGAG
Source organism: Shimia sp. (assembly GCF_022448905.1). Lineage (GTDB taxonomy): Bacteria > Pseudomonadota > Alphaproteobacteria > Rhodobacterales > Rhodobacteraceae > Shimia. The sequence continues at coordinate 296,340 of NZ_JAKVCW010000001.1, read as the reverse complement.
CGCTTGAGTTTTCGCAGCACAACTCCCGGCGTAAGGAAAAGCAGCCCCAAGAACGCTTTGGGAAATCAACCAAGTATTACCGTGCAAAAAGACCGCGTTCGGTTGGAAATGCTTGGCTCGAGGGTATACGGTCTATTCACCCCTGCCGAGGAAACCGCCCACCGCCTCGCAACAACCTCAGGGGTTGTCGGCGTCGGTGTTGAACAACAGCTGGATCGCGGTGTTGCGTTAAACTTGGAATTATTTCAGGGACGCGCCAACTTGGGAAAACGCCCTAAGGCGGCTTTGAAGCTTCGCTTAAGATTTTGATAGGCTGCTATCGGAGCGCGCTGTTTTCTAGTTCGGCTCCAACTCGTACCGCTGTCAAAAACGCCTCCCTGCGACACAGTGGCTTACCCCACAATCTCAACTGTTTCATTCCTGATTAAAACAGTAGGTTAATACTGTAAGATAACTAGGAGCGATTCATGAAACACTCTCGGCGCATGTATTTAAAGCTTGCAGTCAGCACAATTCTGGCAGCTACCTTTGCGGCCCCAGCATTTGCAGATGAAGCACCTGAAGCTGCAGCAGAACCACAAGTACACGAAGTTTTGATGTACAACGCGGACCCAAATGACAAAAAAAAGAAGATGGTGTTTGTACCTGATCTTCTGCGTGCAAACCCAGGCGACACCATACGGTTTATTTCATCCGACAAAAGCCACAACGCAGTTTCTGACAAACTCATGCTGCCTGAAGGCGCAGACGCGTTTAAGTCAAAAATCTCGAAAGACTTCGAATATGTTGTCACGGCGGAAGGCACTTACGGCTACTTCTGCCAGCCGCACAGAAATATGGGCATGGTTGGTCTGATCTTGGTTGGAGATCCGTCTTCCAACTATGAGGAAGCCAAAGCAGCAATCGCCAAACAAAAAGGCAAGGCCAAAAAGGTCTACAAAGACATTTTTGAACGTGCCGATGCCATGCTGGCAACGGAACAGGGCAGCTAAGCCCTGCGACAGCTTATCTCTCGTACAGAGATAGATGTTGGACTAGAGTGATCCCCAGCCAAAACCATTAGCTAGGTAGATCCTCATGAAAAAATTGTTCGTAGCCTCGTCCCTATTGATAGCATTGGGTACAGTTGCTCATGCCGAGGGCGATGTTGAAGCTGGCGAAAAAGGCTTCAAAAAATGCAAGGCTTGCCACTCTGTTGTGAACCCAGATGGCGACGTGTTGTACAAAGGTGGCAAAACTGGCCCGAACCTATACGGCATCGTTGGTCGCGGTGTGGCCGCAGAAGATTTTAAATACGGCGCAGGCCTGCTGGAAGCCAAAGAGGCTGGCGTGGTTTGGACCGAAGAAATGTTGGTGGCCTACGTAACGGATCCCAAAGCTTGGTTGAAAGACAACGGTTACGCCACCAAGTCCAAAATGTCCTTCAAGTTGAAGAAGGGCGGCGAAGACGTGTTCGCATATCTCGCATCTCTGTCTCCAGCGATGGAAACGGAAGAGAAGTCCGAGTAAAACGTTCACCGCAGACAAAAAAGAGCCCCATGCAGCGCAAACTGCGTGGGGCTTTTCATTTAGAAAACGGCACGCCCTTGACAGGCGCGACAGGGTTATTCCAGCTCGATCAGCAAATCCTTCGCGTCGATCTGACCGCCCGGCGTTGTATGCACAGCCTTCACAACTGCATCACGCTCTGCGTGGATGCCGGTTTCCATTTTCATGGCTTCGATGGTCAGTAGCAGATCGCCTTCTTTGACTTCGGCACCAGCGGCAACCGCCACAGAGGCGACCACGCCCGGCATCGGCGCACCAATGTGGTTAGGGTTGCCAACTTCAGCCTTCGGGCGAGCCGCAGTCGCAGACTTCACCAATCGGTTTGGCACACGGATCACACGCGGCTGACCGTTGAGTTCGAAGAAGACTTTGACTTCGCCGTTCTCGTCAGTTTCACCAATCGCCTGCAGGCGGATTTCAAGCGTCTTGCCTGGGTCGATCTCTGCAGTGATCTCTTCGCCCGGCTCCATGCCGTAGAAGAACGTCTTGGTCGGCAGAGCACGCACCGGACCATATTGACGGTGACGGCCCATGTAGTCGAGGAAGACTTTGGGATACATCAGGTAGCCGTTCAGATCCTCGTCGTCGATTTCAAAGCCCTCAAGTTGGGCAGAGACTTCGGCGCGGGTTTCTTCCAGATCGATGGGCTTGAGGTGTTTGCCCGGACGTTCCAGATTTGGCTTTTCGCCTTTGAGCACCTTGTCGATGATCGCAGACGGGAAGCCACCATGTGGCTGGCCCAGATTGCCGCGCATCATGTCGACCACGGAGTCAGGGAAGGCCAGATCGGTCTTTGGATCTTCGACCTCTTCGCGGCTCAGCCCCTGGGACACCATCATTAGCGCCATGTCGCCCACAACTTTCGACGACGGCGTCACCTTCACGATATCCCCAAACATCTGGTTCACATCCGCGTAGGTCTGCGCCACCTCATGCCAACGCTCTTCCAGACCAAGGCTGCGGGCCTGCGCCTTGAGGTTGGTAAACTGACCACCGGGCATCTCGTGCAGATAGACCTCAGACGCCGGCGCAGCGAGACCGCTTTCAAAAGCGGTGTATTGCGCCCGCACACCTTCCCAGTAATCACTCACTTCACGCACGGACTTGATGTCCAAGCCAGTGTCGCGGTCGGTGTTACGTGTGGCCTCTACAATGGAGCCGAGGCACGGCTGCGACGTACCGCCAGAGAAGGCGTCCATGGCTGCATCCACAGCATCCACGCCAGCATCCGCAGCTGCCAGAATGGTCGCCCCCGCAATGCCGGAGGTGTCATGTGTGTGGAAGTGGATTGGTAGGCCAACCTCTTCTTTCAGCGCCTTGACCAAGACACGTGCAGACGCTGGCTTCAGCAGACCCGCCATATCTTTCAGGCCCAGTACATGTGCACCGGCGGCCTCAAGCTCCTTGGCCATAGAGACATAGTAGTTCACGTCATATTTGGCGCGGTTCGGATCAAGAATATCGCCAGTGTAGCAGATGGTGCCTTCACAGACCTTGCCGCTCTCAACAACCGCATCCATCGCAACGCGCATGTTCTCAACCCAGTTCAGGCTGTCAAACACGCGGAACACATCCACACCGGTTTCAGCGGCTTGTTTCACAAAGGCCTGGACCACATTGTCCGGATAGTTGGTGTAGCCGACGCCGTTGGACGCGCGCAGCAGCATCTGCGTCATGACGTTCGGCATGGCGGCGCGCAGATCACGCAGGCGCTGCCACGGACATTCCTGCAAGAAGCGGTAGGCCACATCAAAAGTCGCGCCACCCCAGCATTCCACAGAGAACAGATCAGACAGGTTTGCGGCGTACGACGGTGCCACCTTGATCATGTCGATGGAGCGCATGCGGGTCGCCAGCAAGGATTGGTGACCGTCGCGCATGGTTGTGTCGGTCAGAAGTAGTTTCTTCTGCTCCTTCATCCAATCGGCCACAGCCTGTGCGCCCTGCTCTTCCAACAGGTTGCGCGTACCGGGCTTGATCGCACCATGTTTGGCAGGTGGCACCGGCGCTTTCAGATCGGCGGCGGGCGCCGGACGATCTGTCGTTTCCGGGTGGCCGTTCACGGAGATGTCCGCGATGTAGGTGAGAACCTTGGTGCCCCGGTCGCGACGCTTCTCGAAGTTAAACAGCTCCTCGGTCTCATCAATAAACTTGGTGGTGTATTGATTGTTGAGGAAGGTCGGATGCTTGAGCAGGTTTTCCACAAACGCAATGTTGGTGGACACACCACGCACACGGAATTCACGCAGAGCGCGATCCATACGGGCAATCGCCTTTTCTGGGGTTGGCGCCCAAGCGGTCACTTTGGTCAGCAGCGAGTCGTAGTAGCGCGTGATCACACCGCCAGCGTAAGCCGTGCCGCCGTCCAGACGGATGCCCATGCCCGTTGCCGAACGATACGCCGTGATGCGGCCGTAATCCGGGATGAAGTTGTTTTGTGGATCTTCTGTGGTTACCCGGGTTTGCAGTGCATGACCGTTAAGGCGGATGTCGTACTGGCTGGACTTGCCAGTGGCTTCTGCCAGAGATTTGCCTTCAGCAATCAAGATCTGTGCCTGAACGATGTCGATACCCGTCACCTCTTCGGTAACGGTGTGCTCTACCTGCACGCGCGGGTTCACTTCGATAAAGTAGAACTTGCCGCTCTCCATATCCATCAGGAACTCAACGGTGCCGGCACACTCATAATTCACGTGGGCACAGATTTTACGGCCCAGTTCACAGATTTCTTCACGCTGTGCTTCAGACAGATAGGGCGCAGGCGCACGTTCCACCACTTTCTGGTTGCGGCGCTGAACCGAACAATCCCGCTCATAGAGATGGTAGATGTTGCCTTTGGTGTCTCCGAGGATCTGCACCTCCACGTGACGCGCGCGGGTAATCATCTTCTCCAGATAGCCTTCGCCATTGCCAAAAGCGGCTTCGGCTTCGCGACGGCCTTCGAGCACCTTCTCTTCGAGCTCATCCTCGCCAAAGATCGGGCGCATGCCACGACCGCCGCCGCCCCACGAGGCTTTGAGCATTAGCGGGTAGCCGATTTCGGCCGCTTCTTTCTTGATGGCGTCCATATCGTCGCCCAGCACTTCGGTTGCCGGGATGACCGGCACACCAGCCTCGATTGCCACCTTGCGGGCGGACGCTTTGTCGCCGAGCGCGCGCATCGTTGCCGCTTTTGGGCCAATAAAGGTGATGCCGTTTGCCGCGCAGGCGTCGACAAAATCCGGGTTCTCAGACAACAGTCCATAACCCGGGTGGATCGCATCTGCGCCGCACTCTTTGGCCACGCGAATGATCTCATCAATGCTCAGATAGGCAGCAACCGGGCCCATTCCTTCACCGATGCGGTAGGCCTCGTCCGCTTTGAAGCGATGAAGACCAAGTTTGTCTTCCTCTGCAAAGACCGCCACGGTCTTCTTACCCATCTCGTTTGCGGCCCGCATCACGCGGATCGCAATCTCGCCACGGTTGGCGACTAGGATTTTGGAAAATTCAGGCATCGGCAGGCGTCCCCTCTTTGGCACTGTCGGTGTTTGGACGAATTGCTACAAGCATGCCGCACCGCAGCGCAATACCCACTGACCCTGATTCTGAAATATTTCCGTTACATTTTGTACTTGAGTTGTTTCCGAACGGAATAAAACTACCGTGAACGGCGGTTTTGCGCAGTTGCATTGCGCAAAACCTCACGCCATGTGCGTAACAATCAAAACATGGAATGTAAAAATGCTGACCCGTCGTCGCTTCTCTTTTACCCTTGGTGTCCTCTCTTTTATCCCCGTTGGCGTGCTCGCGAACTCCGATACGCTCACCGCGGAAGAGGCGTACACCCGCATGCAATCTGGCGAGCTGATCCTGATTGACGTGCGCACGCCGCAAGAATGGCAAGAGAGCGGTGTGGCAGAAGGCGCTTGGCTACTGGACATGCGCGAGCCAGACTTTGGCCGCTGGATCATGGCGGTTCTGGAGCGCAACCCCAACCACCGGGTCGCGGTGATTTGTCGAAGTGGCAACCGCAGCGGACGACTGATGGGCCTGTTTGCGCAAAATGGCATTGATGGGACGTTGGACGTGACCGAAGGCATGTTGGGCGGCCCGCGCGGCAAGGGATGGATTCCATCAGGCCTGCCAACAGTCAGTGCTCAAACCGCGTTTGAGGCGATGCCTAAGGACCTGACCGCCAAATAACCGCTTAGAAGGGGCGCAGCTTGTTTGGCACCTCTGTCAGGTTTTCCAAGCCAAGCTGCCCCATGTTGGCTTTTAGATCCTGCTTGAGAATGTCCACAAGATGTGCGGGGCCTTCGCTGCCCAGGGCGGCAAGCGCGTAGTGGAACGGGCGGCCCATCATCACAAAATTCGCCCCCAAAGCCAGCGCCCGCAGGATATCAAGGCCGGTTTCAAAACCGCTATCGACCATCAAGGGCAGGGCAGTGGCGGCGCGGATTTTGGGCAAAACTTCAATGGGAGCCGGCGCTGCATCAAACTGACGGCCTGCGTGATTAGACAACCACAGCGCATCGACGCCCATGGCCTCAAGCCTCGCACAGTCCTCGCTGCGCAGCGCGCCTTTGACAATCAAGGCGCCGTCCCAATTGTCCCGCAGCCATTGAACATAGTTCCAATCCGGGGAGGTACGCAGCAGGTAGCCCGCATGGGCAGTGGAACTTAATCCGGAAACTTGTCCTGCATAATCATCGATCAGCTTCATACGCGGCATACCCGACCGCGCGGTCGCCAAGGCCCAGGCTGGCCGCAATGCCACCTGCGTCAGAAGGCGCGGCGTGAGCTTCGGCGGTGTCGTCAGACCAGACCGCACTTGCCGCTCTCGGCGACTGGCTGTGGGCACATCGACCGTTAGCACCAAGGTGGTGAACCCAGCCGATTTCACGCGTTTCAAAAGGTCCTTGCGGATACCTTCATCGCGTGGCGGATAGAGCTGAAACCACCCGTTTTGCCCAATATGAGGCGCAAGGTCTTCCGGTGTTTGCGTTGCAACCGTGCTGAGCGTGTAAGGCATATTGGCGGACACCGCCGCCTGCGCCAGCGTCTGCTCCGCCCCCGGCCAGATCAGCCCCGACATGCCCACCGGCGCAATTCCGACTGGAACGTCATAGACTTGCCCCAAGAAAGATGACGTGACATCTGGTGTCTGTTCACCATGCAAAATGGACGGTTCAAACAGGATCTCATCCAGTTTCTGCCGGTTACGCGCCTTGGTGCGCTCCTGGCCTGTGGCACTGTCCAGATACTCCCAAACAAATTTGGGAATGCGCTTTTGGGCGCGGGTGCGCAGGTCACTTAAGGCGGGGTATCGGGCGTGCAAATCCATTTGCCGACCGTCATATGCCGCACAAAAAAAGTCCAGCGCGACTTGCTTTTTGGACGTTCAACCATCAATGGAACATAAGAAGAACAGGCTTTTGCCTGTCCAAGGTTTGCGATAGGGTAACGTCCATGAGCAGTTTTGACGAATTTGACGCCTTCGAAGGGGCTTCCCTGTCGGCACGTGCAATGGCGCCGCGCCCGATGCCGTATCTTGACGAACTCAACCCCGCGCAGCGTGAGGCCGTGGAAACGCTGGATGGCCCGGTTTTGATGCTGGCCGGCGCAGGCACCGGCAAAACCAAGGCTTTGACGGCGCGGATTGTGCATTTGCTCAACACCAATCGCGCCCGGCCAAACGAGATTCTGGCGGTGACCTTCACCAATAAAGCCGCCAAGGAAATGAAAAACCGCGTCGGCAATATGTTGGGGCATCAGATTGAAGGCATGCCCTGGCTGGGAACCTTCCACGCGATCTGTGTGAAACTGCTGCGCCGTCATGCGGAGCTGGTTGGGCTCAAATCCAACTTCACGATTCTCGACACTGATGACCAACTGCGCCTGCTCAAGCAATTGGTCGCGGCCGCCAACATCGACGACAAACGCTGGCCTGCGCGGCAGTTGGCGTCTTTGATCGACGGCTGGAAGAACCGCGCGCTGACACCGGAAAAACTGCCTGCTGCTGACGCCGGGGCCTATAACCATATGGGCGGGCAGCTCTATGCGCAGTATCAAACCCGGCTGAAAGAACTCAACGCGGTGGATTTTGGTGACCTGCTTTTGCATACGGTCACAATCTTCCAAGACCACCCGGATGTGCTGTCCAACTATCAGCGTTGGTTCCGCTACATCCTTGTAGATGAGTATCAGGATACCAACGTGGCGCAGTATTTGTGGCTGCGGCTGTTGGCGTCCTCGCACAAAAACATCTGTTGTGTGGGCGACGACGATCAGTCGATCTACGGCTGGCGCGGAGCGGAAGTGGGCAACATCCTGCGGTTTGAAAAGGATTTCCCCGGCGCGCATGTGGTGCGGCTGGAGCAGAATTACCGCTCCACGGGCAATATTCTGGCAGCAGCATCCAACGTTATTCGCGGCAATGAAAACCGGCTGGGCAAAGAGCTGTGGACCGAGGCCGACATGGGCGAGAAGGTGCGCCTTATTGGTCATTGGGACGGCGACGAAGAAGCCCGCTGGGTTGGGGAAGAAGTCGAAGCGATGCAGCGCGGCACCCGCGGCAGTGATCCCAAGTCGCTGGAAGATATGGCGATTTTGGTCCGTGCCTCACATCAAATGCGCGCCTTTGAAGATCGCTTCCTCACCATCGGCCTGCCTTACCGCGTGATTGGCGGGCCGCGATTCTATGAGCGCTTGGAAATTCGCGACGCCATGGCCTACTTCCGCTTGGTGGTCAGCCCAGAAGATGATCTGGCGTTTGAGCGCATTGTGAACACCCCTAAACGTGGTCTGGGCAATGTGGCGCAGCAGAAAATCCAGACTTGCGCGCGGGCCAACGGCGTGAGCCTCGTAGAAGGCGCGCGAATCCTAGTTGAGGAAAAGGGCATTGGCGGCAAAGGCGCCAAAGAGCTTGGAATTCTACTGGATGGTTTGGACCGCTGGCGCAAGCAAGGCACCGCACCTGTGGTTGAGGTGCCACTGGATGATGACGATGTTATTGATGATGGCACTACTCAGACGGCCATGCGGTTTCAGGAAGGCCACGCAGAGCTGAACCACGTGGAACTGGCGCAGGTGATTCTGGATGAGGCCGGTTACACGGCCATGTGGCAGAACGACAAAACGCCAGAGGCACCGGGGCGGCTGGAAAACCTGAAAGAACTGGTCAAAGCTTTGGAAGGGTTCGACAATCTGCAAGGTTTCCTTGAACACGTCAGCCTGATCATGGACAACGAAAGCGAGGATGCGGAGCAGAAGATTTCGATCATGACGCTGCACGCGGCCAAGGGCTTGGAGTTCCCGGCTGTGTTCCTGCCGGGGTGGGAAGACGGGCTGTTCCCGTCTCAACGCAGCATGGACGAGACCGGCCCCAAAGGCCTCGAGGAAGAGCGACGGCTGGCCTATGTGGGAATCACTAGGGCCGAAGAACTCTGCACCATATCCTTTGCGGGCAACCGGCGTGTGTTTGGTCAATGGCAAAGCCAGATGCCGAGTCGTTTCATTGATGAGCTTTCTGAAGAAAACGTCGAGGTATTGACCCCGCCTGGTCTCTATGGACACAGCGGCGGCTCACGGGCTGCCGGCGGCAGCTTTGGCCAGTCAGGATTGGAAAAATCTGCTATGAACGCAGACGGTTACAACTCTCCGGGCTGGAAACGACTGCAATCCCGTGCAGGGCAATACGGCACCAGCCAGCCCAAAGAGAGCAAAGCGGCCGCGATTGATCTCACCGCCGTCAGCAGCTTCATGGTGGGTGACCGGGTGTTCCACCAGAAGTTCGGCTATGGTGCCGTGACGGACATTGAAGGCGACAAGCTGACAGTAGATTTTGAAAAGGCTGGTGAAAAGAAAGTGGTCGCCCGCTTTGTCAGTGCACCGGATGACATTCCGTTTTGACCCCACGTTTGTGATCCGCCGCGCGGTTGACAGCAAACGCCACCCTGCGTTGAGGTGAGGTCCAGACAGGAGGACCTCATGATTTTCTACGATTGCGCCACAGCGCCCAGCCCGCGGCGGGCACGGATGTTTATTGCCGAAAAAGGGTTGGAGATTGAAACGCGGCAAGTGGATTTGCGCAATGATGGCCACCGCGCACCGGAGTTTCTGGCGCTGAATCAACACGGTACCGTACCTGTACTGACGACGGACGAAGGACTGAACCTGACCGAGAACATCGCGATTGCGGGCTACCTTGAGGCGATGCACCCCGAGCCGCCGCTGATGGGCACAACGCCGGATGAAAAAGGCGCGGTGCTGATGTGGAATGCGATCTGTGAGTTTCATGGCGGCATGTCGATTGCCGAAACGCTGCGCAATGCCTCCCCTGCCCTCAAAGGCCGCGCACTGCCTGGGGCAGTCAACTATGACCAAATCCCTGAGTTGGCGGAACGAGGCGCAAAGCGCCTGCAATTGTTCTACGCCACATTGGAACAACGCCTTCAGGACAGCCCCTGGCTGGCTGGTGACAGCTTCACAATGGCGGACATCACCGGTTATGTGTTCTGCGATTTTGCGCGGATCGTAAAGATGACACCGCCAGATGAAAACACAGCGACGCAGGCTTGGCTTGCCAAGATTGCGGCCCGCCCCAGCGCACAAGCGTAAGGCAAGGCAAACACGAGAAAAGGCGCTCTTCGGAGCGTCTTTTTTGTTGTGCATCAAGAATTTGGAGAGAGAAGGCAGCGGCGACATCAGGGAGGAGGAGAGATGTCGCCGCGCTTCACACAAAACGCTCAGGGAGGAGGAGAGAGCGTCTCGATACCGGTGACCCCGCGACGGGATCGAATTTCGAGTGCGACGGTGCCAGGGAGGAGGAGAGGCACCGTCGCTCTAGTTACAAGCGCCCTCAGGGAGGATGAGAGAGGGCTCTTGATACCGTTGGGCCTGTGGGCCCGAATTTGGTGCGACGACACCAGGGAGGAGGAGAGGTGCCGTCGCTATGTTCAAGCGCTCCAGGGAGGAGGAGAGGAGCAGCTTGAGCTCGGTGGACCGTTCTGGTCCTATGTTCGCTACGACGACACCAGGGAGGAGGAGAGGCATCGTCGCAGTAGTGGAAGGCCTGAGGGAGGAGTGGCCTTCCGAATTCTTATGCCTCGCGGCTTGCTTCGATCGCCAAGCGGCGGATCATGGAGCGGCTCAGACCCAGGTCGGCCAGTTCGCGGTCAGAAAGCTGGTTCAGCTCGTTGTAGGTCGCGCGGTACACGCGGTACTGACGGAAGCGTTCTGCTGCGTTTGCGAAAAGGACCGAAAGGCCAGAGGCTTTAGGTGCGGTCACAGAAGATGTGCTTACTACATATGCCATTGTCATTTCTCTCAGTCTGCTAGAGTGTCTGTTCGCTGTTGTGATGGTGATATAGGCGGATGCTGCATCTGCACAATAGCTGCCTTGACAAAGCAGCCATGCGCTCAGCGAATAGCAGACGTTACGTCAAGGTAAACTGTAGAAAAATTAACCAAGGTGCGGAATTGGTTGAAGAAATGTAAACCCATTCCTAAATCTACATTCTAGAAGTGCCTTTATTGTGCACGCGCAGCATAGGAGTCGCGCATGTCCGTCAGCAAAGAAGAAGTGCAAGCGGTTTTGCAAAAAATTTCCCTCCCGGACGGGGGCGATTTGATCTCCCGCGATTTTGTGCGCGCTTTGAGCATTCGCGACAAAAATGTGCAGTTTGTGATCGAAGCGCCAAATCCTGATATAGCACGACTCATGGAGCCGTTGCGTAAAATGGCGGAAGCGGCCGTTGCGCAGATGGACGGGGTCGACTCGGTGCAAGTGGCCCTGACGGCGCATGACAGCGCGCCTGCCCCAAAACCGGCGGCCCCCAGCCTAAAGATTGGCGGACACCCCAAACCTCAAGCTGGCCCCATGAAAGTGGCGGGCGTGGATCGCATTCTTGCGGTGGGGTCCGGCAAAGGCGGCGTGGGCAAATCGACCGTGTCCTCCAACCTCGCCGTGGCACTCGCAAAACAAGGCCGCAAGGTGGGTTTGCTGGATGCTGACATCTACGGCCCAAGTCAGCCGCGCATGATGGGGGTCAACAAACGTCCGGCAAGTCCTGACGGTAAAACCATTATTCCGCTTGAGGCCCATGGGGTCACCGTGATGTCGTTGGGGTTCATGCTGGAGGAAGACAAGCCTGTGGTCTGGCGCGGGCCGATGTTGATGGGCGCGCTGCAACAGATGCTGACGCAAGTGCAGTGGGGCGATCTGGATGTGCTCATCGTTGACCTGCCCCCCGGTACCGGGGACGTGCAGCTGACGCTGTGTCAGAAGACGGAGCTGACCGGTGCCATCGTGGTGAGCACACCGCAGGATGTGGCCTTGCTGGACGCGCGCAAGGCGCTTGGTATGTTTGATCAATTAAAGACGCCGGTGCTGGGACTCATTGAAAACATGAGCCTTTTCCACTGTCCGAAGTGCGGACACGAGGCGCATATCTTTGGGCACGGCGGGGTTGCGGCGGAGGCTGAGAAGCTGGGTGTACCGCTGCTCGGCGCGCTGCCAATTGATCTGGACACGCGGCTTGCGGGCGATGGTGGCACGCCGATTGCCGCCGGTGACAGCGACATGGCACAGGCCTATGCGCAGATTGCCAATGGGCTTGTGCGGGGCGGGATGGCCTAAGCCCCCTCCCCTTTTCCTCAGCCGTAGATCTCGCCTATCAGGATCTGCGGCTGCACATTGGTGAAGTTGGGGATATCGGCCATGACCGGCCCTGCGGCTTTCATGGCGGCGCCCATAGCCTCTTGATCTGCAGAGGTAATTGTCGCAATCGCGTGAAACGGCGCCGGGGTGTCCGGACCGCCTGCCAGCCCTTTGGAAGCCTTTGCAGCGGAGATATGTGCGCCCATGTGTTCGCCGACCAACCCCATGTGGGTGGTGGCGTAATAGGCGTGGTCAAAGGTGGTGCCGTCGCCCACCGGATACAGCACTTGTAAGGTTACAGCCATGATGTCCTCCCCAACTCTGGCGGTGTGAAAATCAGCCTAGCAGACAAAAAACCGGGCGCAAAATCGGGCTGTTAACCTGCTGCACCGCAGCGGGGCGCGCCCAAAAATTACGTCGGTATTACGTCGGTATCCCGACTGTTTTTCAACGGTGCGTTTTTTGACGTTCACGTCACCCGGAGATTCGCCGCAAATATGAAGGCCGCGCCCGCGCAACGGCGCTGTTGCGCAACAGGCTTAATTTGACGGCGTGGCGTTTGCCCTCAGAAAGTCGTCCAGTTCGACGTAGAGCTGTTTGCGCTCGTCTTCGCTAAGAAAGCTTCCGATCTCCACGATACGGCCATTGCCTGTGAGGGTCACGTAGTTGGGGACAGGGCCGCCAAAAGCATGCAGCTCGGCACGGGTCCAGTAGATGTTGCACTCCCACTCTTTGGCGGCGCCGCGCGCGGGGGAGTGGCGCAGATGCAGGATGTCGTCGGCCAAAGTGAGCTCTTCGAGGATCTCGCCGTCTTTGTAAGAGCGCTCCAGCCCCCACCAGAGGCCGCCGACCATCACCAGAATGAACGGCAGAATGCCCCAAAGCGCCACAGACCCCAAAAGGCCGTAGAGCGGGATGGTGCCCATGGTGAAGGCAAAGAGAATCATCGCGGCAAAGCCCCGGCGTGGCAGAGAGCGGTGCGGCCAGAGGGTCAGGACGGGCTGGTCTGGGTTGGTTTGGAGTGTCCAGCGGTGGGGCATCAGGTCAGCCTTGCGTCAGGCAGGGGCCAGCCCCTCTTGCGCGCGGGCGCGCAATTCACCCTGGGATATTTGGGGAAGGAGAATGGGGCGCGTTGGTTTTTGTGGGTCATGTCGCGTCTTTGCCGCGGGCTAAAAGAACGTAGCGGCCTAGTACAGTGGGGTCATTGGGAGTGTAGGTGATCTCGGCAAAGCCGGCGGTTTGCAGGATGTCGAGGTATTCGGCGGGAGACAGGCTGCCGTGATAGACAGGCTCTCCCGCCACGGTGCCAGTGACCTCACCTTCGTCATCGCCCACGGTCAGCAGAAGGTGGCCGCCGGGTCTGAGGTGGTTTAGAATCAGTGGCAGGGTTGTCCGTTGTTCTGCGGGGCTGAGGTGAAAGAAGGCGTCCCAGCTGAGGATGGCGTCAAAGGTCTGGCCTAAATCAAGGTGGCGCATGTCAGCGACCTGGAATGTGGCGTCTGGAACATTGGCCTGCGCACGGGCAATCATGGCGGCGCTGGCGTCGACGCCGACAACCTCATGCCCAAGCCCAACCAGATGGCTGCTCAGCGGCCGACCTGCGCCGCAACCGAGGTCAAGGATATTGGAGGGGACTGTCAGGCCCTCGAGCCAGCGGGAGAGCCAGTCTTTTTCCCGCAAAGACGTATCGCGACCCTCGTCCCAGACGGCGGCGTTGCGCTCGTAGACGCCAGCCATCCCGGCCTTGATCGTTTCCAAATCCGTGTCTGACATCCGCAAGGGCCCTCGCCTCATAAGAAAAGGCCCCGGAGCATCGCTGCGCCGGGGCCTCTTTGATCTTCTACCTGAGAGGCCTCACCTTAGTGAGAGTGGCCTTTGTCCCAGTCTTCCTGCTTTGGCAGGATCTCGAAGGTGTGCTCTGGGGGTGGGCTTGGCAGGGTCCATTCCAGAGTGTCGGCGTACTCGTTCCAGTAGTTGTTCTCGGTCACTTTCGCGCCGCGGAACATCGAGTAGATGATCACACCGAAGAAGAACAGGAAGGATGCGAAGGAAATGAACGCGCCGTAGGAGCTGATCTTGTTCCAATATGCAAAGGCTTCCGGATAGTCGATGTAACGACGTGGCATGCCCTGACGCCCCAAGAAGTGCTGTGGGAAGAAGGTCAGGTTCGCGCCGATGAAGAACAGCCAGAAGTGCAGCTTGCCCGCCCACTCAGGGTAGTGACGACCGGTCATCTTGCCGAAGTAGAAGTAGATACCGGCGAAGATGGCGAATACCGCACCCAGCGACATAACATAGTGGAAGTGCGCAACCACGTAGTAGGTGTCGTGGTAGTAGCGGTCCACAGAGGCTTGCGACAGAACGATGCCGGTCACGCCGCCCATGGTGAAGAGGAAGAGGAAGCCGAAGGCCCAGAGCATCGGGGTTTTGAACTCGATGGAGCCGCCCCACATGGTGGCGATCCAGCTAAAGATTTTTACCCCGGTTGGCACCGCGATGACCATGGTGGCCAGCATAAAGTAGGACTGCTGAGTAAGGCTCATACCCACGGTGTACATGTGGTGCGCCCACACAACGAAGCCCAGAGCACCAATCGCGATGATCGCCCAGACCATTGGCAGGTAGCCAAAGACCGGCTTGCGCGCGAAGGTCGCAATCACGTGAGAGATGATGCCGAAGCCTGGCAGGATCACGATGTACACTTCCGGGTGGCCGAAGAACCACAGGATGTGCTGATACAGGATCGGGTCGCCGCCGCCAGCTGGATCAAAGAAGGTGGTGCCGAAGTTACGGTCGGTCAGCAGCATGGTGATGGCGCCGGCCAGAACGGGCAGAGCCAGGAGGATCAGCCACGCGGTCACAAAGATGGACCAGGCAAACAGAGGCACTTTGAACAGGGTCATGCCAGGGGCACGCATGTTCAGGAAGGTGGTGATGATGTTGATTGCACCCAGGATCGAAGAGGCACCGGAGACGTGCACCGCAAAGATCGCGAGGTCCATCGACATGCCGTCCTCAATGGTGGAGAGCGGTGGGTACAGGACCCAGCCGACACCAGAGCCAAGCTGTTGGCTGCCATCTGCCATTGCCGGACCACCGCCTGGTGCAAACATTGAGGCGACACCCAGCAGGGTACCGGCCACGTAGAGCCAGAAGGACAGGTTGTTCATACGTGGGAACGCCATATCCGGCGCACCGATCTGCAGCGGCATGAAGTAGTTGCCGAAGCCGCCGAACAGCGCAGGGATCACCACGAAGAACATCATCAGGACGCCGTGGTAGGTGATCAGAACGTTCCAAAGGTGGCCGTTTGGCGTACAGGGGCCATCACCGCCGCCAAAGAAGCGTGCGCCTTCCAGACACATGTATTGCACACCCGGGTCCATCAGCTCCATGCGCATCAGCACGGTGAAGAATACGGAGATCAGACCGGCCAGTGCCGATACGATCAGATAAAGGATGCCAATGTCCTTGTGGTTGGTCGACATGAACCAGCGAGTGAAAAATCCGCGCTCGTCATGATGGTCGTGGCCTTGAATGGCTGCGTCTGCCATGCGTTGCCTCCTGTTGAATTGTATCTGGGCGTGCGGAATCCCGCCGACGCCTGGTTCCCGGTCGTTTTAGGGTGCTGAGCGCGTGGTCGCAATCTCCGTAATTGACCTAGATCAAAAAAAATTGTCGCAGGCAGGCGAGGAAAATGCGCAAGGTACGGCGATTTGTTCCAATTTTGTTCTGTTTTCACGCTACGGTGGTGAGAACCACTTGGGAATCAGCACATGCGTAGAGATCAGAAATACACCGCTTTTTTGGACCTGCATCAGGGAAACAAGGCTTTTGTGATGCCAAATCCTTGGGATGCGGGAAGTGCGCGGGTGTTGGCGGCCGAAGGTTTCGCGGCATTGGCGACCACCAGTGCAGGGGCTGCCGTGACCCAAGGCCTCCGCGACGGGGCAGCAAGCATGACGCGGGCGGCGATTCTCTCCAACGCGGCGGAGATTGTGGCGGCCACAGACCTGCCGGTGTCCGCCGATCTGGAGGACGGTTTTGGCCTGGCCCCGGAAACCTGCGCCAAGACCATAGTCATGGCGGCGGAGGTTGGGCTGGTTGGCGGCTCGATTGAAGATGCCACCGGCGGTGAGGACGCGGGCGTGATGGATATGGGACTGGCGGTGGAGCGCATTGCCGCCGCGGCGGAGGCGGCAAAGGCCCATCAGTTTGTGCTGACAGCACGGGCGGAGAACTATTTGCACGGACGGCCTGACTTAAAAGACACAATTGCACGGCTGCAGGCGTTTGAGGCGGCGGGGGCCGATGTGCTTTATGCGCCGGGCCTGCCGGACCTGGACGCAATCCGGACTGTGTGCGCCGAGGTGAGCAAACCGGTGAATGTGGTGATGGGGCTGCGGGCGCCATTTTATACGGTGCAGGAATTGTCAGAGGTTGGTGTGGCGCGGATCAGCGTGGGCGGGTCCCTGGCCCGGTTGGCGTATGGCGCGGTGCAGCAGGCGATGCGCGCGGTGTTGCAGGACGGGGCCTTTGCCTATGCCGACAAGGCGATGCCGGGGGCGGAGTTGATGGGGCTCATGCGGGCACAGCCAACACCGCGCGTGTAAAAGAAACGCCCGCATTGGGGGTGCGGGCGTTTCAGGGGCTTCCAAAGGGTGCAGTGCAGGAACACACACCGGGTTGTCACCCTTCGAAAATCAGCGGCGACTTATCTTGGGCGACGTTTTTGAAAGCTGGGGTCCGGCGTGCCCTTGTGGCAGCGCGGGATCACAGGAAAACTGTCGGTGAGAAAATAGGCGTAGGTGCCTTGCGGGTAATCTGCGGTTTTCACAAATGCGCCGTTGCATTCATCCAACGTCCCTGCCCCGGCGACATATCTGTAGTCTTGGACAAAGGTGCCATCGTTACGGCCGGTGGGGCCGTTGCCGGTGCGGTTGCCGGATTTAAGACGATAGGAACTGGTCATTTGCGTGACGCGGCCATTCACTGTGGCGGTGATGGCGTAGATCGGGAAGCCGTCCGCCGCAAAACCGATCAGCGGCGATTCCGCCTGGCGCGACCAACCAAGTTGCTGCATCAGCCCAACCGGCAAGCCGTGATAGTGATACGCCCCGGTGGGCTGCACATGAGCGTAGTTGGCATCCAAGCCGAGCGGCACCGCGCCACCGAGCGCTTCATACTGCCAGCCGGAGCGCGGGTTGCCGCGCCAGAACTCGGCCGCGCCGGGATCAAATGGCACGCCGTTGACGCCTACACCGAAGATACTCATGCGGCTTTGCGTGCTGAGCACGGTCTTCTGCGGTGTGAGCGGCATAGTAAAGGTATAGGACTGAGCCTTGATGCGATTGGGGTTGCCGCTGTTGGGGAACCGGCCCACCTTATGGGCGGGGATGCCATTGGCGGTAATCACCCGCTTGGAGCCCTTTTGGGAGATGCTCACCTTGTTGCGGCCTGCGGTCTTGGTGGCCTTCACCAGACTAAGCGGTTCGGACTCGGTGGCGGTGTGTTGCCGCATTGGCGGACGCCCCTGGGCATCGCTGCTTGCCGCGGCGCCCATAACAATAGCCACGGCCAGAACGCCGAGCTTCACGTTTTCCAACAAAGTCATGTGGTTCCCTCCAGAAATCCCCTACGGCATGACAGTCACAGGCCCCTGCCCGTCCGCGCCAAAATCCAACAGCATGGTGAAAATGCCGGGCACCGCATCGTCAAACCGCAGGGTCAGCTTTTGCTCCTCCAGCCCGCCGGCAGGCACGGTGAAGGGCAGCTTTTGTCCTGAGAGTTTGGCGACGTCGACCGAGATGCCTTCCAGCGTCATGGGCTCGGTGCCAGCGTTGTAGAATGTCAGCACCAGATCCAGACGACGCCTGCGGCGGCGGGTCACGGTGGATGTGACCGTCAGGTGGCTCATGCCATGTCCGGCGTGCGCCAAAGCCCCGGCCGGGGCCAACAAAAGCATGGCCAGAAAGCTGCGGCGGCTGAGTGTCTGTGTGGTGTCTGTCATGGAAGCTACTACGTGCCTTATTGAGGGTTCCGTCGGTGAAAAATCAAAAATCACATTTTTTTCGGCAAGGCGACATTTTCCACTTGCAGCCCGCCGAGACTCTTTATATTTCACGCCTCACCCAAGGAAGCGGGCGTAGCTCAGGGGTAGAGCATAACCTTGCCAAGGTTAGGGTCGGGCGTTCGAATCGCCTCGCCCGCTCCAATATCTCCCACGCGGAGAGAGTGATGAAGGCGCGGATTTATCCGCGCCTTTTCGCGTTTCTGGACCACTTTTCAGGTACTTAAAAACTTTCTGCGGATTGTGTGAATTTCTTTCGAATTGGGGGTTGCGGTCCCCCGTGGGGAGCGCTAAATCACGGCCATCCAAACGGTGCGGGCGTAGCTCAGGGGTAGAGCATAACCTTGCCAAGGTTAGGGTCGGGCGTTCGAATCGCCTCGCCCGCTCCATTTGGATCTAACGCAAAAAGGCGCCAGGGTTTCCCGGCGCCTTTTGTTTTTTCCGCATGATTTGAATGACTTAAGGTGACGGACGCAAAGGTGCGCCCGCCGGTGTATTCGCTC
Organism: Shimia sp.; assembly: GCF_022448905.1. Taxonomy (GTDB): domain Bacteria; phylum Pseudomonadota; class Alphaproteobacteria; order Rhodobacterales; family Rhodobacteraceae; genus Shimia. The sequence goes on along the minus strand of NZ_JAKVCW010000001.1, from coordinate 277,577 downwards.
AGAGGCTTTCCGCGAGCCGCGTGGCCAAAGCATTCTGCCGCTGAATCACCGAAGCCAAGTTGATGCTGGTCATATGGCCATCGCGCACGATCTGCCGGCCTTCGACAAAAAGATCGCGCACGGTGGTTGGACCTGCCAGAAGAATCGCCGCCTGATCCCAGCTGCCCGCGCTGTGCACGCCGGTGACATCCCAAATCGCAATGTCGGCGCGCTTACCGACAGCGATCTGGCCGCAATCATGACGGCCCAGCACCTCTGCCCCGCCTCGCGTGGCAATTTCCAGCGCTTCGCGGGGGGACATGGCGTCCGCGCCCAGAGCGACTCGCTGCAACAACATCGCCTGGCGGGCTTCGGCCACCAGATTGCCCGCGTCGTTGGAGGCAGAGCCGTCTACACCAAGGCCCACAGGCACTTTGGCGTCGCGCATGGCGCGCACGGGCGCGATGCCACTGCCCAGGCGGCAGTTGGAACAAGGGCAATGGGCGACGCCGGTTTTGGTGCGGGCAAAAAGCGCGATTTCGCTTTCATCCAGCTTCACGCAATGGGCGTGCCAAACGTCCTCGCCTACCCAGCCAAGCTCTTCAGCGTATTGGCCAGGGCGGCAGCCGAAGTTTTCCAGCGAGTAGGCAATGTCTTCGTCGTTTTCCGCCAAATGGGTGTGCAGCATCACACCTTTGTCGCGCGCCAAGATGGCCGCGTCGCGCATCAACTCGCGAGACACGGAAAACGGCGAACAAGGGGCCACGCCGACGCGCACCATGCTGCCGTCGCGGGCGTCGTGGTGGGTGTCGATTAGACGAATGGCGTCTTTGAGGATGGCGTCTTCTTTTTCGACCAGCGAATCCGGGGGCAGGCCGCCGTCGCTTTCGCCAATGCTCATGGCGCCACGGGTGGGATGGAAACGCATCCCAACCTCCTTGGCAGCCTCGATGGTGTCATCCAGGCGCGATCCATTTGGATAGAGATAGAGGTGATCCGAGGTCAGGGTGCAGCCAGAGAGCGCCAGTTCGGCAAGGCCAATCTGGGCTGAGATGTTCATCTCTTCTGACCCAAAACGTGACCAGATCGGATAAAGCCGTTGCAGCCAGCCAAACAGCAGGGCGTCCTGTCCGCCTGGCACAGCCCGGGTCAAGGTTTGGTAAAGGTGGTGATGCGTGTTCACCAAGCCAGGCGTGACCACGCAGCCGTCAGCAAAAACGGTCTCGCCATCGGTTGTGAGGTTCTCGCCAATCTCGGCAATCACACCATCCTTGATGCGGATGTCATGCGTCGCCAGTTCGCGGCGATCGTCATCCATGGTCAGAACAGTCTGAGCGGATTTGATCAGGGTTTCAGCGGCTTGAGCCATATGCGCATTCCTTGGGCCTAAAGTCGGGCCCGATTCGGTAGCGATATGAGGCACAGCGACAGAATGCGGGCAAAGGACTCGCTGTGCCCGCCCATCATAGCGAAGCGGCGGGGCCGCAATCAAGGGTGGTGCGTTTTACGCCTGCTGCAAGAGCGCCAAAGCCTGTGCGTGCAGCTCTTTGTTGGCCGCAGCCACAACCTGTCCACCGTTATGCGCGGGGCCGCCCTGCCAATTGGTGACAATGCCGCCAGCCGCCTCGATCACCGCGATGGGCGCCTGAATGTCATAGGCGTTAAGACCCGCTTCGATCACCAGATCGATCTGACCTGCGGCCAAAAGGGCATAGGCGTAGCAATCCATGCCGTATCGGGTGAGCTTGGTTTGAGATGCGACTCGCTCAAAGACTGCGCGCTCCGCCTCAGTGCCAACTTCGGGGAAGGTTGTGAAGATCACCGCCTCCGCCAGAGTGGCTGTGTCGCGGGTTTTGAGCAGCATAGTGCCCTGCGGTCCGTGGGCTTCAGCGACGCCAAAGCCACCTTTGAAGCGCTCGCCAATATAGGGTTGATCCACGACGCCGTAGATCGGGCCAGTGTCATCCGACAGCGCGATCAATACACCCCAGGTTGGCGTGCCAGAGATAAACGCGCGGGTACCATCGATGGGGTCCAAGACCCAGGTCAGGCCGCTGCTGCCCTCAGATTTGCCAAACTCTTCGCCAAAAATGCCGTCCTTAGGGCGGCGCTCTGCCAATACTGCGCGCATTGCTTCCTCCGCGGCGCGATCTGCCACCGTCACAGGGTCAAACCCCTCAGACAGTTTATTGTCTGCGGTGAGCGCCGTGCTGCGAAAGTGGGGAAGAATGGCCGCGCGGGCCGCATCAGCCATGGCGTCCGCCACAGCGATAAGGTCGTTCTGTTCTGGTGTCATCGGTCACAGTCTCCGCTCTGGCGTTCGCGCCATGGCTAGACCAGAGCGGGAATGGACTCAAGCGACGTCAGACAAGACGCGGGCCAATTCAAACAGGCGCCGGCGCTGGTTTTCCGGAATGGCATAGTAGCTGCGGATCAGATCCAGCGCTTCTTTGTCGGCCATGATGTCGGCAGGCACGCTGCCGGAGCTTGCGCCATCGCTGTCGCTTTCGAGACCTTCAAAGAAGAAGCTGACCGGCACGTCCAGAGCGTCGGAAATGTCCCAAAGCCGAGAGGCGCTGACACGGTTGGCACCGGTTTCATACTTTTGAATCTGTTGAAACTTGATCCCGACTTGCTCGGCCAGTTGTTGCTGCGTCATCCCCGTCAGCCACCGGCGTTGGCGGATTTTCTTGCCAACATGCACGTCCACTGGATGTGTCATCACACGTCTCCTTCCGAATTAAATATCGGGCCGCAGCCAAGGACCAAGCAGTCCACCAGCAGCGTCACCAATTCGTTTAGTGAAGTTATCGCGCATCCCTTTCGCGATAATTCACCATAGCAGTTTTCGCCTTATAATCAAGGGAAAGAATGTGTCCTAACCCTTCTGGATAGTGTGGCTCATTCAATCGGAGATTGTCATGTTAAGCACTTCCCGCGCCATCAAATGTTCAGCCAGAGGGTGACGTCGTGTCGCAATCCTCTGTTTTCAAGGGATCAGCTTTGACTTGATCGCGGACGCTTGTGTATTCGAACCTGAGATCAGGAGATTAAGATGCGCGCCTTTCAAGTAACATCCCATGACACCGCCCCTACCCTTGTAGATATTGCCACACCCGAACCTGGCCCCGGGGAGATCCGGGTGAAGATCAAAGCCTGCGCACTGAATTTTGGCGATTTGCTGATGATCAAGGGCACCTATCAGGCCACACCGCCGGTGCCATTTACGCTGGGCATGGAAGTGGCGGGCGTGGTGGATGCGCTGGGACCGGACACCGATGGGCCTGCAGTTGGCTCGGATGTGCTGGTGTTTGGCGGCAGCGGTGGCTTGGCCGAGTTTGGCGTGTATCCCGCAGAAAGCGCCGTGCCAATGCCCAAGGGCATGAGCTTTGAAGATGCGGCGGCCTTCCCTGTGGCCTACGGCACCAGCCATGTGGCGCTGGACCATCGCGCCAAATTGCAGCCCGGCGAAAACCTCCTTGTGCTGGGTGCCGCAGGCGGTGTGGGCCTCACGGCGGTGGAGCTGGGCAAGATCATGGGGGCCAATGTGATTGCCTGCGCCCGTGGTGCGAACAAGCTGGAAGTGGCCAAGGCGGCGGGCGCGGATCACTTGATTGACGCGACGGACGCGGACATTCGCACCGAAGTGAAAGCCCTTGGCGGGGCCGATGTCGTCTATGACCCTGTGGGCGGCGATCAGTTCAAAGCGGCCTTCCGCGCCTGCAACCCGGAGGCGCGGCTTTTGCCCTTGGGCTTTGCCAGCGGAGAGGTGCCGCAAATTCCAGCCAACCACCTGCTGGTGAAAAACCTGACGGTGATTGGCCTCTATTGGGGCGGGTACTTGTCATTCAAGCCAGAGGTGTTGACCGGCAGCATGCGCACGCTGTTTGGCTGGTACGGCGAAGGCAAGCTAAAGCCGCATGTCAGCAATGTCCTGCCGCTGGAACAGGCGGCAGAGGCCTATGAGCTCCTGCGCAGCCGCAAATCCACCGGCAAGGTTGTTGTGACGGTTGAGTAAAGCCTAGCCAACCACGCCAAGGCGGGGCGGGCTTTCCAGCGGCGTGTGCATCGGCTGGAAGCTTTTGCGGATCAACTCGGCCAGATGGGCGACCATGTCGCCCTTGGCCTGCTCTGCGCCATACATATTGATGTGCTGCTCACCAAGGTCGGGCAAGGCGCCGCCGTGATCGATCACCTCAAGATGACGGGGTTCTGTGCCTTGAATCATCGCCCCAACCCCCAGATCGGCGGCAATAGTGGCCTCTACGGTGCGGTCGGATTCCGTTTCAACCGAGCTGTCCCATTCGATGCCAGCTTTGTCCAAGAGACCAATCGCAGTGGGCCGGAACAGGCATTGGCGACCAGAGGCGAAGGGAATCGGCCGGCGGCGCCAGCTTGCTCCACCCGGTGCGCCTATCCAAACCAATGGCAAGGTGCAGAGGCCTTCCGAGTTTTCCGGCGTGTTGCGCTCGGTCGTGAGGATCAAGTCGATTTCGCCCTTTTCGAATTGCTGCTTCAGCTCAACCGTAAAAGACGAACACAGATTGACTTTCACCCTTGGAAATGCGGCCGCAAATTGCTGCATCACGCGGGGAATGGTCGGGTAGACGATGTCATGCGGCACACCAAGTGTCACCGCGCCTTCAAACTCATCGTGGCTCAGGCGGCGCATGATTTCGTCGTTGAGGGTGACCATGCGACGGGCATAGCCCAGCATCTGCTCGCCAGCAGGGGTCAGCGCGATGCCGCGCCCGGAGCGGTCGAGCAGGTCCACGCCAATGAGTTCCTCAAGCCGTTTGAGCTGCATAGACACAGCCGACTGGGTGAGATGCAGAAAGCCTGCGGCCTTGGTTACGCCGCCCATATCGGCGACGGCAACAAAGCTTCGCAGCGTGGTTACATCAAGATTGCGCATGGCTGTCCCTCAATTGATTTAGGTTTCTGATCTATCATCACGATCTGTGATGAAGCTCGTCATAAACATTCGCTTTCAAAATACACATAGACCGCCACATACATCAAGTAATTTGATGCAGACCCGAAGATCAATCGCAAACAAGGAAAGGAGCGACCCCATGGCCTTCATCACCACTTCCTCCGCCCCTCGTGGTTCCAAACTGTCCTTTGCCGGCGTTGTAAAAGCCTTTGCCGTATCCCGTCAGCGCCGCCAACTGGCACAACTCGACGCCGCTGCGCTGCAAGACATGGGCCTGAGCAAGGCGGATGTAGAGTTTGAATTGAAACGCTCCGTCTGGGATGTGCCGGCGCATTGGCGCGGCTGAACAAACGTTAACATTGATGCGGATTTTCGCCGCTTTGGGCGGCGGAAATCCTTGAATTCACGCCCTCCCTCACCGATATTCCCTATTGAAACCCTCTGAACGTCTGGTTCTGGGGGCAATAAAGTTAACTCGGAGGCTTTGATGGCTGAATTTGACACGATCCGCGGCACGGCATCTGCCAGCGCGGCTCAGATTGACGAGGGCCTGCGCGCCCACATGAACAAGGTCTATGGCAACATGTCCGTGGGCATGTTGATCACCTTTGCCGCCGCTTGGGCCCTGTCCGGTCTGGCTGTTGATCCATCGTCCCCAACTGGTCTGTCCACTTTGGGGGAGACCTTGTACCTCTCCAACTTTAAATGGGTTGTGATGTTTGCTCCGCTGGCGATGGTCTTTGGCTTTGGCATGGCGATCAACCGCCTGTCCGCCGCTGGCGCTCAGCTGTTCTTCTACACCTTTGCGGCGCTGATGGGCGCATCGATCAGCTCTATTTTCCTGGTGTTCACCGGTGAGTCGATCATCCAGACCTTCCTGATCACCGCGATCGCCTTTGCGGGCCTGTCGCTCTATGGCTACACCACCAAGAAGAACCTGTCCGGCATGGGCACCTTCCTGATGATGGGTCTGATCGGCCTGATCGTGGCATCGATTGTGAACATCTTCCTCGCGTCGTCCGCAATGGCCTTTGCGATCTCCGCAATTGGTGTTCTGATCTTTGCCGGTCTGACCGCGTATGACACCCAGAAGATCAAGAACGACTACATTCAGCACGCCCACATGGGTGACGGCGAGTGGCTGGCGAAATCCGCGATCATGGGCGCTTTGACCCTGTATCTGGACTTCATCAACCTGTTCATGTTCCTGCTGCAGTTCCTCGGCAACCGCGAGTGATCCTTGCAGGATAGCAAACGAGAAGGCCGGTCACTGTGACCGGCCTTTTTTGTGTCCGCTTATAACTTCAATGGAAGGCTATCACACAATGCCAAAGTAAGCTTTGGCAGCGCCCGAACCGCCCCCACGGGGCGGGCGCTTCGCTTCCCGCCCCTCGGTTCGTGCGCGGGCAATCCTTTAGGCATACTCCGGCGCGCAGAGGCTGCGGCGCATTTGGATGGCGGGGAAGTGCACACCTGGAGCCAATGTGAGCTCGACTTCAGTGGTTTCCTCAAAGCCCATAGAGGCGTAGAAATCACGTGCAGTGATCGAGCTCATGCAGCTCATCTCCCTCATCCCGTGGGCTTCCGCAGAGGCCAGAGACACGTCGATCAACGACCGTGCCACGCCACGACGCAGCCAATCCGACCGCGTCGCCACGTGCCGCACATGACCGAGGTGAGTCCCTGTGATGCCATGTGAAGGGCTAAGATCAGTCCAGCCCCCGGCCCCAATGATGTCATCGGTTTCCACACATTCCGCAACAAAATAGGTGCCGCATGACAGCAACGCTGGCTGCGCTTTGGTAAACAGCGGGAGCGCTACATCCAGCACAGCCTCCTCATAATCTTCAGGCAACAGGTCCGGAAAGGACCGTGCATAGAGATCAGACAATGCAGCTGCATCATCGGGCTTGGCGGGGCGGATAAAAAATGGATGGGGCATTTGGGAACCCTCCTGAAGAAAACTTATTGTTTTTTTTCAGGCGCGGTTTCCCAGAAAAGCAAAAAGCCGCGCCTTGGTTTGGCGCGGCTTTTGCATGTGTCTCAGAAAGTGATCTTACTTGATCTTGCCTTCTTTGTACTCGACATGCTTGCGCACCACCGGGTCGTATTTGCGGACGACCATCTTTTCGGTCATGGTACGTGCGTTTTTCTTGGTCACGTAGAAATGGCCCGTGCCCGCGGTCGAGTTCAGACGGATCTTGATTGTCGTCGGCTTCGCCATTGTGCTTCTCCTGCGCCGGGGCACAGATACCCCGTGTAAATCTCTTGAAGCCCGCCTTTTAATGATGGCTGGGGCCGAGTCAATGGGGTTGGCGCGGGATTCCTCAAGAAAAGTGCAATCCTTTGAAAATATCCCCACCTCACCGCTTTGCAGCGCGGAAACGAAGGAGTAATTTTGTCCGGATACAAAGTGCATGGGCTCTTTGAAAGGGAAAACACTTGGCTTGGTTCTGGATCGCGACAACGATTCCCGTGGTGCTGTTGGCGCTTGGCGGGCTGTTGGGTGGTCTGTGGTCGGTGGCGGCGCTGGCCTATATGAGCGGGCTGATCCATGTGATGGACCGGCTGGTGCAGGGCGCAGCGGCGAAAACCGGTGAGGATGGCGAGTGTCCCAGCGGTATGCGGCTGTCGCTGGTGTTGGGTCTGGTGCATTTCCCATTGATGATATTGGCCGTGATGGCTTTGGCGGGGGCTACAGGGATCAGCCTTGGCGCCAAAATCTGCTGTTTTCTGGCGTTTGGACTGTTCTTTGGACAGGTCAGCAATGCCAACGCCCATGAGTTGATCCACAAATCGGCAAGGTTTCCACGCAAGCTGGGCATGTGGGTCTACATCTCCCTGCTGTTTGGGCACCACACCTCCGCCCATCCCAAAGTGCATCACATCTGGGTGGCGACCGACAAAGACCCCAACAGCCCCCAAGATAGCGAGCACTTCTATCATTTCTGGCCACGGGCCTGGATTGGCTCATTTGTGGCCGGATGGCAGGCAGAGAATGCGATGCGCGCGCGGGCTGGAAGCCGCAAGTCGCTGCTGCATCCCTATGTGATCTATGTCGGCGGCGCGGTGCTTTGCATTGCCGTGGCGGCAAGGTTGGCCGGGGTGGGCGGTGTGTTGGCCTATGTGGCGCTGGCGAGTTACGGCAGCATGCAGCTTCTGCTGTCAGACTATGTGCAGCACTACGGGTTGCATCGCCAGGTTCGCGAAAACGGCAAGCCGGAACCGGTGGGGCCACAGCACAGCTGGAACGCGCCGCAGCTTTATACCTCCGCGCTGATGCTCAATGCGCCGCGTCATTCGGACCATCATATGGTGCCCACGCGGGACTACCCGGCCTTGAAACTGGACAAGTCGACCATGCCCACCCTGCCGCAGTCATTGCCGTTGATGGCCATTCTGGCGCTTTGGCCACGGCAATGGCGGCGGGTGATGGACCCGCGCGTTGAAAAGTTAAGGGCGGCAAAACTGCGCGCATCACAGCAATGAGACTGGATTGACACCCGCGCCTAGGGCAGCGTGGCACCATGAAGTATGTGAGCATTGTTTTGGCGCTGTTAAGCAGCGCGGCGGCGGCGCAGGACGCCATGTCGGCAGCGGAATTTGAAGCCTATGTGTCTGGCAAGACCTTGTTTTACGAGGCGGACGGGCGGCGCTATGGCGTGGAAGAGTATTTGTCAGACCGGCGGGTGCGGTGGGCGTTTCTGGATGGCAGCGGCCAGTGCAAGGACGGCTATTGGTACGAGGACGCCGGGCAGATCTGTTTTGTCTATGAGGACACACCCGGCCCGCAATGCTGGAGTTTTTATGAAGACGGGCGGGGCTTGAGCGCCAAATTCGAAAACGAGCCGGACGGGCGGCTGCTGTATGAGATTGAGGACAGCTCCGAAGAGATGCTCTGTCTTGGGCCAGATGTTGGCGTTTAAGCCACTGCGTTAGAACAGGCTGCCCTGCTCTGGTGGCGGCGTTTTCTTCGCTTTGGGTTTTGGCGCGAGCTTGGGCTTTTCCGGTGCTGGCTGCGGCGGTACAGAGGGGGCAGCTGCGCCCCCTGCCCCTACGGACAGGCGGCCATCGGCAAATTCAATTTCCAAAGCGCTGGCGGCGCTGGCCTCGACAGATGTTTTCACCAACTGGCCGTCTCCGCGCACCACGGCGTAGCCGCGTTGCAACGTCGCGGTGTAACTCAGCGTTTCCCGCATGCGGTCCAATGAGGCCAGCCGGTCTTTGAGCGTTTGCACCTGACGGGTGCCTGCATCGGACAGACGACGCGACAGGTCGCTGACTTTGTCTTTTTGGCGGGAGATGTCGCGGGACAGCGCATCCACAGACAAGCGGTCGCCGTAGCGGCCCAACTGCTGCCGTCGAATTTCGATCATGCGCAGCAGGGTTTTGTCGCTTAATCCGCCAGATTTCTCCGCCAGAGTCACGCGGCGCGTCTGGATACCGGATTGCAACGCGCGGGGCAGTGCATCGGCGGCGGTGTCCAAGCGCTGTCGCGGGGTTTGCAGCAACGTGTCGGCACGCGGCAAGGCGCGGGCGAGATCACGCAGGCGTTGGTCGCGTTGGCGTAGGCCTTGCTCCAGCCCTCGAGTGAGGCGCGCGCCCTGTTCTTCGACCCAGGCCAACATGTCGAGCCGCACCGGTACGGCTAATTCCGCAGCAGCCGTTGGGGTTGGCGCGCGTTTGTCAGAGACAAAGTCGATCAGCGTTGTATCCGTCTCGTGACCCACTGCAGAGATCAGCGGGATGTCAGAGGCAGCCGCGGCGCGGGCCACCACTTCTTCGTTGAAGCCCCAGAGGTCTTCGATGCTGCCACCGCCTCGGGCGACAATGATCAGATCTGGGCGCGGCATGGCACCACCGGGGGTGAGTTTGTTGAAACCTTCAATGGCGTTGGCCACTTGTGGCGCACATTGCTCACCTTGCACGGCGACAGGCCAGATCAGCACTTTGCGCGGGAAGCGATCCCGCAGCCGGTGCAGAATATCGCGGATCACGGCCCCGCTGGGCGAGGTCACAACACCGATGATTTCCGGCAGGTATGGCAACGGCTTTTTGCGTTCTTGGGCAAACAGCCCTTCGGCCTGCAACATGGCTTTGCGTTTTTCCAGCATCGCCATCAGCGCGCCGACGCCTGCCGGCTTCAGGTCTTCGATCACCAGTTGGTATTTGGATTGGCCTGGGAAGGTCGTCAGCCGCCCGGTGGCGACCACTTCCATGCCTTCTTCCGGACGGGTGGAAACCCGCGCCGCAACACCTTTCCACATTACGCCGGCAATCACCGAGCGGTCATCTTTTAGGTCCAGATAGACGTGGCCCGAGCGCGGAAAAGACACCCGGCCAATCTCGCCTTTGATGCGCACATGGGAGAACTCGCCCTCGATCATGCGTTTGATCGCACCGGAGAGTTCGGTGACGCTGAATTCCGGGGCGTTTTCGCCCTCTCTTGGGTCGTCGATCAGATCGGACATGGGTGCGCTGCTCAGTTCCCTTGTTTCCTGTGCCAAGCCACCTTAGAACGCCGCAAAGCGGAGGCCAAGCGGAAGGCGGCAACATGAACATTCTTATTCTCGGCAGCGGTGGACGTGAGCACGCACTGGCATGGGCAGTGATGCAGAACCCGAAATGCGACAAGCTTATTGTGGCACCGGGCAATGCGGGCATCGCGCAGATCGCGGAATGCGCCAGCTTTGACATCGAGGATGGCGGCGAGGTTGTGACCTTTGTGGCAGCCAATGCGATTGATTTTGTGATTGTTGGCCCGGAAGCGCCTTTGGCAGCAGGCGTAGCGGATCGTTTGCGCGAGGCGGGTGTGCTGGTGTTTGGCCCAAGCCAAGCGGCGGCGAAGCTGGAAGCCTCCAAGAGCTTCACCAAAGAGATTTGTGACGCAGCCAATGCGCCGACCGCAGGCTACGGACACTTCACCGATGCCGAAGCCGCCAAAGCCTACATCCGCGAGCAAGGCGCGCCGATTGTGGTGAAGGCCGATGGACTTGCGGCAGGCAAAGGCGTGATTGTTGCGATGGACCTGCAAACCGCGCTGGATGCGGTGGACGACATGTTTGGCGGGGCTTTTGGTGGCGCAGGCGCCGAAGTGGTGGTCGAAGAATTCATGGAGGGCGAAGAGGCCTCTTTCTTCATCCTCTGTGACGGCAAGACCGCCCTGCCCGTCGGCACGGCGCAGGATCACAAACGTGTGGGCGAAGGCGACACAGGGCTGAACACCGGTGGCATGGGCGCCTATTCCCCAGCGCCGGTGCTGTCTGATGAGATTGCCCAGAAGGCGCTGGATGAGATTGTGCAGCCGACCATTGACGAGATGGCGAAGCGCGGCACCCCTTATCAGGGTGTGCTTTATGTGGGTCTGATGATCAAAGACGGCCAGCCGCGTCTGGTGGAATACAACGTGCGTTTTGGCGATCCGGAGTGTCAGGTGCTGATGATGCGTCTGGGCGCGCAGGCGATGGATCTGATGCATGCGGCGGCCGAAGAGCGGCTGCATGAGGCGCAGGTGAACTGGGCCGATGATCATGCAATCACCGTGGTGATGGCGGCCAATGGCTATCCCGGGTCTTATGAGAAAGGCTCGGTGATTGGCGGGCTGGATGCCATCGCGGCCGACAGCAAGAACATGGTGTTTCACGCAGGCACCACCGAAAAAAACGGGAAAATCACCGCGTCCGGTGGGCGTGTGCTGAACGTGACCGCGCGGGGCGCAAGCCTGCAGGAAGCGCGCGATCGGGCTTATGCCATGGTCGATGCGATTGACTGGCCCGGCGGGTTCTTCCGCCGCGACATCGGCTGGCGCGCGCTTTAAGGTACTCCCCAGATAGAATGGCGCTGCACCTCCAGGGGGCAGCGCCTTTTTTTTGTAAGCGCTAGCAATTGCAGTGCAACATGCGGCTTGGCTTGCCGCGCGAGACCCGCTAAAAGCCTCTGCAAGTAAGCGCGCCACCTAGAGCCCAGACAGGCACCAGGACAGCATTCAGCCCACTGAATCCCCTGTCTATGGAGTTGGCTCTGCATGGAAGCCTTAAACAAAATCTGTGGCTTCGCGGCCCCTATGCCGCTGATCAATATCGACACCGATATGATCCTGCCCAAGCAATACCTCAAAACCATCAACCGCTCTGGTCTTGGCAAACATCTGTTTGAGGAAATCCGCTTTCGCCCTGACGGCAGTGAGATTGCGGATTTTATTCTCAACAAACCCGCTTATCGCGACGCCAAAATCCTAATCGCTGGTGACAACTTTGGCTGTGGATCCAGTCGGGAACATGCGCCTTGGGCGCTCAATGACTTTGGCATCCGCTGCATGATCTCCACCAGCTTTGCCGACATCTTTTTCAACAATTGTTTCAAGAACGGCATGTTGCCAATCACCCTGCCGCAGGCCGAGGTCGATGTCTTGATGCAAGACGCGGAACGCGGTGCAAACGCGCGCATGACCGTGGATCTCGACGCTCAAACCATCACCGCCTCAGACGGCACAGAGTTTGCCTTTGATGTAGATCCGACCCGGCGACACAACCTGCTGAACGGGTTGGATGAAATTGGCCTGACGCTCGAAAAAATCGAGCAGATCGAAGCCTATGAAGCCGCTGCAGAAACGCGGTTTCCCTGGCTGCATACCCCCCTTCCAACCAACACAAGGTAGACCCATGAAAGATACTCTCAGCGACAAGCACATCCGCTGGAACGGCGGCGTTCAAACAGAGGCCGTTGACCGGCTGGTGCAGCCCGGCGGTTGTATCGTGAGCCCAACCAAAGTGGGCTACATCGTGATGACAAGTGACGCCGCTGGTTTGGAGCGCAAATTTTCCGCCAAGAACCGCAAACGCAACAAGCCAGGCGTGGTGCTCTGCGGCTCGATGGACCAGCTGCGTGCGCTGGCGGATCTCAACGACGAAATTGAAGCGTTTTATCAATCACACTGGGACAAAGACATCCTTCTGGGCTGCATCCTGCCATGGAAAGACGGCGCCCGCACCCATATTCCCGATGATGGCTCTGATGCGTTGATGATGGACGGTCGCGGCACCAGCTGCTTTGTAATCAAGTTTGGCACGCCCTCTGAAAACACCGTGCGCACGCTGTGGGAAGAGCACGGAAAACTGGTCTTCGCCTCTTCGGCCAACCCATCAGGCAAAGGCAATCGTGGTTTGGTGGAAGGCATTGGCGAGCAGATCGAAGCCGAGGTGGATATGATCATTGAAGCCAACGACTATGTGGCGTCCATTCAACCGGATGCCGATGAGAAAACCCGTTATGAGCAGGGCGTGATGGTCTCTGTTGTGGATGCCAAAGGCGCCTTGGTGCCGCTGCAAAATGGCAACCGCGATGTGAGTCCCGGGCCGGTGCTGATCCGCAAGGGTTTGGCCTGTACCGAGATCATGGAGCTGATGTCGGAGCACTTTATCAGCTGGGACTACCGCCACGGGCATTACTACTAAGCATCGACAACCTTTGGAGATGCGATCAAGGGGCGTTGCACCGGCAAGTGCTGCGCCCTATTCTCCGCCTGAATTGGGGGAGATGACATGACCATTTCGGTGGAAGAGGCCTTTGCCACGGGCGATTTTGTGGAACTGGCGTTCAGCTTTGCGCCGGTGGGCATTGTGGTCACCGAAAACCGGGTGATCCGCGATTGTAACGACACCTTTGCCGAGATGTTCCGCTATGAGCGCGCAGCCCTCAAAGACAGCACCTTTGCCATCCTCTACCCCACACAGGAAGAGTTCAGCAATATTCGCAACCGCGGTGTGCAGGAGCTGCGTGAGGGCAATTTTTATTGGGACGAGCGGGTGATGATGCGGCGTGGCGGAGAGATGTTCTGGTGCCGCGTGCGCGGGCATACGTTTACACCGGAAGACCCGTTGCAACGCGCGGTGTGGAGCTTTGCTGATATTTCTGACACCCGGCCATATCAGGCGTTGACCCGCCGCGAGCGCGAGGTGTTTTCACTGCTCGCCGAAGGCATGACCAGCAAGGAGATTGCGATCCAGTTGGGCATGAGCAACCGCACGGTCGAGGTGCATCGCGGCAAGCTTTTGAAGAAGTTTGGTGTGTCTAATACCGCGAGCCTTTTCCAGTCATTGGGCGCGATTGGCACGCGGCATATTTATTCGGCCAGCGACGGGACCGTGCGGTAGTGGCGTGAGGGGCCAGCCCCTCTTGAGCGCTGTGCGCTCAATTCACCCCGAGATATTTTTGGAATGAGAAGGCTAAGGCGCTTTGCAGTCCAGCGCGTGCTTTAGGGATGTCTGGTTTTTGAAGCCGCCAAGGGCGCGGGGCGACAGGGCTTTGCCGTCAAAGCGCGTGGCCATGACCTCGGACCAATTGGCGTTGACCGTGATCATCTCTGGATCGTCGCCGCAATCGCGGATACCACCGGAGATGAAGTCTTCGCCGATGCGGTGGTTGGTCAGGCCAGCCTGTGACGCGACTTGGGTCAGCTGATTGTCTTTAAACCGCCAGACGCGCAGGGTTTTGGCCAGATGGGGCCGATCGATATAGGCCACTTCTATGTGGCCGTCGCCGTCAAGATCTGCGGCCCCGATGGGCGCGAGCCAGCGGTTGCGTTGACCGATGTGGGGCGTGGCGGCACGCAGGCCAGTTTCGTCGTAGATGGCCAGGCGGGCACCGCCGGTTTGACTGCTTTCAACCACAATCACTTCTGGTACGCCATCGCCGTCCATATCCATCAGACGCGGTGCGATGTCTTCAAAGACGCGGTCTTGGGGGAGTGTGAGTGCGAGACGCTTACCGTCTTTCAACGTCAGCTCTAGCGTGCCGTACTCGATGGCATCGCCTAGCACGCCATGGGCATATCGGGAGGTTTCGTCTGTGTATCGGGCGGAGGCGATCTCCGCCATCACAGGCGCGGCCATCAGACCCAAACCGACCGCGAGCATTGCGCGGCGCAGCCGGTGTGACAAGAGACGCCGCGCCAACGCCATCAGATTTGCTTTTCTGGCAGTTTGACAACCAGACCGTCCAACGCGTCGGTGACCTTGATCTGACAGGTCAGGCGCGAGGTCGCGGGATCAGGCTCATAAGCAAAGTCCAGCATGTCTTCTTCCATGTCGTCTTTGGCCGGGACTTTCTCGACCCAAGCTGGGTCCACATAGACGTGGCAGGTCGAGCAGGCACAGGCGCCACCGCAATCGGCTTCGATGCCGGGGACATTGTTGTCGCGCGCGCCTTCCATAACAGTCAAGCCATTGGCGACCTCAACAACATGTTCGGTACCGTTATGCTCGACATAGGTGATTTTGGCCATGTCTGGCTCCTTTGGTGAAACTGTTCGCATCTCTAGTTAGGTCAGGGCCTGCGCCGCTTCCACCCCCATTTGCGACAAGCGCTCCCTCCCCTTGCGACAATTTTTAAATGTTCTATATTTGTTCCCATGCAGATTATGAGATCCCCGACCCCCACGTGGCCTCCAGGCATGGCCCCGCATCACGCATGGCCGCGCCCCCCGGCGGCTTTGGTGGCCAGTCGCCTGACGGAGCCCCCCAATGGCGCGCGGATCACCGTGGCCGGGCTGGTGATTCTGCGCCAACGGCCCGGCACCGCCAAAGGCGTGATCTTTGTCACGCTGGAGGATGAGACCGGCGTGATAAATGTAATTGTCTGGCGCAGCCTTTATGAGCATTTCCGCCGCGCGGTGATTGCCGGGCGACTGCTCAGGGTCACCGGGCGCATTCAGCGGGAGAACAATGTCACCCATGTGATTGCCGAGCGGATCGAGGATCTCTCGCCGCTTTTGGACAGTTTGGTCACACCGCCAGCCCCTTCAAGCAAATGACGCGTTTCGCTGCGGCGCAAAACGCGGTATGACAGGGCAAAACACATGAGGCGCGAGCATGCCCGCAGATTTTGCCGCACGATCGGTTCTGGCCGCCACGGCGCTTTTGGCGTTGGGGAGCCTGACGGCGTGCGAAGAGCAAATCACCACCGCGCCTTATATCGCTGCTTTTAACGAGCCTGAAATTATCCGCGCCGAAGATGCCGGAGCGCCGCCCAATGCGCGGCCGGGCAGCTGTTGGGGCCGTCATGTGACGCCAGCCGTGGTGGAAACTGTGAGCGAGCAGGTCATGGTGCAGCCGCCCGAAGTGCTGGCAGATGGCACTGTGATCGCGCCAGGGATTTTCCGCACCGAAACACAGCAGCGCATTGTGCAGGAGCGACGGGAATTGTGGTTTGAAACCCCCTGTGCCGAAGTCTGGACCGAAGAGTTCACCGCCTCTCTGCAGCGGGCTTTGAAAGTACGCGGGCTGTTTTACGGCAGCATCACCGCAGAGCGCGATGCCCGCACCCGCGCCGCCATTCGCCGCTATCAAAGCGCCGAAGGGCTCGACAGTGCCATCCTGTCCCTGGAAAGCGCGCGGCGGCTTGGCTTGGTGGCGGTGCCGCGCGAGGCGTGACCCCACGCAAGAGGACATGAAAAAGGGCGCCGCAGCGGGCGCCCTTCTTTGTTATGATATGTACCCGCGCTTACTCTTCGATGTTAAGCGCCACAAAGCGGGGCTCTCCGGCGCGGCGTACCAGAAGCAACAGGGACTTGCGGCCCGCTTCTTTGGCTTCTTCGATGCGGTCTTCCAGATCGGCAATTGAGGTCAGCTTCTGCTGGCCCGCTTCGGTCAACACATCCCCCGCCCGCAGGCCTTTTTCATAGGCTTTGGACATCTCGTCCACCGCGCTCACCACCAGACCATCGGTGCCTTCCGCCACGCCAAGCTCTTCGCGCATGTCGTCGGTCAACACGGTGACGGTCAGGCCGAGGATTTCTTTCTCAACCGGATCGCTGGAGGGCGCAGGTTGGCTCGCTGGCACAGCGCCTTCAGCCTCTTCCCGGCGACCAAGGGTGATGGCCAGCGTCACCTCACCGCCATCGCGCAACACAACCACATCGACGGTTTTGCCAACATTGGTGTTGCCCACCGCGCGGACCAGACCACGCACGTCGGCCACTTTGGCGCCGTCAAAGGTCAGGATCACGTCCCCCGCCAGCATGCCGCCTTCCAAGGCAGGGCCTTCTGGCACATCGGTGACCATCGCGCCTGCGGCGGATTTCAGACCGTCCACAGCGTCCACCATGTCTTCGGTCACATCCTGAATACGCACACCCAGCCAACCGCGGCGGGTTTCGCCAAATTCTTTCAGTTGATCGACCACCTTGGTGACCACATTGGAGGCCATGGAGAAGCCGATGCCGATGGAACCACCGTTCGGGGACAGGATCGCGGTGTTCACGCCAATCACTTCGCCGTCCATGTTGAACAGCGGGCCACCGGAGTTGCCGCGGTTGATGGCGGCGTCGGTCTGAATGTAGTCGTCATAAGCGCCGGACAAAGCACGACCGCGTTGGGAGACGATGCCAGCAGAGACCGAGAAGCCCTGGCCCAGCGGGTTGCCCATGGCCATGACCCAATCGCCCACGCGGGCGGTATCGCTGTCGCCAAACTCCACAAAATCAAGCGGCTCGTCGGATTCGACCTTCAACAAGGCGATGTCTGTGTTTTTGTCGGTGCCGATAACCTTTGCAGGCAGCTCGCCGCCTTCAAAGAATTCAACGAGGATTTCATCAGCGCCTTCTATGACGTGGTTGTTGGTGACCACAAAGCCATCAGCGGTAATCACGAAACCGGAGCCCAACGCCGAGGTGCGACGAGGACGGTCGCCCTGATCGCCTTGACGGTCCTGGAACTCGCGGAAGAAATCCTCAAACGGGGACCCTTCGGGCACAATGCCTTGCGGGCCACCGGTGCGGCCAGCCACAACGGTTGAGGTGGTGATGTTCACAACAGCAGGGCTGATCTCATCCGCCAAATCAGCAAAGCTGTCAGGGCGTGCTTGCGCAATCAGCGTCTGCGCCATGACAAACAGAATAGATAGAAACGCGAGCCCGGCGATGCGCCAGCTGCGCTGTTGGGTGTCGGGGTACGTAAGGGTGTCAGAAAACACTTTGGGTTCTCCTTTGGTGTACTTGAAACCTGCCGAGTTGCTCCCGGCGTATGCGGAGAAGTGTGGGCATTTCACGCAGCAATGGCAACCACATGCGCGTCGCGCCGCCTAACATGCTTGTGAGTGATCTGTGAAAAAAGTGAATGCACAGCCACGGTCTGGCCACAGTGGTTAAGCTCAGTCCCTGTCAATGTCTCGCCTCTGTCATCCAGCACGCACAGCCTCAGAGGGCCGGTGCGCGCCGCACGGAGTGGGCCTCTTTGCAAGCGAATTGACCCGCTGAGGCGAAGCGTGCTGGATGTCCGAAGGATTTGGCGGATTTTTCGCCTGACGGCCTTGCGGAGCTTGAAAACTCACCCAGAGTTCCTGCAGCTCCGCGCCTTGTCAGCCCAAAAATCTGCCAAACCAGAGGTGTGACATTGATAGGGCCTGAGCTTAATGCACCGTGGCCGAAACCGGTGTCGAAAATTGTGGACGTGCAGGCGCTGCACGGGCCACTTTGCTCAGCGCCATTCCAAACTCTGCCGCCAAACCGGCAAAGCACATCGCCATATCAGGGCGAACCACGAGAGAAGCCAGAAGCGCCGCGTCTTCCTGATCCCCGTTGGCCCCGGCCTCAATCAAATGAGCAAAAACCGCTTCATCTGCACCAAGGCAGCGACAATGACATCCATGGCGACATAGCGCGCGGCGGCCATACTGGCGACCAACTTCCATCAGGTCTTCAAAAACACCTTTGATGTTACGCGCTTGATCCGGACCCAAGCCAACGGTCAGCGTGGATTCCAAATGCGCAATCCCCACCGGATCACGCCCCCAGGAGCGCAGCCAACGAACGGCCAAACGCTCCACATCGCCGAGGTCTTCGAGCAGACCTACGCGCTGCGCCCCTCTATGCAGGGCGCCGCTCATTTTGTCAGGATCAGTTTGCCAGCGCGGGTGATGCGCAGCGTATAAAGCTGGTCGTTCAGGCGGATATGAGCCAGACCGTTGTCGCCAGTCAGTTGGTTGGCGTCATGGACGGGCAGCGCGTTTGCCATTTCGGGAGCTTGCATTTGCAGGGTCATGGGACTCTCCGTTGGTCCTAGTCAATGTGTTGGCTCCCCATTTGGGTGGCTGATGCGCTATTTCTGATTGTTTTAGTCGGGATTGTCAAGCGAGGATTTTTTCCTCTTAAAATAAGGGTAAATTGCCGCCCCTAGGTGCACCGAATTTGCCGAGACCCCATATGAGGAATGCGCAGCACAAGAAAGGCGATTCCTCGTGACCCATCCGCTCAACCCGGCAATTGAGATGGCTTTGCAACAAGCAGACCGCAATGACGAATTCAAGGACCTACCGGGCGCCGGCAAGCCTCTGAAACATCTACATCAACCCAAGGACGCGGTGCTATCCCATTTGATGAAAGAGCGTCAGGCCAAGCCGCAGGCCGTGGTGTTGAAGCAGCAGATTTCCGAGGAGATGGCCAAGCTCAAAACGCTGACTGACGCGGCCGAGCGCAAGGCGCAGATGAAGATTCTAAGCGAGCTCCAACTAAAATTGGCGTTGGAAGTGGAAGCTGTAAACAAATACGGCTGACGCAAAAGGCGCCCCCACAGGGAGCGCCTCACAATCCATTCACAGCAAGGTGAGCGTTTTAGCGCAAACGCGAGCAGCTCTTGAGTTGGGATTGATACATTGCGGCGCGACTCGCCACGTCGTCTGCAACCTTCACCAACCAAGGTTTGTTGCGGTAGTTCCCACGCGCGTAGCCGGTGTGGCCTTCGTGGTAGTTGAGGTACTGCGCGCGCGCATCGCTCAAAGAGACGCCATTGCGGTCGCGGGATTCGTGGAAGTACCAGCCCATAAAATCACTCGCGTCTTTGATGTTGTCACGCTTGGCGCTGCGGTTGCGTGTCTCGCGGCGGTACTGATCCCAGGTGCCATCGAGTGCCTGCGCATAGCCATAGGCGCTGCTTTGACGGCCCATCGGCAGAATGCCCAGCGCGTATTTATGTGGGGTGCGGGCGTCGCCGATGAATTTGCTTTCCTGATAGAGCACGGCCATCTGCACCGACACCGGCACGCCCCATTTGCGTTTGGTGGAGACAAACGCCCGACGGAAATGCGGCTTTTCTTTCAGGATCGCACAGGCGTTATCCAAATTTCGGGGCGCAGAGGTATCCTTCTTGCCGCAGGACGCAACAACAAGCACAACCATCAGCGCGAAGAGAACTCTGCTCATTTGCCTCTCGCTCATTCTTTGTTTTTTTGCCACTTTAGCGGATTTTCCTGCAGAGGGTAAATCACAATGCCGGAATTAGAGCAGAAGAGTCAGCAGAATCGGCAAACCAATCACAGAGACCAGCGTAGAGACCACGACGTAACCGGCCACCGCGTTGCTGTCCGCCTCGTATTTCTCCGCCAAGAGATAGGCAGTGACCGCCACCGGCATCGCCATTTGCAACACCAGCACGCCAAAGAGCGTGCCTGTGAGCCCAAAGGCAAGGCCAATGCCCCACCCAATGGCGGCGCAGATCAGCAGCTTCACCACCGAAAGCCAGATCGCGGTCACGACTCGCCCAGGTGTCAGCCGCGCCACGGCAACCCCCAATGTGATCAGCATCATCGGGATCGCCATCTGACCAATCAGATCCAGCGTGTTGGTCAAAAATTGCGGTGTTTCCCAGTCCATCACCAGAAACAGTGCGCCTAGCAGCGTGGCCCAGATCATCGGCTCTTTGATCATTTTGCCAAAGGCGCCTTCGCCCGCGACAATCCAAATGCCCCAGGTGAAGGACAGGATCGCCGACACCGCGAGCATGACCACAGCGGCCTCCAACCCAGGCTGGCCAAAAGCAAACAGCGCCAGCGGGATGCCAAGGTTGCCGGTGTTGCCGAAGATGATCGGTGCCAAATACGTCCGCAGGCTCAGGCCGGTGGCCTTGAGCAGCGCCCAGCCAATGGCACCCACCACAATATAAGTTACGGTGCCTGCCAAAGTGAGCTTCGCCAAGTCGCCCAAATTGGCCTCGGTTTTCATCAGCGCGGTGAAGATCAGACAGGGCACTGCCAGTGTCATGGCAAGGCGCGTGACAAACTGAATGCGGTATTCAAACCCCGCTTTCACCCAGGCAAAACCCACCCCCGCGACCAGAAAGACCGGCGCGACAATTTCCAGAACTGTTAAGATTAAGTTCACAGACTGTTTCCTGCTAAAATTCGGCTAAAGTTGGACAAAGCCCCCTTGCAGCGTCTATCTTTGGGATGTAGGGGCTGCAATACATGCTTAGAACACGCGCAAAATATTACCTCGGTCAAGTTGTCCGTCACCGCAAACACCCGTTCCGGGGTGTGGTGTTTGACGTAGACCCTGAGTTCGCCAACACCGAAGAATGGTATGAGGCAATTCCAGAGGACAGCCGTCCTGTGAAGGATCAGCCGTTTTATCATCTGCTGGCGGAAAACGACCAGAGCTACTATGTGGCCTATGTGTCTGAGCAAAATCTGATCGCTGACTATTCCGGCGAACCGGTGAGCCACCCTGATTTGGACGATATGTTTGGGCCTTTTGAAGATGGGGCCTATCCACTGCATTACGCGCTGAACTAGCGCACATCCAGAAGGGATGGAAACGCCGGGTTGCAAGGGCCCGGCGTTTTTGCTTTTAGGCGGTCTCGATGGGCGCGCCGCGCTTTTTCCACGTCGAGAACCCGCCTTCCATTTCCGCGATATTCTCCACGCCCATGTCCTGTAACGCCTTCACAGATAGGGCAGAGCGCCACGCGCTCGCACAGAACAGGATCAGGGTTTTGTCCGTGGCCAGCGCCTCTTTGTGATATGGGCTGTCGGGGGCAATCCAGAACTCCAACATACCGCGCGGGGCGTGGAACGCCCCGGTGATGCGGCCCTCGCGCTCCAACTCACGCGGGTCTCGAATGTCGACAAACAACGCCTCACCAGCGGCCACTTTGGCTTCGGCCTCTTCCTGGCTCAGGCTGGTGATCTCTGCCTTGGCGGCGTCGACCAGCTCTTTGATTGGGGTAATGGGCATGGCTTAGTATCCTATCGCTGCGCCGTCTTTGCGCGGGTCAGAGGCGCCTTCGAGCACGCCGTTTTTGTGAATACGGATCGCCTGCGCGCCGCCGATGGGCATGTCGGGCACCACAACCTTGTGGCCCATGTCCGCGAGTTCTTGTTTAACGCTGTCGCTGTAGCCGCGTTCCAGCTTCAACTCGCCGTCCTCGACAAAGGAGCGTGGGGAGTCCAGCGCGGTTTGTGGGTCCATGTCAAAGTCTTCCATATTGGACAGCACCCGCGCGTGGCCGTTGGGCTGATAGTGGCCGCCCATCACGCCAAAGGGCATTTCCACGCGGCCTTCGCGGCGGATCATGCCGGGGATGATGGTGTGCATCGGGCGTTTGCCGCCTTTGAGCTCATTGGGATGCCCTTCCTGCAGCGTGAAGCCACCACCGCGGTTCTGCATCAGGATGCCAAACTTATCCGACGCAATGCCCGAGCCAAAGGCGTGGAAGATCGAATAAATCATCGACACCGCCATGCCGTCTTTGTCCACCACCGACAGGTAGACCGTATCTTTGTGCACGGCCTCGGTCAGCGGTGCGGGCGCGGCCATGGCACGTTTAGGATCAATCAATGCGGCGAGTTTGTCTGCGGTTTCCTGTGCCAGCATATGCGCCGTGCGCGTGGTGTGATCCGGATCGGCAATCAGGCGGTCGCGCGCGTCATAAGCCAGTTTGGCGGCCTCAGCTTCGATATGCGTGCGCTCCACACCAAAGGGGTCCATCGACGCAATGTCAAAATGCTTCAGGATGTTGAGCAAGAGGATCGCGGTGGCGCCTTGCCCGTTTGGCGGATGCTCGAGCAGCTCGGCGCCCTTGTAGGTGCCGCCGATCGGCGTGGCATCGTTCCCGGCGGTGGCTGCAAAGTCTTCCATGGTGTGTACGCCGCCCATGGCGCGCAGGGTGGTCACCATGTCTTCGGCGATCTCGCCGGTATAGAAGGCGTCGCGGCCCTGCGCGGCCACACGGCGCAGCACTTCGGCCTGGCCCGGTGCGCGGAAGATGTCGCCTTTGTTCAGCGGCTTGCCATCGCGCAGATAGTGCCGCCGTCCGTGGCCTTGCAAATTGCTTTGGGTCTGGTGCCAGTCAAAGGCGGAGCGCGGCCCGACGGGAATACCTTCTTCGGCGTAGTGGATCACCGGAGCCAGGCTGTCAGCGATGCCGAGCTTGCCGTATTTCTCAGACAGTGTGCAGAAGCCATCGATAGCGCCTGGCACCGTCACAGCTTCAACGCCGAACAGCGGCACCGCATCCAAACCACGCGCGCGCAGATCAGCGGCATCCGCAGCGGACGGGGCACGACCGGAGCCGTTGAAGGCAAAAACCTCTTCGCTGCCTGCGGGAGACACAAGGGTGAAACAATCGCCACCAATGCCGGTGGAGGCCGGTTCACAAATGCCCAGCAGGACAGAGCCAGCGATGGCCGCATCCATGGCGTTGCCACCCTGGCGCAGAATATCTACGGCCACCTGCGCTGCCAGAGGCGTCGAGGTGGCGCACATGCCATTGGTCGCCATAACTGGTGACCGGCCCGGAAAATGAAAATCTCGCATGACGTCTCCCTAATTCACATGTGAAGTTTATCGGGAGATACGTGTGATGCAACCAGTTGGACCACGTTAGGCCCAGGATTGCCGATCAGTCGGGGACGCGGAAGCTAAGCTCGTTGTGTCCTGTGGAGTGGCGTTGATAGCCAATGTCTTGTGCCAGCGAGCGTACCAGCCCCCAGCCAAAGCCGCCTTCGGGCATGTCCAGAAGGTCACGATCCAGATCGGGCATAGTCCCGTCCGGCAGTTGGCTGTCCGGCATTTCGGCGCCGTTGTCGCGCACTTCGACAAACCAGCATTGGTCCGCGTAGTTGCAGGCGATCACAATCTGTCCGTCACTGCGCCCGGCCAGCGCATGCTCCACCACATTGTTCAGCACCTCGGCCAGCACAATTTCAAGCACACCCGCGTTGCAGGCCGCAAACTCCTGTGCCGTCAGCTTGTGACGCAGAGTCTCGAGCGCATTGCGCACCTCCGTGGGGGTGCCCTTCAGCTCGATGTGGATATCAGCCTTTGGTTTAATCAATCTGGGGTGTGTCCCTAACATCAGATCAAAGGGTCAAACGACAAATGCGTCGTCCAAAGAATTATGAATACGGAACACAGTGTCCATACGGGTCAAACGGAAAACTTTATCCACATTTTCGTTAAGGCCCGCCAATTCCAGGGGGTTCTTACCGCCCAGTTGCTTCATGGCCGCGACAATGGCGCCCAGCCCGCTGGAGTCGATGAAGTCCACTTCGGACAGGTTCAGGACAACCCGGCCATCAGCCGTGTCGGTTTCTTCACGCATGCGATCTTTGAATTGGATGGCCACGGACGCATCAATGCGCGACTCGTGAACAGATACCACAAGGGCATCACCCTCTGCCTTACTCGACAGATTCATATGACGTCTCCTTCACCTTTCGTCCTTGGCACAAGTCTAGGCCCCAATGGTTACCAATGTATGAGCAAATCCCGTGGATCTACGGAATTGCGCCGGGGTTACAATTGGCGCAAAGAGCCCTGTAACATCCTTGCAAAGATTTTCAGGCAAGGCCAAGGGCAATTGGATTTGATGGGACTGCGGAGGAGCAAAAACCATGAAAAAAGTAGTGATTGCAGGGGCGGCCCGCACGCCAATGGGCGGATTTCAGGGCGCTTTTGACGGTGTCGAGGCCGCAGAGCTTGGCGGCACCGCGATTCGAGCGGCGCTGGCAGATGCGGGTGCCACCACTGCCGACGAAGTGTTAATGGGCTGCGTTTTGCCAGCGGGTCAGGGTCAGGCGCCGGCGCGTCAGGCCGGGTTCAAAGGCGGCCTTGGCGAAGAGGTGCCTGCCACAACCCTTAACAAAATGTGCGGCTCTGGCATGAAAGCGGCAATGATGGCGTTTGACAGCGTGGCGCTAGGTGATCGGGACGTGATGATCGCCGGCGGCATGGAAAGCATGACCAACGCGCCCTATGTGCTGCCCAAAATGCGCGGCGGCGCACGGATTGGTCATCAGCAGGTGGTGGACCACATGTTCCTTGACGGCTTGGAAGATGCCTATGACAAGGGCCGCCTAATGGGCACCTTTGCCGAAGACTGCGCCGAGAGCTTTCAGTTCACCCGCGAGGCGCAGGACGAGTATGCCCTCAAATCCCTGTCCAACGCTTTGGAAGCGCAGAAGTCTGGCGCGTTTGAAGGCGAGATTGCCGCGGTGACGCTGCAGACCCGCAAAGGTGAGGTGGAGATTGCCGAAGACGAACAGCCCGGCAACGCACGCCCAGAAAAGATCCCACAGCTGAAGCCCGCTTTCCGCAAAGACGGCACCGTGACGCCAGCCAACAGCTCGTCGATTTCCGACGGTGCGGCCGCTCTGGTTGTGGCCTCAGCAGAGGCCGCAGAAGCACAGCGCCTGAAGGTGCGTGCGGAGATTGTTGGCCATGCCAGCCATGCACAAGCGCCCGGCCTGTTCACCACGGCGCCTGTACCAGCGGCGCAGAAGCTGTTGGAGAAGATTGGCTGGAAAAAGGAAGACGTGGATCTCTGGGAGGTCAATGAAGCCTTTGCCGTGGTGCCGATGGCCTTCATGCATGAAATGGGCCTGAGCCGCGACATCGTGAATGTGAACGGCGGCGCCTGTGCTCTGGGTCACCCGATTGGCGCGTCTGGCGCCCGCATCATGGTCACCTTGCTGAACGCACTGGAAAAACGGGGGTTGAAGCGCGGTGTGGCAGCGATCTGTATTGGTGGTGGGGAAGGCACCGCCATTGCGATTGAACGCGTCTAAGCGCTGACAATAACAGAAACGCAAAACGCCGCGAGAGGGTCTCGCGGCGTTTTTGTTTGGCGGTACGACTGGGCAGCGCCCGTCCGCGGGTGGGCGCGATGCCCTGACAGTATGGCAATCGTGCCGCAGCGCAGTATCCGAGCGCCATATGGTGAGCGGGCTCAGAAGCGCCCGCCCATGGGGGGCGGTCGGGCGCTGCCCGGCGGCCAGCGGCCTTGACTCCGGGCGAAGTCACGCACCGAGTGATTTGGCGATCCAGACCACCAGCACGCCAAGTGCCACGGCCATCAGGCCCATGGTGCGGCGCTGCCCCTCGCTGAAGCTGCGCAGCATCTCCAGCAACTCCTCAACAATAGAAGGGGCCAGTGCGTACACCAGCCCCTCCAAAACCAATACCAGCCCAAGAGCCAGAAGTGCGGTTTCAACCATCAGCGACCTTGCACGTCACGGAAGTAGTTGAAGAAATCGCTGTCCGGGGACATCACGATGGAGGAGTTGTCCCCCTTGAGTGCCATCCGGTAGGCGTTCAGAGACCGGTAGAATTCAAAGAACTCGGGGTCTTCGCCAAAGGCTTCCGCAAAGATCGCGTTGCGCTCTGCGTCCGCTTCACCGCGGGTGATCTCCGCCTCGCGACGCGCCTCGGAGACAAGCTCCACAACAGTACGGTCTGCTTGCGCACGCACACGCTGCGCCGCCTCGTTACCACGGGCGCGTTCATCAGTCGCTTCACGCTCCCGCTCGGCCCGCATCCGCTCAAAGGTGGCTTCCAAGTTTTGTGGTGGCAGGTCAGTGGCCTTCAGACGCACGTCGACAACCTCCAAACCCAGCGCACGCGCTTGAGTGATAGCGGCGTTGCGGATGCGCAGCATCAGCGCCGCACGGTCGGTGGACAGGATGTCCTTGGACGACACGGTACCGAGCACCTCACGGGTCTCCGCTGTCAGGATACGGTCAAGCCGCTGCCCGGCCACAACCTCACCGCCGTTACCAACGGCCTGACGGAATTGGACCACATCAGCAATCCGGTAACGTGCAAAGGCGTCAACAACGAGACGACGATCATCGGCTGGCGTGACCTCGATTGGTCCAACGTCGATGGACAGGATGCGGTCATCGTAGCGCACAACTTCATCAAAGAGCGGCACTTTGAACGCCAGTCCAGGATCTTCCTTGATGGCCACAACCCGACCAAACCGAAGAACAAGGGCTTTCTCGCGTTCGTCCACAATGAAGATCGAAGACATAATTGCCGCAATCGCGATTACCAGGATCGGCAAAAGATACGTGGTCTTTTTCATATCAGTTGCTCCCCTTACGCAGTTCGTTCAGCGGCAGATACGGCACCACACCGGAGCCCCCATCGCCTTGTTCGTCGATGATCACCTTGTCGATGTCACCCAGAACCTCTTCCATAGTTTCCAGATAGAGACGCTTGCGGGTTACTTCCGGTGCCTTGGCGTATTCTTCCAGAACGGCGGTAAAGCGAGATGCCTCACCCTGTGCTTCGTTCACGACCTGCGCCCGGTAGCCTTCGGCTTCTTCCAGAACCTGCGCGGCTTCACCACGGGCTTCCGCTAGAACGCGGTTGGCGTAGGCGTCCGCAACGTTTTGCAGTCGGTCACGCTCCTGCGCGGCGGCCTGAACGTCACGGAAAGCGTCAATCACACTGGACGGCGGGTCAGCACGGTCAAAGTTCACACGCACGATGTTCACACCACTGTCGTAGCTGTCGAGCGTGTCCTGAATGAGTTCCTGCAGACGGTCCGCAATCACGCCACGATCCCGGTTGAGGATCGGCGCAAGTTCGGATTGCGCGATGATCTCACGCATGGCCGATTCCGACACTGCGCGAATGGTCTGGGGCGGATCGGCCAGGTTAAACAGGTATTTGGCCGGGTCCGCGATGTTCCACACCACCTGGTAATCGACATCCACCACGTTTTCGTCGCCGGTCAGCATCAGGCCATCTTCGCCACGGCGCGCGCCGCCCATGTCTTCGGTCTGTTCGCGGGTGACAGGCAGAACTTCTTTGGTGACAAATGGCCACGGTGCAAAGTTCAGGCCTTCGGTGCCGGTACTGTAGTATTCCCCAAGGAACAGCTCGACGGATTGTTCAAAGTTCTGCACGCGGTAAAAGCTGGCCGCACCCCAAACGACAACTGCCGCGGCTGCACCAATCAGCAGCATACCCTTGCTGATACCCGGGCCACCGGCCCCGCCTTGGCCGCTGCCATTTTGGCCGCCGCCCTGACCACCGCGACCACCCATCAGAACCTTCAACTGGTCCTGACCTTTTTTCATCAGGTCATCAATGTCGGGAATCTGCGGGCCATCGCCCTCAGGGGGACGTCGGCCGCCACCGTTGTTGTTGCCACGGTTGCCCCCACCTTGGTTGCCTCCGCCTTGGTTGTTGCCGCCCCCTCCCCAGGGGCCGCCGCTGTTTCCTGCCATTCGGGATCTTCCCTCTCTATATCGTCTTTGGCGCTCCCCTAAACCTGAGGGTTGCGCCAGAAAAATCAACCCATGTGCAGCCTATAGGCTGCGGACAGGGGCTTTCATAGTGACCAGTTCTTCGGACATGGTCGGGTGCACCGCCACGGTCCGGTCGAAGTCTTCTTTGGTGGCGCCCATTTTTACGGCAATGCCCGCCAGCTGGATCATCTCTCCCGCGCCGGGCGCGACGATGTGACAGCCCAGCACTTTGCGGGTGGCCTTGCTGACAATCAGCTTCATCAGCACACGCTCCGCACGACCGGCAAAGGCCTGCTGCATGGGTTTAAAGCTGGTGGCGTAAACCTCAATTGGCTCTTGCTCTGCGGCTTCCTCTTCCGAAAGCCCCACAGTGCCCATTTCTGGCTGCGTGAAGATCGCTGTCGGGATCAAATCGTGGTCCACAGGTGTTGGATTGCCTTTGAACACGGTTTCAACAAAGGCCATGCCCTCGCGGATCGCCACAGGGGTGAGGTTCACGCGGTCGGTGACGTCACCCACAGCGTATACAGACGGCACGCCGGTCTGGCTGCAGTCATCCACAACCACTTCGCCTTTGCGACCGAGCTTCACGCCAATCTCTTCAAGACCCATGTTCTCGGTGTTGGGTGCACGGCCGGTGGCAAACATCACCTGATCAAACAGGCGCTCTTCGCCGTTGGTGGCTTTCACCCAAATCTTGTCGCCTTCTTTGCGCATCTCAAGAATGTTGGTGCCACAGTGCAGATCGACGCCGCGCTGCTTCATCTCTTCGGCCACCAAGCCGCGAGCTTCATCGTCAAAGCCGCGCAGGATTTGCGCACCCCGATAGAACTGCGTGGTTTTTACCCCAAGGCCGTTCATGATGCCCGCAAACTCAGACGCGATGTAGCCGCCGCCTACAATCAGAATGCTCTCGGGCAGTTTGTCGAGGTGGAAGATTTCATTGGAACTGATGCCCAGTTCGGCCCCTGGCAGGTCCGGCCAGACCGGGCGTCCACCCATCGCCAACAGAATGTGCTTCGCGGTCTTCTGTGTGCCGTCGGCCAACTCAACCGTATGTGCATCCACCATCTTGGCGCGCTGATCAAAGCTTTCGACACCGCTGTTTTTCAGCAAGTTGCGATAGATACCTTCGAGCCGGTCCAGCTCAGCATGCAGCTTGCTCTTGAAGGCATCCCAATCAAACGCGCCCGGCTTGATATCCCAGCCATACGCCTGTGCATCTTCCACCATGCCCGCGTACTCAGACGCAAAGACCATCAGCTTCTTGGGCACACAACCCCGGATCACACAGGTGCCGCCATAGCGGTCTTCTTCCGCCAGCGCGACTTTTACACCTTCGGCTGCTGCAACGCGCGCAGCCCGTACGCCACCGGAGCCACCGCCGATGACAAAGAGATCATAATCAAAGGACATGATGTGCCTTATTGTTAGTCCACCAGATCGGTGAACAGATTGTCTGTTTCTGCGAAGTCGAGCATCGCCTCTTCGATTGTGCCCGCGTTGATGTCGCGCACTTCCACGCGGCCATCGCCATAGCCCACAACCACCGCATCACAAATATCGATGAAGAGACCGTTTTCAACCACACCCGGCATCTGGTTGATCACAAGTGCGAGTTGGCGGGCGTCGCCAATGCGGTTGAGGTGCAGATCGAGGATGTGGTTGCCTTCGTCGGTCACAAACGGCGCATCGCCGTTCATGCGCAGCGTGCTGGTGCGGCCCAAGACGTCCATGCTCACAAGGGTTTCTTCAATCAACGCCTGCGTGGTCTGCCAGCCAAAGGGCACCACCTCCACCGGCAGAGGGAAAGCGCCCAGCGTTTCGACCTCTTTGCCGACATCGGCAATCACAACCATTTGATCCGACGCGGTGGCCACGATCTTCTCTTGCAAAAGCGCACCGCCACCGCCTTTGATCAGGTTCAGGTCCGCGTCAAATTCGTCTGCGCCATCAATGGTCACGTCGAGCCATTTGGCCTCATCCAGGCTGATCACTTCGATGCCCACTTCACGCGCCAGTTCGGCAGTACGGGTAGAGGTCGGTACGCCCTTGATGCGCAGACCTTGGTCCCGCACCATTTCACCCAGGCAGCGCACCAGCCATGCGGCGGTCGAGCCGGTGCCCAACCCCACGCGCATGCCATCTTCGACATAGTCGGTGGCGCGTTTGGCGGCGACAAATTTGGCCTTGTCGATGGGCGACAACTCTCCGGTCATTGCGGCAACTCCCTGCATGCTTTGGGACTTTATAAGAAAGAAGCCCGTCAGGCGCGAGAGGGGAATATCGGAAAATGCGCTATGTTGGCGGGGTTTGGTTGCAAAAGGGAGCGCGAAAACCACTTTGACTGTGGTTGACCCTCCCGCCCGCGCGTGTTTCCTATCGGAAACGTCGTTTTTGCGCCGTCCACCTTGCCACACCCACGTTACATATCCGCCATGACAGACCGCTATCGCCTTCACTATGCGCCAGACAACGCTTCGATCATCATTCGTATGGTGCTGGAAGACTTGCGCCTGCCGTATGCAACCGCGCTAGTCGATCGGCGCGCGGATGCGCACAACAAGCCTGCGTTTCGTGCCATCAATCCCGCGGGAAAGATTCCGGCCCTTGAGACACCGGATGGTGTGATTTTTGAGACTGCCGCCATTTTATTGTGGCTAGCAGACCGCCATGGGGCTTTGGCTCCGACGCCTCAGGCGCCGGAGCGGGCAGCTTTTCTCAAATGGCTGTTTTACTTGTCAAACACGCTGCACGCCAATTTTCGGATGATCTTTTATCCGCGTCAGTACATGCCGGATGCACCTGAGGCGTTTCCTGCACTGGTCACTGGCGCGCGACAGCATGTGCGGCAGGGACTGGATCTTTTTGAACAGGAGGCCCAAGCCGGGCACAGCTGGTTCAATGCGGAGGTGCCTTCCGTTCTGGATTTCTACCTGGCAGCCATTGTGCGCTGGCTGGCGCTTTACCCCAAGGGGCAAACTGAGTGGTTTGAGCTAGGCGCCTATCCCGGTTTGAAACAGCTGGTCAGTCGCCTGGAAACCCGCCCAAGCGTCATAGCCATGTGCCGCGCAGAAGGTATGACGGCAACGCCTTTCACTAACCCACAGCCACCAATGCCTCATGAAGGATCGGTACTCTAGCCATGTTTCTCTCTGTCTTTGATATGTTCAAAGTGGGCGTTGGCCCGTCGTCGTCCCACACTATGGGCCCAATGGTGGCAGCCGCGCAGTTTTTAGATGTGATGCGTGCCTCGCCATTTGAGTTTCATGGCCTGAAAGGCTCTCTGCATGGCTCCCTTGCCTTCACGGGCGTCGGACATGCCACCGATCGGGCGACCATTCTTGGCCTCGCTGGGTTCCTGCCGGACAGCTACGACCATGAAAAGGCCGAAGCGGCGCTGGACCATATTCGGGAGACAGAGACGGTCCAGCCGGACGGCTTGCCTGTGCTGA
The DNA here is from genome assembly GCF_022448905.1 of Shimia sp. Lineage (GTDB taxonomy): Bacteria > Pseudomonadota > Alphaproteobacteria > Rhodobacterales > Rhodobacteraceae > Shimia. The sequence goes on along the minus strand of NZ_JAKVCW010000001.1, from coordinate 245,900 downwards.
AGTTCAATCCACGTGAAGATCTGAAGTTTGATTTTGGCCCCAACCTACCCGGCCACGCCAATGGCATGATTCTGATGGCTACTGATGCCCAGGGCGACGTGATCCTGCAGGAGACGTATTACTCCATTGGCGGCGGGTTTGTTCTGACGGAAAAAGAACTGACCGAAGGCAAAGCCACGGATGAGGGCGCGCCTGTGCCCTACCCGTTCAAATCCGCGGTCGAAATGCTGGAGATGGCCGAGCATTCCGGCAAGACCATTGCCGAGATGAAGAAGTCCAACGAGGTGGCGCGAGGCTGCCACGACAGCTTGACCAAGGGGTGCGCCCGTATCTGGCAGGTGATGAATGACTGCATTGATCGCGGACTGACTACAGATGGCACTTTGCCGGGGGGGCTCAATGTGCGTCGTCGGGCCAAGGCAATCCACGATGCCTTGCAGGCCGAACGCGGCATGAACCTGAATGCGCCGCACACCATCAATGACTGGATGAGCGCCTACGCTATGGCGGTGAACGAGGAAAACGCCGCAGGTGGACAGGTGGTCACAGCCCCAACCAATGGCGCAGCAGGTGTGATGCCTGCGGTGATCCGCTATTGGCTGGATCATGTGCCCGGCGCGACAGCTTCACGGATTGACGAATTTCTGCTCACAGCCGCTGCCATCGGCGGGCTGGTGAAATTCAACGCGTCGATTTCTGGTGCGGAAGCGGGATGCCAGGCTGAGGTCGGCTCTGCGTCTGCTATGGCCGCAGCTGGGCTTTGTGCCGTTATGGGCGGCACGCCGGAGCAGGTGGAGAATGCGGCGGAGATCGCGCTAGAGCATCACCTCGGCATGACCTGTGATCCGGTCAAAGGTCTGGTTCAGGTGCCTTGCATCGAGCGCAACGGGCTGGGCGCGATCAAAGCTGTGTCTGCGGCCTCACTTGCCCTACGCGGTGACGGGCAGCATTTTGTGCCGCTGGATGCGGTGATTGAAACCATGCGCCAGACCGGGGCGGATATGCACGAGAAGTACAAAGAGACCTCGCTGGGCGGTCTTGCGGTTAATGTGCCAAACTGCTGACACTCAGCGCTGTGCAAACACGCAGCCGTCGGAAATCAGTTCCGGCGGTGTCATGCACAGTGCGCGTGCCACCTGAAAGGCGGCCAGCACTTTTGGCACATAGGCCCGGGTTTCGGCATAGGGCGGCACGCCGGCGTGTTCGGTAATGCTGTTCTCGCCTGCGTTATAACCAGCCAGCACCAGGATCGGGTCGCCCTCAAACTTGTCCATCAGGAAATCCAGGAACTTGGCCCCGCCGGCAATGTTGTCTGCGCCGACAAAACTATCCTCGACGCCAAAGCGCGCGGCGGTGTCCGGCATCAACTGCATCAGGCCTTCCGCCCCTGCGCCGCTCACCGCGTCGGCCTTACCACCGGATTCGACCGCAATCACGGCCAAGACCAAAGCCGGCGACACCCGCGTGCCAATGGTGCTGCGTAGGATGTCGATGCCGTGGCCTTGCACGATAGACTGTAACGTGGTCAGACGGGGTGTCGGCACCGCTTTGCCTTCCGGCGGTTTGGACACCTTATTGAGCGCGCCTTCCAAACGGCCAGGGCTGGTGTCATCCAGTTTGGGCGAAATTTCCTCCCAGAACCAGGCCATCGCACCGGCGCCAGCCCCCGGCGAGACTTCCCCTGCGTCCTCAGACGACTGCGCCTCTGGAACCACGACTGGGGCGATCTGCACAGTGATACGCTTGCCCTGCCCCGGTTGTGGCGGCTTCACGCGCTTGGCAGAGAAGTCCGGAAATGGTTTAGGGCCTTCGGCAAACGCCGTCTCAGGGGCACTTACCCCCACCAATGCGGACAGGGCCGCTGCCAACACACACTTTTTTACCAACATGATGATCGCCTGCTCGGGTCATTTTGCGCCAGCTTCGCAGATTTTGGGCCCTCAGGCCAGTTTTGCTGCCTCATTGCTGCCCAAGTCTCTCGATTCGGCCGCATTCACCTCACATTGGCAGCCCTGGTTAACAAAAAATGAAGTTTTTTATTTAGCAAAAACAATCATCTAAACGCAAAATCCAAACAATATGTATTTGATCCAAAATCGAACCACTTGCGCCCAATTCCCGCCCCATTCGAGGGGGATATTGCTGTCATACCAAGTCGGGCAGGCAAGAGAGAGACACGCCAACAACGCACGACACGGTGGTTACGTAAATATGATCCTTTGGAGGGACACATCATGATCAAGTTCATCAAAAACTTCCGCAAAGACGAAGCTGGCGCAGTAACTGTTGACTGGGTTGTTCTGACCGCAGCCGTTGTAGGCCTGGCCGTTGCAGCATTCACCGCCATCGAATCCACAACTTCCGGTCTGACCACTGAAGCTGCTGTGGCTCTGAACGGTGCCGACGCGACAACTTCCGCGATCGCAACAACCGGCGGCTCTAACTAAGCCTTCCTGACGATATGAATGGGGATTGCCCGCACGGGCCCTCCCCACACGTCTGACACATCTATTTCTGGAGAATTCCAATGATCAAGTTCATCAAAAACTTCCGCAAAGACGAAGCTGGCGCAGTAACTGTTGACTGGGTTGTTCTGACCGCAGCCGTTGTAGGCCTGGCCGTTGCAGCATTCACCGCCATCGAATCCACAACTTCCGGTCTGACCACTGAAGCTGCTGTGGCTCTGAACGGTGCCGACGCGACAACTTCCGCGATCGCAACAACCGGCGGCTCTAACTAAGCCTTCCTGACGATATGAATGGGGATTGCCCGCACGGGCCCTCCCCACACGTCTGACACATCTATTTCTGGAGAATTCCAATGATCAAGTTCATCAAAAACTTCCGCAAAGACGAAGCTGGCGCAGTAACTGTTGACTGGGTTGTTCTGACCGCAGCCGTTGTAGGCCTGGCCGTTGCAGCATTCACCGCCATCGAATCCACAACTTCCGGTCTGACCACTGAAGCTGCTGTGGCTCTGAACGGTGCCGACGCGACAACTTCCGCGATCGCAACAACCGGCGGCTCTAACTAAGCCTTCCTGACGATATGAATGGGGATTGCCCGCACGGGCCCTCCCCACACGTCTGACACATCTATTTCTGGAGAATTCCAATGATCAAGTTCATCAAAAACTTCCGCAAAGACGAAGCTGGCGCAGTGACTGTGGACTGGGTTGTTCTGACCGCAGGTATCGTAGGGCTGGCGGTTGTTGTTTTTGCGGCCATTGAATCCGCAACCGCGACCCCTGTGACCGCTGCCGCTGTCACCATTACTGGCGCAGACGCCACGACGGCGCCGTTTGCCACACAGTAAGCACACGCTTCACAATCGAGACGTTGCGCAGGCGCCCAGAATGGGTCGCCTGTTCGCATTTGTGGGCATCAAAAGTGTCAGCAATTGCCCTGAAAGCTGCGTCGTGGCTCCCAGAATTTGCCACATTTGCCACTCACACTGTCATTGAACCATTCCCGCTGCGCCTCTTGCGCCGGGATCACAACACGAGGTGGAACCCATGCGTGCTATATTTGCAGCCGTTTTGCTTTTTGGATTGGGGATCGCGGGATTCGCAGTCTACATGGCGCAGAATTACATCAAGGGCTATGAAAACGCTCTGGCGCAGCAAAAGACCGAAAACCCGACCGTCGAGCTGGTCGACGGCTTTATTGTCGCGCGCCCCATGAAATTCGGCGAGAAACTCGCGCTTAAGGACGTGCGCCGCGTGCAGTGGCCCAAAGCGGCCATGCCCGAAGGCATGTTCACGGACGCTGACGTGCTGTTCCCAGACGGCAACAACCGGCAGCGGGTGATTTTGCGCTCGATGGAAAAAGGCGAAATCCTTCTCGCAGCGAAGCTCACCGAACCTGGCGAAGAGGCCGGCATCACTTCGCGCCTCAAGAACGGCGAACGCGCGTTTACTATCAAAGTTGACGTTGCCAGCGGGGTATCCGGACACATTCGCCCCGGCGACCTTGTCGACATCTACTGGACCGGCCGTATCGAACGTGACGAAACCAACCGCGGAGAATTCACCAAGCTGATCCAGCCCAATGTGAAGCTGGTCGCCGTGGACCAATCCGTGAATGAGGAACAAGCGGAAGCGCGTGTCGCGCGTACCGTTACTGTTGCAGCCACAACCGATCAGGTGCCAGCGTTAACCCAAGCACAAAGCTCCGGTCGTCTGTCCCTCTCGCTGGTGGGCGCCAATGACAATACCGTTGCCGAGGTCTTTGAGGTTGACCAGCGCATGTTGCTGGGAATCGAAGAGAAGGAAGACGCGCCAGTAGTGCAGCAGATCGTTCAAGTGCAGCAGCCCAAGGTTTGCACGATCAAAAACCGCAAAGGTGGACAGGTGATCGAAATTCCAATCCCTTGCACCAATTAACGCGGGTTTTAACGACCCAAATAACACCACTTTTTCGAAGGCGCCCACAACCTTGGGCGCCTTTGTTTATTGCGCTGGCGGCCATTCCCATGCTTTCCTCTGTGGCACAGGCCCCACAGAAGAACACCTCAACAAACCGCGCGAAACCATTGATTCTTGCAATATTTCGCCACTTGGCGCAGAGTGGACAAAAATGTGGGCAAAAGACCCGCGAACCGAGGCGTGATCGAGAGGCAGGTCACAATGACACTGAAAAGACTTTTTGGGGCGGCCCTGCTAGGCGTCGCCGTTGGGGTTATGCCAATGATGGCGACCCCGTCCTTTGCGGAATCTCTGCGTGTGGTGCGAAGCGGAACATCCTCTTCGCTCAGCGTGCCGATGAACCGCGCCGTTGTGGTGGAAAGCGACGTTCCCTTCGCAGAGCTGTCAATTGCTAACCCGGCAATTGCCGACATCTCATCGTTGTCTGATCGCACAATCTATGTGCTTGGCAAATCACCTGGTCTGACCACGCTGACATTGCTAGATGCCACCGGCAAACTGATCACAAACGTAGATGTGCGCGTGGCTCCGGATCTGTCGGAGTTTAAAGAGCGCCTGAAGCAAATTTTGCCAAACGAGACAATCGACGTGCGGTCTGCCAATGACGGTATCGTCATGTCAGGCACAGTCTCTTCGCCACAGCGCCTGCAACGCGCGCTGGATCTGGCGGAGCGTTACGCGCCCGAGCGGGTTTCCAACCTGATGGTCGTAGGCGGCGTGCAGCAGGTCATGCTCAAAGTGCGTTTTGCAGAAATGCAGCGCAGCGTTTCCAAGGCACTGTCGACCGATTTCCAAATCAGCGGAAATGGCAACCTCATTCAGACCGGTTTCTTCAACCAGGTGCCCGATGCGGAAACAGGGACCCGGCCGCTCAATCCGGGCACGCGCGGCGCTGGGTTGTTCAACCTGAACGCCGGTGCTTTTGAGATCAATCTGATGATCCAAGCGCTTGAGAGCAAAGGCATGGTACGGACGTTGGCCGAACCGAACCTCTCCGCGTTGTCCGGCCAAGAAGCGAAGTTCCTCGCCGGCGGTGAATACCCAATTCCGGTTGCACAAGACGGTGGCGAACTGTCCGTGGAGTTCAAACCTTTCGGTGTCGAACTCAACTTTGTACCGCGCGTGGTCGATGGCGACTTGATCAATTTGGAACTGGCCACTGCGGTTTCCGCACTGGATACGGCAAATGGCTATAATGATGGCACAGTCAGCATTGCGGCCTTTAGCCGGCGTGAAGCGTCCACAACAGTGGAAATGCGCGACGGCGAAAGCTTTGCCATTGCGGGCCTGCTGCAAGACAACTTCATGGACAACAACGCGCAGCTTCCATGGCTTGGTGACGTGCCAGTATTGGGCGCCCTATTTCGCAGCGCCGACTACGAGCGCTCACAATCGGAACTGGTTGTGATTGTGACCGCACATCTGGTGACACCAACCCGTGGCGAAGCGTTGGCTCTGCCAACCGACCGGATCAAACCCCCAACCGAACAGGAGCTCTTCCTGTTTGGCCACACCACCAGCGGCGCGAAAAAACAACGCGGCGCAGCGGGCGAAGTTGCAAAGCAGGACTTCACCGGCTCCTACGGCTACGTGATGGACTAAGGAAAGGCTGAGACATGATCAAAAAACTCGCCGCACTTGCGCTCTTGCTGATCTCCGCCTGTTCTGACGGGGACAGCAGCGCCCTGCCCTCCTGGGTTCGTGAGTCCGGGTCCGTTGTGGACAGTGGCACTTTCGGTGAAGCCACCGCCAACAACATCGGCATCCAAAACGGAGACAAATCATACGTCCTGAGTTTGGCCACCCGATTTGCTGAAGAAGTGCCCGCGATGGTGAACTTCGACTTTGACAGCGCGGTTCTGGATGAAAACGCCCGGACCATTTTGCGCCAGCAAGCGGCGTGGATCCGTGAGTTCCCAGAAGTGCGCTTCAAAGTGTATGGACACACCGATGCCGTGGGCAGCAACGCCTATAACAAATCTCTTGGGATGCGCCGCGCGCGTGCGGTGGTCTCTTACTTGTCCAGCCAAGGCATTGGGCGCGACCGCCTAGAAGCCGTTGTGTCTCTGGGCAAAACCCAACCCTTGGTCGTGACCCAAAACCGCGAACGCCGTAATCGCCGCACGGTCACTGAAGTCACCGGATTTGTTTCAAATCACCCGAATATCCTGGATGGACGGTACGCCTCGGTCATCTACCGTGAATACGTAGCCAGCGCCGTGCCACCAACCAACATCAGCGGCTTGTCCATTTCAAGCGGCGGCGAATAGCAAAGCAAAATCAACCAACTAGAGAAAGCCGGCCTTTGGGTCGGCTTTTTTGTGTTCCGGAAACGATCCGCCGCATTTGTCGGGATCGTCGCACAATACCGCACAATTTCGGTTTTTTAGCCCCAATGTTGCCCAAGTTCAGAGTGATCTTCGTTCCCGAGGCAAACTGTGTCTGGCGCGAGTCGGATGGCCAGCAATCGGGGTGATTGTCAGGCAACTGCCAAAGAGAGGTGGGCACCTCTGCACCATAACAGGCGCATATTGCGCCAGAGGACTTGAGGCTGAAGATGAGTAGCGAAGCGCTGCAAACCGATCAAAATCCAATCCTGGCATGTACCATTTGCCGGGATGTGCAGAATTTTGAACTTCTGATTGTGGATATGGAAGAAGCCCTGGGAGAACAATGGGGCGACCTCGGCTTTGAGGACGCTGTGCCATTCATGGCGCAACCCGAGGCGGAACATCTGGAATTCATTGCCATTGCCATGGACGACATGGACGAGGATTCTCTGGATGAGCTGACGGACATCATCACCGAAGCACGCAACCGCAACATTCGCACCCTTCTGATTGCAGAAGACGTGACCCCGGCCTCGTTGCACACCTTGCTGCGCCATGGCGCTGACGAGTTTATCCCCTACCCGCTTCCACCTGGCGAACTCCAAGCCGCGATCGAAAAGATCCGCGCGGCGGCCAAGGCCGCAGAAATTCCAGCGTCCTCCCAAGTGAAACTCGCCGCATCCGATGTGTCCCACGAAGGCGTCTTAATCGCGGTGCACGGTATCGCCGGCGGCACCGGCGCAACCACTCTGGCCACCAACCTTGGCTGGGAACTTGCAACCACAGGAAGCGAGCCACCAAGCGTATGCTTGCTTGATCTCGACCTGCAGTTTGGCACCATGTCGACCTATCTTGATCTGCCTCGGCCTGACGCGGTGTTTGAGCTTTTGACCGATACCGAAAGCATGGACAGCGATAGCTTTGGCCAAGCGCTGCAAACCTACGAAGAAAAGCTGCATGTTTTGACCGCTCCGGCGGAGATCATCCCGCTGGATCTTGTCGGCCCCGAGGACATCGACCGCATGTTGGAGATGGCGCGAAAACACTATGACTATGTGATTGTCGACATGCCGTCGACGCTGGTGCAGTGGTCCGAAGTCGTGCTGCAGGCGGCCCATGTCTACTTTGCGACGATGGAAATCGACATGCGCTCGGCCCAGAACGCCATGCGTCTTAAGCGGGCTCTGCAAGCGGAAGATCTGCCTTTTGAAAAGCTGCGCTACGTGATGAACCGCGCGCCAAAGTTCACCGATCTGGCGGGCAAAAGCCGGGTGAAACGTCTGGCGGAAAGCCTCGGCATCTCGATTGATTTGAACATGCCTGATGGCGGCAAGCAGGTTGCGCAATCGTCTGATCATGGTCAGCCGCTGGCGATCAGCGCCGCCAAAAACCCGCTCCGCAAGGAAATTGCCAAGCTCGCCGCCAGCCTGCACGCGCTGGATCAAGCCAGCGAAAAAGCCGCGTAACAAAGGACCGTCGCCATGTTTTCTCGTTACAAAAAATCTGACGCCAAACCCGGTCCCGCAGTTGCTGAAAAAGCCGCGAAAGCCGAAGCGAAAAAAGCCGCACCGGCTCCTGCGCCAGCTGCTGCCCCCAGCGCAACTTCGGCAGCAAAAAAAGTGATGCGCCGCCCTGTGGCTGAGAAGGCGGCAGGCGTCGTTGCCGCTGGTGACAAAGAGCGTCGCCGCAAGGAACGCCTTGGCGAAATCAAGCTGGAACTGCACCGCGAACTTCTGGACAACCTGAACCTGGCTGCATTGGACAAGGCGTCTGAGCGCGAGCTGCGGGCTGAAATCACCGCCATTGCCACCGAAGTGCTTCAAGAAAAAGCGATTGTGCTCAATCGTGAAGAGCGCACCACGGTGTTTCAGGAGCTGTATGACGAGGTCACCGGCCTTGGTCCGCTGGAAACCCTGCTGCAAGATGAGACCGTGAACGATATTCTGGTGAACGGCCCGAAGCAGATTTTTGTGGAACGCGCCGGTAAGCTTGAGCTTACCGACATTGTGTTCAAAGACGAAAAACACCTGCTGCGCATCATCGACAAGATTGTGTCGGCGGTGGGGCGTCGTGTGGATGAGTCCAACCCCTATGTGGACGCCCGCCTGGCGGATGGCTCGCGCTTCAACGCCATGGTCTCCCCGATTGCGGTGGATGGCTCGTTGGTGTCCATTCGTAAGTTCAAGAAAGACAAGCTGGGCATTGATGACCTGGTGCGCTTTGGCGCCTTCTCTGAAGAGATGGCCGCCTATCTGCAGGCGGCGGTGTCCACCCGCCTGAACGTGATTGTGTCCGGCGGTACTGGCTCCGGTAAAACCACCACGCTCAACGCGCTGAGTTCTTTCATTGATAACGCCGAACGTATCCTGACGATTGAGGATACCGCGGAACTTCAACTGCAACAGACCCATGTGGGCCGGATGGAAAGCCGCCCGCCCAACGTGGAAGGCAAAGGCGAAGTCTCCCCGCGCGACTGTCTGAAAAACGCACTGCGGATGCGCCCTGACCGCATCATCGTGGGGGAGACGCGTGGCGAAGAAGTGATCGACATGCTGCAGGCGATGAACACCGGCCACGACGGCTCGATGACCACAATTCACGCCAACAACGCACGCGACGGTATTTCCCGTCTGGAAAACATGATCGCCATGGCCGGGATTGAGATGCCGCTGAAGGCGGTGCGATCGCAGATTTCTTCGGCGGTGAACCTGATCGTGCAAGCCTCGCGTCTTCAGGACGGCTCGCGTCGCATGACCTCAATCACCGAGATCACCGGCATGGAGGGGGACGTGATCTCTATGCAGGAAATTTTCCGCTTCCAGCGCACCGGCCTGACGCCGGAAAACAAGATTATTGGCCATTTCACAGCCACCGGCGTGCGCTCGCACTATTCCGAGCGCTTCCGTCTCTGGGGCTACGATCTGCCGCCTGAAATTTACGAACCGTCTGCGGGGTAATCAGACATGCCATTTTCGCCCGAACTTATTGTCTATGGCCTCATTTTTGTGGGCGTCTTCGTGTTGGTCGAAGGCGTTTACCTGACCGTTTTTGGCAAATCCATCAGCCTCAACAGCCGTGTAAACCGCCGGCTTGAGATGCTGGACAAAGGCGCCAAGCGTGAAGAGGTGCTGGAGCAGCTCCGCAAAGAGATGAAGCAGCACGCGGAAAACCGCGGCATTCCCCTGTATTCCGTGCTGGCGGAAAAGGCGCAGAAGGCCGCGATCGCATTCTCGCCCATGCAGCTGATCCTCATGATGGTTGCGGTGTCTGTTTTTGCCTTTATGGGCCTCACTGTTGGCACACAAACCGGCGTCATCACCCGCGCTGCGATTGCCGTGATGATGGGTGTTGGCGGGGTGTATACTTGGGTCTCGATGAAAGCGGGCAAGCGCATCTCCATGATCGAAGAGCAACTGCCGGACGCGATTGAACTGATGGTGCGCTCGCTGCGTGTGGGCCACCCGTTCTCCTCCGCGATCCAGATTGTGTCCAAGGAAATCGAGGACCCGCTGGCCACCGAGTTTGGCGTGATCGCCGATGAAGCTGCCTACGGCCGCGATTTGGGTGAAGCGCTGAAAGACATGGCTGAACGCCTGGACATGCAGGATCTGCGCTTTCTATCGGTGGCGGTGACCATCCAGCAGCAATCCGGGGGTAACCTCGCCGAGATCCTCGCCGGTCTGTCCAAGGTGATCCGCGCCCGCTTCCGCCTGTTCCGCCGCGTAAAAGCCATTACGGCTGAGGCAAAATGGTCCGGCAAATTCCTGTCCGGTTTTCCTGTTATGGCCTTGATCGCAATCAACGTGATGGACCCGAACTATTATGACGAAGTCAAAGACCACTGGCTCTACATTCCAGGCTGTATCGCCGTGGGCGTGTTCTTGGGGTTGAACCTCATCGTCATGAAAATCCTGACCAACATCAAAGTGTAAGGAGATCCTGCTATGACCATTCTGGAAGCCCTGAACATGATGTTGACCGACATGCTGGGACCCCGCGGTCCAATGATCGCGGTGCTGGTCCTTGGCGTTTTCTTCACGCTTCTAATCGTGACTGGCATGATGGCGCGCCAAGACGACCCAATTGCCAAACTTAAGAAATCCCAAGAAAAGACATCCTCACGCACCACCAAGGACGAGCGCCTTCGCCGCAAAGCGGCCAATGCCAAGCTCGACAAGTATAAGGCCTTTCTGGAACCACAAAGTGAAGCGGAACTCAGCTCTGTGCGCCTGAAACTGATGCAGGCGGGTTATCCATCGCGTGATGCGGTTCGGGCCTACCACCTTGCGCAGATGGTCCTGGGCATTGGTGGTTTGATCCTTGGGGTCACATATTTCATTTTGGTGAAGCAAACCGACCAATCCACAACGTCAGACATGCTGTTTTGGACCCTTGGCCCTGGCGGCGCAGGTTACTTCCTGCCCAAATATTGGGTCACCCGCCGGGTTGCCGAGCGCAAAGAAGAGATCACCGCCGGCTTCCCTGACAGCCTCGACATGATGCTGGTCTGCGTGGAAGCCGGGCAATCGCTCGACCAATCGATTGTCCGCGTCGCAGGCGAGTTGCGCGCCTCTTATCCGGCGCTGGCACAAGAGTTCGAAATTGTGGCACATGAAATGAAAGCCGGTAAGGATAAGTCCCAGGTTCTGTCTGACATGGGGGAACGCTGCGGCGTACAGGACGTGTCCTCTTTTGTGACCGTGCTTATCCAATCCGCGACCTTTGGTACCTCCATCGCCGAAGCCCTGCGGGTCTATGCCGGGGAGATGCGTGACAAACGGGTGATGCGAGCTGAAGAGGCGGCAAACAAGTTGCCAACAAAGATGACATTGGCCACAATGATGCTCACTGTGCCGCCGCTGTTGATCATCTTGGTCAGCCCGTCTGTGATTGGGATCACGCAGCTCGGCCAGTGAGGCAAAACGAGCAAAAAAGCGCCCCAAATGACACACTTCCGGGCCAGCGCCCTGTTGATACTAAGCTTTGCTATAGCCGCCTGTGACACGGGCGGCTTTGGCGCATCCAGCGACAGCCCTTACGCACCTGCGGTCGACCCCAAAGGCGAGGCTGTAGATGGCTTGGTGGTGGGCTGGCGCCTTATGGACGCCGGCGAATATGATCTGGCGATGGATGCCTTTGTGCGCGCGGGGCTGGAACAAGGACGCACACCGGACGTTCTGGCTGCCGTGGGCACGGCCAATCTGGTGATGGGACGCTTGGGACAAGCCGAAGACCTGTTGCGCGAGGCGCTCAAGGCGGACGACAGCCATCCGGAAACTTGGAACAACCTCGGCATTACGCTTATGGAACAGGGAAAATATGCCGAAGCCGAACAGATTCTGCGCCGCGCCTATGCTCTGGACAATGGCGAAAGTGACGCAATCCGGGATAATTTGCGCATAGCACTCGCAAATTCGAATCAACCGGTCTATGGTGACGAAAACCAACAAGAATATAAATTGGTGCGGCGGGGTAGCAGCGACTACGTGATCCGTCAGACGCCATAAATTGAGAGCAAGAGCAGCAAAGGACGCAAACAATGCGCCATCCTGTTTTGGGGACAATTTGTGTGGCCGGGCTTGTCGCGTTGACAGCCTGTTCCGATAAAGGTGACGAAAGCGTTGAACGCGCCATTCAGGACGTGAACGCCGTAGACGAAGCCAACCTGTCTGACGTGATGTTGACTGTGGCCGATCCCAACGAAGGCATCGCCTATTTTAAGCGCACGCTGAAAGACAATCCAGATCGCCTGGATCTTCAACGCGGTCTCGCCGTGTCTTACGTGCGCGCGAAGCGGTTCACCGAAGCTGTGCCAGCCTGGAAACAGGTGACCAAACACAAAGACAGCACTGCCAACGATCGTGTTGATCTGGCGGATGCGCAAATCCGCGCTGGTCTTTGGGATGACGCCGAAAAGACGTTGGACAGCATTCCGCCCACCCATGAGACCTTTAAGCGCTACCGCCTTGAGGCCATGATTGCGGATAGCAACAAAGAGTGGAACCGCGCCGACAGCTTCTATGAAATCGCCGTTGGCCTGACCACCCGCCCGGCTGGTGTGATGAACAACTGGGGCTATTCCAAACTGACCCGTGGCGACTATGCCGAAGCGGAGCGTCTGTTTGGTGAAGCCGTGCGTCAGGACAGCACGCTGTTCACCGCCAAAAACAACATGGTTTTGGCACGTGGCGCGCAACGCCAGTACACCCTGCCGGTGATCCCGATGGTGCAAACCGAACGCGCGCAGCTGCTGCACACACTGGCGCTGTCTGCGGTTAAGCAGGGCGATACCCAAACCGGCAAAGTGCTGCTGCGTGAGGCGGTGGAAACCCATCCGCAACACTTTGAGGCCGCGGTGCGCGCCCTGGATGCGCTTGAAAACGGCTAAGGTTTCTTGATGCAGGTCTCCAGCACATTTGCGCTCTGGGCATTGCTCCCGGCGCTGCCGCTTTGCGTGTTCATCTTCTGGGTGGACATGAAGCACAAGCGGATCAGCAACCTGTCCGTCTGGGCCTTGTTTGCGATCTTTGTGGTGGTCGGGCTTGCCACATTGCCAATCATGGAGTTTGTCTGGCGCTTTGCTAATTATGGCGTGGTGTTTGCGGTACTGCTTCTGATGTGGATGGCGCGGCAAGTGGGTGCTGGGGACGTGAAAATGGCGGCTGTGGCCGCGCTTTACGTCGACAAAGGCGACGCCAGCTACATGCTGATGATCACCTTTGGATCGATCATTGTTGCGACATTGGCCACGCTGATCATCCGCGTCACGCCCTTGCGCAAGCTGGCGCCGGACTGGGCCGCCTGGAAGCTCAAGGCCTCTGAGAGCGGTGTGAATGTAGGCAAGGGAGATCAGATGACCTTGCCGATGGGCACCGGCATTGGCCTGGCGCTCTGCACCTACCTAATCCTGGGCGTTCTGCACGGCCAATAAATCGCATCCTTCACGATGCCGGCCCGATGCGGCCCCAAAAACGCCACCTTTTGATTGTCTATGGGATGGAAACAGACCGAGGGCTTTGCGGCCCTCAATCAGGAGTGTTGCGTCGATGAACATGCAGACCACCAACGTGATGGCCCCGCCGCCGCCAAAACGGATCGAGGATATGAAGCTTCCCGTGGTGATGATGCGGGACATCCTCCTGAAAACCATGTTCCGCAAAAACGTGGACATGGTCGGCGACATTTCCAAAGCCATCTGTCTACCCCGCGCAGTAACGCAAGAGCTGGTCGACATGGCCCGCGAGCAGCGCCTGCTGGAGGCAACCGGCACGCTGAACGCCAACTCCGGCGACGAGATGGGGTATCAACTGACCGATGCCGGCAAAGGCCGCGCACAGGACGCCTTGGCACAATCCGAGTATTTTGGTGCCATGCCGGTGCCGCTGGATGTGTACCGCGAACAGGTCAAACGCCAGTCGATCCGCAACATTCAGATCACGCGCGACCAACTCACCGGTGCGATGGGGCACCTGATACTGCCGCCGGACCTGCTGGACCAGTTGGGACCCGCCGTGGGCTCTGGCCGCTCAATCCTGATGTATGGTCCGCCCGGCAACGGTAAGTCTTCGATTTCTAACGGCATTCGCGACGCGATGGGTGACAAGGTTTATGTGCCTCACGCCATCGAATACGCCGGTCAGGTGATCACCGTCTATGACCCGATTGTGCACTCCGCCGCCGAAGGTGACGAGCAAGACGAAAACAGCCTGCGCCGCACCGCGCGGTTTGACAGCCGCTATGTGAAATGTGACCGCCCCACCGTGATCACTGGTGGTGAGCTGTCGCTCAACATGCTCGACTTGGTCTACAACCCAACGGCGCGCACCTATCAGGCGCCGTTGCAGCTCAAGTCCACCGGCGGCATCTTCATCGTGGACGATTTGGGGCGTCAGGAGGAACCGCCACAGGCGCTGGTCAACCGTTGGATTGTGCCTTTGGAAGAGAGCAAAGACATTCTCGCGCTGCAATCCGGTGAGAAGTTCGAAGTGCCCTTTGACACACTGGTGATCTTCTCCACCAACTTCCACCCCAATGAGATCTTTGACCAAGCGGCCCTGCGTCGTATCTTCTACAAGATCAAAATTGACGGCCCAAGCCAGGAGAACTTCCTGAAAATCTTTGCCCTTGTGGCCAAGAAAAAGGGGCTGCCGCTGGATGAGACATCTCTCATTCACCTGCTCAAAACCAAATACCCGACAATAGACAACACCTACGCCAATTACCAGCCGGTGTTCCTGATCGACCAGATCATCTCGATCTGCGAATTTGAGGGCATCCCCTATCAAATGCGCCCTGACCTGATTGATCGCGCCTGGGCCAATATGTTCGTGAAAGACGAGCACATCGTGAAGTGATCCAAAAGGCCGCATGACGCGGCCTTTTTTACGCGCGCTATATGGCCTACATAGTTCCCATGTCACCGCTTGCCCATATCGCCGCCCTGCCCGTCCGGTTCTACCGTTTGGTGTTTAGCCCTTGGGTTGGCTTCAACTGCCGGTATCAGCCCACCTGTTCAGCCTACGCGCTGGAAGCACTGGAGAAACATGGCGCGATCAAGGGCAGCTGGCTGACCCTGCGCCGACTTGGTCGCTGCCATCCCTTTGGCAGCAGCGGCTACGATCCGGTTCCGCCCTGTTGTGGCGACAAAAATGGCGCATCCGGGGGTACGCAAAACCGCGAAACCTGACTGGACACCACCCAAGAGAGTGCTAGCCTGTGCGCATTCAATTGTCCTTTCAGGAGATTTCCCATGCGCCTTTCTCACATCCTGGCCACAACGGCCGCCTTGACCCTAACCAGCACCGCTGTACTGGCTGACAAATTTGTCGGCTATGGCTCTGTGGACGGCTGGAACGTGCACATCGACACCGAAAAAGGCACCTGCCTGGTGGAAACCAAAGACGGCTTGGACAACGTCATTCAGATGGGTCTGACCGAGGACCGCGCCATTGGCTACATCGGCATCTTCACCAAAGCGGAGACCAACATCCGCACCGACGTGAAACAAGATGTGGCGCTGCTAATTGGTGAAAACCTCTACGTTGGAGAGGCCACTGGCATGCGTGGCAACATCACCAAAGGCTACAGCGGCGGCTATGTGCTGACCGAGGATCCGGAAGTGTATGAGGCCATCCGCCGCGCGCCCACGATGACCGTGTTCCCGGAAAAGGAATACTCCTTCATCGTCGATCTGGCTGGCACCGCCAAGGCGCTCGATCTGGCCAAGAAGTGTAACGAAGAGCAGCTTCAGTAAGCCCCCCTTTCGCCTCCCGGGCGCGCCCAAACCGCGCCCGGATAGGCACCCAGGAAGCACGGAAACGCAGTGTTTCCATTTCCGCCACACCGCCAGGCGTTCACAGTTCCGTGATCTAAACACAGCCGGTCACTTCCCAACCGCCCGACACATGCCGTAAACCCCCATAAAACTTGGGGTTTGGCGCGTTCGTTTCGTCGTACATCCCGTCCCCAATCCTATGCAAACGCCCTGTGCCCGAAATCACACGGGTCGGGTTTTCCTTAACTACGCTTGTGGTCCGCGGCCAACCTGTGGATATCCTTGGGGATAGATTGACCCTGGAAGACCCCTCGCTTAAGGCACGGCATGTTAGACGACCTCAATGATATCCACCCGCTGTTCCAGGACGCGCCTTCTTCGGCCAATTTCAAGAAGTTGCGCAAACGAATCGTGCGTCAGACACGCGAGGCAATTGAACAATACGGCATGATCGAACGCGGCGCGAAGTGGCTTGTGTGCCTCTCCGGCGGTAAGGATTCCTATACCCTGCTCGCGGTGCTGCACGAATTGAAATGGCGCGGCCTGCTGCCGGTTGAGCTTTTGGCCTGCAACCTGGATCAGGGACAGCCCAACTTCCCGGCCACCGTCCTGCCCGCCTTTCTGGAAAAGATGCAGGTCGAACACCGCATCGAATATCAAGACACCTACTCGATTGTGAAAGACAAGGTTCCAGCCGGTCGCACCTATTGCGCGCTCTGTTCGCGCCTGCGCCGCGGCAACCTCTACCGGATCGCCCGAGAAGAGGGCTGCAGCGCGGTTGTGTTGGGTCACCACCGCGATGACATCCTCGAAACCTTCTTCATGAACCTGTTTCACGGCGGTCGTCTGGCAACCATGCCGCCCAAGCTTGTTAACGAAGAAGGCGATTTGTTTGTCTACCGCCCGCTGGCGCATGTGGCCGAGGAGGATTGCGAGAAATTTGCCAAGGCGATGAACTACCCGATCATCCCTTGTGATCTTTGCGGCTCCCAAGATGGCCTGCAACGTCAACAAGTTAAGCAGATTCTAGATCAGTGGGAAGCCAACAGCCCAGGCCGCCGTCAGGTAATGTTCAAGGCGCTGACCAACATCCGCCCAAGCCACATGATGGATCCCAACCTGTTCGATTTTGCCGGTTTAATTCGAGAATCAGTAAAATTTGAACCAAATTCGGATACGATCCCTAAGCTACGTTAACTGATCACTTAAGAGAATCGCTGACACTAAACCAAGTTTTATGCGTCATAGGACACCTCATATGCAGTCGCGACTGGACACATTCCTGGCTTCATTTCGGGCTTATTGGACCCGGGAGTCCTCTGTGCGTCGGGTTGTCCCTCTGCTGTTTCCTGTGGTGACCTTGGCGGCATGGTTTGCCTTTGGCGAGCTGGGGCTTTTGGTCTGCGCTTTCCTGCTGCCACTGCCGTTCCTGATGTTTTCACCTTTCACGGCTGCCAAACGGCGCAAGAAGAGCGAAGTCGACGGCCTGACCGGCCTGCTCACCCCTGCTGGGTTTGAGCGCCAGATGCAGGAGAAGATGTCCTCGCTGGAAGAGGACGGGCGCACCACTGCCTGCTTCTCCATCAAGATCGACAACTTTGCCCGCCTGCGGGAAAATCACGGTGATCAAGCCGCGGAAGAGGTGCTGCGCTATGTCGCCGAGCGCTTGAAAAACGCGCTGCGATCCGGTGATCTGGTGTCTCGCTCCGGTGACGCGTCGTTCTCCGTTGCCTTGGAGCCGATTGCCTACTTTGATGTCGAAAGTGGCATTCAGATGGCGACGCGTTTCCAGACCGCCGTTGAAGAGCCTATGCCGCTGCAAATGGCGTCTATCTATGTCAGTTGTTCCATTGGCTTCTGTCTGTCCGCCCGCCTGAACCGCCCCTCCGCCACTGCCATGATCCAGGCCGCTGATATGGCGATGTGTGAGGCACAGCTGACCGGCGACAGCAACATCCGCGCCTATTCCACTGATATGGGCCGCAAAGTGATATCGCGCCGCAAAACCCAAAGCGAAGCGGCGCGCACCCTGCAACGCGACCAAATTCGCGCTTGGTTTCAACCACAAGTGTCCACCGACACAGGCCTTGTCACCGGCTTTGAGGCTTTGGCCCGCTGGGAACATCCTGAACGCGGCATTCTCGCCCCAATCCAGTTCCTCGACGTGCTGCATCAAACCGGCCAGATGGGCCAATTGGCAGACCTGATGTTGCGTCAATCCCTTGATGCCATTCGCGCATGGGACGACGCCGGTTTCACCGTCCCCATGGTTGGTGTGAACTTTGCCGGGGAGGAGCTTCGCAGCCCCACTCTGGTGGAACGTATCCAATGGGAGCTGGACCGCACCGAGCTGGACGCAAAACGCCTCGGCATCGAAGTGCTTGAAAGTGTTGTGGCGGGCACGCCGGACGACATGGTCGTCCGCAACGTCGAAGCGATCAGCGCAATGGGTTGCGAAATTGACTTAGACGATTTTGGCACCGGCCACGCGTCCATCTCCTCGATCCGCCGCCTGCCGGTAAAACGCATCAAAATCGACCGCTCCTTTGTAACCAACATCGACAAAGACCCCGATCAGCAACGTATGATCGCCGCGATTGTCACCATGGCGGAGCGTCTTGGGCTCGAAACGCTGGCCGAAGGTGTTGAAAATCCAGCTGAACACGCGATGCTGGCGCAGCTTGGCTGTTCCCATGTGCAGGGTTACGGCATTGCCCGCCCAATGCCGTTTTACGAGACCATCAAGTGGATGACCGAGCATCAGGAAAAGATCGGCCCCGCGCTTCAGATCGGCAACAAACCAAGCTGACCACCGCGTCGCCCTTGGCGCGTCCCCCTCCCCACACGCAACGAACCGCTGCCTTTCGGGCAAATTGGGTCGAATCCCCTTGACCTTTGGTCGCCACCTCTGTTGAACCTCCCCATCCTTTTAACGACAGATGGCTTGCGGCAATGGACGATCAGAACAAGAACCTCATCCTCGCGACGGCGCTCAGCTTTGGCGTCATCCTGATTTGGTTCCTCCTGTTTCCCCCCCCTGAGGCGACCCAGGACCCCAACGCTCCAACCGCCGTTGTCGAGGGCACCGATGCGGTCACCCCGTCGACGGCCCCCGCGACTGCCGCGGCTGACTCCGGTGCCGCCACCTCTGTCGAGCCCACCGAAGTGGCCGATGCCCCACGCGTTGAGATCGATACCGCGCGCCTGTCCGGCTCTGTCTCTTTGCTGGGTGGCCGTCTGGATGATCTAAAGCTCAACGACTACCGCGAAACCCAGGACGAAGATTCTCCCATCGTCACCTTCCTGTCGCCCAACGGTGAGCCACATGCCTACTACGCGCTCTATGGCTGGGCCCCGGGCGCAGGTCTGTCTCTGGACCAGGTGCCAGGCTCTAATACCCTCTGGGACATCGAAAGCGGCGACACGCTGACCGTTGAGACTCCAATCACGCTGAAATGGGACAATGGCGCAGGCCTGATCTTCCGCCGCACCATTTCGGTGGACAAAGACTACATGTTCTCCGTGGAGCAGACCGTCGAAAACACCGGTGCAGGCACCGTCTCTCTGGCGCCTTATGGTGTGCTGGCGCGTTATGGTCAGCCGGATGACCTGAAAAACTTCTTCATCCTGCACGAAGGCCTGATCTCTATGGCCGACGGCGAGCTGACCGAAACCGACTATGACGGCATGACCGACTACACCTTTGATCAACGCGAAGGTGCGCCTGCCGAGGTGACACAGGTCGAGGCCAACGGTTGGATCGGTTTCACCGACCACTACTGGATGGCCACATTGATCCCGGAGCAAGGCAAGCCCTTCAAATCCGTGGCAAAATACGACCAGTCTCGCGACATCTACCAGACCGAAGCGGTGATGCCGACCATGCAGGTGGCTGAAGGTCAGACCGCAACCGCCAACTCCCGTCTGTTTGCGGGCTCCAAAGACTGGGGCAAAATCCGCAACTACCAGAACGAAGAAGGTGTTGAAGGCCTGCTGGAGTCCATCGACTGGGGCTGGTTCTCCTTCCTCACGAAGCCGATCATGTGGCTCCTGATGTGGCTCTATGGCTTCATCGGCAACATGGGCTGGGCGATCATCGCGCTGACTGTTGTTCTGAAAATCATCGTCTTCCCGCTGGCCTATAAATCTTATGCCTCCATGGCGAAGATGAAAGAACTTCAGCCTCAAATGGAGAAGCTGAAAGAGCAAGCGGGCGACGACCGTCAGAAGATGCAGCAGGCCATGATGGAGCTGTATAAGAAGGAAAAGGTCAATCCGGCGGCGGGCTGTCTGCCGATCCTGATCCAGATCCCAATCTTCTTCTCGCTCTACAAAGTGATCTTTGTGACCAAAGAACTGCGGCATGCGCCCTGGTTTGGCTGGATCACCGACTTGTCCGCGCCAGACCCAAGCTCAATCTTCAACCTGTTTGGCATCCTGCCTTACGGCGTGCCGGAACTGGGCTTCTTCGAGATCTTCTCCTTGGGCATTCTGCCAATCCTGTTGGGTATCTCCATGTGGCTGCAGCAGAAGCTGAACCCGGCGCCCACCGATCCAACGCAGAAGATGATCTTTGCCTGGATGCCATGGGTCTTCATGTTCATGCTCGGCAGCTTTGCCTCCGGTCTTGTGATCTACTGGATCACCAACAACGTGATCACCTTCATCCAGCAGTACGGCATCATGCGCCAGCACGGCTACAAACCGGATGTGTTTGGCAACATCCAATCAAGCTTCAAGAAGTCGAAGCCTGAGGAGGACGCCAAATAATGGGAACCGTCTCCGCACTCTGGCGACACCCGATCAAGGCCCACGGACGCGAGTCCGTGGGTCATGTCTCTTTGGTGGAGGGGCAAACCTTCCCCTGGGATCGCCGCTACGCCGTGGCCCATGAACGCGCCAAAACCGATGGGGGCGAATGGGCCCGTTGCGTGAATTTTTCCCGCGCCGCTGGGGCACCTTCGTTGCAAGCCATAACCGCCAAGGTCGACGAAGCCACCGGCAAGATCACCCTGCAGCACCCAGACCTCTGGGAGCTGACCTTTGATCCGGAAACCCAAGGCGACAAGCTGATTGATTGGGTGCGTCCGATCATGCCCAAAGACCGCGCCGCCAGTGCCAAACTGGTGCCTGCCGGTGAATTTGGCATGACCGACAGCCCCTTCCCGTCCATCGCCATCCACACCACCGCCAGCCACCGCGCGATCGAAGGCCGCTTGGGCCGCAAGCTCGCCACGGAACGCTGGCGTGGTAACATCTGGCTCGATGGATTTGCGCCATGGGAAGAGTTTGACTGGATTGGCAAAACGCTGCGCATCGGTGGCACCGAAATTGAGGTGCGCGAGCGCATCACGCGCTGCAAAGCGACCACCGTCAACACCGACACAGGCGTGCGCGATGCGGACACACTGGGCGTTTTGAACGAAGCCTTTGGTCATCAGGACTTTGGCGTCTACGGTGTGGTGACCAAATCCGGCGACATTGCCGTCGGCGACACAGCAGAGGTGCTCTGATGCAACTTCCTTTCCCATTTGCCGAAGACCCGGAGCCTTTGGCACTGGAACGGGGCCGCAAGCTGTTTGACGGCTCCAAATCCGACTTCCTCAAAGGTGTGGTCGCCATGGATGGCCTGCCTGCGGGGGACCGTGTTGAGGTCTGTTTTGCGGGGCGTTCCAATGTGGGCAAATCCACGCTGATCAACGCGCTGACCAATCGCAGCCGCCTAGCGCGTGCGTCCAACACGCCGGGCCGCACGCAGGAAATCAACTTCTTCACGCTGACCGACAGCCACTATCTCGTCGACCTGCCGGGCTATGGTTATGCCAACGCGCCGCTTGCGGTGGTGGAGAAATGGCAGCGCCTGCTGAAGCAATACCTGTCTGGTCGCGCCAACTTGCGCCGCGCTTTTGTGCTAATTGACACGCGGCATGGCATCAAAGATGTCGACGAAGAA
Source organism: Shimia sp. (assembly GCF_022448905.1). Classification (GTDB taxonomy): domain Bacteria; phylum Pseudomonadota; class Alphaproteobacteria; order Rhodobacterales; family Rhodobacteraceae; genus Shimia. Next base: position 223,918 of record NZ_JAKVCW010000001.1, on the reverse strand, counting down.
ATCATGTCCTTGATGGACAGCTCCGCGCTGACGTTTCAGGTGGTGATGACCAAAGCCGACAAGGTGAAAGTCAAAGACCGCGAGAAAGTCTTCAAACAGGTGCGCGAAAAATTGGCAAAACACCCGGCGGCGTTCCCCGAGATTGTGCTGACCAGTTCGGAAAAAGGCGACGGCATCGCCACACTGCGCTCCATTATTGCCGGTCTTGAATAACCCATGCGCCTGCTGACGTCCTTGGTGCTATTGGTGGCCGTGATGGCCTCCGCACTCATCCCCACGGGATGGATGCCTAAGACGTTTGCAGACGGCCATATGGTGCTTGTCATCTGTACCGGTGACGAAATGGTTGAAATGCTTGTGGACGACACCGGGGCGCCGGTGCCGTTGCATGAGCAGACCGAGGACAAGCGCAGCCCTTGTGCTTTCTCCGTGGTGGCCGATGTCGTCCCGGTGATGGACGGCCCTTTCCCGCTGCCGCTCAAAGCGTCCCTGACCAACCGTTGGCAGCATCGGGACTTTACCCACAACAGCGCCGGGTTCCACCGCCGCTATGATGCCCGCGGTCCGCCCGCACTCTCCTGAGTTCCCTGTAAAAATCAAACACAAATCAAGCCGGCTTGGGGACCCAAGCGCGGCCCTTCAGGAGATGTTCCCTCATGGCCAAGGACAGCCAATTTGCCGACGTGCGCGCAGAGCAATCCAGCGCAACGTCTCTCTCTCAAAAACTCTATTTCGCCGCCTGGCGCTGGCACTTCTATGCCGCGCTTTACGTGGTGCCTTTTATGATCATGCTTGCCGTGACCGGCATGATGATGATGTTCATCACCCAGTTTGACGGCCGCGACGGCGAAAAGATCGCGGTCGCCCCCCAAGGCACCGCGTTGGCCGTCTCCGACCAAGCCGCCGCCGCCACATCCGCGGTGCCCGGCACAGTGGTCGAATACATCGGCCCGAAATCCGATGCGCTTGCCACTGTGTTTCGCATCAACACCGGCGACACCCACCAGATGGTCGCCGTTGATCCTTACACCGGCGCTGTGCTGGGCAACTGGGACCGTCGTGCGGGGTGGTATGATCTCGCTGACAACATCCACGGCTCCCTGTTGCTTGGCGACACCGGCGATCGGCTGATTGAGATCGCCGCGGGCCTTGGCCTCGTGCTGGTTCTGACCGGCCTCTACCTCTGGTGGCCACGTGGTGGCGACACATCGGTGCTCATTCCAAACCTGAAAGCGCGCGGTCGCGCCTTGTGGAAAAGCCTGCACGCGGTCACCGGTTTCTGGATTTCCGCCCTGTTGGTGGTCTTCCTGATCTCCGGCCTTGCTTGGGCTGGCATCTGGGGTGGCAAATATGTGCAGGCCTGGTCCACCTTCCCTGCAGAAAAGTGGAGCGACGTCCCACTGTCAGACAGCACCCACGCCAGCATGAACCACGGCAACCAAAACGATGTGCCCTGGGCGTTGGAGCAAACCCCGATGCCCGCCTCTGGCTCTGATGTCGGCGTTACCGGCACAGCCGAAGGCGCGCCTGTGGACATCAACAGCCTTGTGGCGTTGGGCCGCGACTTGGGCCTTGAGGGGCGCTTTCGCGTGGCCTACCCGCGCGAAGAAACCGGCGTCTGGACCATCAACCAAGACAGCATGAGCGGTGACAGCACCACACCTACCGTAGACGCCACCATTCACGTGGACCAATACACCGGCAAAATCCTCGCCGAGGCGCGCTATGCCGACTACTCGGTTGCGGGCAAATCCATGGCGGTGGGCATCCCCTTGCACATGGGCCTAATGGGATTGTGGAACCTGCTCCTGAACACCATGTTCTGCCTGATGGTCATCTTTGTCTGTGTCTCCGGTGTGGTCATGTGGCTCAAGCGCCGCCCGTCCAAGGCCTTGCGCCTGGCTGCGCCGCCTGCACCAAAAGAAATGCCGCTTTTCAAAGGCGTTTTGCTGATCGCGGCGCTGGTCTCTTTGGCGTTCCCTTTGGTTGGTGTGACCCTGCTGGCCGTGCTGGCCTTTGACGTGCTAGTCGTGAGCAACATTCCCGCGCTGAAACGCGCCTTGTCATAACCTATCCGCCCCGCCCGCAGCGGTGGGCGGGGCATTTTGAGGACCAAGCATGCAGCTCACAGGAATAGGCATCGCAGGATGTGGCCGCATGGGAGGCCCAATGCTGGCCGCACTGCGCGCAGCGGGCTTTGACGCCTTTGGATTTGATGTCCGGCCCGCATCCGACTTCGGCGCCCTCGCTCCGGCCCTGCGCTCCCTCGAAGACTTCCGAAAAGACCTGCACATCCTAGTCACTGTGGTGCGCGACATAGACCAAACCGATGACGTGCTGTTTGGCGCGCAAAACCTGATCGAGACTGCGCCGAACCTGCAAACGGTGATTGTCTCCTCCACCCTGTCGCCCAAATACGTCCGCGCCCTGCGCGAGCGTGTGCCAAGCCACATCACCCTGATCGACGCCCCGATGTCCGGCGCTGCGATTGCGGCTGAAGAAGCGCGGCTGTCCTTCATGCTGGGCGGCGACACTGAGGCTTTGCACCAACATCAGCCCCTGTTTGACGCCATGGGCGCGCATTTTCATCACATGGGCGACTATGGCGCAGGCATGCAGGCCAAGGTGCTCAACAACCTGCTCGCCGCCTCCAACACAGCCATGACGCGCCTTGTGCTCGATTGGGCCGACCAAGCGGGCATAGACGAAGACGCGCTCTTGAACCTGATCCACACATCTTCAGGCCAGAACTGGCTCGCCTCAGGTTTCAACACCATCGAATTTGCTCGTGATGGCTGGGAAGAGGACAACACCATTGGCATACTGACCAAAGACGTAGGCTCGGCACTCGACGCCGCGCCAGACGGGGCCGACACCATCCTGCCGGAAACCGTGCGCCAAGCGATCTTTGTGCTCAAAGCCCGCGGTTAACCATCCGAGACGCCAGGCCGCACAGCCGTTGCACTCTGCACGCAATTCCGGCAAGACACCTCTATGAGTATTCGCGCCCTTGCCCTCGCCGTCCACCTGTTCACCGCCACTGGTGCGGTCTTTGCCATGTTGGCCATGCTGGCCGCCGTGGATGGCAAATGGAGCCTGATGTTCCTTTGGTTGGTGGTGGCCTTCATTGTCGACGGCATCGACGGCCCGCTGGCGCGTCACTACCATGTGAAGAAAAACGCGCCAGAGTTTGACGGTGTCTTGCTCGACCTGATCATCGACTACCTGACCTATGTCTTCATCCCGGCCTATGCACTCTTTAAATCCGGGTTGATGGATGGCTGGACCGGCTGGTTTGCAATCATCATCATCACCTTTGCCTCCGCGCTCTATTTTGCGGATACGCGCATGAAAACCAGGGATAATTCCTTCTCCGGCTTTCCCGGATGCTGGAATATGGTGGTGATTGTGATCTTTGCGGTGGAGCCAAACTTCTGGGTCAGCCTCGCGTTGGTCTCCGTGCTGGCCGTGGCCATGTTCCTGCCGATCAAATTTGTGCATCCCACCCGCACAGAGCGCTGGCGCTGGCTCACCTTCCCGATGGCGCTGGCCTGGACCTTCTTTGCCGGCTGGGCTGCCTGGGTCGATTTCCACCCGGAAAGCTGGGCGCATTGGGGGCTGGTGGCCACATCCGTTTACCTCACCGTCGCCGGTGCCGCGCAACAGCTGCTGTACCGCGAAACGCTCTGATCAGATCAACAAACCACCGGCCCGCTCATGTTTGAGCAGCCAGACCTTCGTCTCCACGCCACCTAGACCGGAAAACCCGCCCAACCCGTTTGCGCCGAGCACACGGTGGCAGGGAATAATCACCGGGATTGGATTGCCGCCACAGCCCTGCCCGATGGCCTGTGCAGGCACGCCGAGGTCTTTGGACAGATCGCCATAGGTGCGGGTCTCCCCAAGCGGAATCGCCAACATAGCCTCACACACCCGCTGCTGAAACTCTGACGCCTCCACCTTCAACGGCAGATCAAACCCCTGTGCTGGATCGTCAAAATAGGCCACCAATTGCGCGGCAGCTTTGCGCAACAACGGCGTGTCATCCGCCCCGCCACTCTCCCATTCAGCCCGCACAATGGCGCCGTCCTTTTCGGTGAGCGTCATGGGGCCGGTTGGGGTGTCTACGGTCAATCTCAACATGACGCCACACTGCCCAAGCAAAAGGCGCCCCGCAAGCGGGACGCCTCAGAATGCGCATCATTTGGAGCGCAAATTAGCTCAGTGGGTAGCCCATCTCTTCCAGAGCATCGCTACAGCGTTTGCAAACGCCCGGATACTTGTGCTGACCCACATCTGGCAGGATCTTCCAGCTGCGCTGACATTTCTGCCCCTGCGCTTTCTCAAAGACCACGCCCACACCTTCGACTTCCGGCATGCGGAAGGCTTCGGCTGGCATTGGATCGTTGGTCACCGAGATGTCGGACGTGATGCAGACATCGGCAAACTCAACGGTTTTGAGCGCTTCAACCACATCCGTTTCGCGCACGTGCACAACCGGTGCGGCCTCAAGCGACGCCCCAATCACCTTGTTGGTCCGCTGGATTTCCAGCGCAGCAGTTACCACGCGGCGCACTTCGCGCACCTTGGCCCATTTCGCGGCCAGTGGCTCGTCAATCCAATCCGCCGGCGTATCCGGGAAGTCCACGAGATGTACGGAACTGTCGTCCCCTGGGAACCGCTCGAGCCAGACCTCTTCCATGGTGAACACCAGCACCGGCGACAGCCAGGTGGTCAGGCGATGGAACAGAATGTCCAGCACCGTGCGCGCAGAGCGACGGCGCAGCGTGTTGCCGTCACAATAGAGCGCATCCTTGCGGATATCGAAATAGAAGGATGACAGCTCCACAGTGGCAAAGTTGAACACCGCAGAGACAACGCCCTGGAAGTTGAACTCCGCATAGCCCTTGCGCACCTGATGATCCAGCTCCGCCAGACGGTGCAACACCCAACGCTCCAGTTCCGGCATATCCGCCGGATCCACGCGATCCGCCTCAGTGAAGTCGCTGAGCGAGCCCATCATGAAGCGCATGGTGTTGCGCAGACGGCGATAGCTGTCCGCCACGCCTTTCAGGATTTCCGGACCAATCCGCTGATCGGCAGTGTAATCAGTCTGAGCCACCCACAAACGCAGGATATCTGCGCCGTACTGCTGCACAACTTTCTCGGGCACAATGGTGTTGCCGAGCGATTTGGACATCTTGTTGCCCTTCTCGTCCAGCGTGAACCCGTGTGTCACCACATTGCGGTAAGGCGCGCGGCCCTTGGTGCCACAGGCCTGCAGAAGCGAGCTGTGGAACCAGCCACGGTGCTGGTCGGTGCCTTCCATGTAGACATCCGCAATGCCGTCGGCCACGCCGTCTTCACGGTCGCGCAGCACAAAGGCGTGGGTCGAACCGGAGTCAAACCACACGTCGAGCACGTCAAACACCTGCTCCCACTCATCCGCGTTGTACTTGTCACCCAGGAAGCGCTCTTTGGCGCCGTCCAGGTACCAGCAATCCGCACCTTCTTCCTCAAAGGCCGCCTTCACGCGCGCGTTCACCTCGGGATCGCGCAGCAGGAAGCCTTCGTCGGTTGGCAGAGCGCCCTTTTTGACAAAGCAGGTCAGCGGCACACCCCAGGCGCGCTGACGGGACAGCACCCAATCCGGGCGGTCTTCGATCATCGAGAACAGGCGGTTGCGACCCTTTTGCGGGGTCCATTTCACCAGCTCATCGATGGAGCGCAGCGCGCGTTCGCGGATGCTGTCGCCCATCTCGCCCATGCCGTCATCCAGCTTACGATCCACAGAGGCAAACCACTGCGGCGTGTTGCGATAGATGATCGGGGCTTTGGAGCGCCAAGAATGCGGATAGCTGTGCTTGATCTTGCCCCGCGCCAGCAGACCGCCCACTTCGACCAGCTTGTCGATGATCTTCTTGTTGGCGTCGCCTTCCTTGCCTTTGCGGTTCAGGATGTAGGTGCTGCCAAAGAACGGCAGGTCGGCGCGGAAGCCGCCGTCGTCCATGACGTTATAGGTGATCATCTGCTCCAGCATGCCGAGGTCACGGTAGAGTTCAAATTCCTCCATACCGTGGGACGGCGCACAGTGCACAAAGCCGGTGCCTTCGGTGTCGGTCACAAACGGTGCCGCGCGGAAATCACGCAGATCGTCCCATTCGCCTTCGCCACCCTCGGCGCCATTCAGCGGGTGCGCCAAGCCAACACCTTCAAGATCGCTCACCGGCACGTCACCGACGCGTTTCCACATGCTCTCGTCCAGACGCGCGCGCTGCATCACATCGCCCGCAAGATTGTCCGCCAGCACAAAGCGGTCACCAACATTGGCCCAGCTTTCCTCAGGCGTGCCGGTCACTTCATAGAGGCCATAGGCAATGTCCTGACCAAACACGACCGCTTTGTTGGACGGGATCGTCCAAGGCGTTGTGGTCCAGATCACCACATAAGCACCGGCCAGCTTGTGATCGGCAGGCTCCGCCACTTTGAACTTCACCCAGATCGTGAAGCTCTCTTTGTCGTGGTATTCCACCTCGGCCTCGGCCAGCGCGGTTTTCTCCACCGGCGACCACATCACAGGTTTGGAGCCTTGATAGAGCGTGCCGTTCATCAGGAACTTCATGAACTCATCGGCGATCACAGCCTCAGCGTGATAGTCCATGGTGATGTAAGGATCAGGCCAGTTGCCGGTGATGCCCAGACGTTTGAACTCCTCACGCTGGATGTCGATCCAGCCCTCGGCAAACTTGCGGCATTCCTGACGGAACTCCACCACATCCACGGCGTCTTTGTCTTTGCCCTTCTTGCGGTACTGCTCCTCGATCTTCCACTCGATCGGCAGGCCGTGACAGTCCCAACCCGGCACATACCGCGCGTCTTTGCCCATCATCTGATGGGAGCGCACGATCATGTCTTTAATGGTTTTGTTCAGCGCGTGGCCGATGTGCAGGTGACCGTTGGCATAGGGCGGGCCGTCATGCAGGATAAACGGCTCCCGGCCTTCTTTCTCGCGCAGACGGTCATAGACGCCGATCTTCTCCCAACGTTCCAGCCACGCAGGCTCACGCTTGGGCAGGCCAGCGCGCATCGGGAAGTCGGTTTTGGGGAGGTTCAGCGTATCTTTGTAGTCAGGTGTTTCGGCACACATGTGTCCGGTCCTTTTCAGGCGTCGTATCTGGAATGGTCTAGGGTCGGCGCGGTCTTCCATACGCCTTGTCCCGGCGGCTCGAACAGTTAGAGCGCCGGGCTGATAATTCGAATAATAATTGCGAATATCTGCGTCATAGCCGCCTTATAGGCCGCAGCACGCGCAGGGTAAAGCCATAGTCGCCTCAGCCCGCAACGCAAAAGAGGGCACGCAACGCGCACCCTCTTTCGTCTTCACAGATTGGCTGGCTGGACCTTGCGACGTGGCTGGCATTGGGCTGGCTGCGTGGCTGGATCTGGCTTGCTGATCTGATGTCTTAAGCGGCTTGGCCTTCGAAGCTGCCACACCAGTCGTTGTTCTTTACAACCGGCCAATGTGCGTCACCGTGCATCTCCTCTTCAGTGAGGAAGGTCGGCGCATTGAAGCGGCACAGACCACCGGTTTCTTTTGCAGAAGTCTGCTTCACAGCTTCGTTGTCAAAAAACGCGCATACGTTGCAAGCTTTGTCAGTCATGGCTCTCTCCATTTTGGCGTGCCGATCTGGCTGCGTGGCTGGCGTTTGGCTGGCTGCGTCGCTGATCTGGCGGCTTTGGGGAAGCAAGGTATCCCCGTGTCTCTTTGATGACTTAGATATAGGACCACTCAAATCATCCTGCAAGTATTTTATTGTTTATTTTCAATTACTTGAGTGATTTACTCAACAACCAATCCTGACTTTTTTGCTTATAAGAAACCCGACAAAATCTCTCAAATTGCTGCAGTTGCGAGCGCCTTGCAGTTGCAACTTCTCCCATTGAAAATTACCTAAGAAAAAAAGGAGTTTGGCGCATGGCCACCTTGCCCCCGAAATTTGATGTGACCCGTGACGACATCGCTCGCGTTGTAGGTGCATTTTATGAACTCATCCGGCAGCACCCCGGATTGGGGCCAGTTTTTGCCGTGCACGTCGATGACTGGCCCAAGCATGAAGCCAAGATTGTCGATTTCTGGGCCAATGCGATTCTGCATGAACGCTCTTACAGCGCGAATCCTCTGAAAGTGCACCGCGACGCCGGCAATGTGCGCCCCGGCATGTTTGAGACGTGGCTTGCGTTGTTTGATCTGACCCTGCGCGAGGAGCTGCGCGAGGATCAGGCCGTGGCCTGGTCGGCGCTGGCCCATCGCATTGGCCGCAGCCTGCGCGCCGGTGTGGTCGAAAAGATGAAAGGCCCCGGCGGCGTGCCGATTTTACGGTGACCAAGGGTCACGTGCTGCAAGCACGGGACGCGCCCGACCCTTCCAGCGGGAGGGCGCCTGCGGTCCCCACCCAGGGTCATGCGCGCTCTCAGCACTGTCACCCCACGTTAAACAAGCTGCCCACGCCGTAAGCAATCGCCGCTGCCACGCCGCCAATCGCCAAGGTCTCCAATCCAGACCGCCACCAGGGATCGAGTGACCACTTGGCCTTCATCGCACCGATGCCAAAGAAGGTGGCACAGGTCAGCACGGCAGACACCCGAAACGCCTCCGGCACGCCAAACAGAAATGGCAGCAGAGGGATCAGCCCGGCCACCAAGAAGGCCAGAAACGTCGCAATCGCCGCGCGGTGCGGATGCGGGTCAAAGCCTGCTAGGCCGTACTCCCCTTCCAACATCAGCTGAACAGCGGCCTCCTCATTGGCCACAATCGCATCCGTTGCCGCCTCCAGAACCTCTCCGTCCAGCCCTTTCAGACGCAAAATCTCCCGGATCTCCCGCCGCTCCCCGCGCGGATGCTCCGTCAGATGCCTCTTCTCCACAGCCCGCAAACGCTTAGCGTCATCCAGCTCTGCTTTGGTGCCCAGAAAGTTGCCCGCTGCCATGGAAAACCCATCTGCGAGCACATTGGCAATGCCCAGCGCGACAATCACAAAGGGGGACAGACCTGCCCCAGCCACCCCCGCCACAATGGCAAAGGTTGTGACCGACCCATCAATCCCACCATAGACCACATCCCGCAAAAGCCCCCGCCCTGGCGGGTTGGCAATCCGGTCTTCAATCTCTTGTTGGCTATGCCCGTGGGTTTGGCTCATGCCAGAAGGCTAACACGCCCATAGGCTGCCGTCTTTACCCCGATCAAATGACCGGGGCGTCACACTGCGCCGTTACTCTTTGTGAAAAGCCCGGTCAGCGCGCGTTTCACCAAGCCCGCGACAGAAGGCCGACGTCCCTCTCCAAACGGCAAAGGGCGACACACTTCCATGGCGGCCACGCCCACACGGGCCGTCAAAGCCCCGTTCACGATGCCCTCACCAAAACGCCGGCTCAGCTTTGCCAAGGCGCCGCCACCGGCAATGGTCCCGATCAGATCATCACCCGCCGCCACCGCGCCGGTGGCCACCAAATGGGTCATCACAGCCCGGAACAGCCGCCAACTGCCCAACGTGCCTGAGCGCCCGCCATAAATCTCCGCAATCCGCCGGATCATGCGGACGTTGGAGGTCAACGCCGCCACCACATCCGCCAGGGCCAACGGCACCAAAGCGGTCACCGCCGCAACTTGGCGTGCGGCTGCCTCCACTTCCAACTGCGCCGCCTTGTCCAGCGGCAGCATCAATTCGCGCTCTGCCAAGTCCATCAAAGCATCTGCGTCCAGCACTTCATTGCGCTGTTTCGTCAGGCTGTCACGCCCCCAGGCCAAATCCTCGCGCCCGCGATAAAACCGCAGCAACGCGTCCACTATGTCGCGTGCCTGCCCCATCTCGTGGCTCTGCGTCGCCGCATCTGCGCGGGCCTTCAGGCCATCCACGCGCTTAAGCCGCGCCAGACCGGCCAGCTCTTTCAGGATGATCAACACCGCCAGCAAAAGCGCCGCCCCACCGATCACCATAATCGCCCAACCGAGGTACGTGTTGCGCGCCACCAGCCCCGTGGCAAAGTCCCAAGCAGCCATAGACACAGCCGCGCTCAAGAACATCCCCACCAGCGCCCAGAACCACCGCGTCAACCGGCTGGGCTTGCGCGCCGCCAATTGCGCCGCCACCTGCATCGCCTGCCCGCTGGGCGCTGGCGCATGCACCTCTGGCACCGGCGCGGCATCGGCCACCTCTGGTGCTGCTTGGTCCTCAAGCTCGATCAAAACCGGCCCGTTGGTCATTGGCTGATCTCCTGCCCACTGCGCCACACATATCGGACGTCCGGCAATTTCTCATCATTACCCGCGCCATCCGTGAACTCTTCCGCCACAAAACCGTGACGCTCATAAAACCGACGCGCGCCCGCGTTGCTCTGAAAACACCATAGCTGGAGTGCATCGCGCCCCGCCTTGGCCTGCGCCAACAACGTCGCCCCGATCCCACGCCCCCGCGCGTCTGGTGCCAAATACAATGCCGTGACCCAATCCTTGCCCCGCGCCACAAACCCCAACACTTGCTCGGCATCCACAGCCACCCAACAATCCGTTGCCTTGGTTAAATGCCCGCAAAACGCTTCCGTGTCGGCCAAGGTATGCAACACCGGCATCCAAGGCGTGTCTACCAGCCAGCCTTGCAGAACTACCGCCATAGCTGCGGCATCCCCCGGCTCTGCTTTACGCATCACACCACTCACAACACATCCCCAATCAAAAACTGCGCCGCGCGATCCATGCGGATATGCGGCGGGCCGTCACCGGGACGCAACGTGTTGGCAGCAGGCGCAAATTTCATCACCTGATAGTCTTGTTCCAACCAACGCTCCGCCCCCGCCTTGGCCGGGGTGAGCAAGGCGCTGGCGTCCTGCGGCAAGGCGCCAGGATAAAACGCTGCCTGCCGCCCATCTTCCAACAGGCGCCCGCGCACACAATCCAATTTGCGCCCCTCGTGCGTCACCGTTTCCTCCACCGTAGCCCGCAACGACGCCAAAGACAGCGCTTCTGTCTTGGCCCCTGCAAACTGTGCTCGGTCCGCCGCCTCGCGGGTCAATGCCTGCATGATATTGGTCAGCTGCGGGTGCTGGCTGTGATGCAAATGGTCCGCCTTGGTCGCCGCAAACAGGATTTTCTCCACCCGTTTACCCATCAGCAGCCGTGTCAGAAACGCATTTCTTCCAGGCCGAAACGCCGCCAGCGTGTCTGCCAACCCTCCCCGCATATCTTCGACTGCACGCGGCCCGGCGTGGATCGCGCCCAGCACGTCGACCAGTACAACCTGCCGGTCAATGCGCGCGAAATGATCGCGAAAGAACGGCTTCACCACCTGCGCCTTATAGGCCTCAAACCGCTTCTCAAACGTGCGCCACATCGAGCGCCGCCCCGGTTTCTCTGCCGCCGCCATCGGCGCAAAGGTCAACACAGGTGATCCGGCCAAATCTCCGGGCAGCAAGAACCGCCCCGGTGTACAATCCGAATAGCCAGCACCGCGCGCCGCGTGCAGATACTCCGTGAAGGCCGCCGCCAAAGCCTGCGCCTTCGGCTCATCCAAATCAGCGCCGCCATCCATTGCCGACACCAGCCCGAGATATTCCGCCGCTTCATTACGCCCTTGGAGACGCTCCAAAACCTCCGCACTCCACTGCGCAAAGCTCTTGTCCATCAGGCCAAGGTCCAGCAGCCACTCCCCCGGATAATCGACAATATCCAGATGCACCGTCCGCGCGCCTTGAAAGCCGGACAACAGCCCATTGGGTCGCACCCGCAACGAAACTCGCAACTCGCTGATCGCCCTCGTGCTCTCCGGCCACTGGGGTGTTTGCCCTGTCATCGCCGCCAGATGGGTTTCAAAATCAAATCTCGGCACCAAATCATCTGGCTGTGGCTGCAAAAATGCGGCTTCAATGCGCCCTTCGGCATTGGCCACCAGCTGCGGCATACGTCCGCGATCGAGCAAATTCGCCACCAGCGAGGTGATAAACACCGTCTTGCCAGAGCGCGCCAATCCAGTCACACCCAGCCGCACCACCGGCTCAAACACGCCTGTGACAGCATCTGAAGCCGCTTCAATCTGACGGGCCACCCCGTCCGCAAGTGTGGAAATGACCAAGCTTTTGGCCCCTTTACATGGTTCGCCCCCAACCTAAGCGTGCCCCAAGGCCATTTCCAGTGGGCAGAAAGGCTTCAATTTCCCCGCCCAATCGGCTATCGCACGCGCCATGCCCAGATACGCCTTGCAAGTTGAATACCACGGAACCCCTTTTGCCGGCTGGCAAAGGCAGGCGGACCAGCCTTCTGTGCAAGGCGCTATTGAAGATGCTTTGGCGAAACTTGAACCGCGCGAGCACACCATCGCCGCCGCTGGCCGCACCGATGCGGGCGTGCATGGGCTGGCACAAGTGGCCCATTGCGACATGGAAAAAGACTGGGACCCGTTCCGCCTCTCGGAAGCACTGAACTTCCAACTCAAACCGGCCCCGGTGGCGATCACCAACTGCGCCAAAGTGTCAGATGATTGGCACGCCCGCTTTTCCGCCACAGAACGGCGTTATCTCTTCCGTATCCTGATGCGCCGGGCCCCGGCCACCCATCAAGCCGGGCTGGTCTGGCAGGTCAAACATGATCTGGCCGCTGAGGCCATGCAGGCCGGGGCAGATCGTCTGATCGGCAACCACGACTTCACCACCTTCCGCAGCTCGATCTGTCAGGCTGCCAGCCCGCAGAAAACCCTGGATGAACTCCGCATCGAGCATGTCGACACCATCGGCGGCCCGGAAATCCATTTCCACGTCCGCGCCCGCTCTTTCCTGCACAATCAGGTGCGCAGCTTTGTCGGCACACTCGAGCGCGTGGGCGCGGGGGCCTGGACGCCAGACGACGTGACCGCCGCGCTCACCGCCCGCGACCGCGCCGCCTGCGGCCCGGTCTGCCCGCCCCAAGGCCTGTATCTGGCGGGCGTCACCTATCCTGACGCGCCGTTCTAAACGGTTGTCGGTTGGATTTCCCGTAGTCGAAGCCCCATCAAAAGCGCAGCACCAAACACCACGTCGATCCCGGCAAACACCAACAACAGCGGCTGCCCCACCTGCGCAAACGCCCACAAAAGCGTTGCCGTCACCCACAGGCGCAAGCCGCCTTCAAACACCCCAATCTCACGTGAGACATTGCGCCAGCGCCACACCGTCCATCCGGTGCCTATCACGCCGAGCAGCTGCACCATCATCAACTGGATCGGATCAAACACCGGCCAGACATCCCCGCCGAGCAGCCCGTTGACCTGCCCCATGGTTGCCAAATGCTGCACATTCACAAACGGCAGCGCAAACGGCAACAGCGCCAAAACATCGTAGATACATACGCCCTTCTGCAAGGTCACATAACGCTCGGGTGTCATCGCTTTTTCTCCTGTATTGTTCCCGTCGCGGCCCCACATTCCGGTGGCGTGCACGCGCAGGCTTCTGTATCGAGCTCACACCCGCCACTAGCCCGTTGTTTTCTCTCAAAGAACGACACGCCACGCACAAGCTGACCGTTTTCCAACACCAAGAGCCAACCGTGTCCGAAAAATCGCCAGATCGCCGTATTGCCCGCACTCAAAACGCCCTGTGGACCGCGCTGCAAGGCCTGTTGCAGAGCCACAGCTGGGACGACATCACCATCAAGATGATCTGCGCGCGCGGCGACGTGGCACGCTCATCGTTTTATGCGCATTTTGACACCAAGCTCGACCTGCTCGACTTTGGCTTCTCCACGGTTCTGGGCGACCTGCGGCCATTGGCAGAAACCAACACCACCGCGTCCGGCACTTTTGTCACCACAGATTGGATGGTGGACCACATCCTGGGAAACCCCGGCTTCTTCATGCGTGTGTCGCGCAGCCAGTCTGACCTCGTGCTGTTTTCCCGCTTCACCAAAGCCCTCGAAGCTTTGCTGGCTCACGAACTCACCGCGAAGGGCATTACCGCAACGGCCACAACCGTGACCTTCTGCATCGGCGGCGCTTTTGCGATTGTGCGCGACCACATCGAAACCCGCGCAGCCACGGCTCCCACCACCCTCAAAGCCCGTCTCGCGGATCAGATCCGCAAGGCGTTGCCTTAACCCCGCCTTCTCCTTCCCCAAATATCCCGGGGGAGCGCTTGCCACCGCAAGCGCGGGGGCTGGCCCCCTCTTCCTTCCGCCAATCAGCAAAACAAGGCCGATGCCCAACCTGCCCCAGGGGAAACTCTTGACCTTTTGGTGCAAATAACGCCTAGCTGCGCCCCACCAGAACTTAGTGAGGCCCAGTATGTTTCAGCCTGCCATCACCGGCACCGGTGTTTTCACCCCAGAGCAGATCATCACCAATGACGAGCTTGTGGAGGCCTTTAATGCCTATGCTGACAAGATGAACGCCCAAAACGCCAAGGCCATTGCCGCCGGCGAGATGGCGCCGCTGCAACATTCCTCCAGTGAGTTCATTTTCAAAGCTTCCGGCATCGAGCAACGTCATGTGCTGGACAAGGAAGGCGTGCTGAATCCTGACGTGATGCACCCGCTGCTGCGCCAACGCAGCGACGATGAACCGGGCGTAATGACCGAAATGGCCCTGGATGCCTGTGGCAAAGCCCTGGCGCAGGCTGGCGTGGACGCGTCCGAGATCGATCTGGTGATCTGTGCCGCCTCCAACATGGAGCGCGCCTATCCGGCTGTCGCGATTGAAATACAGAAAGAACTGGGCGCGGGCGGCTTTGCCTTTGACATGAACGTGGCCTGTTCTTCCGCCACCTTTGGCCTGCAAGCCGCCGCGGATATGATCCGCTCCGGCTCCGTGCGCAAAGCCATCGTCGTGAACCCGGAAATCTGCTCCGGCCACCTGGAATGGCGCGACCGCGACTGCCACTTCATCTTTGGCGACGTTTGCACTGCCACCGTGATCGAACGCTCCGAGGACGCCAAAGGCGCCTATTTCGAGATCATCTCGACCCGCTGCGCCACACAGTTCTCCAACAACATCCGCAACAACAACGGCTTCTTGCGCCGCTCCCGCCTAGATGGCGTGGTGGACCGCCGCGACATGCAGTTTATGCAAAACGGCCGCAAGGTCTTCAAAGAGGTGGTTCCAATGGTGTCTGCCCATATGCTGGCACATATCGAGGCCGAAGGCGTGGCACCAGACAACCTACGTCGTCTCTGGCTGCATCAGGCCAACAAGTCGATGAACGATTTTATTGGCAAAAAGGTCTTGGGCCGCACGCCGGAAGGTGATGAGCAGCCCAACATTCTGCAAGATTACGCCAACACCTCCTCCGCCGGCTCGATCATCGCTTTCTCGAAGTATTCGGCTGACTTAGAGCCCGGTGACCATGGCGTGATCTGCTCCTTTGGCGCGGGCTATTCCGTTGGCTCGGTGCTTGTGAAGCGCCAGTAACACGCCAACGATTCGAAATCTTCGGTATACTACGGTGCGCAGACTGCTATTTTTAACAGCCTGAGCGACAAAACCTATCACAATTGGTAGGTGTGGTAGCAATGGTTGCCGAGTTGTGAACAAGAGACAGTAAGACCAATTTGCGCTAGCATGGTCCTTGGAGGGAGCCGTTGTCTCGCCGTGATGCTTCCCCAGGCATTCTGAGACAAGGGGTTCGTGAAGTGATAGTCTACTGATCCCCTTCCGCTCTGCGCTGTCCCGTGCGGAGGTTTATATGCACACCCGTGCACATTTTTCCCTATAGGTCTTTTTATGACGAGGGGTGGTCCGAGGATTTGGGCCACCCTATTTCGTTGCATTGCGCCGCCTATCGGTGCCAATACCGCGCCTTTGTGGTGGTGGGCACCCCCATTTCCACAAGGATACTGCCATCATCGTCACTCATCCGGTGCAACGGATCTTCCACCAGCCCGGCACTCATCGCCAGCGCCGCCAGATCTGCCCGATTGGACAGGCCAGTCTTGCTCAGAATGTTGTTCATCCGCTGGCGCACTGCAGACACGGACACCCCCAACCGCTCGGCAATCACCTTGTCCTGCAGGCCGCCGCCAATCATCTCCAACAACTCCCGCTGTTTGTCGGAGATCTTGTTCCGTTCCGTAAATTCCGCCGCAAAATGAGCCAGATAGGTCTGATGCCCCATCATCGCCACCGCCTGCAACACCCAGCCATGAGTCTGGATGATGTGCTTCATCTCCCGCTGGCTGTGATCGCCGCAAAAAGTGATCAACGCTGCCTGAGGGGGCGCGTGTGAGCGTAACGGGATGGAAAACCCTGCACGCATCCCGCGCCGCGCGGCTTCTTCCAGCACCTCATGGCGGGCTTGCGGCATGTGGTGGTATTCATCGAGAAACTCCACCCCCACCGCAATTGGCGTCAGGTGGTGCAGCGCGTGCATCCGGAAGTAGCTCCACTTGGCCACATCCGGATCTTTGTTGAAAGTGTTGAGCCAGGTGCTGTCATAAGACGTGCGGATGAACAGCGTCTTCTTCCAGTCCTCAAAATTGCTCGCGCTGATAAAATCGATGAAAGGCAGATTCAGCGTCCGCCCCACCTCGACAATCAGCGTCCAGACCTCCGCCGAGCTTTGCGTGGTTTCCAGATCCACCAGAAACCCTTGCAACAAGTCCGGAATGTGACGCTCCGCTTGTAGAAGCGGACGGCGCCCGGCGGGGTCGCGCATCGCTTAAACGGATTCCTCTTCGAGGTGCAGTTTCATATCCACAAGCACCTGCTGCAGCGCCACGGTCTCCCGCAACAGCCGCTTGGCTTCGGTCACGGTGATGATGCCGTCCTCGATGGATTGGTTATATTCCGCCATCAACATCGCAAACCGCTGGCTCAGCGCGATCACGTCAGAGTTGACCCCACCTTTGTCGTCAGAATTGCGCCGCCGCTTGTCATGGCTCAGCGAGTTGCCTTTCAACTCCGCCAGAGCAGCCGTCACATGCGGATAAGACGCCGCCTCTTCCAGCGCCGCCACCGCATCAATTGGCATAAACCGATCCGCATGTTCGTCGTGGCTGGAATAATACCGGCCCAGCGTGGCTTTGGATTTCCCGGTCAGCTCACAGGCCGCCTCGATTCCAACGTCTTTTACCAGGGCCTCGGAGTGTTTCTTTAAGTAGCTATCCACCACGCTCATATGTCTTCCCCAAACCGTTTACTCTTTAGACCTCCCCTCAGAAACGCGGTCTGACGCCTCTAAGGGGAAAGCGGCCAGTCTTTTCCCATACATCGCTTAACCCGAATTTGGCATTTGAGAAAGACCGGATGCATTACATCCGACTGTGAGTGAATCGGATATTGATCCGAAAGTATTAGTTTTCCGGCGGGTGGGCCGGACCCAAGGAAAACGGTGCGTGGTCTGTCACCCACATACCGTTGGCCATTAAGGCCACGCGACCCGGCCTCATCATCCCCATGGCAATGCCACGATGTGACGGGTCGCGTTTCACATTTAAAACGCGCGCAACGCGACACCAATACGACGCCTCAAATTTTCCACATCAATCTGCGCAACGTGTTCTTGATCCTAGCCACCAATGCGGCCTATCACGCCGCCATGGCCAAGCTCTACTTCAACTACTCCACGATGAACGCCGGCAAATCCACCGTGCTGCTGCAGGCGTCCCACAACTACCGCGAACGCGGCATGCAGACTTACCTGCTTACCGCGCAGCTAGATCACCGCGCCGGTGAAGGCCGCATCGCCTCCCGCATCGGCATTTCCGACAAGGCCGACACCTTTGATTCCGCCACCAACCTGATCGAGGTGCTCAAGAAACGTCTGGCCGCCGGACCCTTGGCCTGCGTCTTCATTGATGAGGCGCAATTCCTGAGCGAGGAGCAGGTCTGGCAACTGGCCCGCGCGGTGGACGACCTGAAGGTGCCGGTGATGTGCTACGGGCTGCGGGTAGATTTTCAGGGCAAACTCTTCCCAGGCTCCGCCGCACTTCTGGCGCTGGCAGACGAAATGCGCGAGGTCCGCACCATTTGTCATTGCGGCAAGAAAGCCACCATGGTCGTGCGCCAGGATGAGCACGGCAATGTGTTGCAGGAAGGGGCTCAGGTGCAAATCGGCGGCAATGAGAGCTACGTGTCCCTCTGCCGCCGCCATTGGCGCGCCGCCATGGGCGACACCGCCGAAGACTAGCGCCTGATTACACCAGATTGGGTGGTGTCTCGCCCTGTTCATAGGCCAGCAGGTTGTCCACCGCCATTAGGCCCATCTGGGTGCGAATTTCCAAGGCTGCCGTGCCGAGATGCGGCAACAGCGTGACGTTGTCGAGCTTGCGCAACGCATCCGGCACGCGCGGCTCAAATTCATACACATCCAGACCGGCGCCACCAATTTCGTTGTTTTGCAACGCGGCCACCAAGGCGCTTTCTTTCACCACTTCCCCACGAGAGATGTTGATGAAATGCGCATGGCTCTGCATCGCGCCAAAGACCTCTGCGTTGAACAGATGCTGTGTTTCCGCACCGCCCGGCACCGCCGCCACCACAAAATCCACTTGCGCTGCCAACGCCGCCAAATCTTCAACCCGCTCTGCTTCGAATGGCAGGTCTTTCTCCGAGCGGTTCCAGTATTTCACCGCCATGCCAAAGCCATAGTGGCAGCGCTGCGCAATCGCCTGGCCAATGCGGCCCATGCCCGCAATGCCCACGGTTTTGCCACTCACATGCAGCCCCAACATCTGTGTGGGGTGCCAGCCTTTCCATTGGCCACTGCGCACCAACCGCTCGCCTTCGCCTGCACGCCGCGCGCTCATCAGGATCAGAGTCATCGCCACATCCGCCGTCGCATCGGTCACCGCGCCCGGCGTGTTGCTCACCAAGACATTGGCTTTGGCGGCCGCCTCCACATCGATGTGATTGTACCCCACGCCGAAATTCGCCAGCAGTTTGCAGCGTGGCGTTCCGACATCCGCAAACACCGGCGCATCAAACGCATCTCCCAGCGACGGCAGCACCATGTCGAAGTTGCGCAATGCGTCGCGCAGCTCGTCACTTTGCATCGGCATATTGTTGAGCCGCACCGTGGTCTGGAAGGTTCCGCGGGCTTTTTCCAGAACCGCATCGGGCAAAGGGCGAGTGATCAAAAGGCTTTTCAATGTAGGCGTCCTCCATTTGGGACCGGCCCGTCCGGGCCTATCAATGTGATGTCACCGGCGTAATCCGGCAGGCCCAGCACCAGCACCTCGGACATAAATTTTCCGATTTGACGCGGCGGGAAATTCACCACGGCCAGAACCTGCTTGCCCAGCAAAATATCTGGGTCGTAATGCGCGGTGATCTGCGCAGACGTCTTGCGCGTGCCCAACTCCTCGCCAAAATCAATCCAAAGTTTGATCGCAGGTTTGCGCGCCTCTGGGTAAGGCTCCGCCTGCACCACAGTGCCCACGCGCACGTCGACTTTCAGAAAGTCGTCAAAATCGATTTGATCAGCCATTGCCCAGCTCCCGGCTGCGCTCTGCGGCGGCGCCCACGGTTTTGATCATCAACGGCGGCAGGCCATCGGATGTGTCCATCAGCACCTCCAGGCCCGCCTGCGTGGTGCCATTGGGGCTGGTCACGTTCACCCGCAGCTGATCCGGCGTCTCCTCTGCCGTTTCAGCCAGCGCACCTGCGCCCGCGACCGTGGCTTTGGCCAGCGCCATGGACAACTCTGGCGACAACCCCTGCGCCTCGCCCGCCGCAGCCATACATTCGATCATGTGAAACACATACGCTGGCCCTGATCCGCTCAACCCCGTGACCGCATCCATCTGGCCTTCGTTCTCAAGCCGCACCACCTGCCCAACGGCCTTCAACAAGCCTTCGGAGGCGTCCAGTCCAGCGACACCCGCCGGGCCGTTGCCGACAATCGCGGTGATGCCCTTGCTCACCGCTGCTGGCGTGTTGGGCATGGCGCGCACAATCGGCGTCTGGTCGCCCAAAATCTGCTCATAGGTGGCGATGAAAACACCCGCCGCGACCGACACAAACAATGTCTCGCCGTTACCCATCGCCGCCAGAACCGGCAGCGCGTCCGCCATCATTTGAGGTTTCACCGCGATAATCACAATCGCCGGCGCCGCAGGCAAATCCGCGTTCACATGCACGCCGCTGCTCTGCACCCAATCGCTTGGAAACGGGTCCTGCACCCAAACGCTGCTTGCGGGCAATCCATCCGCCAGCCAGCCCTGCAGCATGGCCGATCCCATCTTGCCGCACCCCAGCAGAACCAGGCCCCGTTTGGCCACGTCGTTGATGTTCATGATTGCCCCCTCTGATCCTTTTGGGGGCAAGTGTTACGCCCGGCCGTAGGCCTCTGCAATGGCAACTTGCATTGCATCTTTCACACTTCTGTCCCCCCAGACCACAAGCTGGAACGCCGGGTAAAACCGCTCCGCATTCTGCAACGCGCCACGGATCAACGTGTCGATCTGCTCCGGGCTCGCCATCTGCCCGCCGCTCAGCACCAGGCCATAGCGGAAAATCATCAGCTGCTGCTTATGCCAGTATGTAAAAGCCCCGGCCCAGCACTCGTCATTCACTGCGTTGAGCGTCTCATACAGCGCGGGCAGCTTGTCCTCTGGCGGCTCTGCTTCATAGGAACACACCAGTTTCAGCGTTTCGTCATAGGCGGACCAGGCCAGCGTTATGGAATAGGTCTTCCACTGGCCTTCCACCTCCATCGCAATTTGATCATCTGCGATGCGCTCGAAATTCCAGTGTCGCACTTCGGCGATGTGCTCGACGATGTCGATCGGATGCAAGTCTTCTTCGAGAAACTGCTCAGATAATGCCATGGCGCCACCTCGTTTTTGTATCGCGCCGAGGGAGTGGCAGCTCCCTAACGCTTGGTGCCTGCTCTAGGACCTGTGGATAACTTCACCGCCCTTACAAGATATGGTGCTGCGTCAGGTTGAGTGTGTAAAGCAAAATATCTGTGGATAACGCAATAAGTTGTGGATTAAACTGTGTTAAGCACAAGTCTTCGTCCTTTGGTCGCAGGCCCAAGGAGAGACTTGCTCTCCTCTCCCCCAATCCTATGATTTTGTCATGACCAACGTTTTTCCCTTCGCCCAAGTGGATGTGTTTTCCGAGCAAACCGGTTACGGCAACCCGCTCGCTGTGGTGGCCGATGCCGAGCGTCTGGACCAAAGCCAGATGGCGCAGCTGGCCCATTGGACCAATCTCAGCGAGACCTGTTTCCTGCTGCATCCCACCGACGACGGGGCCGACTACCGCGTGCGGATTTTCACCCCTTTGCAAGAGCTGCCATTTGCCGGCCACCCGACTTTGGGCGCCTGTCACGTCTGGCTGTCCCAAGGCGGCCAACCTCAGGGCGAAGACGTGGTGCAACAATGCGGCGCGGGGTTGATCCACATCCGCCGCAACAACGACCGGCTGTTCTTCTGCGCCCCACCTTTGCGACGCAGTGGGCCGCTGGACGCCGACATGATCAACCGCATCGCAGCCGCTCTCGGTTTACAGGACGCAGAAGTGGACGCTGGCGCTTGGGTCGACAATGGCCCTGGCTGGGCCGCGCTCCTGCTCAAAGACCGTCAGACCCTGTTGCAAGCCAAACCGGACTACGCCGCCCTGAAAGGCATGCGTATCGGCTTGGTCGCGCCAGTTGGGGAAGCCGGACACGGATTTGATTTCGAGGTCCGTGCTTTCTCGGCGGGTGGCTTTGAAGATCCGGTGACGGGCAGCCTCAACGCGGGCATTGCCCAGTGGCTACTGGCGGACGGCATCGCAACTGGTGACTACATCGCCGCGCAAGGCACGCTACTGGGCCGCAAAGGCCGCGTGCATGTGCTGCAAGATGGCGCGGACATCTGGGTCGGCGGCGCTGTGCAAGCCGGCATCACCGGCACCCTGACGCTCTAATCCCTGCGCCCCAAAACTAAAAAAGGCCAACCCAACGGTCAGCCTTTCTCACGTCATCCTATCAGCGTGATTTAACCCGCCTTGCCTTCCAGCGCCTCAATCCGCGCCTTCAGGGCTTCGTTCTCTTCGCGGGCTTTCTGCGCCATGGCGCGCACCGCATCAAACTCTTCGCGGGTGACAAAATCCCGATCCGCCAGCCAACGGTCCATCAACGACTTCATCGCGTTGTCGGCCTCGTCCTTGGCGCCCTGAGCAACACCCATGGCGTTGGTCATCAACTGAGACATGTCGTCCATGAATTTGTTCCGGGTTTGCATCGCACTCTCCGCTTATCTGATCCTGACTGCCTATATGGGCATCAACCCGCTCAGACACAAGGTTGACTTTGTCGCAACGGCAAGGCCACTTGTGGCGCAACCACACGCGGCCCAGACAGCGACGGAGCAGTCCCATTCAGTTCCCTAATATCTCCCCTGAAATCTTCTCCATCTCCCTGTTTGGCATGGAATTTGCCCTGCGCTGGTACGCGCTGGCCTACATCGTTGGTATCCTGATCGGCTGGCGCATTGTGGTGGCCACCGTGAACCGCCCTGCATTGTGGCCAAAAGACACCGCCCCCATCACCGCCCGCCAGATCGAAGACCTGCTCACCTGGGTTATTCTTGGCGTGATCGCCGGGGGCCGGTTGGGATATGTGCTGTTTTACAAACCCGCCTTCTACCTCGCCAATCCCGGCGACATCATCCGCATCTGGGATGGCGGCATGTCGTTTCACGGCGGCATGTTGGGCGTCATCGTGGCGGGCTGGCTCTATTGTCAGAAACATGACCTGATCAAATTACAAGTTGGCGATGCCATGGCACTTGGCGTCCCAATCGGCTTGTTCTTGGGCCGCATCGCCAACTTCATCAACGCCGAGCTTTGGGGCCTCCCAACTGACCTGCCGTGGGGTGTGATCTTCCCCGGCCATGCCGCACAAGACTGCGGCCAACTCGCCGCGCTTTGTGCCCGCCACCCATCACAGCTGTATGAAGCCCTGATGGAAGGCCTGATCCTCGGGGTGGTCATGCTCTACCTCGCTTACCGTCGTGGCGCATTGAAAGCCCCCGGCACCATCACCGGCACCTTCTTTGTGGGCTATGGCCTTGCGCGTTTCATTGTCGAATTCTTCCGCCAGCCGGACGCGCAGTTCATTTCTGAAGGCAACCCATTGGGCCTCGCGCTACAATTTGGCGGCTACGGTTTCACCATGGGCCAACTCTTGTCTCTGCCAATGATCGCCCTTGGCGCCTACCTGATCCTGCGCGCCAAACGCCAGCCATGAGCGATCTGACCCAACACTTGCTGGCGCGCATCGAGGCCCACGGACCGATGACCGTGGCCGACTTCATGAGCGAAGCCCTGCTGCATCCCACGCTAGGCTACTACACCACACGTGATCCGCTGGGGGCTGAGGGTGATTTCACCACCGCGCCAGAGATCAGCCAGATGTTTGGCGAGCTCATTGGTCTTGCCCTCGCGCAGGCGTGGCTCGATCAAGGCGCCCCTGCGCCCTTCACACTTGCCGAACTTGGCCCCGGGCGCGGCACGCTTATGGCCGACATCCTGCGCGCCACCCGCGCGGTGCCCGGCTTTCACGCCGCTGCACAGATCCACCTTGTCGAAGCCTCGCCCACCCTGCGCGCCAAACAACGCGAGATCATCGCCGCCGACCTCACGCACCACGACACCGTGGACACCCTGCCACAGCAGCCGCTCTTTCTTGTGGCCAACGAATTCTTCGACGCGCTACCCATCCGCCAATTCCAACGCGGCCCCACCGGTTGGCATGAGCGCCTGATCGCAATGCGCGACGGCAAGCTCTGCTTTGCCTTTGGGCCGGAATTACCGCAGCCAGCGCTCGAACACCGCCTTGCGGACACGACACAAGACATGATCGTCGAAACCTGCGTCCCGGCCTTTTCCGTCGCCAATGAAATTGGCGCCCGCATTCGTGATCATGGCGGGGCGGCGCTGCTAATCGACTACGGCGACTGGCGCTCAAAAGGCGACACCCTACAGGCCCTGCAAGGTCACGAATACGCCAACCCGCTCGCCACTCCCGGCGAAGCCGACATCACCGCGCATGTCGATTTTGAGGCTCTTGCCCAGGCCGCCCCCTGCGCCCACAGCAAGCTCACGCCGCAAGGCGTGTTTCTCGAAACCCTTGGCATCACCCCCCGCGCCCAGGCCTTGGCCTCCCGCCTCACGGGCGACGCCCTGCAATCCCACATCGCCGCCCATCGCCGCTTGACGCACCCCGAGGAAATGGGAAACCTGTTCAAAGTGCTCGCGCTCTTCCCGGAACACGGCACCCCTCCACCAGGATGCACCCTATGACGCTTGAGATACTGACCTCAGACTTGCTTGCCCCCGTGCGCCACGGGTTCTTCACCCGTCGCGGCGGCGCCTCGTCCGGCGTCTTTGCCGGATTGAACTGTGGCATCGGCAGCTCCGATCAGTCCGAGATTGTCACCATCAACCGTCAGCGTGTCGCCAGCGCCATGGATGTGGAGCTGTCCCACCTTGCCTCCGTGCACCAAGTGCACTCCGCGGATGTGGCCACAATCGCCGCACCGATCGAAGGCGAACGCCCGCGCGCCGACGCGATTGTCACCGCCACACCGGGTCTGGCCCTGTCGATTCTCACCGCTGATTGCCAGCCGGTGCTGTTTTCCGACGCCAACGCCGGTGTGATTGGCGCCGCCCACGCCGGATGGCGCGGCGCGCTTGATGGCGTGCTCGACGCCACACTGGACGCCATGGAAGCCCTCGGCGCCTCTCGCGCCAACACCCACGCCGTCATCGGCCCCTGCATCAGCCAAGAGGCCTACGAAGTTGGCCCGGAGTTCCTCGATGCCTTCCTCACCGAAGACGCAACCAACAGCCGATTCTTCAAAGAGGGCGATGGCGACCGCAAACTCTTCGACTTGCCCGCCTACGGCCTGCATCGTTTACATGCTGCAAACATTGGCAAAGCCGAATGGACTCGCCATTGCACCTATTCTGACCCGCACAGATTCTTCTCGTACCGGCGCACAACCCACGCCAAAGAGGCCGACTACGGTCGCCTGATTGCCTCTATCTGTTTGTAAATAAATAGTTTCTGCGAATACCGCAGATTTGTCTCTCTATTTTCCTCAAATCTGACCAATCCTGCCGCATCTCTGCCCCATTTCAACACGAGACTGATCTCAAGTTGGAAACAATGGTCCACAAGAGACCAAGACATGCCAAGGAGAGCAGACATGAAAACCCAGAGCCGCTTCGTTAAGTCCGTAGTTGCAGCATCCCAAAAAGACGCGCCACAAATGCCATGGGCCCGTGGCACACGCCGCGCCGCTTTCATCGCCAAGCGCAAGGGCGTGACGCTGAAGCAAGCAGCTTAAGCACCCGCCTTACCTCGTATTTCCGCAAAGCATCTTGCAATTTGGCAAGGTGCTTTTGCGTTTTTACCGCCGGCTGCATGTGCAATTTTTGAGCACCAGCGCGCGCCACACACCTCGAAACACCCACATTTTCGCAACCCCAACCCGCCGCATTGCTTAAATTCCTGAACCGTCTATAACGCGAGCCAAATTCTGATCTCAGAGGCGCATATGACGGACACACCTCAAGTCGGCATCATCATGGGCAGCCAGTCTGACTGGCCCACGATGAAAGAAGCAGCCACCATTCTGGAAGAGCTGGGCATTTCTTACGAAAAGAAGATTGTCTCCGCCCACCGCACCCCAGATCGCCTCTGGTCTTACGGCAAGGAAGCCGCTGGTCGTGGCCTACAGGTGATCATCGCAGGCGCTGGTGGCGCTGCGCACCTGCCCGGCATGATGGCCTCCAAAACCCGCGTGCCTGTTGTGGGCGTGCCGGTGCAAACCCGCGCACTGTCCGGTGTCGACAGCCTCTATTCCATCGTGCAAATGCCCAAGGGCTTCCCAGTTGCCACCATGGCCATTGGTGCCGCTGGTGCCGCCAATGCGGGCCTGATGGCCGCCGGCATTCTGGCGCTGCAAGACGCTGACCTGGCCGAACGTCTCGACGCCTGGCGCGACGCCCTCTCCGCCTCGATCCCGGATGAGCCACAAGATGACTAAGCCGCTCGTTCCCGGATCGACCATTGGCATCCTTGGCGGTGGCCAGCTTGGCCGCATGTTGTCGGTTGCGGCCTCCCGTCTGGGCTACAAAACCCACATCTTTGAGCCCGGCACCACCCCGCCTGCGGGTGAAGTGGCCAATGCCGTCACCACCGCGTCTTATGAGGACGCCGACGCCCTGCGGGCTTTTGCGGCTTCTGTGGATGTCATCACATATGAGTTTGAAAACATCCCCACCGCCGCACTGGACATTCTGGAAAGCCAGAAGCCTATTCGCCCCAACCGCGAAGCGCTGCGGGTGTCGCAAGACCGCCTGACGGAAAAAACCTTTCTGCAGGAGCTCGGCCTGAAAACCGCGCCATTTGCAGACGTCACCGACGCCGACGACATGACCAAAGCCGTTGCCGAGATCGGCGCGCCGTCGATTTTAAAAACCCGCCGCTTTGGCTATGACGGCAAGGGCCAAGCCCGCCTCAAAACCGCAGACGATGCAGACACCGCGCTGGCTGATATGGCTGGCGCGCCTGCCCTTCTGGAAGGCTTTGTCGACTTCTCCCACGAGGTCAGCGTGATTGCCGCGCGCGGTCTGGACGGTCAGGTTGCCTGTTTTGATCCCGGTGAAAACGTGCACAAAGACGGCATCCTTGCCACCACGACTGTGCCTGCCCGCTTGTCGGCCGGTCAACGCATGGACGCCGTCCTGCTCGCCGCCAACATCCTGAACAAACTGGAGTATGTCGGCGTCATGGGCGTGGAGCTTTTTGTTACCAAAGACGGCCTCATCGTGAACGAAGTCGCCCCGCGGGTGCACAACTCCGGCCACTGGACCCAAAACGGCTGCGCGGTGGATCAGTTTGAGCAACACATCCGCGCTGTCACCGGCCTGCCGCTGGGCGATGGCCAACGGCATAGCGATGTGGTCATGGAAAACCTGATTGGTGACGACATGGACCAACTGCCCGCGCTGCTGCAAGAGCGCGACACCGCCGTACATCTCTATGGCAAAGCGGAAACCAAAGCGGGCCGCAAAATGGGCCACGTCAACCGCATCAAACGCGGCGACTAACTGGTTACATCCAGCAAAAACCGGCGGAAGGTCTGCCCGCCATAGCGGACCTCCCCCTCCTCCTTTGCGCCCATCCGCGCCAAAGCTTTCACCGACCGTCGGGTTGGGGCCAACAAAAACTGCACCGTTTCAATTCGTGCATCCCCCCGCGCAAATTCAAGCGCTTGCCGCGTGATCGCCAATCCTTGCCCAAAGGCCGCAGGCACAAGAACCAGCCCAAAGTCCCAGACGTCCCCCTCTTTCTCAAAGCCGCCCCAGCCGCGAAAGACATCCCCTTGCCAAATCGCCCAATGGCCCAGCCCATCCTGCGCCCAGCGCTGCGCCTTGGCCTTCAAAAAGCCTTCCACGTCAAACACGCCATCCAAAAGCGGCAAATGCTCCGCCACCCGCGCATCCGCCATCTGCGCCACCAAAACCTCCCGCGGAACCGCCTGCAAATCCCCAAACTCAAAATATTGCACGGGTCTGCACCTTCTCATTCAAAAAAGTATCCTGGGGAGTCACCGCCCCGCGGTGACGGGGCAAAGCCCCTCTATCCCATAAACCGCGCGGCCACTTCGCCGGCCATAAAGCTCACCTGTCCGCCCACCAACGTGGCCCCAATCCGGCCACTCTCCGCGTCCACAATCACCAGATCCGCGCGTTTGCCGGCTTCCAACGTGCCGCGATCTTTCAGTCCCAACACCTCTGCAGGCTTGGCCGACACCAAGGCCCAAGCCTCGGCAAACTCACAGACACCATCCTCCACCAGCCGCAGCACCGCCTGTCGGGGCGCGGGATAGTGGTAGTCAGACGCCAAGCCATCCACCAGGCCCGCCGCAACCATCTCCGCCGCCGAGACTTTGCCGGAATGGCTGCCGCCACGCACCACATTGGGCGCCCCCATCACCACCGGATCACCTGCTTCTTTGGCCGCCTCCGCCGCCTCCATGGTCTCTGGAAACTCGCTGATCGACAGTCCACATCCGCGCCAAGTCTCCCGCGTCGCAGCACTGTCGTCATCATGACTGCCCAGCTTCACGCCTGTCTCCGCTAACCGCGCCGCCAGCCGCGCCACGACTTCCGGCACCGACTCCGTCACCGCATGCAACGCCTGCAACAGCGCCAGATGGGCCTCCGGACTGCGCCCACTTTTGAGCGCTTGCCCAGTCAAGCGCGGCGGTTTCTTTCGCTTGGCCAAGGCCGCATGCGGCAGGTGATCGTTGAACACCACATAAGGCACGTCGAACTCCGTCACCGCCGCCTCAAACGCGGTGTAGTCTTCCAACAGATGGCTCTCAAACCGCAGCTGCACCAACATCTCCGTGCGCAGCCCTTCTGTGGCCGACAATGCCTCCAAAAACCGCCGCGCAAAATCTGGCGAGCGCATCCCACCTTCCCAGCTCCAGAATTGCGCCAACACCGCTGTGGTGATCCCATTGGCCGCCAGTTCGGCATCCACCGACACCAACCCATCGCCAAGGTTTTTCATCGCGCCACGGCGCGGCGCCAAATGCCGCTCAAACCCGTCGCCATGCAAATCAACGATGCCCGGCAAAATCTGATACCCGCGCAGATCCACTTGCCGCGCGCCCTCCGCCTCCCCGATCGTGCCAGACACAATCCCAAGCGGCTCTTGTACAAACCCCTCCGGGCGCAGCACCTCTGCGCCGTGCAGCAGCAGGTCCGTCATTGGTTCTCCGCTCCGCTTTGACCCGAAGCGCTCGGCCCGACAATTTCACTCCAGATCCGGTCCCAAAGATCGTCTTCTTTCTCGGCTTCCGGATCGCCATCCACATCCACAATCCGCTGCAATTCCCGCAGGGTGGCATCCGCATCGCCCCACTCCAGATCATGGTCAAAGGCACCGTTTTCCAAAAACTCGCGCACCTGCACAATCACCATCGGATTGTTCATCATAAACGTATGGGTCACCGGCAGCACAATGTGGTCCGCCATGCCCTCCACCTCGGTGCTCTCCACCGAAACCTTGCCGTCATCCGGCCCGGCAATCAGGCTGCTGTAATAGGGGTTGAGCGACTTGTCACCGGCAATCACACCCAGCTCAAAATCCACCGGCGGCAGGTTGGCGGGCAGCCCATCCGTGCCAAGCTGCATCCCCGCCGGGCCATTGAGCCAGACAAACGGTTCTAGATAGCTGAACTCATCCACCAGTTCAGAGCCCTTGTTGGGCGGCCCCAACATCACCACGCGGCCAAGCTCCGGCGGACGGTGGTTTTCAAACCACACGCGGGTCAGAATACCGCCCATCGAGTGGGTGACAAAATGCACTTTCTTCCAACCACATTGCGCCACCGCCTTGGGCAAGGTCATATCCGCCAGCGCTTCGATTTCTTTCTCGGTGGAGGGATAGCCCAGCCGCACCACTTTGTAGCCATAGCGCTCCAGCGCCAGCTCCATCAGAACAAAGGAGCTCTCAGAACGGGCCAATCCGTGCAGCAGGATCACACATTCCTGCGGCGCGGCCTCTGCCTCCGCCGTTTTCTGCTCTGCCAAACTCTGCGTGCCCAGCCCCAAAGCCAGCACCGCCGCCATTTTCAAAAATCGAACCATAGACTTGAGATAGGCCCTAAGCGGGGCCTACAAAAGCAAAAACCTTACGGAAAGCGCCCCAATGGCAACCCTTCGCCCACCAAAGTCGCACCCATTGCGCCTCGCCGCCCGCGCCGTGATCCTGCACGAGGACCGCCTCTTGCTGGTCAACGCCTACCCCGATCACAAAGGCGCACTCTGGTGTGCGCCCGGCGGCGGTGTCGAAAAACACAGCAGCCTGGCCGACAATCTGATCCGCGAAGTGCATGAGGAATGTGGTCTCTCGGTCTCCGTTGGCGCGCCCTGCCTGATCAACGAGTTCCACGATGCGGAGAGCGATTTTCATCAAGTAGACTTGTTCTTCCGCTGCACCATTACAGGTGGTTCACTCGACGAAAGCTGGCAGGACCCGGAAAACATCGTCTCCAAACGCCGCTTCTTTTCTCGCGCAGAAATGGACCAGATCTCCTACCGCCCGCTCAGCCTCCCGGATGTGGCTTGGGGTGATGGCGTGCACTACGACGCGCTGGAACCGTTGTTGAAGTTCTGAAACGTAGGCCAGTGCCTGCCTGGGTGGGCGCGAATGCGCCTGCCAAGGGGGCAGGCAGGCGCAGGCCGAGCCGCTGCGCGCCCCGGCAGAATGCCTCATGCCTTACGCATCGACACCAGCACACCGCCAATCACCAGCACCGCCGCGCCCACAAAGCGCAATGTCAGTGGCTCGTTCAAAAACGCCATACCGCCGGCCATAGCGATCACCGGCACCGACAATTGCGCCACCGCCGCGCGACTTGCGCCCAAGCCTGGCAAAATCGCATACCAGAGCGCATAGCCCAGCCCCGAGGTCACCACGCCAGCCACCACGGCCAGCACCACGCCCGCCGCAGGCATTTCCATATCCATGCCCAGAACAGCGCCCAGCGCCAAAGCCACCGGGGCCGCCAAAATGAAATTCATCGCCGTGGCCTGCGTCGCGTCCACCTCTTTGCGCCCTTGCAGCGAATAGATGCCCCAGCCAAGCCCCGCGCCCGCCATCATCGCCACATGCGCCGCCGAAATCGCGGGGCCACCGGTCGGCGCCAAAAGCCAGACCAACCCGCCCAGCGCCAAACCTGCGCCCAACCAGCGTGTCATTGGCACCGCTTCACGCGTCACCACCGCGCCGCCAAACATGGTGATCTGCACCACGCCAAACAGCACCAAAGCGCCCAAACCGGCATCCAGACCGCGATACGCCAGAGAAAAGCCAAAGATATAGGCCAGCAACCCCGCCACAGCGACACCGCGCCCCACGCCGCCCAGCGCAAAGCCACGCTTTTGCCCAGCCACCAGCACCGCCAAGGCCAGCGCCCCGCTGACAAGACGCACCACGCCAAAATCCACCGCCTCCATGCCGGCGCCACTCACAGCAGCGCGGTTGAGCACAGAGTTCGCGGCAAAAGCCGTCATCGTCACAGCGGTCAGAAGAAACAATTTCATGAGGCCCTAGGTGACACGTGTGACCCGGCGGAGCAAGCAAGCCGGGTCACACGCTTGCCCCGCCACAGAAGGACCAAACTCTAAGGCGGGGACGGAAGGCCAATCAGGGAAACAGCACCCATTTTCCGGGCACCATGGAAAGCGAACCACAGTGCGGGGGTTTGGGGGAGCCGGAAAGCTGCGCTATTTTTGACTGGCCAAAACTTGTTGCGCAAAGCCGCGATCCCGCGCCTTGTCGCTTAACCAGATCGCCATGTAGCGATCCCGAATACCATTGTGCCGCAACGTGCAGGTGCTCTTACCATTGACCCAGAACTTCAACGCATTGCCGCCATTGGGCGAGGCCACAATCCGGTCACCCGGCTGAATATCACGGTAGCAAGAGGTCAATTTCTGCTGGATTTGCCCATGGTCGGATTTCTTGCCTTCAATCCGCGCCATTTCATCCATGCTGGCTTTGAGCAGGATCTTACGCTTGATCTTGCGGGCGTACTCAATCTCCAACGCATAAGACCCGTTGCGGTCAAACCCCTGTCCTTGCGGTGCAAACATCTGCGCGTCATAGACCTTGAAGCCCAGCCACCGGAACTGTCCCGTGCCAAGTTCCTGTGGCTGCCCCAGAAGGCTGCGCACCTCCGGCGCTGGGGTCGCGGAATTGGCGGAGGCGTCTGCCGCCCAGCCCAGCATCACCGCGCCGCTCAAAAGCGCCATCAATACACGTTCCCGAAGTGGCAATCGCATGTGCATCCGCCTTGCGCCTCCCGTCGCTTGTCAGGCTGGTTTGCAAAGGGTTACGCAGCAAAACGGCGCGCAGATCACTCCGCACGCCGTTCCTGAACGTTCACAAGCCTGTGATGGGCGCCTAGCGCCGCCCCTTGCGCCCTTTGTGCGCCTTGGTCACGGTTTTGATCATCTTGCCGAAGTTCTTGTCATAGGCCCGCTTTTCCGCCAGCGAAGCGGTGTTGTGCCGCTCTTCCGCTTCCAGCTTGCGCCAGCGCTCCAACCGCTCCGGATCAAGCGTGCCAGCGTCAATTGCCGCCCGCACCGCACAGCCCGGCTCACTTTCATGGGCACAGTCACGGAACTTGCACTGCGTCGCTAACTCGACCACATCGGCAAACAGATCCGCCAAGCCGTCACCCGCGTCGGCAAGTTGCAACTCCCGCATACCTGGCGTGTCCAGAATGGCCAGTCCCGTGTCCGTGAAATGCAACTGCCGGCTGGTCGTGGTGTGCCGCCCCCGGCTGTCATCCTCGCGGATCGCGCCGGTTTCGGCTTGCTCCGTGCCAAACAGTGCATTCACCAGCGTGGATTTGCCCACACCAGAGGTGCCGAGAAAGGCAATCGTCTGCCCCGGCTTGCTCCAGTCCGCCAGCTTCGCCGCCGGTTCCTCGCTTTTGGCATTCAAAAGCACCACCGGCACGCGGTCGGAAATCGCCTGCGCCTGCTCGACAAACGGCGCGGTGTCCTCACACAGATCCGCTTTGGTCAACACAATCACCGGCGTCACATCGGCCTCAAAGGCCAGCGCCAGAAACCGCTCGAGCCGCGCCACGTTGAAGTCGTTGTTGCAACTGGTGACCACAAAGGCCGTGTCCACATTGGCGGCAATCATCTGAATGCTGCGGTCATGCCCGGCGGCGCGGCGCTTAAACAGGCTTTTGCGGTCCAGCACTTCGCTGTGGCTTGGTAGCTCGGTATTATAAAGCAGCCAATCGCCCACCGTGGCTTCCGGCCCCGGCGGCACCAAGGCATCAATGCCATCGCCGCGCACCCGCAAGCCATTGCGATGCACTTCCACCACCCGCACCGGCGGTGTGGCTTCCAGAATGTCCAGATCGGTTTGCTGGGCAAAAAACGATTGCCAGCCCAGAATATCCAACGGTGACCGCTTTGGCGGGTCCGCTTTGGCCGCACCGCTGGTTGGTAAAAATTGGGAATAGTCCCGTGTCATTGTTGAGAGTCTCTCATGGAGCGGTCGCGCCACATCTGGCCACACCGCAAGGTATCAGAAAATGGGAAAGGCACAAACGCACAGCCCTGCGCCAAGGCGCCGGTCTCACTGTCTCTGTTGTGCACCGGGTGGGCATCGTGCCACCCGCCATGATCAGGCATCCAGTTTCTGGCCCATAAAACCTCCATCAAAGCTGGGATGGATATAGTCCGCCCTCAGCTGCGCAACAACCCGCCCGCTTAGGACGCCCGGCGGGTGATGAAATCCTGCATCATCTCAATCAGCATCGGCGCTTGCTTTGGCGTGATCACATGCCCCATGCCCTCGATCAGATGGTGGTCACAGTTCGGGATTAATCCCGCAATCTCCGCCCCTGCTTCCGGCGGGATCAACGTATCTTCTTCGCCGTGAATGACCTGACACGGCAGCGCCACCTGTGTCAGGTCTTGCCGCCGATCCGTGGATGCTATGACGGCCAGCACCTGCCGGTTGATGCCTTCGGGATCAAAGGCCCGATCATAAGCCTGCGCCGCCTGCGCCGCGACCTCTTGTTGGGTCATCGGAAAGGCCGGGCTGCCCCAATTGATATACTCGGCAATGCAACTCTTGATATAGGTCTCCCGATCCACATGCCG
The DNA here is from genome assembly GCF_022448905.1 of Shimia sp. Lineage (GTDB taxonomy): Bacteria > Pseudomonadota > Alphaproteobacteria > Rhodobacterales > Rhodobacteraceae > Shimia. The sequence continues at coordinate 190,256 of NZ_JAKVCW010000001.1, read as the reverse complement.
CGCCAACAAGGTCGCCAGCCATTCTGCGTTCCCGCCCCGCTCCGCAAACGGCCGCGCGGTGGCCATCACGATGGTTCCACTCAACAGGCGCTCCGCATGATCCATACACAGAAGCTGCGTAATCGCGCCGCCCATGGACATGCCAAACACATGCGCCTTCTCAAGGCCCAGCGCATCCATCACACCCACCACGTCCTTCGCCATATCGTTTAGCCGGTAGGCCGCAGGCGTCGGTGCCCCGGCTAAAGCCGCCGCCGTGATCTCATCCGCATCGCTGGCCACGCCGGCTTTCGCACAGCGCTGCGACAAGCCGACATCGCGGTTGTCAAACAGCACCACCCGAAAGCCCGCCCTTGCAAGCCCTTCGAAAAACTCCACAGGCCAATGGATCAGTTGCGACCCCAGCCCGCGAATGAGCACCAACGGCACGCCATCCTCAGACCCATAGGTCTGCACCTCAATCTGAATGCCATTAGCGGTGATCTGCATGTCGCGCCCCTTATCACAATGCACGCAAACACTACTTGACCCGCACGCAATGTAAATCACCGGCGGCGCCCCGTGACCGGTGAACAAGGCATTCGACACGGCGCGCTGGTCAAACCAGCGCCCTTTCATGCGTTCCGGGCAAGTCTGATAGCACAATCCGGCTGTCCTATGGATGTGCACGCACCTCTGGCTCTACTTGGATTTACTTGCCCGTTTGCTGGCCGCCCCTTCCTTCGCCTTTTCAAGACTATCTGCAATGGATTCGGGGAGAACAATCTGATTTCGGCCCTGTTCCTTGGCCAAATACAAACATTCATCCGCAGCCCGCAGTAGGGTGATCACTTCGCTGCCCGCATCCGGGAACGTGGCAATGCCCCCCGAAATCGTGATGCGCGGCAATATTTCACGACCATATGGCACGCGATGTTCAGAGATCGCGGCACGGAACTCTTCCGCTAGGTCGGCGGCTGCGTCTGTTGAGTGCCCGGGACAAAGAACGACAAACTCTTCCCCGCCAATGCGACACGGATAGCAATCGTCCGGAAAAGTGCGCTTCATGACTTCGCCCACTTCCCGGAGCACAATGTCTCCCGCATCATGCCCATGATGATCGTTGAACTTTTTGAAATGGTCGACATCCAATGAAATAATGGAGACCGATGCATTGTCACGACGTGCGCGATTGAACTCACGCAGAGCCGCTTCAAGAAACCATCGACGGTTCCAAAGCGAGGTGAGCGGATCTCGCGTGGATTGATCTTGCAGTTCCTGGCGCAACTGCACATTGGCAACAGACAAACTGATCTGTTCAGCGCAGACCAGCGCCAAATCACGTCTGCCAGTTAGAAACCCCTCCAGTTCAATCTTGTCGACATCGGCAATACGCATGTTTCGAAAGCACAAATGCAACAGACCGATGGTTTCGCCATGCGCCATAATCGGCAAACAAAAGCTCGGATGTTCATCGTTTTGGTTGTGATCACAGGCAAACTGAATGTCCGCGGAGCCGTAGACATAGGGCCTGCCACGGCGCAAGCCCCAGCAGCTGTCTGGCGCGATGTGTAGGTGTTCTGGTTTTGCGTGTCCCCAATGTGCGATCAAATCCAAGGTGTCGCGCGAATTGGAGTATACGTACAACTCACCATCTGCCTCAGGGAAAATCTGACGCATAGAGGCTTCCACAACCCGCAGCAGCTCGGGCAGCGACTTCGCTGAGTAAAGCCACTCACTGGTCTGTGCGACCAGTTTGCGTTCAACCTCACGCTGCACCTCCGCGTTGATGACCGCGGCGCTACTGATCTCAAGCTCTTTGCGTTCCGTGATATCTCGTTCGGTCTCAACAAAATGTGTGTGCCGCCCATCCGCGTCAAAGACAGGGTTTATGCGCAACTCAAACCAAAAGGGACGACCGTCTTTGGTGTACTGAAGAATCTCAGTGCGAAACTGTTGGCGATCCTTCCGGGCCTGCTGAATCTCCTGCATGGTCGCCCGACAGGTCTCTGTCCCTTTCAACAACTGGCAGGGCAACTCGCCCTTTGCATCTTTCAGCGTGTACCCGGTTGTGCGGGTGAAGGCCTCATTGACCCATTCTGTGCACCCACTTGGGTCCGTTATCACAATGCTGTCGGCACAGTATTCGCTCGCCAGTCGCGCATATACGTTATCCCCGACACCTTTTTCGAAGCCGTCTTTCATCCACTCACCTCAAAGCCTTGGCGTACCCCTACGCCGGTTACGCACTCAAAACCCCAGCCCTGTTTCGGTGCGCACAGACCACAAACTGCGACAAAGGCGTTAACATTTGGTGTTGCCAATGCGGCACGACGACATGTCGTGTTTTCCGCGCACAGTCTTTCGAACCGTCCCATATTGCGCGCCACCACTTAGAAGAGGCCACTTCTTCACAAAAAATCTCGCGCAACGCCGTTGACTCCCCTTCGCACTCTCCCTAACTCTTTCGCCGTTAGCACTCGCCGACAGGGAGTGATAACGGCTCCGCTGAGGGAGTCAGGGAGACAACTCTAGTTAGGGAAACCTAGTCATGGCTTTTACACCTTTGCATGACCGCGTGCTCGTACGCCGCGTTGAAAGCGACGAGAAGACTGCTGGCGGTCTGATCATTCCAGACAGCGCCAAAGAAAAACCAGCCGAAGGCGAAGTAGTATCCGTAGGCGCAGGCCTGCGTGACGACGCTGGCAAGCGCGTCGAGCTCGACGTCAAAGCAGGCGACAAAGTCCTGTTCGGCAAATGGTCCGGCACCGAGATCACCGTGGACGGTGAAGAGCTGCTGATCATGAAAGAATCCGACATCATGGGCATTCTTGCCTAATCGTCTGACCGACATTTACGAATTTAGGAGCCAATAAGATGGCAAAAGACGTCAAATTTGACACCGATGCCCGCAACGCAATGCTGCGCGGCGTAAACGTTCTCGCAGACGCGGTGAAAGTGACCCTGGGCCCAAAAGGCCGTAACGTTGTTCTGGAGAAATCCTTCGGCGCACCACGCATCACCAAAGACGGTGTGTCCGTGGCCAAAGAGATCGAGCTGGAAGACAAGTTCGAGAACATGGGCGCACAGATGGTGAAGGAAGTTGCTTCCCGCACCAACGACGAAGCCGGCGACGGCACCACCACCGCGACCGTTCTGGCGCAGGCGATTGTTAAAGAAGGCCTGAAGCAGGTTGCAGCTGGCCTGAACCCAATGGACCTGAAGCGCGGCATCGACCTGGCAACTGCCAAAGTTGTTGAAGGCATCGTAGCCTCGTCCCGCGAAGTAAAAGACTCCGACGAAGTTGCACAGGTTGGCACCATCTCCGCCAACGGCGAAGCCGACATCGGCCAGCAGATCGCAGACGCGATGCAGAAGGTTGGCAACGAGGGCGTGATCACCGTTGAGGAAAACAAAGGTCTGGAAACCGAGACCGATGTTGTTGAGGGCATGCAGTTCGACCGCGGCTACCTCTCCCCTTACTTCGTGACCAACGCAGACAAAATGATCGCTGATCTGGACGACTGCATGGTGCTGCTGCACGAGAAGAAACTGTCTTCCCTGCAGTCCATGGTTCCACTGCTCGAGCAGGTGATCCAGTCCCAGAAGCCTCTGCTGATCATCGCTGAAGATGTTGAAGGCGAAGCGCTGGCAACTCTGGTTGTGAACAAACTGCGCGGCGGCCTGAAAATTGCTGCTGTTAAGGCACCTGGCTTCGGCGATCGCCGCAAAGCCATGCTGCAGGACATCGCGATCCTGACCGGTGGTCAGGTTATCTCTGAAGATCTGGGCATGAAGCTCGAGAACGTCACCATGGACATGCTCGGCACCGCCAAGAAAATCGAGATCACCAAAGACGAAACCACCATCGTTGACGGTGCAGGCGAGAAAGCCGAAATCGAAGCACGTGTGGCTCAGATCCGCACTCAGATCGAAGAAACCTCTTCCGACTACGACCGTGAGAAGCTGCAAGAGCGCGTTGCCAAACTGGCAGGCGGTGTTGCTGTGATCCGCGTTGGCGGCATGACCGAAGTGGAAGTGAAAGAGCGCAAAGACCGCGTTGATGACGCCCTGAACGCGACCCGCGCGGCCGTACAGGAAGGCGTGATCGTCGGTGGTGGTGTTGCTCTGGTTCAGGCTGGTAAAGCTCTGGAAGGTCTGGAAGGCGCAAACGCTGACCAGAACGCCGGTATCACCATCGTGAAGAAAGCCATCGAAGCGCCTCTGCGTCAGATCGCTGAGAACGCCGGTGTCGACGGTGCAGTTGTTGCGGGCAAGATCCGTGAATCTGCTGACACTTCCTTCGGCTTCAACGCTCAAACCGAAGAATATGGCGACATGTTCTCCTTCGGTGTGATCGACCCAGCCAAAGTAACCCGCACCGCTCTGGAAGACGCAGCCTCTGTTGCAGGCCTGCTGATCACCACCGAAGCGATGGTTGCTGACAAGCCAGCCAAAGACGGCGGTGCGCCTGCAATGCCTGACATGGGCGGCATGGGCGGCATGGGCGGCATGATGTAATCACAACTCCCGTCAGGGATTGTGATGCGACAGTGCCTTGGCCTCCGTGCCAAGGTCACGAAAGCCTCCGCCAGACAAGTTTAAAGGGTCGCCTCCGGGCGGCTCTTTTCTTTACAAACAACAGCACGCCTATCGACCGCGCGGCCTCAGCTCCTGAGCTTGTCCGCCAACTGTTTTAGAACCGCCGCGCCCTCGTGGCATTGGGAAATCAGGCAAGGATCATCCCATTCGTTGTAGAACAGGAACTTCAGCCCACCGAAGGTCACGTCATCGTGCATGATGTGCGGCATTGAAATCAGGTCGCCAAAAGAGTTCTGAATTTCTGCCTGCAATCGCGGAATATCGCTTTCTGCAAATTCCAACGAGAGATTGCCTGTGTCGAGTGTGAGGATGCTGAACGCCATGCCGGAAGACTAAGCCCACATCGAAAACGGCTGTCCACAACAATCCGCAATTACACCGCCCGGCTCCGCCGGGCAGCCCCCGACCGCCCCCATGGGCGGGGGCTTTACCCCCACCCGCGGCCTGGCGCTGCCCTACTTTCTAACCAGCCCCGTCAAGCTGCTCCATCCACGCAACCTCATATATCCGTTTGCACCACCCTGTGGTGCACTTGGCCGGTAGCCCGGCGGATCTCGGTGCTCATCCAAGGCGGCATCCCTATGCGGCCACCAGTCGTTGCGCCCGGAGGCGCAGCGGCGCAACTCGTTGTACGGATCATGCGGCAGAACAAACTCCCGGGATGCCATCCGGTAAGTCCGCCCCAAATCATCTGTCACGCGCACCACACACAAAAGCTCTCGCACCGACACAGAGGTGACCGCAACACCGCCTCGCGCGCACCAATCCGCCGGCGTTTTGCGCGCCACCAACTGACTCTTAAACACAAGCTGATAGGCCCGTTGCGCTCGTGCAAAACGCGACGTATCGCTGATGTCAAAGGGTGCACAAAAATCAAACCACAAGCTGCGGGACGCCGACTTACGTACTGAATATTGGTATTGACCCAAGGCCCAATACCCATCCAAATCTTTATTTCTGCTTACAAAAAAGCCAAGGAAGCTATTGCATACCCCTTGGAACTCGCGCCGACGTGCCATGTCTTAGTCCTTTCGCCACATACGGCAAAGACCTGACTTTGCCCCGGCGAAGGATTTCGCAGGAGACCTGCCTATTTTGTTGAGAGGCGCCTGTCAACAAATTCGGCTTGGCTCAATACTGGCCATTGACCTTTAGTAAACGCTCCACCGTCTCCCCCCCCGGGGTACCCCTACTTTCACACCAAACAATTTCCACAACTCCGTTCCCTCACGCTAAGCTCTGCACATTCAAACCAGTTCAAAGGCCCATCATGTTCAAACACCTCGCTCTCGCCGCCACAATCGCTGCAACACTCGGGTCCGCCGGTCCCGCTTCCGCAGGCACCGAAGACTTCATCGGCGAAATCATGATGTTTGGCGGCACCTTCTGCCCACGCGGCTTTGTGAAAGCCAATGGAGACCTCTACCCCATTGTCGAGAACCAGGCGCTGTTCAGCCTGTACGGCACCATCCACGGCGGCGACGGCCGCACCACTTTCGGCATGCCTGATCTGATGAAGTATGCGCCTGAAGGCATTCTCTACTGCGTTGCAGAAGTCGGCATCTTCCCTTCCCGCAACTAACCTAGCGCAGTGAGGTGGCCCGGGGGGCATCTCACTGCCGCTCAAATAAACGCCGAAAAACGCTCTGCCCCGGCTTTCAACCGCCCGGTCTCATCAAAATCACTATCCGCGTTAAACCGCATCAGCGCCCGCTCGTCCAAGCCTGCCACAAGTCCCGCCTGCCCATCCAGCACGCCCGCCAGCCGCGCCTGCAATGCCGCTTCCTCAGCACCCTCAAAATACCCGTGCACACCATGCACGACCTCAGGCTCATAAACGTCAAACCCCAGATACCGCAGCGTATAGGCCGACGGCCACAACAGCAGGCGCACATCCCCCTCTTTGCCCCCCGGTCCACACTCAGCCGCGCTTGCTCCGGTGGTCACACAAAACAGCGCCCGCTTGCCGCGACAGCGCCCCCTGTCAAACCGCTCCTCCACCGTGTGCAAATCACCATGCACCAGCGCGCGGTCAAACCAGCCTTTCAAAACGGCGGGCGGCGCAAACCACCACAGCGGGAAGTGAAAGATGATCTGATCGGCCTGCCGGATCTTTTCCGCCTCTGCCACCATATCCACCGGCACCCTGCCCGCGGCCACCGCCGCCTCATGCGCTTTGAGCGGATCAAACGACCCGGCCTCAGGCTGCCCAAAATGGCGCGGCCCTTCGACGGCCTCAAACTGATGCGCGGAAAGATCACTCCACAGCACCTCATGCCCCGCCGCTGCGCAAGCGGCTGCCGAGGCCTCCGCCCAGGCACCGGTAAAAGACAGTCGGCTGGGGTGGGCCAAAACGATGAGTGTGGTGGTCATGGGCTGTCCTTCAAAGTGGTCCCAATCCGCCTACACCCGTTGCGCCAATATGCGCAACACCGCGCGGTGCATGAACACTCAAAGCCGCCTCTCTACGCCCAAAAACGCACCTCCGCAAAACAGTCGTGATACCGACAAAATACCGACGTGGTTTTTGTCCCGAAACGACTCGGTTAATCCCCACCCTGCGCCAAGGCCGTCACCCCGGCCTCGTTCAGCATGTAGACGCCTTTGTCGACCTTCTCAAACCAGCCATAGTGGTTGTCGCGCATCATCGTCGTGGCCTTTTCCACGCCGGTTCCCTGCGCCACGTCGCGCCCTCTGGACGCGCCATTTTCATTGAGAAATACCGCACATTTCTCGGCGTCCTGCCGGTACACCGTGACCTTCTCCCCGCGCATCCCGCCAGTGTTCGGATCGCCTTCAAGACGGGAAAAAGCTTTCAAAAGCCGCGCCTTACGCACCTTCGACTTGCGCGGCTGAAATGGCACCGGGTCGCAATGCACCTCCACCGCGCCATCTTTGGGTCGCACTGACAGCACCCCAAGCCTCAGCCGTTTGCACAGGCCGATATTGCCGGAAAACGCCTTCCACCCCGCGCGCCCTTTCCAACGCGGCACAGCCACATAAACCGCGTCCGTCACCGCCTGACGCGCCACCGCCTGTTGCAGCAACACGAGGGAGAAAGAGGTCTTTAACTCAATGATGACAGGCTCTTCGCCGGCTTTCACCGCCACCACATCCGCCGCGCCAACTTCGGCTTTCACCTCAAAGCCCCGCGCCTCAAGCCACGCCTTCACCGGCGCATAAAGATCGGTTTCTGCCATCTTGCCCATGCCCTTTGGTAACGCCAAACCGGTGCGTTGCCCACATCATTTGCTACGCCTTAGGCATTCGCCCTTGAGCCTTCCAATTGCCCTGCTACCTTGGCGCAAATGTCACCTGCGAGGCCCCGATGCGTTTCCTGACCACCCTATTGTTTCTAATCAGCTTTTCCAGCATCGCTGCGGCCAATTGCGCGGGGCCAAACGTTTACCCATCCTTGCCCGAAAGCGAACGCCAAGCGCTGGAAGCCAATGCCGCAGAAGTCCCCTTTTCTGAGGGCCTGCTCTGGCGCGCAGAGAAAGACGGCGTGGTCAGCCATTTGATCGGCACCTTCCATGTTCACTTGCCGGAACACGCCGCCATGGTCGCGCGCTTGGAAGAGCTATCCCCACCGCCTGAAATGGTTTTTCTCGAACTCACTGACGAGGACCAACTCCGTTTTCAGCGTCACCTGACAGAAAATCCCGACAGCTATCTGATCCAATCCGGCCCATCCTTGATTGACCGCCTCGGTCCAGATCTCTGGGACCGCGTGGTGGTGCAGTTGGAAGAACGCGGCATGCCGCCCTTCCTCGCGGCCCGCTACCAACCCTGGTTCCTCGGCATGACCCTCATGCTGCCACCCTGTGCCTTTGATGTTGTAAAATCAGGCAAAAAAGGCCTCGACCAACAAATCGCGGCCATGGCGCAAACCAACAACCTGCCTGCCGCATCGCTCGACAGCATTGACGGCCTGCTCACCATGCTGGCCTCCGATCCGCTTGAGAAACAGATGGACGACCTGCGCTGGAGCCTGTCTCTCAACACGGACCTAGCCGCGCCTGATCTGATTGGCTCGGTGATTGCCATGTATCTGGATGAAACCATTCAGCTTATCTGGGAGTTCAACACCGCAGAAACCTTCAAAAACGCGGGCGAGGACGAAGACAAAGCCCGCCTCGCAGCCCTGCTGAAACAGGCCGAAGATGACCTGATCATCGCCCGCAACACGGCCTGGGCCGAAGTATTGACCAAAGAACTGGCGGAAACCCCGTCTCTCGTGGCCGTGGGCGCCATGCACTTGCCGGGGGACCAAGGCGTGCTCAATCTGCTGCAAAACGCTGGCTTTACCCTCACCCGCATGCCTCTGAAAGCGCCCTAAATCAACACCCCGCCGCGCCGCGAAGTCGCAGGGTCAAAGCCGCTGGTGACAAACGCAACGCGCCCTTCTATAAGGCGCGCAACTTCACCGTTTTTCTTTGTTTCTAAGGACGTCGCGACATGACCACTCAAGTTTTTGGCCACAAATCCCCTGACACTGATTCCACCGGCTCCCCAATCATCTGGGCCTGGTATCTGAACGAAGTGAAAGGCACCCCGGCCGAAGCAAAACTGTTGGGCGAACCCAACACCGAAGCCGCATGGCTGTTGAACCGCTGGGACCTGCCAAAGCCAGCGATCATCGAAGACGTGGCGGACGACGCAGCGGTTGTGATCGTGGACACCAACAACCCGGCCGAGCTGCCTGCCAACATCAACGGCGCTGACGTGCAGGCGATTATCGACCACCACAAGCTGGTGGGCGGTCTGGAAACCAAAGGCCCAATCGACATCACCATCCGTCCGGTGGCCTGCACCGCGACCATCATGCACGACCTGATCGGCGACATCGAGATGCCAGACTGGATCAAAGGCACCATGCTGACTTGCATCCTGTCTGACACGCTGGAGTTCCGCAGCCCAACCACCACCGACCACGACAAAGCCGTGGCCGAGAAACTGGCCGCCGATCTGGGCATCGACATTCCATCCTATGCGGCTGAAATGTTTGCCGCAAAATCCGACGTGTCTTCCTTCTCCGACGCAGAGCTGCTGCGCATGGACTCCAAGGAATACGAAGTCGACGGCACCAAGTTTCGCGTGTCCGTGCTGGAAACCACCAGCCCCGCCACCGTACTGGACCGCAAGGCATCCCTGATGGAGACCATGACCACCGTAGCGTCCGAGGACGGCGTGGATCAGGTGCTGCTCTTTGTTGTCGACATCCTCAACGAAGAGTCGACCCTGCTGGTGCCAAACGATCTGGTGAAGGGCGTTGCCGCCAAGTCCTTCGACGTGGAAGCGTCCGGCGACAGCGTTGTGCTGCCAGGCGTCGTGAGCCGCAAAAAACAGATCATTCCAAACCTGAAGGTCTGATCCTGCTCTGATGCAAATTCAAAGGCCGGTTCCTTCGGGAGCCGGCTTTTTTTGTTGTGCTGAAGACACTTACTGAGATACTGCCTCGTTCGGCAGTTGCCCTTCCGCCAGCCAGTCCCACAGTTCCGCCCAAAGCGCTTCCCGCCCTTTGCGAAACGCGCCGTCATGCCCCACCTTCTTGGTGCCCAATTGCTCTGGTGTCCGCACCACCAAGTGCTTCTCGGCTTGGCTATAGTGGCTCAGCGTGTCGCCACAGGCGGTTTCGGTGGCAATCGGATCATCACTCAACACCCAAGCACTGATAGGGCTGCACGGATCGTCAAAGTGATGCGGATAGCGCCCGTCGGCCAGGTCCGGAAGCAGATAGCCACGCCGCGCACTCCACCGCCGCCAGGTGCGGAACACATTCGGCGGCAGGGCTTCTCCGCCCCACAGGCCGCCCGCCGGAATATACCCATGCCACGCAAGGCAATAGGCTCCGTAGCCCCACCAAAAAAATAGCTCCAACGGAATGTTGCGCAGCTTATGCACGCCCCAATGCCCGCTGCCCACCGCGACAAAGGCGTGGCGCATTGCCTTGTGATGGTTCTGCATAAAGCCGACAAACTGTCCACCAATGCTGTGGCCCAATGTTGTCACCGGAAGTTCCGGCACGAGGCTCTGTAGATGGTCCAGTGCCGCAGTCATATCCAGCCGTCCCCAGTCCGGATAATCGATCCCACTGACTGCGAGGTTTTCTGCCCCGGACTCGCCGATACCTCTAAAATCATAGGTCAGGACCACCGCGCCGCGTTCCGCCAAATAGGCCGCTACGTGGCGATAAAACCGCCTTGGAAAGCCTGTGCCGGCGGAGATCAGAACGGCAATTTGTGGCGCGGCTCCACGATAGACCGTACCCGCCAGCTCCCAGCCATCCTCTGCGCGAAATTTGATATCTTCAACAATCACTTCACCTTGGTCCAACATCACTCTGGTCCCTCGCGCCATTCTGCTTGATCAATCACATCTTCGGCGTTCTCCGCCAAATGGGTCAGAAACCGGCCAATGACCTCCTGCTCCGCTGCATCAAATGGCGTCAACAAAAGCCCATTTACGTGCTGCACAAAGGGCACCGTACGTTGCACTAAGCTTTCTGCAGCCGGTTCCAGGTAAATTCTCACCACGCGCCCGTCTGCGTCTTGACGCGCACGCCGTACAAAGCCACGCTCCACCATGCGGTCAATCAATCCGCTCAGGCTGGATTTACGCATCGACAAGGATTTTGCGAGCTGCGTGACGGTTTGACCATCCTGCTTGGACAGCAGCACCAGCACGCCGTGCTGCGGCATCGACAAATCCGCAAGCGCCTGCGTCTTTCGTTCCGACGCACGGGTGATGGCCGCATGGGCGCGGTTCATCAGCAGGAATATTTTGGGTGGTTTTGCCATGATTGGTTCGTATCCGAATTTCCTCTTTATAATTCGTATACGAACTTTTCATGCAATCAATCCCCGCGCAGCATGACGTTACGGGAGGCTGAAAAGCAAAACGGGCGCTGCCCTCGCCCGCCCGCTTCAAGTCACCTGTGCCGACTTCCCGTTAACTGGAACTCAGATCACAGGCCACGACCGGCGTATTGCCTTCAAACACCAGCACGCCACATGCTGGCACGCGATGGCCAGAAACACTGGCTGAGAAGCTGTTGTAGTTGACCACAAACTCGTAGGAGCCAAACCGACGACGCCGCACGCCGTCCTGCATCGGTGACATCGCAACACCAGCCTGCTTACAAGCCATGGACACAACACGATCCCACAATGCCTCATCCGGGAAACTGCCCAGATACCAGCGGTGATCCTGCGCCATCATCACAGCCGCACCATCTTGGGTTTTCAACAAAACCTCGGCCGCGCCGGACAAGCGCTCGTGCCAATGCTCCACTTTGCCGCCGCCGGACACATCCATGCCAGCCTGTGGCGGTAGGCTCTCGATAAGATCAACCCGCACATCCAGGTTGGGCACACCCGGGCGACCTTTGGCCGGGATCATGAACTCTTCGGTGATAGCTCCGGTCCTTGGCCCCATCACGGCCAGCGCGTCCGCCTCGGAAATCGCCAAAACCAGAGCCGGGTCCAACGTCGCGAGGCCCGGCGCAAACACCGCTTTGTAGCCCGTAAAATCCCGATGCGCCGCGCTCACGATGTCCACAGACAGCCCCGCCCGCCGCAACCCGCGATAGGCGGAGAACACCAGTCGGAAATAGTCAAACCCTGCGCCTTGCGGCTGCGTTTTCCAGGCCCAGTCAGAGGCATAGTCAAACACCAGCGCCACATCTGCCTGTTGCGTGTCTTGCTCCTTGAGCATCTCTAGCACACCGGCCACAGCCCGTGCCTCGTCCATGCCGGGCGCATCGACACCATCCGGCGCCTGCAGCCCCGCGTGCATCTGCTCTTGCGCAAACGGGGCCTGCCGCCAGCGGAAATAGCTCACCACCTCTGCGCCATGGGCAAAGGCTTCCAGCGCCCACAAGGCCACCATGCCGGGCAATGGTGCCGGGTTAAACGGCGCCCAGTTTACGGGGCCGGGCTGCTGCTCCATGACCCACCAACGGCCTTTGCCAACCGCGCGGTAGAGATCATGGTGGAACGCCTGCATGTCGGGATCACCCTGCCGCAAGAACCGCGCCTTGTGTTCGTCCGACGCTTCCAGACGATCCGACAGGAACCCAATCGGGTAGCTGTCCCAGCTCGCAATATCGAGGTCTTCGCCCACGTCAAAGTGGTCAAACTCCAGAATGCGGCCCATGTAGTTGTGGATCAGCGGCGCCTCACTGTGCGCTTTCAAAATGTCCGCCTGCACCTTGTTAAACGCCACAACCTGATCACTGGAGAATCGACGGAACGCCAACACATGTGCCGGGTTTGGTTCGGTCACGGTCAGGTTCGGCAAGTCGATCTGATCAAAGGACGCATAATCCATCGACCAGAACACATTGCCCCAGGCCTCATTGAGCGCCTCCACCGTGCCATAGCGTTCCTGACACCAGCCCTGAAACGCCTGTTTGGCCGGTTCAGAATAGCTGATTGTGGTGTCGTGACAGCCATATTCATTGTCGGTCTGCCACGCGGCCACATGCGAGTTCTTGCCATAGCGCTCCGCCACAATGCGCGTGATCCGCGCGCATTCCTCACGATAGCCTTGGTGGCTGAAGCAATAGTGCCGACGCGAGCCAAATTTTCGTGGCGCGCCATTTTCGTCCACCGCCAGCATGTCGGGATGTTTGTCGACCATCCAGCGCGGAGGCGTAGCTGTTGGTGTGCCCAGAACGACTTTCAATCCAGCCGCACCCAGCGTCTCAATCGCACGATCCAGCCACTCCAGCGTCAACTGCCCCGGTACAGCCTCCATACGGCTCCAGGCAAACTCGCCAATCCGCACCCAGCGGATGCCGGCCGCGACCATATCCGCCGCGTCTTTGGCCCACATGTCTTCCGGCCAGTGCTCCGGATAATAACAAACGCCCAGTTCTTGCTTCATAAAATCACCCGTGGTTCCGCCACCCCTTGGGCGACGTTGTCTATGGCAAAGACCATGCCGTTCTCCGGCGCCTCTGCCAATGTCTTTTCATCAATGCCTTCGCGGGCGGAGGTCACCAAAAGCGTGGTCAGGTCATCCCCACCGAAGGCTGGACAGCTGCTGTGTTGCCCCCCAACCGCGACCGCCTTGAGGAAGTTTCCGTCCGGATCATAGGCCGCCACGCGGGCCGCGCCCCATTGCGCGATCCAGACGTTACCCACGGCATCTACAACCGCGCCGTCCGGGTTTAGGCCGTCTGCGTTGAGATCAAGATAGACCTCCGCCTTGCCAACTGGCCAACCGCTCTCCGCATCCACAGCCTGGCGCATCACCAACTTGGTCACGGTATCAGTGTAGTAGGCGCATCCACGTGCCTTATCAAAACAGATCGCATTGCTGATCGTCACATCGGGGACAAGCTTTCGCAACTCACCATCAAAGTAACGATAGATCGCACCAGCTTTGGGTTCCGCATTTTTCCCCATGGTCCCAATCCAGAAACCGCCCCATGGGTCCGCGCGTCCGTCATTGGAGCGTGTCACCGGATTGTCCGCCTCTAAAGAGCACAGATACTCCTGCTCTTCGGTTTCGAGGTAGAATTTCCAAAGGCCGGTTTCAGACGCCAGGATCAACGTGTCACGATCCACCCAACCGGCCGCCGAGACATGCTCGTCAAACAGCCACTCACGCGCTTCGCCGTCCTTCTGGCTCAGCATCCGTGTGCCGACAATATCGAACCAAAAGAGCTGCTTGCGCTCCGGATGCCACAGCGGCCCCTCGCCCAACGCACACGGTCGATCATCAAAAATTGTGCTCATGCAAATGCCTCGTCATAGGCGGCCACAATGGCCTCTGCCCGTTGACGCACATCCTCCACGCTCATACTGGCTTTGTAAATCGCGGAGCCGATGCCAAAGCCATCTGCACCAGCGGCAATCCATTCGCCAAAGTTCTCAGGACCAGCACCGCCCACAGCATACACCTTGCTGTCTTTGGGCAACACCGCTCGAACGGCCTGCAAGCCACTTGGTCCGGCCATATTACCGGGGAATAGCTTCAGACCAGTCGCGCCTGCTTTCAAAGCCGCAAACGCCTCCGTCGGAGTAAACACGCCCGGCCAGCTTTCCAGTCCCAGTTTGGCCGTGTGTGCAATCACCTCGGTATCGCAGTTAGGCGAAACGATCAGCTTCCCGCCAACACTCGCGACCGCATCCACTTGCGCAACATCGAGCACCGTGCCTGCCCCTACGAGCGCCCGATCCCCAAACCCTTTCGCCAAAAGTTCAATGCTCGCCAATGGATCAGGCGAGTTCAGCGGCACCTCGATCTTATCGATACCCGCTGCAATGATGGCGTCCGCCATGGCTTCAATCTCGCCCGAGGTCACCCCACGCAAGATGGCAATAATCGACCGATTCATGTTGTTATCCCAAAAGGTTGCGCGCGGCCGACAGCCCCGCAAGTGTCATGTCCTGACAGTCCACAACGGTCACCCAACCGCCCTGGGCCTTCAGGGCCTCTGCATAAACGTCGGACAGCTGCTGCTCTCCGATCACCGCAATCTGTTGTCCCAGCCAATACGGTCGCGATGCCGCGAGTTCCGCCCCCAACAGCAGTCCCGACAAGCGGGACCGCGCCGCCGCAGAAGGCGTCGCATTCAGTAGATCACTGGCGCGAATGCCAAACAGTTCCGAGGCGAGGTTTTCCGGCCGCGACAGAGTCACATCCATGCCCGCCGCAAAAGCCTCCGCGTCCCAGCCCTCACCAACCGAGTGCTGCAGCACAGAATGCTTGCTCAGAAGCGAAAACAGCTCGCCCGTCATGAAAGTTCGGAAACTCACCACCTCATCGGCGCTGACATGCGCCCACTTGGTGTGCGTGCCTGGCAGGCACAAGACGCCATCCCAGTTCGCGTTGCGCGATAGGAACCCCGCAATCTGCGTCTCTTCTCCCCGCATCACATCCGCGGGCTTTGGCTGTTTCAAACCGGGCACCACATGCACGCGCAACCGCGCATCCGTGTCAGGCACAAGCACTGGCTGTGGCGCCAGCGCGGGCGCAGGCACAGCCGTGTAAGGCGCTTCAACCCAGCCTTGACGCGCGCCCACCATTCCACACGCAATCACATCTGTCGGACCGTCGCCAAGCCAGCCTTCGACCAACTCCATCAAAGCCGCTTCGAACCCGCCAGCGTGTAACTTCGCCATGCCCTTGTCCGACTGCGCCGTGGCTAACAGCCTCTCGCCCTCCATGGCATAGGCGCGCAGCTTTGACGTGCCCCAATCCACCGCAATCCATTGTGCTTGCACAGACATATCTTATCCCGATACCACAACGCCGCCGTCAACGGCCATGCACTGCCCCGTCATCATTCGGCTGGCGTTTGACGCCAAATAGAGCGTGGGGTCAATCATATCTTCCGGCGTCAAATGCTCTTTCAAGCACTGCCGCTCCATATGCGCCGCCAGTGCATCTGGGTCTGCCCACATATCAAGCTGCTTTTGCGTCAATACCCAGCCCGGCGCCAGCGCATTCACGCGGATGCCCTTTGGCCCCAACTCCCGTGCCAGTGAGCGTGTCATGCCAGTGATCGCCGCATTGGCGCTGGTATAGATCGGATAGCCAGCGTTGCCCATGATGTAGCTGATCGAACTGAAGTTGATGATCGAGCCACTGCCATCCATCTGTCGTGCCGCTTCCTGACAAGCAAAGAAATAGGCCTTCTGGTTCACCGCCTGCATCCAGTCATAGAACTCTTCGTCCACCTCATCGAGCGTGTGGCGTTGGTCGTTAGCGGCATTGTTCACCAACACATCCAAGCCGCCATGCTCCCCAACCGCTTGCTGAATGGTTTCCCGCAGGCGCGGTATGTCGGAGATGTCCCCCTGCATAAACAGAGGTGTCGCGCCGTGTTTTGTCTCCATCTCCGCGATGAAGTCGTCTGCCGCTGAGCGCCCGATGATCGCCACCTTCGCCCCCTGCGCCATGAACCCATCCGTCAAGGCTGCGCCGATGCCGCTGGCCCCGCCGGTGATGTAGACGGATTTACCTTTCAGATCAGGAAAAATTGTACTGGTCATCAGTGGCTCTCCCGTGTGACAAGCCGCGTGTCTTTGCCCACAAGGAAATCCAAATCGGCCCCCTTATCGGCCTGCAACACATGGTCGTAGTAAAGTTTCGCATAACCGCGAGTGTAATGTTCCGGATCCGGTTCCCAAGCCACGCGACGCGCCTCAAGCTCCGCCTCATCCACCAGCAACTCCAGCACGCCGCCCGAGGCAGACACCTTGATCCGGTCCCCGGTTTTCACCAGCGCCAGAGTGCCTCCGGCCTGTGCCTCCGGGCTCACGTGCAGGATCACCGTGCCATAAGCCGTGCCAGACATCCGCGCATCCGACACGCGGATCATGTCGCGCACACCTTCTTTCACCAACTTGCCCGGGATCGGCATATTGCCGACCTCTGGCATGCCCGGATAGCCTTTGGGGCCACAACCTTTGAGCACCAGAATGGTATCGGCGGTCACCGGCAGGTCCGGTTTATCGATGTTAGCTTTCAGATCCTCGATGTTCTCAAAAACATAAGCCTCGCCCTCATGCTCCAGCAGATGATCAGTAGCCGCAGACGGCTTCACAATCGCCCCATTGGGGGCAAGGTTGCCGCGCAACACCCGCAGGCCTGCCGCCGGTTTCACCGGGTTGTCTAGCGGGCGAATGACGTCGTCGTTGTAGATTTCCGCGCCATCGTGATGGGCCGCAATGTCCTTGCCCAATACGGTGTTCGCTGGGCGCACATGCTCTTTCAACTGGCTCAGCACAGCAGGCACGCCACCGGCGTAGCAGAAATCTTCCATCAGATACTTGCCCGACGGCATGCAGTTCACCAGCAGCGGAATCTCGGAGCCAATCTCAAAATCTTTGAGTGTCAGATCGACACCCACACGTCCGGCCAGCGCCAGCAGGTGCACCACCGCATTGGTGGACCCACCCACAGCGGCATTGGCCAGAATGGCGTTCTCAAACGCCTCTTTGGTCAGGATGTCGGACGGCTTCAGATCCTCGTCCACCATCTCCACAATCCGTTTGCCGGTCAGGTGCGCCAAAGCCATCCGCCGCGCATCCACCGCAGGCAGTGCCGCGTTGGTTGGCAGCGCCATGCCCATCGCCTCGACCAGTGAGGCCATAGTCGACGCGGTGCCCATTGTCATGCACACCCCCGCGCTGCGGCTCATCCCACTTTCGGCGTTCATAAAGTCTTGCAGGGTCATCTCCCCCGCGCGCACCTCTTCAGAGAACTTCCAAACATCCGTGCCAGAGCCAATGTCCTTGCCTTTGAACTTGCCGTTCAGCATTGGACCGGAACTCACCACGATAGTTGGCAAGTCGACCGACGCTGCGCCCATCAACTGACCCGGCGTGGTTTTGTCACAGCCGCCCAGCAACACAACGCCATCGATACCATAGGCGCGGATGCTCTCTTCTACATCCATCGCCAGCAAGTTGCGAAACAGCATCGCCGTGGGTTTCATCTGGGTTTCGCCCAGCGACATCACAGGGAACTCCACTGGGAAGCCGCCAGCCTCCCAAACACCGCGTTTCACACCTTCCGCCAAGGTCCGCAGACCGGAGTTACACGGCGTCAGCTCAGACCAGGTGTTGCAGATGCCGATGATCGGACGCCCATCAAACGCGTGATCCGGAAACCCCTGGTTCTTCATCCAACTGCGGTGGATAAACCCGTCCTTGTCTAGCTTGCCATACCAATGCTGGGAACGACGCTTCTTGCTCATTTTTTCTTTCCTTCGATCACCCACATCCGATCCGGAAAGGACCAAGGCAATATGAGACCGTGTTGCATCAATAGCTGACCGCTCAAGGTCACGGGTCCGTCTTTCAACGGCATCTCGCGGCGCGACAAATGATGCGCCTCATCCCGATTGATCAGCTCAATTTCATATGTGGCATCCGGCTCCAAACCGGTAAGCCGTAAGGGGCGCGGCATGATTTGTGTGCCGGTCGATGCTTTGCCCGCAAACACCACAAACCGCTGTTTGTCTTGGGATAGCTGCTGCTCAGCAATAACGCTTGGATCCGCAACGTCCAGGCGCAGTATGTCCGCTGTTTGCCGCCAGTCGCGATTGCTTTTCCACCAGGCCGTAACGCGCGACAGCACCTTTGCTTCTTCCTCAGTCAACTCGCGCGGATCCATTTCAAATCCCATGTGCCGCTGCGCCGCGACCCAAGCACGGAAACGGATGTCATGCACCCGCCCCGACGTGTGGCAATGGCGTGGCCCCACGTGGCTGCCGGTGATCGCCATCGGCAGCATCAGAGCCGCATCATGCTGAATCCGCAACCGCTCAAGCGCGTCATTGCTGTCACTCAACCAGACCCGCTGCGTGTGCTCCAAAATACCGGCATCAATGCGTCCCCCACCGGAGGCGCAGCTCTCGATCTCAACCTCTGGAAAATCGGCCCGCAACTGTCCCATTAGCGCGTAGACACCGTCCGCTTGCGCTGCATCTGCGACCGGCAGCAATCGGTTGTGATCCCATTTGATGTAGTCGATGTCATGTGCGGACAGCACGGCAGCAATCTTATCGTAGAGATAGTCACGCACCTCTGAATTACTGACATCCAATACCCGCTGTTGCCTACCTTCAACCTGATCCACTGGCCCCAAAACCCATTCCGGATGCGCGCGCGCCAGGTCGCTGTCCATATTGACCATCTCCGGCTCAAACCAGAGACCAAAAACCATGCCCAGCGATTTCACGTGATCGATGATCGGCGTCAGACCATCCGGCCATTTGCGCGGATCAATATCCCAATCGCCCAGCGAGCTGGTGTCGTCATCGCGCTTGCCAAACCAGCCGTCGTCCAGAACAAACCGTTCCGCACCCAGTTTTGCGGCCCGCTCTGCAATGTCCTTCAGAACCTCGACATCATGGTCAAAATACACTGCTTCCCAGCAATTGTAGTGCACCGGCCGTGGCCGCTCTGGATGCGGCCAGGTCACCACGTGATCGCGCAAATGCCGCTGGAACGCGGTTGCACAGCCATTTAGCCCGCTCTCTGAAACAGACAAATACAGTTTTGCCGTTTCAAAAACCTGCCCGCTGGCGCGGGTCCCAGTGGCATGACCAAACTGAATCTGCCGACGTCCATCCGGCAGTTCTTCAGCATACATCACATGCCCGCCGGACCAGCCATAGTGCATGGCGAATACCGTACCTGCGGTGTTTTGTGCCCCATGTTCTGGAAAGTAAGCAATCGGAGGATGCTCATGCCCAGAGCGGCCACCACGCGCTTCGCGCATATGAATGCCCGCTCGCCACGGCGCATGCTCCATTTGAAACTCGCCGATCCATCGCCCAGAGAAATCCAAAATCTCTTCGCCATATTGCGGTCCCGGCATCACCGGCGCAGCCAGATGATGCACGGAGATCTCCGCTTCAGACTCCAGCGTTGTGCGTGCCGCAATCACGTCGCCTTCAATGGCAAACGCAAAGGTGATCGTCAGCCCAAGCGCCTCATCACGACACACAAACCGTGCGCCATCCGTCTCAACCAGCGAGAACCGAGGATACAGCGGCTGACCGTCACGATAGGCCACCACCCCCGCCTGTCCCTGAAAGCTCTGTCCCGCTTCCGGGCACAGCGACACATCTGGCAAGCGGTCTATCATCCCGCCGGTCACATCCCGCGCGGCGATCAGGCCAATTTCCGTGAGGTCTTGCCCTACTGGCAAAGCTGCCCCCCAGTAGAGCGCGCTGGGCACGCCTCCATCTGAGGCCAGAACCAAGGTCTGACCCGGCGCATCAATGCGCCAGGTTTGTGTGTCTTGCGTCACTTCACGGCTCCGAGCGTCAGACCAGCAATAAAGTGCTTCTGCATCAGGAAGAACATCGCCACCGGTGGCAGAGCCGCCACAATCGAGCCCGCGCTCATTAAGTGATACGCCGCCCGGAACTGTGCGTTAAACGAGGTGATCCCTGCGGTTACTGGCTGACTCTCGATGCCTTGGGTCAACACCACCGCCCAGAAGTAGTCATTCCAGATGAAGGTGAAGATCAGCACAGACAATGCGGCCAAAGCTGGCTTCATTAGCGGCAGCACCACGTACCAAAAGATGCGCCATTCGCTTACGCCTTCAACCCGCGCCGCCTCGATCAGCTCAAACGGCAGCGCTCGGATAAAGTTGCGCATGAACAAGGTGCAAAATCCGGTCTGGAACGCCACATGGAACAGCACGAGGCCGGTCTTGGTGTTGTAAAGCCCCATCTCAAGTGTCAGGTCGCGCACCGGCACCATCAGAATTTGGAACGGCACAAAATTGCCCGCGACAAACATGAAGAAAATCCACAGGTTGGCGCGGAACTTATAGATGCCAAGTGCAAAGCCTGTCATCGCGCTGAGCGCCACCGCCCCAATCACTGTTGGCACCGTGATCATAAACGAGTTGAGCAAGTAACGTGGCATATCCGAGTTGAAGAACACCTGACCGTAGTTGGCCGCGCCCTCAAAGCTAGACGGCAGCCCCCAGTAGTTGCCTGAGGTGAAATCGGCATCCGGCTTTACGGAAAACAGCGCCACGGCCAGCAAGGGTGCCAGCCAGAACGCCAAGGCCACCGGAAGCAAAGATTTGTACGCGACCTGCGCGGCCTGGGATTGCTTTTCGATCGGTTTCGGAAACATCTCAGTGCCCCTTCTCTTCGCGATACATCGACCACAGGAAGTAGGTGATGAAGCACAGCATAATCAGGAACAGCACCACCGCGATGGCTGCGCCATAGCCCATGCGGAAGCCATATTCCGACAGAGCCACTTCGAACATATAGTAGGCCAGCACGCGCGAGCTGCCGAACGGGCCGCCCTGCGTCATGATGGAGATCAGGTCAAACGAGCGCAGCGCGCCAATGATGGTCACCACAAAGGCGATAAACGTCGCTGGACGCAGCTGCGGCAGGATGATGTTCCACAACATCGACCAGCCTTTGGCCCCATCCAAACGCCCGGCCTCGATCTGCTCTGGATCAACTGCGTTCAATCCGGTGAGGTAGAGGATCATGCAATAGGCCGTCTGTGGCCACAGGCCAGCGGCAACGATGCCATAGGTCACAAGGTTTTCATTGCCCAAGACATTGATCGGCCCCATGCCGACCCAGCCCAGCATGGTGTTCAGCAGGCCAAAGGTCGGGTCATAAAACCAGGTAAACACCAGGCCAACCACAACTTGTGAGATCACAAAGGGGAAGAAAAACAGAGACTTGTAAATGCGGATGCCACGCACAGTCTGGTTCAGAAACAGCGCAATGAACAGGCCAGCGGGAATGGCGAGCAGGTAGAGAAACAGCCACAGCACGTTGTTTTTCAACGACGTAAAAAAGGCGTCTCGATCCACATACTCCCAATAGAGATCTTCGTAGTTACGCATCCCCACATAGGTCTTTTCGCCCAACCCATCCCACTCATAAAGCGAGAGATTGAAAGACTGAAACACCGGCGCGATCACATAGACCGCAAAGAACAGGATGCCTGGCGCCAGGAACAACCACGGCGCAATGCGCTGTTGGTTGCGGTGGAACCAGCTTTCGGTTTCAGGAATGTCTGAAGATACGGTCATAAGTGAACCCGATAATTGAGGGTGGAAAGGCGGAGGATACCCCCGCCTCGCCGAAAAGATGACATGTCAGGACACGTAGATGTCCTGACACAGGGTCATCACTTGTAGATACGGCCGCGCGCACGCTCCAGCTTCGCCAGGATCTTGTCCAACTGGTCTGGCTTGACCATGAACTCCTGGAAGCCTTCCATGGACACTTTCGCCATTTCTGCCGGCGCATCGCGGTCCCAGAACTGAGCCACACCGCCGGTGGAGTTGGAGGACAGCATCTGGAAGCCCTGCTGCAAGAACTTATCATCATCCACGGAAGAGGCAGCGTTTACAGGCAGCTGACCCAGGTTTTTACCGTTGTTGATGATGGTCTGCTCTTCAGGCGAAGTGGCGAAGCGCAGGAACTCGCGTGCGGCTTCTTTGTTCTTCGCGTTTGCAGGGATGTGGAAGGTGTCGGTCGGCGCGTCTTCAGACAGTTCAACATCTGGGTTGATGACTGGGAACTGATAGAAGTCCAGTTGATCATCGGTCAGACCCGCTTCGCGCAGCGGTGCCACGGCAAAGTTACCCATCAGGTAAGAGGCCGCTTCACCGTTCACCATGAACGGCAGCGCTTCCTGCCAGCTGTAGGTCTGGTGGTCAGCAATAAAGCCGCCCATGTCGATCAGCTCTTTCCAGTTCATGAAAGTCTGCTTCACACGGTCGTCTTCCCAGGACACGTTGCCTGCGGCCAGATCCATGTGGAAATCAAAGCCGTTGGTGCGCATGTTCAGGTAGTCAAACCAACCGCCAGCAGTCCACAGGTACTTGGTACCGATGGTGTAGCAAGCCCGGCCGGAGGCAACGATCTTGCCGCAGTTGGCTTTTTCTTCTTCCCAGTTGGTTGGCTCAGACAGACCCAGTTCTGCGAAGATGTCTTTGCGGTAGTACACGCCCCACTGGTAGTAAGTATAGGCCACGCCCCACTGCTTATCGTCGATGGTCAGCGCACCTTTGGTGGAGGCCAAACCTTCGGCAATCTCTGGTTCCGCGTAGAGGTCAGACACGTCCTCAAACAGACCGGCCTCTACATAAGGGCGCATCCGATTGGCGGCGTACCAAGTGGCAACGTCTGGCGCGTTTGCGGTCAGGAAGTTGCGGATCTGGGTTTTGTAAGCTTCACGGTCGATCACCGTGGTTTCAACGTTCAGGCCCGGATGCTGCGCTTTAAAGCGGTCAATCATCGCTTCCATCGTCGCGCGCGGCGCCGGGTTCGATGTGTCCAGGAAAATTGTCAGGTCGCCTGAAAGTTCCGCAGACGCCGGTACAGCAAACGCAGAAGCAACCGCAGCGGCGGTGGCAGTAGTTTTCATTTTGGAAAGCATTTGTTCCTCCCTGTCTCCAAAATTATGCAATTTGCGGTTCCATTATTTGAAACCATGTTTTACATATTGAAATCTACACACAGAGTCGGCTAGGTTGTCAACAGATTCCTAACGACTGCAGGAATCTATGGAGGAGACAAAAACCACATGTCTGGTGACGGAACGGTCGGCAAAGCCCTTGATGTGCTTGAACAAGTTGCTGCTTTTGAGCGGCCGGTACGCTTTGGCGAATTGCAGGAAAAAAGTCCTTATCCCAAGGCGACGCTCTATCGATTCCTGCAAACCCTAACCAATCAAGGCATGCTGTCCTATGAGCCAGACCGCCAGACATACGCCATGGGCATGCGGCTGGTGCGGCTGGCCCACGCCGCCTGGACCACCAGTTCTTTAGCGCCTATTGCGCGCCCCTATTTGGATCAATTGTCGGCCGAAACCGGCGAAACCGTGCACCTTGCCCAACTGGATGCCTCTCAGGTCCTCTATGTGGACAAACGCAACGCAGCCAAGCCGGTGGAGATGTACTCTCAAGCGGGCAAAGTTGGCCCTGCCTATTGCACCGGCGTGGGCAAAGCCATGCTGGCCTATGTCGAAGGCGATGTCCTGGACCGCGCTATCGCCCAGCAAAGTTTTCACCGCTTCACACCCAGCACTTTGGATTCGCCGGAGAGCCTAAGGGAAGAACTCGCCGCCATCCGCGCACGCGGCTACGCCTTTGACCGCGAAGAACATGAACCCGGCATTGTCTGTATTGCTGTGCCAATTCTATCCAACGGTGGCCGCATGCTCGGCGCGCTGTCTGTGACGGGCCCAACCAGCCGCACATCCCTGGACCAACTCGAAACCCTCGCCCCCCGTGTTTTGGAAACCGCAAAACGCATTGGCGAAGAAGCGGAAGCCTGGCGCTTCCCGGAAACGCGACAACAAAAGGTAGAGACGACATGACGGGTGTAACCCTTCAAGGTGCCATCAAGAAATACGGCGAAACGCAGGTCATTCATGGCATTGATCTGGAAATCGAAGACGGCGAATTCTGCGTGTTTGTCGGCCCATCGGGCTGCGGAAAGTCCACCCTGCTGCGCATGATTGCTGGCCTTGAAGAGACCACCGACGGCCAGATCAATATTGGCCAGCGCGACGTGACGCACATGGACCCCGCCAAACGCGGCGTGGCCATGGTGTTTCAGACCTACGCGCTCTACCCGCACATGACGGTTGCCGAAAACATGGGCTTCGGCCTGCGGATGAACGGCCACCCCAAAGCGGAAATCGAAGAGAAGGTGCAAAAAGCCTCTTCGATTCTGAAGCTTGACCAGTACCTCAAGCGCAAACCCAAAGCGCTCTCCGGGGGCCAACGTCAACGTGTTGCTATTGGCCGTGCCATTGTCCGTGGCCCCGAGGTCTTCTTATTCGATGAACCGCTTTCCAACCTCGACGCCGAATTGCGTGTCGACATGCGTGTCGAAATCGCCCGCCTGCACCAGGAAATTGGTGCCACCATGATCTATGTGACCCACGATCAAGTCGAAGCCATGACCATGGCCGATAAAATTGTGGTGCTGCGGGACGGTCGTGTTGAACAAGTGGGCGCCCCGCTTGACCTCTACCGCGACCCTGACAACCGCTTTGTCGCCGGTTTCATCGGCTCCCCGTCCATGAATTTCCTGGTATGTGACGTGCTAGACGGAAAGCTGGTGCACCCAGCCTTCTCCACGCCACAGGACAGCCCGATCGCCCTGCCGGCAGGCCTCTCGAAAGTCACCGTTGGCGCACGCCCGGAACATATCGAACTGGACCACAAGTCTGACGCGTTGACCATCGACCTAACCGAAGCGCTTGGCGGCGTGTCCTACTGCTACCTCGCTGCGCAAGATGGCACGCGCCTGATCGTCGAAGAACGCGGCGACTCCCGCAGCTCCGAAGGCGAAACCGTGGGCCTCTCAATTCCGACCAAACGTCTCTATCTGTTTGATCCTGACACCGGATTGCGTTTGCGCTGATCCTCCCACCACTCACGCCAGATCAAACACAAAACGCCCTGCTTTCCTCCGGCAGGGCGTTCTCTTTTCCAGAAGGTTGGGCCGAGATCAGTCCTCGATCACCCAGTCATCAGCAAAGGCCAGTTCGCCAATCGCCAACCAGGACATGCGCACGCGTGCCACGCGGCTGTCGCCCCAGGTGCGAAACACCAAATGGAATCCGAGGTTGGTCACTTCTTCGGCCACCACTTCAGCCCGGATATTTGCCTGCGGGTCCATATCCCACAGCGACAGGCTCACCTGGACGGTCGGGGGGACGCGGTATTTGGCAGAAAACTTAATGAGCTTGCGACGTTCCCGAGTCCCGTTACCGGTCCACATCTCGCCATCGGTCTCAAAGTCAGAAAACAGGGCTTCATCCCCTTGATCCACTCCGACGTAATTATTTCGTATCCGTTTCATCGTCGGCCAATCTGTAATCCAAATACGTCGCTTTCAAGGCCTTTTCGGCCTGATCAAAGCAAAAGGCCCCGCCTGTGTCGGCGGGGCCTCTTAATCTGTGTGATCCGTGTGGGATCAGACCATGTCGTGCATCAGCTGCTCAAGGTCTGCGACAAATTTCTCTGCGCCGTCCTTGTGCTCTTCAGGCGCTTCCGCTGCAGCTTTGCGGGCGTCAGCAATGACGTCCTCAAGATCTGCTTTGGTCACGTCTTCGCCTTTGTGCGCATGCTCTGCGATCACCGAGATCGAGTCTGCTGTGATGTCCGCGAAACCGCGGGTCACAACAAAATCCTTCTCACCGTCTGCGGTCTGAACACGCACCACGCCAGGGCGCAGCGAGGTCAGCAGCGGAGAGTGGCCTGGCATGGCGGTCAAGTCACCTTCCGCACCAGGGATCTTCACGGCGGTTGCCTCAAACGAAGCCAAGCTACGTTCAGGGCTAACCAGATCAAATTGCATCACGTTTGCCATTTCGGGCCTCCTACTAGCGTTTCGATTTATTGAAAGTGACTGTCTCGCCTGGCGCGTTGAAATCTGTGATTTCAGTTTGCGCCAGGCGAGTCATTTCAAATCGACAACGCTTAAGCCGCTTCAGCAGCCATCTTTTCGGCTTTTGCGATCACTTCCTCGATGCCGCCAACCATGTAGAAGGCTGCTTCAGGCAGGTGGTCGTATTCGCCAGCCACAACGGCTTTGAACGACGCGATGGTGTCTTCCAGAGGCACCTGAACACCGTCAGAACCGGTGAAGACCTTCGCAACGTCAAACGGCTGAGAGAGGAAACGCTGGATCTTACGCGCCCGCGCAACGGTCAGCTTATCTTCTTCCGACAGTTCGTCCATGCCGAGGATGGCGATGATGTCCTGCAGCGACTTGTAGCGCTGGAGGATACCCTGAACGTCAAAGGCCACCTGATAGTGCTCTTCGCCCACAACCGATGGGTCCATCAGACGGGAAGAGGAGTCCAGTGGGTCAACCGCTGGGTAGATGCCCAGCTCGGAGATCGCACGGTTCAGAACCGTGGTCGCATCCAAGTGCGCAAAGGTGGTTGCTGGTGCAGGGTCGGTAAGGTCGTCCGCTGGAACATACACAGCCTGGATCGAGGTGATCGAACCGGACTTTGTGGATGTAATGCGTTCCTGCATCGCGCCCATGTCGGTTGCCAGGGTTGGCTGGTAGCCCACCGCGGATGGGATACGACCCAGAAGCGCGGACACCTCGGAACCCGCTTGGGTAAAGCGGAAGATGTTGTCCACGAAGAACAGAACGTCGGTACCGGATTGGTCACGGAACTGTTCCGCCAGGGTCAGACCGGTCAGAGCAACACGGGCACGCGCACCGGGAGGCTCGTTCATCTGGCCGTAAACCAGAGCCACTTGGGACTCTTCGAGGTTGTCTGGCTTAATAACGTTGGATTCGATCATTTCCCAGTACAGGTCGTTACCTTCACGGGTCCGCTCGCCAACACCCGCGAACACCGAGTAACCGGAGTGCACTTTTGCGATGTTGTTGATCAGTTCCATGATCAGAACGGTTTTACCCACGCCGGCGCCGCCGAACAGACCAATCTTACCACCTTTGGAGTAAGGCGCGAGAAGGTCGATAACCTTAATACCGGTCACCAGGATTTCAGACTCAGTCGCCTGCTCAGCGAACTCAGGCGCTGGCTGGTGGATGGCACGGGTTTCGTCCGTTTCCACTGGGCCTTTTTCGTCGATTGGCTCACCAACCACGTTCAAAATACGACCGAGGGTCGCGTTACCAACCGGGATCGAGATCGGAGCGCCAGTGTCTTCCACTGCGGCGCCACGAACCAGACCTTCGGTCGCGTCCATTGCGATGGTACGAACGGTGTTTTCACCAAGGTGCTGGGCAACTTCCAGAACCAGTTTCTTACCATTGTTTTCGGTGTTCAGTGCGTTCAGGATCTCCGGCAGAGAGTCGTCGAACTGCACGTCGACAACAGCGCCGATGACCTGAGTCACCTTACCTTTTGCGTTTGCCATGTTTCGTCTCCGGTTCTTAGAGCGCTTCAGCGCCCGAGATGATTTCAATAAGCTCGTTGGTGATCACAGCCTGACGCGAGCGGTTAAACTCGATGGTCAGCTTGTCGATCATGTCGCCTGCGTTGCGGGTAGCGTTGTCCATTGCGGACATCCGCGCGCCCTGCTCAGAGGCACCGTTTTCCAGCAGCGCTGCAAAGATCTGTGTCGCGACACCGCGCGGCAGCAGGTCAGCCAGAATGGCCTCTTCGCTGGGCTCGTAGTCATACAGAGTGCTTGCGCCATCCGCTTGCTCTTCGAAAGAGGCCGGGATGATTTGCTGTTCGGTTGGGATCTGGCTCACAACGTTCACGAACTTCGCGTAGAAGATCGTGGCCACGTCAAACTCACCCGCGTCAAAGCGTACGAGAATGTCGCGGGCAATGCCCTGAGCGTCATCGTAACCCACGCGCTTAACCTCAGTCAGGTCAACGTGGCCTACAAAGTCATCACCCAAATCACGTTTGATGGCGTCACGGCCCTTCTTGCCAACGGTCAGAACCTTGACGGTTTTGCCCGCGGCTTTCAGTTCCTCAGCCTTCGCACGTGCCAACTTAGCGATGTTTGCGTTGAAACCGCCACACAGACCACGTTCCGCGGTCATCACCACCAACAGGTGGGTCTGATCGCTTCCGGTGCCTGCAAGCAGCTTCGGTGCAGATTCGGAGCCGCCAACCGAGGCCGCGAGCCCGGACAGAACGGCGTTAAACCGTTCTGTATATGGGCGCGACTGCTCAGCAGCTTCCTGCGCGCGGCGAAGTTTCGCCGCGGCAACCATCTGCATGGCTTTTGTGATCTTACGAGTGTTTTTCACACTCTCGATCCGGTTTTTTAGGTCCTTCAGACTAGGCATTGTCCGAACCCCTTATGAAAAGTCAGCTGCGAATTCGTCCAGCGCGGCTTTCACTTTGTCTGCGGCGTCACCTTTGATCTTAGGATCTTCGTCGGTGATCCATGCCAACAGGTCGGCCTTCTGGCTGCGCAGGAAGTTCAACAGACCTTCTTCGAAGCGTGCAACGTCGCTCAGCTCGATTTTGTCGAGGTAGCCGTTCACACCTGCGAAGATCACGCAGACGATTTCCGCGTTGGTCAGCGGGGAGTACTGCGGCTGTTTCATCAGCTCGGTCAGACGTGCACCACGGTTCAGCAGCTGCTGGGTTGCGGCGTCAAGGTCGGAACCAAACTGCGCAAACGCAGCCATTTCGCGGTACTGAGCCAGAGACAGCTTAACCGGACCCGCAACCGAAGACATCGCTTTGGTTTGCGCCGAGGAACCCACACGGGATACCGACAGACCGGTGTTCACAGCAGGACGGATACCTTGGTAGAACAGTTCGGTTTCCAGGAAGATCTGACCGTCGGTGATGGAGATCACGTTGGTTGGAATAAACGCGGAAACGTCGCCACCCTGAGTTTCAATGATTGGCAGCGCGGTCAGCGAGCCAGCACCGAAATCCTCGTTCAGCTTCGCGGAACGCTCAAGCAGACGGGAGTGCAGGTAGAAAACGTCACCTGGGTACGCTTCACGGCCTGGTGGGCGGCGCAGCAGCAGGGACATCTGACGGTAAGCAACAGCTTGCTTGGACAGGTCATCATAGATGATCAGCGCGTGCTTGCCGTTGTCACGGAAGTATTCTGCCATCGCGGTCGCGGCGTAAGGCGCCAGGAACTGCAGAGGCGCAGGTTCGGAAGCGGTCGCTGCAACAACAATGGAGTATTCCATTGCGCCAGACTCTTCCAACTTCTTCACCAGCTGCGCAACGGTGGAGCGCTTCTGACCAACTGCAACGTATACACAGTACAGTTTCTTGCTTTCGTCGTCGCCGGCGGCTTCGTTGTAAGACTTCTGGTTCAGGATCGCGTCGAGAGCCACAGCAGACTTACCAGTCTGACGGTCACCAATGATCAGCTCACGCTGGCCACGGCCGATTGGGATCATCGCGTCAACGGACTTCAGGCCGGTCGCCATTGGCTCGTGAACGGATTTACGTGGGATAATGCCAGGCGCTTTGACGTCTGCAACGCCGCGCTTTTCCGCTTTGATTGGACCCTTGCCGTCCAGCGGGTTGCCCAGACCATCAACAACGCGGCCCAGCAGGCCTTCACCGATTGGCACGTCCACGATGGAGTTGGTGCGCTTAACAGTGTCGCCTTCTTTGATGTCACGGTCAGAACCGAAGATAACGACACCAACGTTGTCGTTCTCAAGGTTCAGCGCCATGCCTTGAATACCACCAGGGAATTCAACCATCTCACCGGCTTGAACGTTGTCCAGACCGTAGACGCGCGCAATACCGTCACCGACGGAAAGCACACGGCCGACTTCGGCCACTTCGGCCTCTTGGCCAAAGTTTTTAATCTGCTCCTTAAGGATCGCAGAGATTTCGGCTGCTTGGATACCCATTATCCGACCTCTTTCATTGCATTCTGGAGGGAAGCAAGCTTGGAGCGGATCGACGTGTCGATCATCTTCGAGCCCACTTTAACTACAAGACCGCCCACGAGGCTCTCGTCGACGGTCGCGTTGATTTTGACATCTTTGCCCACGCGTGCTGCCAGCGTTTTTGCCAGCTTTTCGCTCTGGGTTTTGGTCAAAGCTTTGGCGGTGGTGACATCCGCGGTCACTTCGCCTTTGTTCTCGGCAATCATTGCCTGCAGTTGCTCGATCAGCTGTGGCAGAACAAACAGGCGGCGTTTTTCAGCCATCAGGCCCAGCACGTTCACGAGAACGTCCTGCACACCCATTTTCTTTGCCACTGCGGAGATCGCAGCACCTTGCTCTTCGCGGCTGATCAGCGGCGAATTGATCAGATCAACAAGCTCGGCGCTGTCGGCAAGTGCCGCGCCCAGACCGTCGATGCTGGTTTCCAATTCGCTCAGCGCATTGTTCTCTTGTGCGATCTCAAAGACCGCGGCGGCATAGCGTTCTGCAATGCCGGAGGAGATCGAAGCTGGTTCGGACACGTCCACCCTTCCGCTTGCTGGCCTCACGTTCGGCATACAATTGTATGCATCGCGCAAGGACGTTTCATTACCTCGGGACTAACGAGGCGTTAAAATCCGTCGCGGGTGTAGCAGAGGCTTGCTCAGCTAGCAACAATGTTTGATGTAATCGCCAATTACACGAAAGCCCTGTTTTTCAAGGCTTTGAGCAAAGTGCGACCCTTTGCCTGTTAACTCTGGGTCAAAAAGTGTTTCCCAAACATCCGTTTTTCTCGAATCCCGGCTGCAAAATGAACCTGACAAAAACCTGACGTAGAGACAATTTTTCCTACTTCAAGCCCACCACCCCCCGCTTTCCCCGGTTCAAACCGCCCCTCGTCAACACATTCTCAATGCTCATCGGCCCTTATGAAGCGGTGGGGGTCTAGGACCTGATTCTAAGTGTGGGGACATCATGGGACCATTAATTCTACTGTCGTTGCTGGGCCTCGGCGCAGCCACCGCTTTTGTCGACGTAGGCGAAGAAGAGGTGGGGGAAGATCCGGTCCGGGACAACACCGATTCCGAAACCGACGAGATGCAATCCGAAGCACAGCAGGCCGCCAATCTTGTGGAGATGCTGGGCCCCCCGGAAACCGGCGAAGCGGAAGCGCTGGAAGACCCTGAGCTCTCCGATGACGAGGCGCAACTGGACGGCCCGAACCTCTTTGGGACTGAGAACGGCGACACGCTTTACGCCCACGGCGAAGAAAACATCGACGCTGGCGCAGGCGACGACACCCTGAAATCATTTGGCGACGGCATGATCCTCGGCGGCGAAGGCAACGACGTCTTCACCCTGGGCGGTGAGGCCGAGGGCTTTGGCGGCGACGGCGAAGACTACATGTATATCTCCGACGCGGCCTCTGGCTTTGGCGGTGACGGGGATGACACCTTCTTCCTGAAGCACAACAACTCAGCCGACGACGGCGCGGCAACCGCAGACGGAGGTGACGGCGACGACACCTTCATCATGAAACCCTTGTCTGGCCTGCCAGAAGAAACCGTGTCCCACATCCTGACCGGCGGCGAAGGCGCAGACGTCTACGCCTTTGACATCGACGGCGCGACAGCCATCCGCGACGGAGATGAAGAGGACAACCAGATCATCGCCACCATCACGGATTTTGACCCGGACGAAGACATGCTGCTGCTCGACATCGGCGCCAAGTCAAGCTTTGACGACGTGGACGAATTGCCAACACCAGAAGTCACCACCACCGAGGATCCGGACGGCGGCTATGTCGATGTACACTTCAGCTGGACCAACCCGCTCAACGAAGACAACGTCGAAACCCGCACCGTCCGTCTGGAAGGGTTGACGGAATTTGAAACCAGCGATGTGCAACTCACCAGCATGTTTGATCCGGACAGCCAGCACAATGAAACGGACACCGGCGACGCTGACGCCCACCGCGTCTTTGGCCTGACACCTACAGAAGGCACCGATGACGCTGACGACCTAACGCTCAGCGAAAATTCCGCCACAGTTCTGAAAGACGGCGATGACAGCGTTGAAATCACCGATGGCTCCCACCTGATCTACGGCGGGGAAGGCAACGACAGCATCGAGGTCACTGAAGCCAATGACGGCGTCACGCAGCTGTTTGGCGGTGAAGGCGATGACGTGCTGACCGTGGATCTCGTGCAAAACAATGACACCGCGCTGATTGGCGGCGAGGGTGACGACACCATCACCTTTGGCATGGGCCACTATGTTGAAGGCGGTGAGGGCAACGACACATTGGTGCTGAACCTGCATGAAAACGCCATGGAGCAAGGTCCTGCAGTGCTCAAACAGCTTACCGGCAACCACCTGACCATCAACATCCCAGCGGATATGGAAGGTGACGTGGATGTGGTGAACCACACCTACAGCAACGGCTTTGAGGTGGCCTATTCCGAGATCTTTGTCGGCAACGTCTGTGTGCTCAAGATCATGGAAGAGGATTTTGACACCGGTGTTGGCATCGCCGAGGAAGATCCGCGACTGGAAATCCTTCGCGCCGCATAAGTCTTGCCTTAAGCCGGAGCCACCTCCGGTTTGGGATTCAACACGCTCAGTGGTTTCTTCACGCGCGCCGACACGCCCGGTCCCGTTGGCGCGTGCACACGCTTGCTCGCTTCCACAATCAGCACCCCGCCCGCCATCACCGGCGACACGGTTTTGCCGATGCTTTCCCAAAGTGCACCGGTCTTACGCCAGAACCTCTTGTGGCTCGGCGGTTGATAAAGGGTTGCGCGATGACGCTCCGGCATAAATCCGTGCTGGCGCAGCTGCGTTTCCAACTGCCCCGCAGAATACGGACGTCCGAAGCCAAAAGGCGTTTTGTCACTGCTGGACCACATGCCAGTACGATGCGGTACCACAAACAGCGCACGCCCCCCGGGCCCAAGCACCCGATGCGCCTCAGTCAACACATCACTTGGTCGCTCGCTGGTTTCCAGCCCGTGCATCAGCACAAGCCGATCCACACGCCCGGTGTCCAGCGGCCAAAGCGTTTCCTCACAGAGCACTGACACATTCGCCATCCCTGCGGGCCAAGGCATCACACCCTGCGGCCCCGGCATCAGACCAATCACCCGCCGTGCTTCCGGCAAATATGGCCGCAACAGCGGTACGGCAAAGCCAAACCCGGCCACGGTTTGCCCTTTAGCTTCAGCAACAGGCCAAAGCTCCAGGATCTCATCGCGCACAGCTTTCTGAGCCGCGCGCCCCAAGGTGCTACGGTAGTAGAAATTTCGAAGATCCTGCACATCAAGATGCATTGCACCCGGCTCCCCGATCAGCAAATCTAGAGCTAACATAACAATGCAGAGGCGGATTTCCATGCCCCATCAGATTGTCACCATTCCATGCCTGTCCGACAACTACGCGTTTCTCATCCATGATGCCGCCTCCGGCGCCACCGCCCTTGTCGACGCGCCTGAGCCCGGGCCCATTCTGGACGAACTCAAGGCGCGTGGCTGGACGCTCAGCCACGTCTTGTTGACCCACCACCATTGGGATCATGTCGACGGCCTGCCCGACATCCTTGATGCGCACCCGGCCAAAGTGATTGGCGCCAAAGCAGATGCACACCGCCTGCCCGCCCTCGATTTGGCTGTCAGTGAGGGTGAAACCTTCGACTTTGCCGACGAAACCGTCTCCATCCTTGACGTGTCCGGCCATACCGTGGGCCACATTGCCTTCCACTTCCCCGACACCGCCGCCGTCTTTACCGGTGACAGCCTGATGGCCATGGGCTGTGGTCGCCTGTTTGAAGGCAGCCCGGCGCAAATGTTTGCCAGTCTCAGCAAACTTGCCGCCCTGCCTGACGCCACCACCGTTTGCTCCGGCCACGAATACACCGCGTCCAACGGCGCCTTTGCCGCATCCCTCGGGGAAGACAACGCAGCCGTGGCGCAACGCATTTCCGATACCACCGACATGCGCGCCAAAGGCATCGCCACCGTGCCGTCCAACCTGGGTTTGGAAAAACAAACCAACCCTTTCCTGCGCAGTGCAGATCCCGCCCTGCAAAAGGCCCTCGGCATGGAAGGCGCTGCGCCCGTGGACGTCTTTACCGAAGTCCGCAAACGCAAAGACAACTTTTGATCCGACACCTTCAGGTAGGCGTAACCCCTTTACACACTTGCCCATCGGGACGGCGGCTCACGAGAGAGTGACCCAACCAGAGGCTGAATAGAGCGAAATCTGTATCAAATTTTGCAGAAAGTCCTTGAAGACCGCCGTCAATCGACCAAACTTTAACCATAAGACCCTAATGTGAAGGCAGGCCCACCCGCCTTCATCGAAACCCGGAGGGAGCAGTCACACCGTGCCGTCATTTTCGAACTCACTAGAACAAGCCATTCACGCCGCGCTCGCGCAGGCCAACCAGCGCAAGCATGAGTTTGCCACGCTGGAGCACTTGCTCCTGTCGCTGCTGGATGAGCCCGATGCCCTGCGCGTGATGCAGGCTTGTGGCGTGAACATCGACGAATTGCGCAAGGATCTCGAGGACTTCATTGACGATGACCTGTCCAATCTGGTCACCGACATCGAAGGCTCCGAGGCCGTGCCAACGGCTGCGTTCCAGCGCGTGATTCAACGCGCCGCGATCCACGTTCAAAGCTCTGGCCGCACCGAAGTGACCGGTGCCAACGTGCTGGTTGCGATCTTTGCAGAACGGGAATCCAACGCCGCCTACTTCCTGCAAGAGCAGGACATGACCCGGTATGACGCGGTGAACTTCATCGCGCATGGCGTGGCGAAAGACCCGGCCTTTGGCGAAACCCGCCCTGTGAGCGGCGCGGACGATGAGCAAGAACAGCGCATCGAAGGCACCGCCGACGGTGGCGATGGCAAAGAAAGCGCACTAGCCAAGTACTGCGTCGATCTGAACGTGAAAGCCAACAAAGGCGACGTGGACCCACTGATCGGTCGCGACCACGAGGTCGAGCGCTGTATCCAAGTCCTCTGCCGCCGCCGCAAGAACAACCCGCTTTTGGTGGGTGATCCGGGCGTGGGCAAAACCGCCATCGCCGAAGGTCTGGCCCGCAAGATTGTTCAGGGCGAAATCCCTGAGGTTCTGAGCCAAACCACGATTTATTCCCTCGATATGGGCGCGCTGCTCGCGGGCACCCGCTATCGCGGCGACTTTGAGGAGCGTCTCAAGGCAGTCGTGACCGAGCTGGAAGATCACCCGGACGCCGTACTATTCATCGACGAAATTCACACCGTGATTGGCGCTGGCGCCACCTCTGGCGGCGCAATGGACGCGTCCAACTTGCTGAAACCTGCCTTGCAGGGCGGCAAGCTGCGCACCATGGGCTCCACCACTTACAAAGAATTCCGTCAGCACTTTGAGAAAGACCGCGCTCTCTCCCGTCGTTTCCAGAAAATCGACGTGAACGAGCCGACCGTGCCGGACAGCATCAAGATCCTCAAAGGTCTGAAAGAGTATTTTGAAGAGCATCACAGCGTGAAATACACTGCCGATGCGATCAAAACCGCTGTGGAGCTTTCCGCACGCTACATCAACGACCGCAAGCTGCCGGACAAGGCCATCGACGTGATCGACGAAGCCGGCGCCGCGCAGCATCTCGTGGCCGCCTCCAAGCGTCGCAAGACCATTGGCGTGAAAGAGATTGAGGCTGTTGTGGCCAAAATCGCGCGCATCCCACCAAAAAGCGTCTCCAAGGACGACGCCGAAGTGCTCAAGGATCTGGAAAAATCCCTCAAGCGCGTGGTGTTTGGTCAGGACGACGCCATCGAGTCGCTCAGCTCCGCCATCAAACTGGCCCGTGCCGGTTTGCGCGAGCCTGAGAAACCCATCGGCAACTACCTCTTCGCCGGTCCAACTGGTGTGGGTAAAACCGAAGTCGCCAAACAGCTGGCGGACACGCTGGGTGTGGAGCTGCTGCGCTTTGACATGTCTGAGTACATGGAGAAGCACGCGGTCTCCCGCCTGATTGGCGCACCTCCCGGCTACGTCGGCTTTGACCAAGGCGGCCTGCTCACCGACGGCGTGGACCAGCATCCGCACTGTGTGCTGCTGCTTGACGAGATGGAAAAAGCCCACCCCGACGTCTACAACATCTTGTTGCAAGTGATGGACAACGGTGAGCTGACCGATCACAACGGCCGTACCGTGAGCTTCCGTAACGTGGTTCTGATCATGACCTCCAACGCCGGTGCGTCTGAGCAAGCGAAAGCAGCGATTGGCTTTGGCCGTGACCGCCGCGAAGGTGAAGACACCGCCGCGATCGAGCGCACGTTCACGCCGGAATTCCGCAACCGTCTGGACGCGGTGATCTCCTTTGCGCCTCTGCCCAAAGAGGTCATCCTGCGCGTGGTCGAGAAGTTTGTGCTGCAACTTGAAGCACAGCTGATGGATCGCAATGTGACCATCGAGCTGACCCCAAAGGCCGCACAGTGGCTCGCCGACAAAGGCTATGACGACAAGATGGGCGCCCGCCCGCTAGGCCGCGTGATCCAGGAGCACATCAAAAAGCCGCTGGCCGAAGAGCTGCTGTTTGGCAAGCTTGCCAAAGGTGGCGTGGTCAAGGTGAAGGTCAAAAACGGCAATCTGGAGCTGGATCTGGCTGGCCCTGACAACCCACGCATCACCGGCGACAAGCCACCGCTTCTGACGGCGGACTGATGCTCAAAAACAGTCTTGCACTGATCGGCGCGCTCGCAGCTTTCCCGGCTGCGGGCGCGCCAACGTTTTCGATGCCCGTGGACTGCGAACTCGGCGAAACCTGCTTTATTCAGAACTACGTCGACCACAACGAAGGCGACGGCTATTTCGACCACACCTGCGGCCCGCTGGCATATGATGGCCACAAAGGCACCGACTTTGCCCTGCCCTCTACTGACGCCATGGACGACGGTGTCAATGTGCTCGCAGCCGCGGATGGCGTGGTGCTGGGCACGCGGGACGGCATGGTCGATAAGGTCATCGCCACCGAAGACATCCCCAAACTCAACGGCAAAGACTGTGGCAATGGCGTCTCTATTGACCATGGCAACGGCTGGGTCAGCCAGTACTGCCATATGAAACAGGGCTCCGTGATAGTCTCCCAAGGCGACACAATCGCCCGTGGACAGGTGCTTGGCCAAATCGGGCTCTCTGGCCGCACGCAATTCCCGCACCTGCACATCTCCATCCGCGACGGCAACCGCGTTGTTGACCCTTTTGCGCCGGACCGCTTGGGCGTTTGCGGCGAAAACTACGAAACACTTTGGGAAGATGACATCTCCTATGTTGGCGGCGGGTTGATCCGCGTGGGCTTTGAGGTCGGCGTTCCCAAGTTTGCCTCCGTGAAATCCGGTATGGCAGGGCGGAACCGCATGCCAGCACAAGCCAAGGCCTTGGTCTTGTTTGGCTACGCCTTTGGCAGCCTGCCCAAAGATGAGATGCGGCTCACGATCACCGGCCCGCAAGGCAAAGTGTTTGAGCACATCACGGTTATGGAAAAATCCCAGGCGCAGTATTTCCGCGCCGGCGGCAAGCGCACGCCCATGGGCGGCTGGCCCAAAGGTATCTACCATGGCGAGGTCACCATCACCCGCGACGGCGCACAGCTCGACCATCAGGCCATTACCCTGACGGTCGAATAAAGCGATTATTTCTCAGTGAACTTCAGCTCGATCCGGCGGTTGCGCGCCCGTGCCTCTGCCGTGTCGGCGGGATCAACCGGCTGGTACTGCCCAAACCCATTGGCCGAAAGCCGCGCCGGTGGCAGACCCAGTACGTCGATCATGTAGCGCACCACGGACAACGCCCGCGCTTGGCTCAACTCCCAGTTATCCGCAAAGGCCCCACCGTAAATCGGCACGTCATCCGTGTGGCCATCCACCCGCAAAATCCAATCGATGTTGCTCGGAATATCGTCAATCACGCTCTGCAAGATGCCCGCCACCTTGGCAACCTCCGCCTGGCCTTCAAACGACAGCTCCGCCCCGCCGGGCGGGAACAGCACTTCGGAGGAGAACACAAAGCGGTCGCCGACAATGCGCACCCCTTCCTGCGCGCCCAGCAGGCTGCGCAGCTGCCCAAAGAACTCAGACCGATACTGCTCCAGATCCTTGGTCTGGTTCTCCAACGCGATCTTCTCCTGCTCCAGCCGGATACGCTCCGCCTCTTCCAAAAGCCGCCGCTTACGCTCTTCCGCCGCCGCGCGCGCAAGGGCCGCGTTCAGATCTGATCCCAGCGCCTCCAACTGCACCTGCGACGCCGCATCACGTTCCGCATAGTCGTCCAGAATGGTCTGCAACTGCCCCAACTGATTGCGCAACGCTGCGATTTGCTGGTTCAGCGCCGCAATCTGGCGCAGGCTCTCGGCCGATTTGGCCTCTTCTTCCGACAGCGCCTTATTCGCCTCAGCCAGCAACGCGTCCCGTCGCTCCGCTTCTGTCAACGCCTCTGCCTGCGCGTTCTCCGCCGCCTTCTGCGCCGCCAGCGCTTTGGCCAGCTCTTCTTCCACATTCAGCGTGTCACGCAGCTTCTGCTCCGCCGCGAGCTTTGCCGCAAGCGCCGTGGCCAGCCGCTCCCGCAAGGACGAGCCGCCCTCTGCCGCCTCAACCTGCGCCGCAACCGCCGCCGCAAGCTGTTCTTCCAAATCGGCCACCTGCAACGCCAGACCGTCCGCCTTCGCCGCCGCCTCGGCCCCTTCGGTTTCGGCCGCCAACTTGGCCGCCAAAGCCTCCGTCAACTGCGCCTCAAGTTCCTGCAAATCAGACCGCCGCTCACCAACCTGTGCCTCAGCCGTCGCCCGCGCGGCGACTTCGGCCACCAACTGGCTTTGCAACTCACTCACCGTGCGCCGGTTTTCCTCAAGCCCCAAGAGCGCCGCCGCCAGCTCTGCCTTCACCGAAGCGAGCTCGCCTTCACGGGTCTCAAGCTCGGTCTCCACCGTCGCCAGTTTCAGCACGGTATCCGCCAAATCCGCATCCACGTTCTGCCCTTCGACCAAGGCCGCCGCTAGCTTTAGGTCCAGATCATCGCGCGCCGCCTCTGCCGCCGCCAACAAGGTTAGCGTGTCCTCGGCCTCTTTGCGCTGCGCCTCAAGCGCCAATGTCATCGCCGTCAGCTCCGCATCTGCGTTCTCAAGCCGCTTGCGCAGTTCTTCTGCCGCCGCCGCCTCCAACAAACGCCGCTGCTCTTCCGCGGTCAACGCGCTCTCCAACTGATCGGCCTCGGCCGCCAGCGCATCAATCTGCAACTTCCCGTCGGCCACCTCAGTCTGCAAGCTGTCAATCAACGCCTGCATCGCGTCAGCTTCTGCCGCCGCCAAACGAGCCGCCTCCGCGCCCGCATCAATCTCGCTACGCGCTTGCGCCAACGCCAAGTTCAACGCCTCGCGCTCATCGATCAGCGTGTCGCGTTCGCCTTCGAGCGCTGCAATATCGGCCCGCGCGTCATCCCGCTGCGCCAACAAAGTCGCCACCTGCGCCTCAAAGCTGGTGATCTGCGCTCGCGCCGCATCCAAGGCCGCCGCCTGCGCATCCCGTGTCGCCGTTAAGGCCGAGATTAGCGCGTCTTGCTCGCGCAGCTGCGTGTCGCGATCCCCCAAGGTGGCCGTCAGCCCGCCAATCTCGGTTTCCAACTCCCGCGTGCGCGTGCGCTCCAATCCCAGGGCATCCGCTAAGGCCGCGACCTCGGATTGCAGCGCGTTTAGCTCGGTGTCTTTCTCGGTGATGGTTTCTGACAGCACAAACTGCACGATCATAAAGATCGTCAGCACAAACATCAGAACCAGCAATAGCCCGGTCATGGCGTCCACAAACCCGGGCCAGATGCTGGCTTGGAACCGTTGTCCTGTGCGTCGGGACAGGGCCATGGCTTAGCCCTCCTTGCCGCCTTTGGGCGCCGGTGGCCGTTTCAACTGCACCTTGGTGACGGGGCCAGAGCTTTCGCCCTCCGCCGCTTTGCCAATCCGGCGCAATGCACGGGCAATTCCGTTCAACTCGGTGCGCAGCTCGGTCATGCTTTCCTGACGACCGGCAGAAATCTCTTCCAGAATGCGCAGCATCTGCACGTCGATGGAGCGCAGCCGCATCCGGCTCTCCGCATCCATGCCCCCGTCCAGACCGCCACCATCGGACAGCTGCGCAATCAAACGCTCCTGCCCCTCGGCAATGCGCAACAGTGCCTGCGTCGCCGTGTCTTGCGCGTCCAGCCGATCGGCCATCCGATGCATCGCTTCCGACAAGGCTGCCGTGTCACCACTACCCTGCGCTGTCCCTCCAGCCACCATGGTCTGGCGCAACTGTTCCAACTGTCCGGACATATGCTCAAACGCAGCGCCCAGCACCGAAATGTCGCCGCCTTCACCTTCGCCGGTGGAGAAACCCACCCGTGTGATCGAGCTCAGCCATTCTTCCAACTCGCGGTAAAACCGGTTCTGCCCATGGCTCGCAAACAGCTCCAACAAGCCCACCACCAGCGATCCGGCCAAACCCAACAGGGACGATGCAAAGGCCACACCCATGCCGCCCAACTGGCTTTCCAAGCCGTCCATCAGGCGACTCACCACGTCGATGCTGGACTCGCCGGAGCCCAAATCCAGGCTCTTAATTGTGTCCACCACCGCTGGAACAGTGGTCGCCAGCCCGTAGAAGGTGCCCAGAAGGCCAAGGAAAATCAGCAGGTTGACAATGTAGCGCGTGATCTCGCGGCCTTCGTCCACACGTGTGGCCACAGAATCCAAAATCGAACTCGCCGATGTCGACGAAATCTGCCCATGCGCCCCGCGCTCACGCAGCAGGCTCGCCAGCGGCGCCAAAAGAGTCGGCGGTGAGTTGGCGTCATGGCCTTCGCGCAACCCTGCAAAGCCTTCGATCCAACGCACAGATCGGAAGAGCGACAACACCTGCCCAAAGGTCGCTGCCACACCAAGCACAAACACAAAGAAGATAAAGCCATTCAACTCTGGGTTTGCGGTGAACACAGGCAAGACCTGCGGCAA
This sequence comes from Shimia sp., assembly GCF_022448905.1. Taxonomy (GTDB): domain Bacteria; phylum Pseudomonadota; class Alphaproteobacteria; order Rhodobacterales; family Rhodobacteraceae; genus Shimia. The sequence goes on along the minus strand of NZ_JAKVCW010000001.1, from coordinate 148,805 downwards.
GGCCACATAGCCTACAGCAGTAACAAGCCCCAAGACGACCAGCATCTGCAGAATCTGGAAGGTGGGCTTAGAGAATTTCGGCTCGACGGTACGGTCCGGCTGATCCATTCAGATGGGTCCTGACGCTTTGTTTTTCTGTGCTCACCCTACTGCCATGTCCCTGCGCTGCCAAGGAATTTCACCGCGCCTGCCGTGGCGGCGTTTACGCTGTGGTCAATCTGCGCACTTCTTGGGACAGCCATTTCAGATCCGCATCTTCTATGCCCAGTTCAAAAAGATGGCTGGCCGTATTGTGCAGGTATTCCGTGTTTGGCCCGCGCCCGCCCACGGCGGTGGAAATAATCCGCGCCTGCTCGTCCAGTGACAGGTGACAATACTGCACGTGGTCAGGGTCAATCACATAGGTCACCGCCTCCACATCACGCCCGTCGCGCAGCGTCAGCGGCAAGGTTTCTTCCAGATAGGCTGAACTCACCAACTCCCGCTCACGCAAGTAATCCAATGTGCGCGCCTCATGCCCCTCGGCGACTTTCAGCGCCAGCCCCTGACAGTGTGCGCCCACTTCAGCATCCAAGGCCAAAACCAACCCCGGCGCCTCGACCGTGCCGCGATGGTGGATCGAACGCATACAGAAACTCCGGTGCCAGCCGTCCAACCGCGCCACCGCCTGTTCTGCCACCTCAAATCCGGGGTTCCACAAAAGCGATCCGTATCCAAATACCCACATAGTCTGCCTCTGGTCCTGCTGGCTTTGCGCCGTTAAACACCAAACCGACTCTGTGAGAAAGGCCCAAGCCATGATGAAATTGCTGTTTCGACTGATCGTTCTGGCCGCGCTTGGCTGGTCCGGCTTCTGGCTGTTTGGTTACATGGCGCTCTCGTCTGCATTGCCAGACTGGTTCGAAGACCGTCGCGCCGAAGGCTGGGTCGCGGAATATGATGATCTTTCCGTCTCAGGCTTCCCCAGCCGATTGGACAGCACCTTTGAAAACCTCACGCTGGCGGATCCGCAAACCGGCGTCGCCTGGGAGGCGCCATTTTTCAACATGCACGCGCTCACATACCGCCCCCACCATGTGATTGCGGTCTGGCCAGACCGCCAAACCCTCGCCATTCCTGGCGAAAAGCTTACTGTGACCACCGGCGACATGCGCGCCTCGCTTGTGCTTGATCCCGGCACCGATCTCACGCTCAACCGCACCAATGTCGCCATTGAAAGCCTTGGCATCACCTCCAGCGCCGATTGGCAAATGGCGGCCAGCGCGGTGAACCTCGCCATGCACCGCGACGAAAATGACGCCAGTACTTACCGCTTGGCTTTCAAGGCCGACGCGCTCACGCCACCGGCTGGGTTTGCCCTGCCCGACGGCATCGAGCTGCCGCGCAATTTCTCCAGCTTCCGCGCTGATCTGACTGCCAGCTTTGACCGCCCATGGGATCGCACGGCCATTGAACAGTCCCGGCCCCAACCAACAGCGCTTGATCTCACATTGGCGGAAGTCATCTGGGGCGACCTACAACTGCACGCTGCGGGTCAGGTCACCATCGACACTTCTGGCTTTCCAACTGGCGAAGTCACCATTCGCGCCGTCAACTGGCGCGATATTCTCAACGTCGCCCGCCACTCCGGCCAAATTCCGGCGTCGGTAATTGATACGATTGAGCAGGCCCTAGGCTTCGTCGCCCAACTGTCTGGCAATGCCAACGAACTCGACATTCCACTCACATTCGCAAACGGCGCCACTAAGCTCGGCCCGCTGCCCATCGGCCCGGCCCCGCGCATTTTCCTGCGCTAAGCGAGGATTTTACCGGCAGTACGGCCCGCCGCGATGTTTCGCGGTGTCAAAGTGGAAGTGGTCTTTGTGATAGCGGTCCGCATTGGGGCCAAGCACCGTGCCAAACGGCCCACAGGCCTGCTTGTGCATCTTTTTCAGGATGCGGCCCTTCTTGCCGTTGTTCCAGTCTTTCAAAACCGAAATGCTCTCACCATTTTTGAGCCGGATGGCAGAGATATCAATCGCTTTGCCTTTACCATGCTCGCTTATTTTCGCACCGGGACGATTGTTACGCGTGCGACAGGAATACCCCGCCGCCACCTTGATCTCTTTCGCCCCACCGCCAAAACTGCGCACGGATTTCTTGAGCCCCTTACCAACCCATTTCTCCAGCGCCTTCGCCGTGTCACAGGTCATCACCGCCGGCGTCGACAGCTTCACACCGTCAACTTCATAAAGCTTGATCGCGCCCTTTTTAATGCCACAGCCGCGCAGCTTACCGGGCACCGGCGGCACTTCTTTGCCAATCAGGCGCTTGTTGCGACACACTTTGCCAATGCCCGCAGCTTTGCGCGCCTTGCGCTCTGCCCGCGTCACGCGCACCGGCTCCGGATCGGCCATCTCGATGGCCGCCGCGGTCGCCGCCGCAGCGGGAGCAACAGCCGCCACGCGGGTTACCGTCGCCGCATTGGAACCGGGCCGCAGCCTAGGTCGCAAGGATCGATCCGGCGCAAAGCTTGGCAAAGCCACCGGATACACAACCCGCAAAACAGGCCGCAAACTGCGTTCTGGCGCATTGGCTTGCACCGCACTCAACGCTCCGGTGCCAAAGGTTGCGATCAGCGCCAGATATGCCGCCGCCCGCTTCACGTCTTGGGCGCCTCACGGCCAAAGTTCGGCGCGGCCGTATCCTGGCCCGCTTCAATGATGCCACGGCGAATTTCCCGCGTGCGGGTAAAATACTGATGCAGATGGTCCCCATCGCCGGTGCGGATCGCCCGTTGCAACGCAAACAGCTCTTCGGTGAAGCGCCCCAAAATCTCCAGCGTCGCGTCTTTGTTGGTCAGAAACACGTCTCGCCACATGGTCGGGTCAGATGCCGCAATCCGGGTGAAATCCCGAAAGCCCGCCGCCGAGTATTTGATCACTTCGCTATCCGTCACGCGACGCAGATCATCGGCCACACCAACCATCGTGTAGGCAATCAGGTGCGGCGTGTGGCTGGTCACAGCCAGCACCAGATCGTGGTGATCCGCATCCATCTCATCCACATTGGCGCCCATGCCTTCCCAGAGCGCTCGGAGCTGTGCCACCGCCTCCGCATCACTTCCTTCCACCGGCACCAACAGACACCAACGGTTGTCAAACAGCTCGGCAAACCCGCTCTCCGGCCCGGAATGCTCTGTCCCCGCCAAAGGGTGCGCCGGTACAAAATGCACGCCGTCTGGCAAATGCGGGGCAACCGCCTCAATTACATCGCGCTTCACGGAGCCCACATCGGTGACGGTCGCGCCTGCTTTCAGATGTGGCGCAATCTCCTTGGCCACCGGCCCCATCGCGCCCACCGGCACACAGAGCACCACAAGGTCTGCATCCGCCACAGCCTCTGCCGCGCTGTCACAGACCCGATCACACAGGCCAATGCGCCGCGCCGTTTCCCGCGAGGCCTCAGACTTAGCAAACCCGGTCACTTCACCGGCCAGTCCACCACGTTTCGTCGCCCAGAACATCGAGGAGGCAATCAGCCCCAACCCGATCAGGGCTACGCGGTTGTAAACCGGTGTGCTCATCGCGCGCCGTCCTTGAACTGGCCAATCGCATGCGCCACCCGGCGGCAGCTTGGCTCATCTCCCACAGTGATCCGCAGGCAATTTGGCAGGCCATAGCCCGCCACACGCCGCACAATCAGCCCTTGGGATTTCAGGTAGTCATCACAAGCTTCCGCTTCGGCCTGATCGGCAAACCGCGCCAGAATGAAGTTGGTGCAAGAGGTGTCAGACGGCACGCCGTGCTCCATCAGCGCCTCAGCCAGCCAGGCCCGCAAACGTGTGTTGTCCGCCCGGCACTTCGCGACCCATTCCTGATCGCGCACAGCAGCCATGGCCAGCTTCATCTGGATGTCATTCAGGTTAAACGGCTGCCGCACCCGGTTCAAAACATCGATGATCGCCTGAGGCGCATAGCCCCAGCCCACACGCAACCCGCCAAGACCATAGATCTTGGAGAAGGTCCGCGTCATCACCACGTTGTCCCGCGCTTCCACCAGGCTCGCGCCCCCGTCAAACCCCTGCACATATTCTGTGTAGGCACCATCATGCACAAGAATACAGCCCTCAGGCAAACCATCGGCCAAACGTGCCAGATCATTGCCGCCAATCATTGTGCCGGTTGGATTGGCCGGGTTGGCCAGAAACACAATCTTGGTTTTTTCAGTGCAGGCCGCCAGCAAGGCATCCACATCTACAACCCGCTCGCGCTCTTTTGCCACAACCGGCGTCGCGCCCACCATCTTGGCCAGGATCGGATACATCGAGAAGCCGTGCTCGGGATACACAATCTCGTCACCCACACCGGCATAGGCTTGGGTGATGAACTGCAACACCTCATCGCTGCCCACGCCACAGATAATGCGGTTGGCGTCCAACCCGTGAACCTCGGCAATCGCGGCGCGCAGCTCGGCGTGGTCAGTGTTGGGATAGCGATGCAGGTTCAACCCGGTCTTGGCATGCATGTCGGTCACTGCCTCACTGCATCCCATCGGGTTTTCATTTGACGACAGTTTCACAACGTCTTTGACGCCGTCCACTGACGCGCTGCCGCCCACATACAACTCAATATCCATGACACCGGGCTGCGGCTCTATTCGTGACATCACGTTACTCCCTCGTTGCCTGCTGTTTAGCGAGGCACCCGAGGCTTGGAAAGACAGGAAGCCGGTGACGCGGGGAATTGCCTCAACAAATCCCCTCAGGCTGTTGCAAACGGGCGTCACGTAGACAAAATGTCCACCCTTCCCCCAAGCGCACCGTCGGCGGCATGCCCGGCACGCCTCCGCTTCTTCTTACTCAATATCTCTCAGGGCACGAGGCAACACCTCGCACCACGCAGCCCACATGGCTGCGCTCCTCCAGCGCGCGTTAGGCGCACTGCGACTTTGCCCTCGTCAGACCAACATAGCAGGTCCCCAAGGCATCTGTCTTATGCGTAGTAATCCACCACAGATTTGGAGCTATCAATGCCCGCCGCATCCAACTTACTGCGCAGAACTTGCACAAAGTTGTCACCGCCGGACGCCTGATGACTTGCCACTGCTGAGCGGATTGCACTCATCACAGCGCTGTCCAACGTCTTTTGCCCTTGCGGCTCATGACCTTGCAGCTGGCTACGTGAAGTTTCCTTCACCGGCTCTACTTTCTCTGATTTTGGGGCCGCTTTGGGCTCCTGCACCGGCTGCCCGGCGTATTTCGCCAGCGCTGCGTGCAACATCGCGTTCTGCGTTGCGCTCAATCCAGACCACCCCGTGGTCTCTCCTAATATGCCTACCGCCTCTACCATAGCGATGTCTCCTTCTTGCACTTACCCGTGTGAACGGAGCCGCCCCCTAAAGCCGCCGTGCGCGAGGTTCAAAAACCTTGCCATCTTTTTAACGTTCAGACAACCAAACCGCTAAAATTGCTGATAAAATTCTGACTTCCTTAACCCAATAGCGCTGGACATTTGCCACCAAATCCCCTTGCCCACGGACGGGGCTGCAACAGCATTTTTTCGCCACCGCCCGCAACATCCATATTGCTTTTGTTTGATCAAATATGCTCAAAGCGAGTCACGAACCCCGGCAATAAAGGCATTGCGCGCTGCTGTCAGGGTGAGCGGAGCCACTTCGCTCATCAGAGATCCAAGCCGGTCTCGCGCGTGCACTTGGCTCCCTTCATGTAACTTTTAGGCGGCGCGCCGCCACAAGCACGAGGGTTTTGCCATGCTGCACAACGACAAACTTGAACAATGGGATCGTGAAAGCTTCTTCCACCCCTCCACCCACCTGGCAGAATTTGCGCGGGGCAATGTGCCTCATCGCGTGATCACCGGCGGCACCGGCTGCCACATCGAAGACCGCGACGGCAACCGCCTGCTGGATGCCTTTGCCGGCCTCTACTGCGTCAACGTCGGCTACGGCCGCAGCGACATCGCCGATGCGATTTCGGACCAAGCCAAAGAGCTGGCCTACTACCACTCCTACGTGGGTCACGGCACCGAAGCCTCCATCACTTTGGCCAAAATGGTGCTCGACCGCGCCCCCGACCACATGTCCAAGGTCTATTTCGGCCTTTCCGGCTCGGACGCCAATGAAACCAACATCAAACTGATCTGGTACTACAACAACATCCTGGGTCGCCCCGAGAAAAAGAAGATCATCTCCCGCTGGCGTGGCTACCACGGCTCCGGCCTGATGACCGGCTCCCTGACCGGTCTGGAGCTGTTCCACAAGAAATTCGACTTGCCGCTGGCACAGGTGGTGCACACCGAGGCGCCTTACTACTTCCGCCGCGAAGACCAGAGCCAATCTGAAGAGCAGTTTGTCGCCCACTGTGTTGCCGCACTGGAAGAAACCATTGCCCGCGAAGGCGCTGACACCATTGCCGCCTTCATTGGCGAGCCGGTTCTCGGCACCGGTGGCATTGTGCCGCCCCCTGCAGGTTACTGGCCTGCTATCCAGGCCGTTCTGGACAAGCACGACATTCTGCTGGTCGCAGATGAAGTTGTCACCGGATTTGGCCGCCTTGGCTCGATGTTTGGTTCTGACCACTACGGTCTGAAACCAGACCTGATCACCATCGCCAAAGGCCTGACCTCCGCCTACGCGCCACTGTCCGGCTCGATTGTGTCTGAAAAAATGTGGTCCGTGCTGGAAAAAGGCACCGACGAAAACGGCCCCATCGGCCACGGCTGGACCTACTCCGCCCACCCGATTGGCGCCGCCGCAGGTGTGGCCAACCTCAAGCTGATCGACGAGCTCAACCTCGTGGAAAATGCTGGCACCGTGGGCGCTTACTTCAACAAAACCATGTCTGAAGCCCTCGGCGCACACGCCAACGTGGGCGACGTCCGTGGCGAAGGCATGATGTGTGCCGTCGAATTTGTCGCTGACAAAGACAGCCGCACCTTCTTTGACGCAGCCGACAAGATTGGGCCTCAGATCGCCGCCAAACTGCTGGAGCAGGACAATGTGATTGCCCGCGCCATGCCGCAAGGCGACATTCTGGGCTTTGCCCCCCCATTCTGCCTGACCCGCGAAGAAGCCGATTTGGTGGTCGCCGCCACCGTGCGCGCCGTCGCTTCCGTCCTGCCGTAAGACCCCAAAAGGAGCACAAGATGTCTCAATCCAAAGCCCCTTTCAGCACCGCTGAATATGAACGCCGCCTCGCCAAAACCCGCGCCGCCATGGCGGATGCGGGTCTGGACGCGCTGTTTGTGACCGATCCGTCCAACCAGGCCTGGTTGACCGGATATGATGGCTGGTCGTTTTACGTCCACCAAGGTGTGATTGTGACCATGGAAGGCGAACCCATCTGGTGGGGCCGCTACATGGACATGATGGGCGGCCGCCGCACCTGCTGGATGGATCACGCCAATATCCTCGGGTACGGCGATCATTTTGTGCAATCCCCGGTCGTGCATCCGATGCAGGACCTCGCAGAACAGCTCAAAACGCGCGGCTTCACGGCCGCGCGGATTGGCGTGGAAATGGAGAACTACTACTACTCCGCCAAAGCCCATGCCGTCCTCACCGAAGACCTGCCAGAGGCCACGCTGGTGGACGCCACCGCACTGGTGAACTGGCAGCGCCTGGTGAAATCTGATGTCGAGGTGGACTTTATCTGCAAGGCCGCCCGAATCACCGAAAAGGTCATGTTGACCGCCATCGACCGCGCCGCCCCCGGCGTGCGCAAAAACGATTTGGTGGCCGACATTATGAAAGCCGGCATCGAAGGCATTGGCGACGATTGGGGCGACTACCCCGCCATCGTGCCGCTCACGCCCTCCGGTCTGGACGCCACCGCCGCCCACCTGACCTGGGACGGCACCCCGATGCGCGCCGGCGAAGCCACGTTCTTTGAACTCTCCGGCTGCTACCGCCGCTACCACGCTCCGATCAGCCGCACCGTCTTCCTCGGCACGCCGTCCGAGGACATGCTGCGCGCCGAAGAGGCCCAGCTCGAAGGCATCGCCGCCGGGCTCGAAGCCGCCCGCGCCGGCAACCGCACCTGCGACATTGCCAATGCCTTTATGGATGTGCTCGCCAAACACGGCATCGAACGCTCCGGCCGCATGGGCTACCCCATTGGCCTCAGCTACCCGCCCGATTGGGGCGAGCGCACCGCCTCAATACGCACCGAGGACGAAACCGTGCTGCAACCCGGTATGGTCTTCCACTTCATGCCCGCCCTCTGGATGGACAGCTGGGGGCTGGAGACCACCGAAACCATCCTGATCCGCGAAGAGGGCGCCGCAGAGCCGCTCTGTGATCTGGAGCGCAAGCTGATCGTCAAAGGCTGACCCATGCTGGAGACCACCAAACAGATCCTCTCCGACCTGATCGCCTTCCCGACGGTCTCGGTCGACAGCAACCTCGACATGATCTCCTACCTCGCTGCACGTCTCAAAGACTGCGGCGCCAAGGTGGAGATCTTCCACGACGAAACCGGCAAAAAAGCCAACCTCTTTGCCACCCTCGGCCCCGAAGTCGACGGCGGCATTGTGCTCTCCGGTCACAGCGACGTGGTGCCGGTCACCGATCAGGACTGGAGCTCCGATCCCTTCGTCATGGAAGAGCGCGACGGGCGTCTTTACGGACGCGGCACCTGCGACATGAAAGGCTTCATCGCCGCCACCGTCGCTATGGCGCCCCACTTTGCCCAGCGTGTCACCGACACGCCGGTGCATCTTACCTTCACCTATGACGAGGAAACCGGCTGCATTGGTGCAGGCCATCTGGTCGAGGCCCTCAAAGAGCGCAACATCAATCCCCGGCTCGCCATTATTGGCGAGCCGACCTCCATGCGCATCATCGAAGGCCACAAAGGCTGCCATGAATACAGCACCCGCTTTCAGGGCCTAGAAGGCCACGGCTCCGCGCCTGATCTGGGCGTGAACGCGGTGGAATACGCTGCACGCTACGTCTCCCGCCTGCTGGAGCTCAAAGCCAAGCTCACCACCATGGCGCCAGAAACCAGCCGCTTTGAGCCGCCCTGGACCACCGTGAACGTCGGCGCCATCCACGGCGGCAGCGTACACAACGTCATCGCCCCCAAGGCGCAGGTGGATTGGGAAATGCGCCCCGTGCAAGCCAGCGATGCCACCTTTGTGAAAGAGGCCTTAAAAGCCTATTGCGAAGACGAGCTGCTGCCGACAATGCGCAAGGTCTACCCCGACGCGCAGATCGACACTGAGGTGGTGGGCGAGGTCGCTGGCCTCATCCCGGAGGACGATAACGAAGCCCGCAAACTGCTCATGGAACTCACCGGCGCCAACGGCGCGGACCTTGTGCCCTTTGGCACCGAAGCGGGTCTGTTTCAGTCAATGGGCATGGATGTGGTGGTCTGCGGCCCCGGCTCCATCGAGCAGGCCCACAAGGCCGACGAGTTCATCGCGCTGGATCAGTTGTCCGATTGCCTGAAACTACTGGAAAAACTCGGCGACACGCTGGCCAAAGGCTAAGCCCGCCCAGCGCTACAGCAACTTCCAAAATCTGAACAAACAAAAAGGGCCGCGAAACTCTCGCGGCCCTTTCCGTATTCTGTAACCTAGGTCGGCGAAGATTAGTTCTTCGCGTAGAATTCCACGACCAGGTTTGGTTCCATAACAACCGGGTATGGCACGTCGGACAGGCCTGGGGTGCGCACGAAGGTTGCGGTCATTTTGTTGTGGTCGGCGTCGATGTAGTCAGGCACGTCGCGCTCGTTCAGCTGAACGGCTTCCAGCAGAACTGCGAGCTGCTTGGACTTCTCACGTACTTCGATCACGTCGCCTTCTTTGACGCGGTAAGACGCGATGTTAACGCGCTTGCCGTTCACCAGAACGTGGCCGTGGTTCACAAACTGACGTGCAGCAAACACGGTTGGAACAAACTTGGCGCGGTAAACAACAGCGTCCAGACGGCGCTCCAGCAGACCGATCAGGTTTTCACCGGTGTCGCCTTTTACACGCTCAGCTTCGCCGTAGATGCGACGGAACTGTTTCTCGGTCAGGTCGCCGTAGTAACCTTTCAGCTTCTGCTTGGCGCGCAGCTGCGTACCGAAGTCAGACAGTTTGCCCTTGCGGCGCTGACCGTGCTGGCCTGGGCCATAGTCACGACGGTTCACTGGGGATTTTGGACGACCCCAGATGTTTTCGCCCATCCGGCGGTCAATTTTGTACTTGGCAGCAGTTCTTTTTGTCATCTGCTGATCTCCTTCGTTCAGGTTTCGAAGGGCGTTGTCCTCTTGCCGGATTTTGCCGACATGACAGGCATCCTCTTGCGAGGGCCACCAACACCAATGAAGCCGCGCTTATACGGGGGATTCCGGGGGAGTCAAGCGGGGAGTGGACAATCCCAATGCCATGACAACATCAGCTACAGCTCGCTTGGCAGCTACGGCTTTAGCTTCCCTCTACAAGGCAACGTATTCAGGGCAACTTAATTGGCGAGGACACCGCGCTTCTTAAGTGTAAACCTTTGCTTTCCTTGGGCGCTGTCAATCACTCCGTTTCCGGCCCAACCGCCTTCTTCCAAATTCATTTTGCCACCAAAAAGAAATGTGCCGTTTTCGTCATATTCTTTGAAGGCTAACCCTTTCTTGGTGGCCTCTGTCACACGAGTGCGCTGTTTCCGAGTTCCGTCTGAATGAATCTCTTTGTAGCTGCATTGCCCAAGGGTGCGGGTGCAATCATGTGGTCGATACCGGATTTCAAAGCCGTCAGGCCGTACCCAGCGCACATAATTCCCGTCTTTGTCCAAGTGTGTTTCAAACGCCGGTGTGCCGCCGGGTTTTGCGCCACGATAACTGGTCAACACAAACGCCTTGCCTCTGCGGCCAGTATAAACGTGATGGATCATTCCTCCCTGCGATTGGTTTATCGACACATAGGCGCCTGGCGTCATCTTTTCAGATTGCCAACGGATGTCCTGCGCATTGGCAGATGTCCCCATCAAGCTAGCTAGCGCAATAGCCAGAAAATGCTTAATCACAGCAATTACTCCCACTTTGATGGGGCAAGTTACACAGCTCTTTGCTGATTTCAAGGCAAGCCTATCTCCCCAGAGTTGCCACATTTCCGCCAAATCAATGGCTTGGCAAACCTATAAATTACCTGGGTGGTTGCTATTGAAAGGTACGATTGTGAAACGCATTATTCTGTCCATTGCTGCCTGCCTGCTGACCTACACCGGTGCCCTGGCCCTGATGCGCCCGGCTGATCCCACATACGCGCAACTTGCCGAACAGGTCTGCCCAGCGGAATGGGCCACGCTGAACGCCTTTGATCCACCGCTATATCTCGACCACTACAAGAAGGAAGCGCTTCGCGAACCCGGCACAAACATGGCCGAAAATGCCGTCATGCATCGCCCCTTCATAGGCGCGCTGGCAACAGCGGACTTTGTGAACCACTTGTTCGTATTCGACAGAGCCGAGAACCACACGCCCTACAATCTTGCACACACCCAAGCGCGTCTGGACTTTGTGAAATGCCTGAATCCGTCCGAAGCCGAACGCAGGCAGATCTTGAAGATCTACAGTGACGTTTACCCGGAAGCCTCAAAACAGCAATCAGAGGTACTAACGTATCTGTTCGCAATGACAGACAATCTATTCTGCATGGGTTTTGACCGCTTCTTTGAAGGCATCAAGAAACTCGACCCAACGAACCCGTATTATCACCACAGCCACTTTCATCTCAACAAAACAACGATGACCGTTTGCCCTAAGCCTACCCCGCCAACCCAATCACCTGACTGATCCGCGCCCCGGCGTTCACCGCTTGATAGGTCGGAAAAGGCACCCTTTCCGACAGATCAATCTCCCGCGCAACCCACTCCTGGGCCTCCAACTTCTGCAACGAGGTGGAGAGCGCCCGATCTGTGATCGCGCCCAACCCCGCCTTGAAGCCTGAAAACCGCTGCGGCCGCGTCGCCAGCGCCAACACCGGCACGGTCCAGCTTTTGCGCAACAGCTTGGTATCGCTCTCCGGCGACGCCCGCAGAATCTCATCTGCCTTAGCGGCCGCAACAACGCCCAGATCCGTCAAAACAAATTCCGGCCGCAGCGGATGCCCGTGACCGGGATTTCGCATCACCACCCCCAGCTCCATCAAATGCGCCAGACTGGCCCCAAAGGCCGTGCGCCCTGCCCCAGTGGCGGCAATCAACGTCGCCTGCCGCCCCGGCACGCCGCGATGCATCTGCGCCAGAATGTCGAGCGCCCAGGCTCGAGAGGTGATCTTGACAAGTAACTTAATGTCCATAAAGTATAGTAACTACATTTTGTGAAATCAGCAACCACTAAGGACCGCATCATGGCTCTCGCCGCATTGACCAACATCATCACGCTCTCAATTTCTGTGAGTGATCGCCACGCCAGCGCAACCTGGTTCAAAGAGAAGCTCGGCTTTGAATTGCGCTACCACATTGACGAAGCCGGCTGGAGCGAGCTGGACACCAAAACCGAGGGCGTGATCCTTGGCTTGGGCGAGCAATCCGAGCCCAAACCCGGCAATTGCGTCCCGGTGTTTGGCGTTGACGACATCGACACCGCCCGCAGCGCGCTTGAGGCGGCGGACGTGAAGTTTGACGGCCCCACACAAGTAATCCCGGAAATGGTCAAACTGGCGACCTTCTATGATCCAGACGACAATGCCTTCATGTTGGCAGAAGACCTCTCCAGCTAAGCAAAAACCCCGCCAGTCCGGCGGGGTTTCTTTTTGTCATGGTCGCTATGTCGCTTACGCGGCGTCGTGCATCAAAATCGCCGCCTCGCTGGCGGTCAGATTGCGCCGCGCGTGCGGCCCATAGCTGTGCGGGTTCTGCGCCAACTCCGGCTGACGCGCAAACAACCGCGCCCGGTCCTCTTCCTTCAGCGCGTCCAACGCCGCATTGGCCGGATGGAAGCTCTCTGTCTCCACCCCGTTGGCCCAGATCACCTCATGACACGGCAACAGCAGGTGCACATAGGTCACCTCCTTTAGCGCCGTGTCCACGCTGATGCTGTTGCCATTCACCAGATCGCGCGCCGCCACCAGAACCTCGTTCTCGTTAAACAACGCCCGCGCTGTATGACCGCGCACCAGCATCCGATGCTCCGGGCTGACCAGCAATTCCTGATCTGGCCGCTCGATGCCCAGCGCGCCGGGGCGAATACGGATTGGCCGCAGCTTTGGCATCGCAAACAGGCGCGCCCCGGTCATACGCCGCGATCCAATCCACTGGATCTGCTGCGCGCCATTGTCCCGCGTCTGCACCTGATCGCCTTCGCGCAACTCTTCAATCAACCGTGGCCCCTGCGGAGTCGCAATCCGCGTGCCCGGTGTAAAACAAATCACTCCGTTACCCTCTTGTACTGATTTGGGCCGCTGCAAAGTGCTCATCGCAGAATGCACCACCCATAAGTCTTTGTTCTTTGGCGGAAGCTCGTCCAGAAACATCAGCAGCGGCGCACTGCCATCCACTTCAATCACCGTTGCGGTGTAGCTCTCCGCCCCATCGGTCACCACAAAACCGCCCTCCATCAAGGGCAGTTCAATATCGACCGCATCCAGGCTCTGGATGTTTGTTTGATGATTCACCGCCGCCCCAACCAGCTTGCGCACCATGTGCGCCGCACGCTTGCGGATGTTTGCCCCTTCTTCCCCACGGTCCAGACGCAATAACCCATTGGGGCCGTCCACACGGACGGCGTCCCTTGACCAGGACCACACCACGCCTGTTTCCAGCGCCTGCAACGGTGCGGCCTTCTGACCATCTATTTCTGTCTGTGACCAGGAGATGACAAACGTGCCACGAAAGCCCGTTTTCATTGCCTGATTACCTGCCTAGTAGTTTTTTTATTACGGACAGGTTAACAAAGCGGACTCGAGCTGCCTAGCCGGAAGTTTCAAAAAAAGCGAGGCGCCTCAGTGTGTTGCAAAAAACACCTCACCTCGCCTCAAAAGCGAATATCCAATCGCACCGCGCCAACAAGTTGTCCTTGGTACTGCATGTCGAACTCTTCGCTCAAATACGTGAGGCCATAAAACAGGTGATGGTTCTTGCCCTGCCAATGCAATCCGGCCCGCACACGACGGCGTGTATCGGTCAGGCGATAGCCGCGGTCTTCGGGCAAATAGATGCTGCTGAACACTTTTGCGATGTCTGCGCCCACCACAAAACTCAGCCCCTTTTCCTGACGCGCACCGGAACGATAGCGGTGTCCCGTTACCCAATCTCGCGACACCAGTTCCCCGCGACCAAACCGACCAATGGTGAAATCCACACCGGCACGTACCAGATCTTCGTCCCCTGCGCGGGCTTCTACAAAAGGACGCATGCTGGTTTGGCCGCCAAGATCAAACGTGCGCCCAGTTTCGCCGACAAAGCGCAGCCGCCACTGGTTTGGGATCTGATGCGCCAGAACCTCATCAGACGGGCCTTCAATCCCAATCACATCGTGAATTGCCTTTTGCAGGCTATTCAGCCCGGTCTGCGGGCCAATCATCAAAACGTCGCCACCAAAAGCAAACTCAGTGCCATGCCGCTGAAACTGCGTGTGCAGACCCGCGGTCAGCACACCGGCCCAGGGGCGATCCAGTGGGATATGGGAACTCAGGCACGCTGGGGCCATGATCTCGCCGCCAACCCGCAACTCCAGCAAATCCCCGGCCGACTGCGGCAGCTCGCCATTCCAACCGTAGCCCCAGAACCGGCTTGTACCATAAGAACCAGACCGCCAACGATCATACCCGTCGCCAAGGAAGTCATTCACAAACAGACTGCCAAAGCCCAGGTACTCCCGCTCGCCAAAAGGCGTAAAGGACACCTCACTGTCTTCCGCTGCCACAGCCTGAACGGAAAGCACCCCAACAAAAAACAAAGCAGCAATACGACGCAGCATAATCAGTCCCCAATAACGCCCCCCGGCTAGGATCTGATAGCGCGCACAGGTCACCCGCGTCAGCGAAAGACTGACATAATGGTAAATGCCGTAAAAATTGTCCTTAATTCATTAAGGGATGAGAAAGCCCTACTTAGGTCTGGCAGCACGTGAGCCAAGCCTTTCGCACAACAGACATATTATACGGTCAGAACAGGCCGGCTTCTTTAGCGATCAGCGCCGCTTGCGTGCGATTGCCCGCGTCAATCTTGCGATAGAGGTTTTTCACGTGCAGCTTGATGGTCGGCTCGGACAGGTCAAGATCACGGGCAATTTCCTTGTTGGACTTGCCCACGGACAGACCTTCCAACACCTGCATCTCACGGCGCGTGAGCTTTTTGGCAATTGGATGCGGCTCCGCTGCTTCTGTGGCTTGCATCAACTCGGCCGGGATAAACTGCTCCCCAGCCGCCATGAACTTGATCGCATTCACCAAAGAGGATGCTGGCAAGGTTTTGGGCACAAAGCCAGAAGCCCCGGCCGCCATGGCTTTTTGCACAATCTCGCGGCTGGCCTCTCCGGAAATCAACGCAACGCGTGGAGAGGACGTATGCGCCAGTACCCGCTTCACCCCCTCGACACCCTGCATGCCCGGCATATTGTAATCCAACAGCACCAGATCAAACGGCCCCTTGCTATCGAGCGCTTGCATCGCCTGATCCAGATCGGAAACGCCTACGGAGCCCATGGTACCGGTGGCATCGACAAAGGCGGTCACAGTGTCCAACAACAAATCGTGGTCGTCAGCGATTAGAATTTTCAAAACGGTCCTCCAGGGGCCGGAAATTAGCGCGACAATCGCACCCAACCAGGGCCAAACAAAACAAAACCAATAGTGCCTTATACCCAATGATGCAGCCAGTGGGCCTTCTGTCATCCCGCCCACCTAGGGAAGATACAGAAAATTTTAAACAAAAACTCTGCCTTACCTAACGGCAAACCTACCCTTTTGTATAGGGCGTTTATCCCCTTGACCAGATGCGCGTCAAACGTGTTCGGTCTTATAAAGAAGTTAAGCATAACGGGGCGGCAGGACATGCGTAAAACCACTCAAACAGTTTTCGCGCTTGCCGCTTGGCTTTTGCTACCACTCACAGGCCCAGTTTGGGCATCTGACGCAATGGACGTTCCGTCCGGCGATGTCATCCTGACCGTGTCGGGCACGATCGACGCCACAAACGTCGACGACACGGCTCAGTACGATTTGGAGATGCTGCGCGCATTACCTGCAGCCTCCATTTCAACCACGACCATATGGACCGATGGGGTTCTTATGTTCACGGGTGTACCGCTAGCGTCGCTGCTGGAAACTCTGGGGAGTTCCGGCAGCACGCTGCGGGCTTCCGCCATCAACGACTACACCATTGAAATTCCGGTCGACTCGCTTGAAGCCGAGGCACCAATCCTGGCCTATGAAATGAACGGCGCGCCCATGCACCGTCGCGACAAAGGCCCGCTCTGGGTGATCTACCCATTTGATTCCGATCCCAAATACCGCACCTCCCAGGTCCATTCCCGCGCGGTTTGGCAACTCGACAGGATCGAAGTCGTCGAATAAGGTTTTGCGCATGAAAATTGCGCAACCTCTACCAGACACATTTTATCCCTCTGATCACCCCGCCTTTGTGCGGTTACGTCAGGTGTTTGGTTTGATTCCGTGAGCCGCCTGCCCACATCCGCCTTCGCCGTGGGCACCAACACGCCTCTGCGCCAAATCAGACCCCTGAGTGTGCTGGGCCTCATACTCACAACCCTCATCGCGGTGTTGTTGGTGTTTGCCTTTGTCACCGCGTCGCAAGTTTTCACTAACCTGCGCAACATCAAGCTGCTGGCGTCCAACGATCTGGAATGGTCCCTCGCGCAGATCGAGCTGGAAACCCGGGATTTTGCTGGCGCGTTGGAAGCCGCGCGCCTGGCGCCGGAACCAGACCTGGATCGCCTGCGCCTGCGGTTTGACATTCTCTACAGCCGCGTCGGCACCATGGCCACTGCCCCCGCATATCTGCGTCTCACGGTGATGCCGGAATTCGACGCTGCCCTCAAACGCGTGAACACTTTCATGTCCGAGGCTGTGGACCTGATCGACCTCCCCGACGAGGAACTGCTGGAAGCTTTACCTCTGTTGTCGGTGCAATCCGCCCACCTCAGATCCGATGCCCGCGCGCTCTCACTCTCTGGTATTTCGCTTTACGCCAGAGAAAACGACGCCGCCCGCCAACGCATCACCAACACGCTCTATCGGTTGGCCACCATCGCCCTCCTGCTGATTACCGCCGTGGTGGGCCTGCTGATCAACCTGCTCTATGCAAACCGCGTCGCCCGCCAAAAAGAGCGCGCCGTGTCTCAAGCCAACCGCCGAATGAGCACCATTCTAACCACCTCCATGGACGGTGTTCTGGTGGTCGACAGCACAGGCGCTGTGCTCGAATTCAACAAAGCCTCCGAGGCCATCTTTGGCTACCGCTACGAAGACATCCGCGGCAAGAACATTCAGGATCTGATCGCCCCACCCGACCTGCGCGATTCCCACTATCGCGCCATGGAACGCATTCTCACCGGCCAGGACCGCCACGCCGCAGGCAAAGGCCGCGTGCGTATGGATGCCAAGCGTGCCGACGGCACGATCTTCCCGATTGAAATCGCCATCGAAATGGCCGAGGACAACGACGAGAAAATCCTCATCGGTTTCCTGCACGACATCTCAGATCGTGTGTCCGCAGAAAAAGAACTGCTGGAAACCCGCGACCGCGCGCTGGCCGGTGAGCGTGCCAAGGCCGAATTCCTCGCCGTGATGAGCCACGAAATCCGCACCCCGCTCAACGGCATCCTTGGCAATCTCAGCCTGCTCAACGACACCGCGCTTAGCCCAATCCAGACCCGCTATGTGCGCAACATGGAAATCTCCGGTCGCGTATTGATGCGCCATGTCGACACCGTGCTCGACATCACCCGCTTTGAGGCCGGCAAGCTCGACGTCACCATCGCCTGCACCGACCTCTCCAAGCTGCTGCAAGAACTGGTAGACAGCCAACTCTCCGCCGCCAACCGCCACGGCACCACGCTCAGTTGGCGCTGGGAAGGCCCGGCCCGCGCCTGGGTCCGCACCGATCGCGCAGCCCTGGAACAGGTGCTACTCAACCTCGTCGGCAACGCCATCAAATTCACCGACAATGGCACCATAACCATCGAGGCCGAAGCCCTGCCCGAAGCCATCAACGGCCATCCAGCCGTAGAACTCAGGGTCAGCGACACTGGCATTGGCATCTCCGAAGACCGCCTGCCCAAAGTGTTTGACGACTTTGTCACCAACGACCCGACGCTGGGCCGCGTCCCCGGAGGCACGGGTCTGGGTCTTGGGATCGCGCGGCGCATCGTCACCGCTCTGGGCGGTGAGATCGGCGTCGAAAGCACGCCTGACGTCGGCAGCACCTTCTGGGTACGCCTGCCCATGGAGGAAGGCCGCCAGCCACCCGCCCCAAAGGACAGCGAACCGGAACCGGAACTCGCGCACCTGCACATGCTTGTGGTCGAGGACAATGAAATCAACCGCGAGCTGGCACAGGAACTGCTGCAACGCGAAGGCCACTGGGTCACCCTGGCCTCCAACGGCGCCGATGGTGTGCAACTGGCCCAGGTCAAACAGTTTGACATGATCTTGATGGACATTGCCATGCCGGTCATGGACGGCCTCGCGGCCACAAAGCAAATTCGCGCTGGCGACGGCCCCAACAAGGACACGCCGATTGTGGCCGTCTCTGCCAACATCCTTCCCGAAGACCGCGACCGTTTCCTCGCCGCTGGCATGAGCGCCTTTCTGGCCAAGCCGATCGACCGCGCTTCGCTACAGCAAATGTTGCAAGACAACTTCGCCTCGGCGCAGGCTTCCCCGCCCGTGACACCCACGCGCGCAGGCCTGCCGGAAGACACTTACAAGCGACTGCAAGCTCGGTTTTTGGAGGAAGGCGACGCCCTCCTGGCCGCCGTCACCGCGCCCTACCGCGATGTTCAGGATGTCGCCAAACGCTGCCATGACCTCTCCGGCGCGGCCGCAATCTTTAGCGCCCACGCGCTTCACGACATTCTAGCGCAGGCCGACACCGCCGCCAAACAAGGCAACAAACGCCTGTTTGAAGAGCTGGTCACCCAAATCCCAACCCTCTGGCGTGCCACGCGCACCGATCTGAACGCGCCCGACGCAGCCGAATAACCCCTAGGGCATCTCCGCCCCCAGCGTGGGCGGAAACTCCTGCACCGCTTTCAAGAACCAGCCCAACGCCCGCCCCCGTTGCCCGCCGCTGCGATAGGCCACCGCCATCGGCAAAGAGGTCTGCTGCGGAAAATCCAGAATCTCAAACCGGCTGCGGAAATGGCGACTCTGGGCATAGCTGTCCACAACAACCCCCACCGCCTCACTGCGTTCAATCACCCCGGCGGCCATGGTGAAACTGGGCATAATGTGCAGCCGCCGCATCGGATCGACCTCCCCGGCCTGCACCAAATGCTGGATCGGCTCCGCATAAGGCCCGCTTGGCTCTGGCACAATCAATGGCAACCCGGCCAAATCCTCGCTGGCCACCGGGCGCCCCACCAACGGATGCCCCCGCCGCACAAAAAACAACGCATTAAGCGGCGGCAAAGGATCACAGCGCACCCCGGCCTCCGCCATTAAGGGCCGCGACGGGCCAATCAATGCATCCAGATCGCCCTGCCGAAACAGCTGCACCGCCGTCTCAAACGGTGCCCCGCGCAAATGAATGCGCACCTCCGGATGCGCCCCAACCAAGGCCCAGATCGCCCGGCTCATCAGCCCTTCCATCGAACTCGGTGACACCCCAATCCGCAGCACCTGCTCCCGCGTCTGACGGCCCTCATCGACATCTGCAACCAACTGATCCACATCCGCCAAAATCCGCGCCGCCCGATCAATAAACGCCCGCCCCTCTGCCGTGGCGGTCACCCCCCGCGCATGCCTTTCAAACAACGCCGCGCCCACGTCTTGCTCCACGTCCGCGACCGCCTTGGTCACCGCCGATTGTGTGACATTCAACGCCCGCGCGGCTGCAGAAATCGCCCCTTGCCGGTCCACCGCCACCACATAGCGCAGCTTGGTCAGATTCATCCATTCCTCCAAAGAATAGCTTGAGAGAATATTGAATTTGCCAGATACCCTCGTCAATCCGATACTTCCGCCCAAGCGAGGAGGATTTCACATGAGTCACGAGGCCATTGTTGCCGGCGTCGGCATGATCAAATTTGCCAAACCGGGCGCATCAGAGAGCTACGATCAAATGGGCGCCGCAGCCGTGCGCGCCGCGCTCAAAGACGCGGGCCTCAGCTATGAGGACGTGCAGCAGGCCTACGCGGGCTACGTTTATGGTGACAGCACCTGCGGCCAGAAAGCGCTTTATCACGTTGGTATGTCCGGCATCCCGATCATCAATGTGAACAACAACTGCTCCACCGGCTCCACCGCGCTCTACATGGCGCGCCAAGCCATCGAGAGCGGCATGGCGGACTGTGTGCTCGCTGTGGGCTTTGAGCAAATGCAACCGGGCGCGCTGACCTCCCACTGGACTGATCGCCCCACGCCATTTGACGACTTTGACACCGCCTGCGACACCCTTGTCGGCCACGCCGAAGTCCCACTCGCCCTGCGTTACTTCGGCGGTGCGGGCAAATCGCACATGGAGAAATTTGGCACCGAACTGGCTGATTTCGCCAAAATCCGCGCCAAAGCCTCGCGCCACGCCACCCGAAACCCGCTGGCCCTTTTTGCCAAGGAAGTCTCTGAGGCCGAGGTTATGGCCGCCCCGGTCATGTGGGACGGTGTGATGACCCGTCTGATGGCCTGCCCCCCCACCTGCGGCGGCGCGGCCGCGATCCTCTGTTCGGAGAGCTTTGCGGCCAAACACGGCCTGAACGCGACGGTGAAAATCAAAGCGCAAGCCATGACCACCGATTATGTCTCCACCTTTGAGGCGCAAGACATGATGCAAGTTGTCGGCTACGACATGACGGCGGCGGCCGCCAAACAGGTGCAGGAGGCCTCGGGCATTTCCATAGAAGACGTCGATGTGGTCGAGTTGCACGACTGCTTCGCCCACAACGAGTTGATCACTTACGAAGGCCTAGGCCTCACTCCCGAGGGCACCGCCCAAAAATTCATTGCCGACGGCGACAACACCTACGGCGGCAAATTTGTCACCAACCCCTCCGGAGGCTTACTGTCAAAAGGACATCCCCTTGGGGCCACAGGCCTCGCCCAATGCTACGAGTTGACCCACCAATTGCGCGGAACGGCAGACGCTCGCCAAGTGGAAGGTGCAAAAACAGCCCTCCAGCACAACCTCGGCCTCGGCGGCGCTTGTGTCGTGACCCTCTATCAGGCGGCATAACCCCATGGGCATCTTCAACCGATCCACCAAAGGCCATGTGACCCCGCCCATCGAGGTCACCCTAGAGCGCGGCCCGCTGGCGTTCTTCTCCGAAACCATCGGCGAAACAGACCCGATCTACTTCGATTCAGACGCCGCGCAGGCCGCGGGCCACCCCGACATCCTCGCCCCTGCCACATACGCAGTGGTGGTCGGCACCTTTGCCGACCAGATCGCCCGCCGCAAAGGTCAGCCCGACATCCTGGAGCTGATCAATGGCGACCTGCGCGTGCTGCTGCATGGCACCGAGGCCTACACATACCATGGCCCAATGTTTGCCGGAGACGTGGTGACCGTCGAAAACGAGGTGACAGATTTCACCGACGCCAAAGGTGGGAAACTGGAAATCGCCCACATCACCACCCGCATCACCCACGCCACGCGCGGTCTCTTGGTTGAGGCCACCCGCGGCATCATTCACCGTCTGGGCTGAGGGAGAGACATCATGACCATCACACCAACCACGGCCCAAGTCGGCGACACACTCCCGGGGCTGACTTTCGGCCCGATCTCGCGCACCACCTTGGCGCTGTATGCAGGCGCCTCCGGGGATCACAACCCGATCCACATCGACCTGGACTTTGCCAAAACCGCAGGCATGGATGACGTCTTTGCCCACGGCATGTTGTCCATGGCGCAACTCGGCCGCCTCGCCACCAACTGGGCCGGCCAAGACCGCATGCGCGCCCTTTCAACCCGATTCACCGCGATCACGCCCGTTGGGGCCACCATCACCTGCTCAGGCACCGTTGTGGACCGCCAAGAAGAGCACGGACGCGTGCTGCTCACCGTGGCGCTCGCCGCTCATATTGATGACGGCACCCAAACCCTGCGCGGCGAAGCCAAAATCTGCGGCACGCCTTAATTCAATTTGCCTGAAGCGCATCGCGCTTCGGGCCGCGCCCGACCCGCCCCATGGGCGGGCGCGTTCCGCACCCACCCCGGGCCAGTCGCGGCCCTTTTTGGGGACAAGGAGACTCCCAATGCCCAATCACATGTGGATGAGCGAAGACCACACCGCCTTCGCCGACACCGTCAAACGCTTCTTTGACGAAGAGGTCACCCCAAACAAAGATGCCTGGACCGAAGCCGGCGTCATTCCCAAGTCCCTTTGGAGAAAAGCCGGAGACCTCGGCATCCTCGGCGCCACCTTCCCCGAGGAACACGGCGGCCTTGGCCTGTCGCGCCACTTCGACGCCGTGACCTTCCTGGAGCAGACCAAAGCCGGTGACAGTGGCTGGGGTGTGTCTGTGCACAACATCGCTGCGCATTACATCACCGCCTTTGGCACCGAGGAACAGAAAGCCCGCTGGCTGCCAGACCTCGCCTCAGGGGACAAAGTCGCCGCCATTGCGATGACCGAACCGGGCACGGGCTCGGACCTGCAAGCGGTGAAAACCACCGCCATCCGCGACGGCAACGAATATCTGATCAACGGCTCCAAAACCTTTATCACCAACGGCGGCTCCGCCGACCTGATCGTGCTCGTCGCCAAGACCGACCCCTCCGCCAAAGGCCGCGGTGTGAGCCTGATTGTGGTGGAAACCGAAGGCCTCGAGGGTTTCGCCGTTGGCCGTTGCCTCAAAAAGATGGGCATGAAGCGCAACGACACCGCAGAACTCAGCTTCACCGACGTGCGCGTGCCGCTCACCAACCTGATTGGCACTGAGGAAGGCCAAGGCTTCATCCAACTGATGAAACAGCTGCCATGGGAGCGTCTCATACTTGGCTATATGGCTCTGGGCGCGTCGCAATGCGCGCTTGAGCATACTCTGGCCTACGTGAAGGAGCGCAAAGCCTTTGGCAAACGGGTGATGGACTTTCAGAACACCCGCTTCAAACTCGCTGAATGCGCCACCAAAATTGAACTGCTCGCGTCCTTCTGTGACACCTGCCTCGCCGAGCTCGACGCAGAACAACTCACCGCAGAAAAAGCCGCCATGGCAAAATGGTGGGGCACCCAGACTCAATGCGAAATCGTGGACGAATGTCTGCAGTTGCACGGCGGCTATGGCTACATGTCCGAATATCCGATTTCGGAACTCTACACCGACGCCCGCGTGCAAAAGATCTACGGCGGCACCAACGAGATCATGAAAGAAGTGATCGCCCGCTCGCTGGACATCGACTGATGCCAAGTCACGCACCGCGGGGTTCGCGCCCAGCCCCGAGGGCGGCTCTGTTGCAAAACCAACTGCGCACACAAACCGCCACGATGCATTGGTATCAAATGTCGCAGTTTCGCGCCCGCCCTGGGGGGCGGGGCTGGGCGCGAACCGGATCGCAAGCGATCCGGAGGAAACACGCTAAAGGATACCGCATGACCAAACTCACTGGAAAAACCGCCTACATCACCGGCGCAGGCAACGGCATCGGCCGCGCTGTCGCTCTAAAACTCGCCTCTGAGGGCGCCAACATCGTGCTCAACGATCTTGAGGAGGCCCCGGCCCAAGCTGTGGTCGAGGAAATCACCGCCGCGGGTGACAATGCCATCGCGGTTGTCGGCTCTGTCACGGAAAATGGCTTTGCCGAGCGCTTCATCGGCGCAGGCGTGCAAAAATGGAACGCCATCGACATCATCGTCAACAACGCCGGCTACACTTGGGACAGCCTGATTGGCCACATGACCGACGATCAGTTTGACGCGATGATGGACGTGCACGTGAAAGCGCCCTTCCAAATCCTGCGTGCCGCCTCGGGCTTCATTAAGGGCCACGCCAAGCAAGAAGCCGAAGAGGACCGCGAAGTCTTTCGCAAGGTGGTCAACATCTCATCCATCGCGGGCACCGGCGGGAATGTTGGTCAGGCCAACTACTCTTCCGCCAAGTCCGCCGTGCTTGGCCTGACCAAATCTCTGGCCAAAGAATGGGGCCGCTACAAAGTCAACGTGAACTGTGTCGCCTTTGGTTACATCGAAACCCGCCTCACCCAAGCCACTGACGACAAGAAATCCATCACCGTAGACGGCAACACCGTGGGCATCGGCATCCCGACCAAAGTCGCAGGCGGCTTTGCAGCCATGGTGCCCCTTGGCCGCCCCGGCACGCCCGAAGAAGCGGCGGACGGCGTCTATCTGATGTGCTGCCCCGAGAGTAATTATGTCTCCGCCCAAGTCCTCACCGTTGGCGGCGGGTTGAACGGTCTGTAATCCCATGACAGGTCCGAAAACCAAACTGCGCGCCCGCGCATTGTTAATTCTGACACAAACCTCTGCCTTCATGGGCCTGCAGAGTCGTGGCGCCCCCGGCGCAATGGAGCATCTGCGATGACCCAAAGGACCAAGCCCATGCTGCAAGGCATCCGCATCATCGAAATCGAAGGCCTCGGCCCCGGCCCCTTTGCCGCCATGCATCTGGCCGATCTTGGCGCAGACGTGATCACCATTCACCGCAAAGGCGGCGGATCTATCACCGCAGACCAATCCGTGCTTGACCGTGGCAAACGCTCCATCGCTCTGGATCTCAAAGACCCGGATGACCTTGTCGTCGCCAAAAAACTCATCGACTCCGCAGATGCGTTGATCGAAGGCTTCCGTCCGGGGGTGATGGAACGGCTCGGCCTAGGTCCGGCGGACTGCCATGCCACCAATCCACGGTTGGTTTATGGCCGCATGACCGGCTGGGGCCAAACCGGGCCTCGCGCAGAAACCGCCGGTCACGACCTCAACTATATCGCCCAATCCGGCGCGCTCTGGTACGCTTCTGAGCCCGGCTCCCCCCCGATCACTCCTGCGACCCTTGTGGGCGACATCGGCGGCGGCGCGCTGTATCTGGTGATCGGCATCCTGACCGGCATCTTGAATGCGCAGGAAATTGGCCAAGGCACGGTTGTCGACGCTGCCATTGTCGACGGCTCCGCCCACATGATGACGCTCTTGATGGCCCTGCGCCAAGCCGGCGGCCTCTCCATGGAACGTGGCCACAGCCTGCTCGACGGTCCACATTGGTCGCGCAGCTATGTCTGCGCCGATGGTGGCTATGTCTCCGTGCAAGCGCTGGAGCCACAATTCTACGCCGCCTTCCTTGACAAACTTGGACTGGCTGACGACCCGGAATTTGCCAAGCAACACGACCGGACCCTCTGGCCCAAACTCACCGCCCGCCTGACCGACATCTTTGTGCGCGAACCGCGCCTGCATTGGGATGGTCTGTTTTCGGGGTCTGACGCCTGCGTCGCGGTGGTGCTCTCCCCGGAGGAAAGCGCCAAGGCTCCGCATATGTCGGCGCGTCGCGTCTGGCATCACAGTGATGGCAACCTACAAGCCGCCCCGGCCCCGCGCTTTGACAGCCGCGTGGATGAGATCAGACCACTTCCCAAGCGCGGTGAACACACAGCCGAAATTCTAAAAGGCCTCGGCATGTAACCGGCCCATGCAGCCCGCCGCACGCTGCGCCCCGGGACACCCCTGTACCCTATCAAGCCGCAACGCAAGGTCCCTTAACGCAACAGAGGCGCGCTTAAGGCGCACCTCCGCAAAACAGTCGCAATACCGACAGAATACCAACGTCAAAATCAGTGGTTAATTGCCACGCACCGTGTCGATCATCAGCTGTACATTTTCCGGATCGGCGTCCGGGGTGATTCCGTGGCCCAGGTTAAAGATATGCGGCCCCTTGCCAAAGGCTGCGACAATCTTGCGGGTCTCATCCACCAGATCCTGCCCGCCGGTCACCATATGGCTGGACTTCAGATTCCCCTGAACACAGCCATCCACCTGTACGTTTTTGGCAGCCCATTCAGGTGTCACCCCGTCGTCCAGTGCCACACAATCCGCGCCTGTTGCCTTGGCAAACCCGACATAGCGTTCGCCGGCGCCACGCGGGAAGGCAATCACCGGCACGTCCGGATGGCGCGCCTTCAGCTCTGCAATGATTTTCCTTGCAGGTTCAAGAGCATAGCGGTCAAAATCTGCGCCTTTGAGCGAGCCGGCCCAGCTGTCAAACAGCTTCACAACCTCAGCACCAGCCTCGATTTGCTTGGACAGGTAGTCCACGGTGCCTTCCGTCAGAATATCAATGATCTGATCAAAAACGTCCGGGTTTTCATCCTTGAGCTGATGCGCCGGTCCTTGATCAGGCGTACCCCGCCCCGCCACCATATAGGTCGCCACGGTCCAGGGCGCGCCGGCAAATCCAATCAACGTGGTCTCTTTGGGCAACTCCCGGCGCAGGATCCGCACAGTTTCATAGACCGGGTTCAACGTCTCATGGATCGCGCTCGGCGCATTAAGCTTGTCAAAATCCGCTTGGGTTTCAATGGTGGAGAGCCGTGGTCCTTCGCCAGTCACAAACCACAAATCCGCGCCCAAAGCTTGCGGCAGCAACAGGATATCGGCAAACAGGATCGACGCGTCAAAGCCATAGCGCCGGATCGGCTGCAGCGTCACCTCTGCGGCCAATTTACTGTTATAACAAAGACTTAGAAAGTCACCAGCCTGCGCCCGAGTGGCGCGATACTCTGGCAAATAGCGACCCGCTTGGCGCATCATCCAAATAGGAGGGGTGTCCAATGTCTCGCCCGCCAGCGCCCGCAAGATCGTCTTTTCGGCCATGCTTACATCCTTCCAGTGTTGCGCACACGTGGTCTGGCAACAGCGGCAAGATGTCAAGTCCACAACGCTTGTCAGGACACCCTGTCGCGGCTATCCAAGCGCCATGACAGTGACTTTGCCAACCCCCGCTTCTCCGCTGAAAATCGGCACCCGTGGCTCTCCGCTCGCGCTTGCGCAGGCCTATGAAACCCGCCGCCGCCTGATGACAGCGTTTGATCTGCCAGAAGAAGCCTTCGAGATCGTGGTCATCACCACATCCGGTGACAATGCTCAGTTGATTGCCAAAGACAAACCTCTCAAGGAAGTTGGCGGTAAAGGACTGTTCACAAAGGAAATTGAAGAGGCCATGTTGGTTGGCGGTATCGACATTGCCGTGCACTCGATGAAAGACATGCCGGTCCTGCAACCTGACGGCCTGCGGCTCGACACTTACTTGCCGCGCGAAGACACCCGCGACGCTTTTGTTTCCCCAAGCCACGCGTCTTTGGCAGACCTGCCGGAAGGCGCCACCGTAGGCACCTCCAGCCTGCGCCGTCGTGCCCAGTTGCTGAACTACCGCAAAGATCTCAACGTTGTAGAGTTTCGCGGCAACGTGCAAACCCGCCTGAAAAAGCTGGAAGACAAAGTCGCAGATTGCACCTTCCTTGCCATGGCTGGCCTTAATCGCCTTGACATGTCCCATGTGGCCGCTTCCGCCATCGAGCCGGAAGACATGCTGCCCGCGATCGCACAAGGTGCCATTGGCATCGAGCGTCGCGCGGATGACATGAGCACCGCCGCTCTGCTGGAGGCCATTCACGACGGGCCAACCGGCCAACGGCTCAATGCCGAACGTGCTTTCCTGGCGGCCCTGGACGGCTCCTGTGAAACCCCCATCGCGGGCCTCGCGGACCTTGACGGCAACACCATTCGCCTGCGTGGTGAAGTGCTGCGTCCGGACGGCTCTGAAAGCCTACGCGATGATCAAACGGCTCCAATTGAAGACGGCGCGGCGCTTGGAGAAGGCATGGCCAAATACCTTCTGGAGCGCGGCGGCCCGGGCTTCTTTGACTGGCGCAGCTAACAACGATTTACGGTTAATTTCCCCTTAACCGCGCCATTCCCGGCATGTTTCGGCCATGTTTTTAAGACACTCTGATCCCATCAACAGGGATCAGAGGACCAAGCCATGCACGCGTTGGGACAACTGGGCACTATCGACGATTATCACTGGGACACTTTACAGCCACGGCCATCACACGCCGGCTACTGCGTCCGGGAAACTGCTGGCGAGTTCCGTCATTCATCCATAAAAGAGGCTCTGCTACGCTTCATTGGCGTGATGTTTGTGCTCAGCGCGCTGGTGCAATGGACCTTCCCCGATGCCAATTTTGTTGGCGATCCGATGATGTCCAAGTCCCTGCTGTCCATTGCCTTTGCGCTGATCGGCATGGCGGCCTACCGCTTTGCTATGAAAGGCCACCGCGCCGAAATCCGCTTTGACGGTAAATCCCGCACCATCGTGCTCTGCGCCCTGAACCGCCGGGATCAACAAAAAGGCGCCCGTAAACTGCCGCTCCGCGACATCACGAGCATTTATGTGCGGCGCACCGACATGGCGGCTGGCAAAGCCGCCCTGCGCATCCGTCTGAAATCCGGCGGCGCAGAGCTCACCGCCCTACGCGGCGATCTCGCCGAAGTCGAAGCGGTCCACGCCTTACTTTGCAGCAAAATCCGCAAAGCGCAGCAGGGCTAACCTGCTGCCGTTACACCCATTTTGCCATCGGTGGCAGGCTCATCAGCACGGCATTGGCATCATGGCCCGTTTCCAGACCAAACTTAGTGCCACGATCATAAACAAGGTTGTACTCGGCATAGAGCCCCCGATGCACCAGTTGGACATCTTTCTCAGCTTCGCCAAAATCATCCACCCGACGTTTCTCAACCAGAGGCACAAAGGCCGGCAGGAAGGCTTCGCCAATGTCCCGGATGAAGGCAAAGTCCGTTTCCCAATCCCCGGTGTTGTGATCATCCAGAAAGATGCCGCCAACCCCACGCGCGCGGTTGCGATGCGGAATGTAAAAATACTCGTCCGCCCAAGCCTTTAGCCGAGGGTAATGCGCCTCACCATGCGCATCACAATGCGCCTTCTGCACCCCGTGAAAATGCGCTGTGTCCTCATCATATTCCAAACAGGGGTTCAAATCGGAGCCACCGCCAAACCACCAACCATGTGGGGTCCAGAACATCCGTGTATTCATGTGCACCGCCGGGCAATGTGGGTTCTGCATATGCGCCACAAGGCTAATTCCACTGGCCCAAAACCGCGGATCTTCTTTCATGCCAGGCAAGCCTTTGCGCGCGGCCATGGCATTCTGCGCACGCTCTCCCAACTCGCCGTAGACCGTGGACACATTCACGCCGACTTTCTCAAACACACGCCCGCCACGCATCACCGACATCAACCCACCGCCAGCATCCGATCCATCGGCACTGCTGCGCTTAGTTTCACTCACCTCAAATTGGCCCGCGCCCTGATCTGCAAACGGACCTTCGGAATGACTGTCTTCCAGCCCTTCAAAAGCGGCCACAATCTGATCTCGCAACTCACGAAACCATGCGCTGGCGCGTTGCTTTTCGGTGTCCATTTGATCAGACATGCCTGCCCCTCCGTTGTGTTCCGCATTGCCTATCATCGGCACACAACAGACGCCAGCGGCAGAACAGCGCGGTTTAGTGCGCCGGGGTGCTCACCGTATCCAGAAGCGAGCGACCACCATCCACAGTCACAATCTGCCCGGTCATAAAGCCTGAAGCCTCAGAGGCCAAAAACTGAACCGCATCCGCCAGTTCGCCCGGAGCCGCAATCCGCCCCAGTGGCGTATGTTGCTCAATCTCGTTGCGGCAATCGCGATTGTCCCTCAAGGCTTCTTGCAAACTTGCAGACATCACTGAGCCAATCGCAACCGCGTTGACCCGAATCCGCTCAGGTGCCAACGCAACGGCCATCGCGCGTGTCATCTGATCCAATGCAGCCGTGGCAATCGAATATCCCAATAAGTCCGGCTGAGACCGCTGCGCCGCAATCGAACTCAAGTTCACAATGGAACCCACGGGTCCCTCGTCCCGTCCAGCGGCCAGTTTGATCATCCGCTTAGCCACAATTTGGCTCAACCGCAGCGACGTCATCAGGTTCTGCTGGATCATCAAATCGACAGAGGTGTCATCCGGATCTAGTGGATCGCTGGTGGTCACCTGCCGACATCCGTTGATGAGAATATCGATCTCATCGAACGCATCAATGGTGGCGGAGATCAGATTGTTGATCGTCAGTTTTTCGCGTAAATCGCCAGCAAAATAACGAATATTGCCTTCATCAGGACGTTCACCAAACTCCGCACACAGGCTTTTTTCATCCATGTCCGCAAACATGACATTGGCGCCATGTTCTGCAAAATGCCGCCCTACAGCCAAACCAATACCATTGGCCGAGCCCGTGATAATGGCGGTTTTACCCGCAATATTGAAAGACATCTACGATCCCCATCACGCTGTCATGCACCGAATCTGGCTACCCTTACCCACGGGTCCGAGTTGGTCGCTGAGCATGCAATACCTTAAATCGGGTGTATCCGGCAACGGCCTCGACCGATTGGAACGCATCCTGCAACGTAGCTTCATACGGCAAATGCCGGTTTGCCACCATCCACAAATGCCCGGACGGGGCCAGCATCTTGGCCGCAGCCCGGATGAATCGCTCACCCAACGCTGGCTCCGCTTTGCGCCCGGTGTGAAACGGCGGGTTCATCACCACTGTGTCCACCCGATGGCCTGGCTTGAAATTCGTGGCATCGGCCCAGTGAAACTGCGCCCGAGGATCGGACAGGTTTTCCTTGGCGCATTCCAGAGCCACGTGATCGGCTTCAACCAAATGCAGCACGTCAAAAGCTTGTCGCGCCACCATCTCGCTAGACAGATACCCCCATCCAGCGCCCAGGTCGGCCACCACACGTCCCAGTTTGGTCGGCAAGGCTTCCGCCAGCATTTTGGACGCCGGATCAATGCCATCCGCACTAAACACCCCTGGCCGCGTGACAAAGCGCTCTGCCACTTTGGTGGGCGCACCCGCCTGCCAATCCGCAAAGCCCCCGCCTTCAAACCAGAACAACCGACCGTGAGACTTGGCAAAGCTGCCAAGCACCTCAGCGCGTTTGCGGCATTCTTTATAAAGCCCGTCAACGCCATCGGTCTTCTGACCATCGACAATCACCAGATCAGCGCAGGCAGTCGCACGCGCAATCAAATCCCGCGCCAAGGCCTTGGCCCGTGGTAAAACCACAACTGCCGCTTTGTACGTGCCGTCTTCCACAACAGCGGCCTCATAGCCCGCATCTGAAAACGCATCAAAATCCGGCTTCAGGTGCTGCACCACATGCACCTGCGTACGCGGCAGCGCATTCAGATCATAGCCGACTCGCGGCGCAAACACGGCAATCCGTCCGTCAGACGGCAAAGACAGGCCGTAGTCCTCTACGGCCAAAGACAATCGGGAATGGGACATATCAAGCGGTGATCCGGGCGCGCCCGATCACTCCTTCTCCATCGTACACTGCAAGGGATGCTGGTGCCGTTGCGCCAAATCCATCACCTGCGTGACCTTGGTTTCTGCAATCTCGTGGCTGAACACACCCACAACCGCCACGCCTTTCTTATGCACGGTTAGCATGATCTCAAACGCCTGCGCGTGGGTCATCGAGAAGAACCGTTCCAGCACATGCACCACAAACTCCATCGGTGTGTAGTCGTCGTTGAGCAGCATCACCTTGTAAAGCGGCGGCTTTTTGGTGCGGGTACGGGTCTCCAGCGCGACGCCAAGATCGCCGCCGTCGTCGTCACCCATGCTCATGGTCATCGTCTGCAATGGCATATTCACAAGAATCCGGTTCGTGGTTTGCTGTTTATATAGCCTGAAGTTGGTCTTAGAAAAGAGGTCTGGAACAATCGGACCTTTTTCATGCCCAAGACCCTCACAACAGTTGCCTTTGATGCAGATGATACGCTGTGGCACACCGAACGGTTCTTTCGTCTCACCCAGGCCAAATTTGCCGAGCTACTAGCGGATTTCACCGAACCAGATCACCTCGAAGAACGCCTCTTGGAAGCCGAGCGGCGCAACGTGGGGCACTATGGTTTTGGCACCAAAGGCTTTGTCCTGTCGATGATCGAAACCGCGATTGAGGTGACTGAGGAACGCGTGCCCGCCTACGTGATTGCTGAGCTCATGGCCTGCGGTCGCGAGATGCTGCAACATCCCATCAACCTGCTGCCACATGCCAGGGAAGTGGTTGAAACATTGGCAAAATCTCACCGCTTGCTGCTCATTACCAAAGGCGATCTTCTCGATCAGGAGCGCAAGGTGGCTCAGTCAGGTTTGGGCGATTTATTTGAGTGGGTCGAGATTGTCAGCCATAAAACGCCGGACATTTATACACGCACTTTCAAACGCCATGCTGACGGCCCCGATCGGGCGTTAATGGTGGGCGACTCAATGAAATCCGACATTGTACCCTCACTATCGGTTGGCAGTTGGGCGGCGCATGTGCCCAATGGCCCCGCCTGGGCGCTGGAGCAGGCAGAAACGCCCAAAGAAAACCCGCGATTTGTGGCGCTTTCGTCACTGTCTGAAGTTTTGCCACTGGTAGAAGAGATTGGCTAAGGCCCTCACAAGGCAGGTCTAGCGGCTGACAAGCACGGAGCCACAACATCTGCGAAACCGCCTTAAGCACCCAATGCAACTCGCCAGAAACACAAGCTTTATTCGTTTCAGACCCTGTGTTACGCTTCTTGCAATTAAAAATGGTCAGACCGGAAAACCGGCGACCTGAGGCAGAAAAAGAGCAGTTCACATGAAGGCGCGGCGCATTCAGCCGGCCCGTTTCGGGCTATTTTTGGCGACACTGGCATTCTGTGCCGTGATGACCCCCATGGTGTCTTTCGCGGCACCCTACGCAGCAATGGTGATTGACGCACGGGACGGCAAAGTCCTGCACAGTCGCAACGCCGACACCCGCCTGCATCCGGCGTCCCTGACCAAGATGATGACGCTCTACATCGCCATGGAAGCGGTGGAGAACGGCGAGATCAGCCTCGACACCAAAGTGAAAATCTCCAAGAACGCCGCCGCCGAGCCGCCGTCCAAGCTGGGTCTGCAAGCGGGACAGCGCATTGCCCTGCGCTATCTTATCCGCGCCGCTGCCATCAAATCCGCCAACGATGCCGCGACCGCGATTGGCGAGGCTATCGAAGGCTCCGAAGCCGCCTTTGCCCGTCGCATGAATCGCACCGCCAAGGCGCTTGGAATGACCAACACGACGTTCAAAAACATGCACGGCCTGACCGAAACCGGCCACATGTCCACTGCGCGGGACATGACCACCTTGGGTCGCCACGTGCTTTATGACTATCCGGACTACTACAACCTCTTCTCGCGCCGCTCCACAAACGCGGGCATCAAGTCTGTAAACAACACCAACCGCCGCCTGCTCGACGCCTATCGTGGCGCAGACGGCATCAAAACCGGCTACACCCGCGCCGCCGGCTTCAACCTCGTGGCCTCTGCTGAGCGCGGCAACAAACGTGTGATTGCCACCGTATTTGGCGGTCGCTCCACCGCAACCCGCAACGCCAAAGTGGCCGAATTGCTGGATCTGGGCTTCAACCGCTCCGCCAGCCGTGTGGCCCTGCGCAAACCCGGCCGCCCCGCGTATCAGGGCAAGACTGCGCCAGTAGGCAAAACCATCCGCGTGGCCACCGCAGTGAAGAAGTCCCTGCGCCCGGTTCTGCGGCCAACGGCAGCTAAACAAGAACAACCTTCCGTGGTTGCTGCAGCCGCCATGTCTGAGGCGACAGTTGCCGCAGACGCCACCGTTGTGGCCGAGGCCACTGTCATCGAACACGACATCCAGTCAGCCCTCCTACAAGCTCAGGACAACACGGGTGTGACGTTGGTGAGCCTGAAGGAAGAACCCACACCACCGCCACAGCCAAAGGTCGTCACGCGCATCTCGACTGCTGGCGGGCGCCATTGGGGCATCAACGTCGGTCGCTACAACAGCCGCTTTGCCGCTGAAAAGATGTTGCTGAAAACAGCTCTGTCCGAAATGTCGACGTTAGACGGCAGCCTGCGCAAAGTGGTGAAAAACTCTCGCGGGTTTGAGGCAAACTTCCTCGGCATGTCCAAAGAGACCGCAGACCTCGCCTGCCGCCGCCTGCAAGCACGACAAGTCACCTGCTACACGCTGGGTCCAAGCTAATCCAAATCGACCACCGACTAACCAAAAGACCGTCGCAGCCTCCCGCGACGGTCTTTTTCTTTGCTGCTATAGCGAACGTCTAAACCTTCGGCTTGTCGTCATACTGCCCAGACAGAATGCGCTGCGCATCGCCCTCGGGGTCATCATACTGATTGGAGCGCACAGTGTAGAGAAACCCAACCAGGCCCACGCCCCCCAGAAACAGTGAAATCGGGATCAAATAAGACAGAACTTGCATGTCATCCTCTCAGGCGCAGGGCGTTTAGGGATACTGTAATCGAAGACGTGGACATCGCCAACGCGGCAATCAACGGCGTGGCCAGTCCGGCCACCGCCAGCGGCACCGCCACAATGTTGTAAACCGTCGCGATGCGGAAGTTCTCGCGGATACGTTTGATCGCGCTTTTGGCCACGTCCACCGCTTCCGGGATCGGCGACAGATCGCCGCCCAAAAGCACAATATCAGAGGCCACGCGCGCCGCATCCAATGCTGAAGCTGGCGAGATAGACACATGTGCGGAGGCCAAGGCCGCAGTGTCATTGAGGCCATCGCCCACCATCAGCACAAAACGTCCGTCTTCCGCCAAACTCTGCACGCGCTTGGCTTTGTTTTCCG
Organism: Shimia sp.; assembly: GCF_022448905.1. Classification (GTDB taxonomy): domain Bacteria; phylum Pseudomonadota; class Alphaproteobacteria; order Rhodobacterales; family Rhodobacteraceae; genus Shimia. The sequence goes on along the minus strand of NZ_JAKVCW010000001.1, from coordinate 113,977 downwards.
GCAGCGCTTCCGCCACCCATTTGGCAATGCCCAGGCGGTTGGCCAGGCTTTCCACCGCGCCGGTGGTATCACCGGACATCAGGATCACCTCTTTGCCCGCAGCCTGCAACGCCTTCACGCTCTCTTCGGCACCATCCCGCAACGCATCCGCAAAAAGGAACGCCACTGGCGCGTGGTCACCTATGCTCAGGAATGCCGATGTCTGATTGCCCGCCGTTGCGCCAACCCATGTTGGCCGCCCCAAACGCACCAACTGGCCGTCGATCCGCCCTTGCGTGCCATACCCCGGCACTTCTTCGATTTCACTCACCCGCGCAGGACGCACGCCTGCCGCTTGGGCTGCTTTGGATATAGCCGTACTCAGGGGATGTGCCGAGGCCATCGACAATGCCAATGCAACGGACAGGTCGGCCTCGTCAAAGCTATCAATATTGATCAACTCAGGCGCGCCAGCTGTCAGGGTCCCGGTTTTGTCAAACACCACCGTATCCACCTGCGCCAACCGCTCCAACGCGGTGCTGTGTTTGATCAACATGCCTTTGCGGAACAACCGCCCCGAGGCCGCTGTTGTCACCGCAGGCACGGCCAAACCAAGCGCACAGGGGCATGTGATAATCAGGACTGCCGCCGCGATGTTGAGCGCGGTGCGCATGTCAAATGTGAACATATACCAGCCCAGAAAACTCAGCGCGGACAGGATATGCACGCCCGGCGCGTAAAGCTTCGCCGCTTTGTCAGCGAGGGATGTGTAATTGGACCGCCCGGACTCGGCCACGGCCACCAAGTCGGCCATGCGATGCAGGCTGGTCTGTTCGCCAACCGCTGTGGCGCGGATCACCAAAGGCCCCGTCAGGTTCACTTCGCCCGCGCTCACGGCTTGGCCCGGTTCTGCAAAAACCGGCAGCGTTTCCCCTGTGAGCAAAGAGCGATCCAGTTCAGAGCGCCCCGCAACAATCTCGCCATCTACAGGCATACGCCCGCCCGGCTTCACCCGAACCAGATCACCAACCGCGAGTTCTTTCACCGCGACGGTCTCGTCCTGCCCGTCAACAATCCGAACCACTCGCGGCACTTCCAATGCGGCCAGTTCTTCTGCCGCCGACCGTGCCACCGCCCGTGTGCGATGATCCAAATAGCGACCAGCCAACAAGAAAAACACCAACGTCAGAGCCGCATCAAAGTAGGCATGTTCACCCGACAACGTGGTTTCCCATAGCGAGGTGACCACCGCCAACACAATCGCCAACACAATCGGCACGTCCATGTTCAGGCGCTTGTGCTTCAACGCGCTCCAGGCATGTACAAAAAACGGTTTGCCGGAGAACGCGATGGTTGGCAGGGCAATCGCCGCCGATATCCAGTGGAACATGTCTCGCGTCGCCGCCTCCGCGCCGGACCAGACCGACACCGACAGCAACATCACGTTCATCGACGCAAATCCCGCCACCGCCAAACGCATCAGCAGGTCACGCCCCGCCTTGTCTGTCTGCGTCGCGCTCAGTGTGCCGGCGTCAAGCTTATGCGCCTCATAGCCGACCTGTTCCAGCACGCTCGCCAAGGCTTCGGCGGTCACCTCAGGATCCGCTTCCACAGAAGCGCGCTTCAAAGTCAGGTTCACCCGCGCGGAATGCACGCCCGGATGCGCTGCCAGCGCGCCCTCGACGGTCGAAATACACGCCGCACAATGCACGCTTGGCACAGACAACGCGATGCGCGCCTCTTCCTGAATGGCCTGCTCCGCCAGCGCTTCTGCCGCCGGGGCCGCATCACAGGCCGGACAGGCCGAGATATTTGGGCGCATCGCCGCGGTCATGGCTTAGCTCTGCTCCACGCGCAGGATCACGCGTTGCTCAAACGGCGTGCCGTCCAGCGCTGTGGCGTTCATACGGATGTTCCAGTTCCCCGGCGCCAGCTCTTCACGCGCCACATAGGCTTTTCCGTCAAACTGAAAATCCGGGGTGCGATCATCCTGCACATGGGTGGCCCGGCCCAGTACCGCATCCAATTTGGACACCTGCACCGGTTTGCCGTTCTCATCGGTGATCGACAGGATCAACAACCCGCCCTTGGCTCGTGCGCTTACGTCCCAACCCAAGGCTTCTTGTGCATTACGACGCTCATCAAAGCTTTGACTGGCCACGTAAGAGTTCTTCACTTCCAAACCAGGGAAAGTCGCCACCGCGTTCCAGGCCAAGGACAGGTTGACCGCAATGATCACACCAAACGCCCCGACAAAAATCATCAAGAAGTGTTTGCCGGTGAATTTCTTCTCTGCCATCACTGGCCCTTTCCATTAAAAACAGTGTCTTTGTGTACGCGGTCACCGTTGCCGGTGTCCTCAAACCAAAAGCGGAAGTTGGTCAGGCTGCCGTCTGCCGGAGCCGATCCTGCCGGGGCAATCACATAGACCCGCTGGTTGCGCATCTGGTCTGCCGGTACATTTACCGCCTCATAAGGGGTGCCCTCAAGCTGCACACGCAGGCTTGGGTCCCCTTTGACTGAAATCCGGAACATCCTGTCTTCGCCGTGTTTGTTGCGCAGGCGCACCTCATATGTGTTGCGGATCGATCCGTCTGACAGGGTCACAAAGGTCGGATTCCGCACTGGCGCCACGGTGGCCTCGATGTCAGAACGCAAGAACAGCGCCACAACAAGGCCGATTCCCACCAGCGACCAAAGAGACGTATACATAATAGTCCGTGCCCGGAAGATGTGCTTCCACACGCTACGCGGCGGCTCGCCAGCGCGCTCTCGATCTTCATCCGACAGCGCCAGATAGTCGATCAATCCTCTCGGCTTGCCAATCTTATCCATAATGTCGTCACAGGCATCGATGCACAGACCGCAGGTGATGCACTCCATCTGCTGGCCGTCACGAATATCAATCCCCATCGGGCAAACATTCACGCACGCCATGCAGTTGATACAATCTCCATGAGCATCGGCAGGTTCGCCCTTCCGCGCTTTACCACGAGGCTCCCCGCGCCAGTCACGATATCCAATGGTGAGCGTGTCCTCATCCATCATCGCAGCCTGAATACGCGGCCATGGACAGGCGTAGATGCAAATCTGCTCTCGCGCAAATCCACCAAAGAAGAAGGTGGTGAAGGTCAGAATGGCAATGGTGGTATAGGCCACCGGATGCGCGTTGCCAGTCACAAGATCGACAGCCAAGGTAGGCGCATCTGCAAAGTAGAACACCCAGGCCCCACCTGTGGCCATCGCGATAAACAGCCAGGTGATCCATTTGGCCACACGCAGGCGCACCTTGCGGAAATCCAGCTTCTTCTGGCGATGCAGGCGCAAACGCGCGTTGCGGTCGCCCTCGATCCAGCGTTCCACCAGAATGAACAAATCCGTCCAAACCGTCTGCGGACAGGCATAACCGCACCACACTCGGCCCAGGGCCGACGTGAACAGGAACAACCCCAAGCCAGCCATAATCAAAAGGCCCGCCACGAAGTAAAACTCATGTGGCCAGATCTCGATCATGAAAAAGAAGAACCGTCGGTTTGCCATGTCGATCAGCACAGCCTGATCCGGCAGGCTGGGGCCGCGGTCCCAGCGTAAAAGCGGCGTCAGGTAGTAGATACCCAAAGCGACCGCCATGATAATCCATTTTAAATTGCGAAACGGCCCGTAAACGCGTTTCGGAAAGATTGGCTCTTGTGCCGCGTACAGAGACGGTGCGGGACTTTTGCTCACGGAATCACTCACATGTTAGGAGAGGAGATTACTCGATCTTGTCCCAGTGATTGGACGCCAGAACATTGACCTGTGTCAAATCTCACATTTGTGATTCACCTTTTACGCCCCAGGTAAAAAAACCTCCCTGCGTCAGAGTAGCTCTGCGCGCATTTGCGCAGGGGTGCGACCGGTCCAATTCTGGAACGCGCGGTAGAAAGAATTCGGGTCGCGATACGCCAGCAAATAAGAGATTTCCTCAACACTCATGTCAGCTTGACGCAAGTAATGTAAGGACAAATCCGACCGCGTGTCATCCAGCACAGACTGGAAAGTCTGCCCCTCTTTGCTGAGGTGGCGTTGCAGGCTGCGGCGGCTTGTCACAAGACGGTCACTCACCGCATCCACTGACGCCTGCCCCGCAGGCAACAGCTCCAACAACGCATTGCGAACCCGCGCCGCCATCGACAAGGCGCGCTGATGCTCCGCCAGCTGCCGCGTCAACTCACGCTCGAACCCAGCCCACAGCTGCGGGTTTTCCGAAATAAGCGGTCGATAGGCATCTTCGCGCGTCAGGGTCAGTCGTGGCAGCGGCGTGACCACCGCCTTGCGCCCGTAGTGCCGGTCAAACACCGCCTGATCTTCCATCAACTCAGGCACGCCCACTTCTACCGGCAGGAAATCCACGCCCGTAAACGTACGCCCCATCTCAAGGAAATAGACCATCTCAAAGGCCGCCATGCACTTGGGCACATCGAGATTCGGCTCTGCCACGTCAATTTCCAGAACCAGATGCTGCTCTGTTTCCGTCACCAAAAGCTTGATCGGTGCCACCAATGGCTTGAACACCGCCTTGCGTTTCAGCCCTGTGGCGATGTTCGGACTACAGGAAAACGCAAAGGCCGCAGGAATAAAAGGCCCGCGCGCCATGGTTCTCGCCATTTCGATCACCACCTTGGGGTCATCAATCTCGTCAGAAATGGCTTCCCATAAGGAAAAAAACTGCTGCGCCGTCACACCTTTGGACTCTGTCTCAAACAGATCCACCGGCATCCCGGCACGCCGCAAAACCCGTTCGGGAGAAACACCGCAGGAGCGCAAGAGACCTGCCGTGGATCTGTGAACCGGATACCGAACCTGTTTTTGCATCTGTGCCTCCAACTTAGGAGCCAAACATAGGCAAGTTGGCGCAGTTCGCCAACCAAGTGGCGCAATTTGCATGTACGGAAAGAAATTGTGGGTGCCAATCTTTCCAGGAAACGCGCGAACAGGACGGAAAGATCGACACCCAATGGACAGCTCCGGTTGCGGCGTGCTGCCCTTGAGACAAGTTCTACCAAGGAGCGCCAGGCAAAAACTTGATCTTGGTCAAATTGGCAAAATTTTCCGGCACAAAAGCACAAAAAAAGACCGCCCCGGTTTTCCGGAGCGGTCGGTGTTTCCAAAAGGGGGCGAAGTTACTCGCCGCCACCTAGCTGATGCACGTAGGCGGAGACCGCACGCACCTGCGCTTCGGTCAGACGGTTGCCCCAGGAAGGCATCACACCGTAGCGGCTGTAGGTCACTGTCTCCGTGATGGAGTCATAATCGCCACCATAAAGCCAGATTGCATCCGCAAGGTTTGGTGCCCCCTGCTCGCGATCACCCGTGCCGTCTTCCATGTGGCAAGCAGAACATTCGTCCGCAAAGACCTCTGCTCCCGCCGCGACAACAGACGCATCCTTTGGCTCACCTGACAACGACATTACGAAATTCACAACCGCATCAATCTGCTCGTCTTCGAGGTAATCGATCCCAAAGGCAGGCATCTCAGAATAGCGCGCATCGTCGTCTTCTTCGTTACGAATACCGTGACGAACCGTCAGATAGATGTTTTCGATGTCGCCACCCCACAGCCAGTCATTGTCCAGCAAGTTCGGATAGCCGATCGCGCCAGCTGCGCCGGACCCGTGACACTGTGCGCACCAAGTTTTAAAAACAGCGGAACCAGCAGATACCGCATAAGGCCCCAACTCCGGATCAGTGGTGATCTGGGTGAGTTCCGCAGCTTCCAGTTTGGCGTTGATCGGCGCCAGCTTGTCTGCCGCTGCGTCAATATCCGCCTGCACATTGGCCCGCGTGGACCAGCCCAGCAAACCGGTTGTCGCGCCTTTGATGCCCGGCCAGGCCGGATAAGCAATGGTGTATCCGATGCCCCAGATGATAGTGACATAGAACACCCACAGCCACCAGCGCGGCATCGGATTGTCAAACTCCTCAATCCCGTCCCACACGTGACCGGTGGTGTTTGGATCGCCGTCAAACTTTTTCGATGGTTTGCTCATGTCCGCGCCTCCTCATCCGTGGCGGGTTTATCTTCATGACGGAACGGAATGCTGGCCGTGTCCTTGTATTCCTTGGTGGCACCGGGGCGGAACACCCACAGCACAATTGCCAGAAAGAACAAGAACAGGAACAAAAGCATCCAGCTGTCCGCAAACTCTCGTAGGAAAGAATAGGTTTCCATAATCTCTCCTCCTTACCGTGACGCGTCAGGCGTGAAGGTCGAGAAATCAACCAACGTACCCAGCATCTGAAGATAAGCGATCATCGCATCCATTTCGGACACACCTGGCTGACCGTCGAAGTTACGCACGTTCACGTTAACCTCGCCATAGCGCTCCAAAAGACCATCATAGTCGCTGTCCGGATCGGCCTGTGCCATGAAGTCAGACTGGGCATTTTCCAGCATGTCTTCGGTGTAAGGCACACCCACAATCGCGTTCGCTTTCATGATGTCACCGATGTATTTGCCATCGATCTTCTTCTTCTCGAGGAAGCCATACTTCGGCATGATGGACTCAGGTACCACGGACTGCGGGTCACGCATGTGGTCCAGATGCCAATCATCGGAGTAGCGGCCACCGACACGGGCCAGATCAGGACCTGTCCGCTTGGAGCCCCACTGGAACGGGTGGTCATATTTGGACTCCGCTGCCAGCGAGTAGTGACCGTAGCGCTCCACCTCGTCGCGCATCGGACGGATCATCTGGCTGTGGCAGACATAGCAGCCTTCGCGCAGATAGATCTCACGACCTGCGAGTTCGAGAGGGGTGTAAGGGCGCATGCCCTCCACATCCTCAATGGTGTTTTCGAGCCAGAACAGAGGCGCGATTTGTACAATGCCACCGATGGTTACGACCAGGAAGCTGCAAACAAGCAGGAGGGTCGCGTTGGTCTCGAGGATCTTATGTTTGTCGAGAATAGCCATAGCTGCCGGCCCTCCTTATTCAGCCGGGACTGCGACGGAAAGGTTGGCCTCTTTGGCCGGTGCCTTACGTACAGTCATCCACAGGTTGTAGCACATGATGATGGAACCGGTGAGGAACAGAACCCCGCCCAGACCACGCACGATGTTCATCGGTTTCTTCGCAGCCACAGTGTCGGCAAAGGAGTTCACCAGGAAGCCGTTGGCATCCACTTCACGCCACATCAGGCCTTCCATGATACCGGTCACCCACATGGACGCCGCGTAGAGCACGATGCCGATGGTGGCGAGCCAGAAGTGCCAGCTCACAAGCTGCAGCGAGTACAGACGCTCACGTTTCCACAGCACAGGCACCAGGAAGTAGAGACAGCCGAAGGTGATCATGCCGTTCCACCCCAGCGCACCGGAGTGCACGTGACCAATGGTCCAGTCGGTGTAGTGAGACAGCGAGTTCACGGCGCGGATCGACATCATTGGACCTTCGAAGGTCGACATGCCGTAGAAACCTACCGAGATCACCATCATACGGATTACAGGATCAGTACGCAGCTTATCCCAGGCGCCGGACAGGGTCATCAGACCGTTGATCATGCCACCCCAGGACGGCATCCACAGCACCACGGAGAACACCATGCCGAGGGTCGAGGCCCAGTCAGGCAGTGCAGTGTAGTGCAGGTGGTGCGGACCCGCCCAGATATACAGGAAGATCAACGCCCAGAAGTGAATGATCGACAGCTTTTAGGAGAACACCGGACGTTCGGCCTGCTTCGGAATGAAGTAGTACATCATGCCCAGGAAGCCCGCGGTCAGGAAGAAGCCCACGGCGTTGTGGCCGTACCACCACTGCACCATCGCGTCTTGCACACCGGCCCAGACAATCACGGATTTGGAGCCGAAAATGGACACAGGAATGGTCAGGTTGTTGACCACGTGCAGCATCGCAACCGTGACGATGAAGGCGAGGAAGAACCAGTTGGCCACATAGATGTGCGGCTCTTTACGCTTAATCACGGTGCCGAGGAACACCGCCAGGTAAGCCACCCAAACAACGGTCAACCACAGGTCTACATACCACTCGGGCTCGGCGTATTCCTTGGACTGCGTACCGCCCAGAAGGTAGCCTGTCGCTGCCAGAACGATAAAAAGTTGGTAGCCCCAGAAAACAAACCAACCAAGATTGCCACCCCACAGCCGCGCGGCGCTGGTGCGCTGCACAACGTAGAAGGATGTCGCGATCAGCGCGTTGCCGCCAAACGCAAAAATCACCGCCGAGGTGTGCAGCGGGCGCAAGCGACCAAAGTTGGCGTAGCCCTGTGCCCACTCGAAGTTGAGCGCCGGAAAGGCCAGCTGGAACGCAATAAACACCCCTGCCAGAAAGCCAACGACGCCCCAAAAGGCGGTTGCGATCACACCGTAGCGGATCACGTCATCCATGTATTCGTCCTGCGCATGCACCTTCTCGGTGCCCATGCCGCGCAGAACCCAAATAAACAGCCCAAAGGACACACCCGAAATAATCGAGGCATGTACCATGTAAGCTACGTCACGCGCGTAATTGGCCGCTATCAACGCAAAAAACGTGATGAGGCCCAGCGCGATCAGCTTGAAGTAATTTACCATTTCGCGTCCCTTCGTCTTGCCCTGCCCGATTCTTCTTCGGACTTAGGGCGGATTTGACCACCCGTGTTTTGCAAGTGCAGCGAAAGTCCCGCATTGATCTGGGTCAAAGAAATGACCAACGATCTCAGTTTGTATCTGTTTCAAGAATAACGGCTTTGTCTGCACCAACGTGGATAAGTCGTATCGAAAATACACCTTTTCATAACACGGGTTGGTGACAATGAACTACAAATCCTTGCTGTGCGTTCTGACGGACTCTAACTTCACGGCGGCCCCGCTCGCACAAGGAATCGCCCTTGCCGAGGCACAAGATGCACATCTTGACGTGCTTGCCCTTGGCGTTGATCGCTCTCAAACCGGCTACTTCTATGCGGGTGCGGACGCACTATTGATGCAGGAAATGCTGAAACGCGCCCATGAAGAGGCCGACGCGGTAAAAGCTGCGGCAGAGGCCGCGCTCGGTAAATCCGATGTCCGCTGGGCCTGCGACACCGGCGTCACCCAGATTGCGGACCTTGGGCGACATGTGGCCGCACGGTCGCGCTTCTCTGACCTGGTGATCCTGCCGAAGCCCTACGGCAAGAATCAAGGCACCGAGCTGGAGCCGACTCTGGAGGCCGCTCTTTTTGAAGGTCAGGCGCCTGTTCTTATGGTGCCGGAAACCGCGAAGCCATTCTCTGCGCCTAAAACCATATCCATCGGCTGGAACGAAAGCGCCGAAGCATTGGTGGCCACCCGCGCTGCCCTGCCCTTCCTGAAGGAAGCGGATCTGGTGCATGTGGTGGTGATCGATCCGCCAACCCATGGCCCAAACCGCTCCGACCCCGGCGGGCTGTTGTCGCAGTTCCTGTCACGCCATGGCGTGCGTGTGGAAGTTGACGTGCTGTCCAAAACCCAACCACGGGTGTCCGATGTCCTATTGCGCCACGCGACCGATACGGAAACCGACATGATTGTGATGGGGGCCTATGGCCACTCCCGCTTCCGCGAAGCCATCTTGTGCGGCGCAACCCGCAACATGCTGGAACAGGCCAACATTCCAGTGTTCCTAGCCCATTGATCAACATCGAATTTTGCCGGATGGTGTGTCGTGGGACACGCGCTATCCTGCAAACAAAAAGGCGGGGTTAGCCCCGCCTTTTTCAGTTTATTGACTTGAAAGAGGCTAGGCCATCATCCCACCATCCGCGTCGTCGCCTGCTTCATCCAGCAGGCGCTCAAAACTTGGCACGGTCACGTGGCGCTTGCCTTCCAACTCGATCACACCGTCGCGCTTCAACGCAGACATCTGCCGGCTCACCGTTTCCAGAGTCAGGCCAAGGTAGTCCGCCATCGCTTCACGGGTAAGTGGCAGATCAAACACAATCTTGCCGCCCACACCTTCGAGCTTCAAAGATGCGTCGCGACGGCCAATGATACACAGCAAGCTGGCAATTTTTTCACGCGCGGTTTTCCGCCCCAGAACCAGCATCCATTCGCGCGCCGCATCCAGCTCGTCCAGCGTCATTTCCAACAATCGCTGCGCCACATGCGGTGTCTCCGCCATCATGCTTTCAAACGGCTTGCGACGGAAGCAGCACATCACCAGATCGGTAGTGGCAACCACATCGTAAGACGCGGTTTCGCGCCCCGGGCGGCCCACAAAATCACTTGGCAGGAGAAGGCCCACCATCTGCGTGCGGCCATCTTCCATCGTCTGGGTCAGTGACGCAATGCCGGAGACCACAGAGCCAACAAACTCCATGCGATCCCCGGACCAAATCACCGTCTGACCGGCTTCAAAGCTGCGGTAGTACTTGATTCCCTCCAGGGTCTCGAGTTCATCCGCATCGCAGCGCGCGCACACTGCGCGGTGTTTGATTGGGCAGCTGTCGCAACCGACTGTTAGGTCTAATGTCTCGTTCATTACCTGTTCATACCTAGATTTGATCTGGGTCAAAGGTTCGCATTTCCCATTTCTTTATGAGTACGCTCATGGAACAGGAAAAACAATTGGCCAAACTCGGACTGTTTGACGCGAAGGTTCCGCGTTACACAAGCTATCCGACCGCTCCCCATTTCAACAATGACGTAACGCCAGACACTTACAAGGCGTGGATTGAAGCGATTCCGACAGGTTCGCAAGTGTCCCTTTACGTGCATGTGCCGTTTTGTCGCCGCCTTTGCTGGTTCTGTGCGTGCCGCACCCAGGGCACATCCACGCTGTCTCCGGTTGCCACCTATGTGGAGACGCTGAAGGACGAACTCAAAATTCTGCAAGCGTCGCTGCCCGAAGGCGTAACCCTTTCCCGTCTGCATTGGGGCGGTGGCACGCCAACCCTGCTGGACGCCTCCATGATGGAAGACCTCGCCGGTGCGATCTTCGACGTTGCGCCCATGGCAAAAGATGGCGAGTTCTCAGTAGAAATCGACCCCAACGAAATCGACCACACCAGACTTGAGGCACTGGCCAAAGCCGGCATGAACCGCGCGTCCATTGGTGTTCAGGATTTCAACGATGACATCCAAAAAACCATCGGCCGCATCCAGGGCTATGACATCACCCGCGATGCCGTGGAGATGATCCGCGGCCATGGTGTAAAAAGCGTCAATGCCGACATCCTATTTGGCCTGCCGCACCAGACCCAGGCCCGCATCACCGAAAGCGTCCAGAAGCTCTTGTCGCTCTCACCGGACCGAGTGGCGCTTTATGGCTATGCGCACGTGCCATGGATGGCCAAGCGCCAGCAGATGATCCCCTCAGATGCGCTGCCCACCCCACAGGAGCGCCTCGCGCTGTTTGAAACCGCGCGCAAGCTCTTCCTTTGGGACGATTACGACGAAATTGGCATCGACCACTTCGCCACCAAAACGGACGGCCTGTCTGTGGCACAACGCAACGGCACCTTGCGCCGCAACTTCCAAGGCTACACCGATGACACCGCTGACGTGCTTCTGGCAGTTGGCGCATCCTCTATTGCGCGCTTCCCGCAAGGCTACGCTCAGAATGCTCCGGCCACCTCGGCCCATACCGGCGCCATCCGGGACGGACGCTTCTCCACCTCGCGGGGACACACCTTCACAGACGATGACCGCTTGCGCGGCCGCCTGATCGAAGCCCTGATGTGCGACTTCCGCATCGACGCAAAAGAGATTGTCGACCGCTTTGACATCTCCCGCGCCGAGTTGAACGAGATGTTCTCCAAAGTCATGGCACAGTTCCCGGACGTTCTGGCGCTTGAAAACGGAGCCCTGGTTGTGCCCATGGCGGCCCGCCCGCTGACCCGCATCATCGCGCGGGCTTTTGACGCCTATGACATGAGTAAAGCGCAGCATAGCGCCGCGATCTGAGACCAGTGTTACTTCGCTCATAAAAAGGCCGGTCCATTGGATCGGCCTATTTTGGTGGTGGGACCCACTGATACAACGTGTCGAACTCTTCCTGTCCGGTCACTTCAAACCCGTGCTGGCGATAAAACGCATTGGCCGGACTGTCTTTCAACGCCATCAGCCGCACCGGCAGATCCCGCTCGGCTGCATCCCGCAGGACACAGTGTAGGATCAGACTACCAATTCCCCTACCTTGCTGATCCGGCGCGACGTAGAGGTGGTCGAGGTTATAATGATCCCCCCGATCCTTCACTGCAAAGAAACCTAGCAACTGTTTGCCGGACAACACCAGCGTTGTTTCTGCCGGTACAAAACTGTCCAGAAACCGCCGTCGCGCACGTTCTTGATTGAACCGCCCCACCGCTTCTAAACTTGGCCGCATGGCCTCTACCCGCAACTTCGCCAACCGCTTTGCATCGGTGTCTTTGGCACCATCAAATCGAAGGCTGGTCACGTTGGCGCCGCCGCCAAAAGCTCACGTGTGTAATCGGTCTGCGGGTTCTCAAACAGATCCTCAGACGCGCCCGCCTCCACCACATCGCCGGTTTTCATCACCATGATCTTGTGACTCATCGCGCGCACCACATGCAGGTCGTGACTGATAAACAAGTAAGCCAGCCCATATTTCTTCTGCAAATTGCGCAGCAGTTCCACAATCTGAACCTGCACCGTCATATCCAACGCCGAGGTCGGCTCATCCAGCACAACCAGTTTGGGCCGCAATATCATCGCACGCGCGATTGCAATCCGCTGCCGCTGACCACCGGAAAACTCATGCGGATAGCGATCCATCGCCGCCGGATCGAGGCCCACTTCGGTCATGACTTCGCCCACCAGCGTGCGCGTGTCGCGCCCATCCGGATTGCCATGCACGCCCAAACCTTCCGCGATGATCTGCTCACAAGTCATACGCGGGCTCAGGCTGCCAAACGGGTCCTGAAACACAATCTGCATGTCCTTGCGCAGCGCCCGCAGCTCCTTGGTGGTCCACTTGCGCACGTCATGCCCATCAAAGTTGATTTTCCCATCGCTGCTGATCAAGCGCATGATCGCAAGAGCGAGCGTCGTCTTACCCGACCCACTCTCGCCCACAATGCCCAGCGTTTCGCCAGCGCGCACTGACAGGCTGGAGTCGTTCACCGCCTTCACATGGCCAACAGTCCTCTTAAGCAGCCCTTGCTGAATCGGGAACCACACCCGCAGGTTTTCCGTGCTGACAATTTCCTCCGCGCCCGCAGGCACCGGATCAGGCACGCCAGACGCTTGCGCACTCAACAACAGCTGCGTGTAGGGATGCTGCGGATTGTCAAAAATCTCGGACACAGGCCCGGCCTCGACAATCTCACCATCCTTCATAACACAGACCTTATCGGCAATCCGCCGCACCACGCCCAAATCGTGCGTGATGAACAACAGCCCCATGCCCTCGCTTGCCTTCAACTCCGCCAAAAGCTCCAAAATCTGCGCCTGAATGGTCACATCCAACGCCGTGGTCGGCTCATCTGCAATCAAGATGTCCGGCTTGTTGGCCAGCGCCATGGCGATCATCACCCGCTGTCGCTGCCCACCAGACAGCTGATGCGGATACGAACTCAAACGCTGCTCCGCATCGCGCAGACCAACCTTCTGCAAAAGCTCCAGCACCCGCGCACGCGCTTTGTCACCCGTCACACCTTGGTGCAGCGCCAGACTCTCCGCCAACTGCTTGTCAATGGTATGCAGCGGGTTCAGCGAGGTCATCGGCTCCTGAAAGATAAAGCTGATGTCGTTGCCGCGTACCTTGCGCAAAAGCTTGTCGGGCGCGCCCACCATCTCCTGACCTTCGTAAGTCACAGAGCCAGATACTTCAGCACTTCCCGGCAAAAGCGACACCGTCGACAACGCCGTCACCGACTTGCCGGACCCGGACTCGCCCACCAGCGCCACGGTCTCGCCGCGATCCACTGTGAAGGACACGCCTTTGACAGCTTCCATCCGCTGCCCGTCCTGCCGGAAGGCCACGCGCAGGCCTTTGACCTCCAAAACGCTCATGAAAAAGTCTTCCTCGGGTCAAAGGCATCGCGCACGCCTTCAAAGATGAAGACCAGAAGCGACAGCATGATGGCAAAGGTGAAAAACGCGGTGAACGCCAACCAGGGGGCCTGCAGGTTTTGCTTCGCCTGAAGCGTCAATTCCCCAAGACTTGGCGCCGAGGATGGCAACCCAAAGCCCAGAAAATCCAAACCGGCCAAAGTGCTGATCGTCCCTGTCACGATAAACGGCAACATAGTCACTGTCGCCACCATCGCGTTCGGCAACATATGGCGGAACATAATCACCCGGTTGCTCACGCCAAGCGCCTTGGCTGCCCGCACGTACTCCAGGTTGCGCGCTCGCAGAAACTCCGCCCTGACCACGCCCACAAGTGCCGTCCAACTGAACAAAACCGTGAGCAACACAAGCAGCCAGAAACTGCGCCCCAAAATCGCGAACATAATGATGATGATATAGAGGCTCGGCGTCGCGCCCCAGATCTCGATCACACGTTGGAAGATCAAATCCAACCAGCCGCCGAAGTATCCCTGAATGGCCCCCGCTGCGATGCCAATCAAGCTGGCTGCCGTGGTCACCACCAAAGTGAAAATGATCGACAGTCGGAAGCCGTATATCACCCGCGCGACCACATCCCGTTTCCGGTCATCTGTGCCCAGCCAGTTGGTGCCATCCGGTGGCAAAGGCGCCGCACCGGGCCGATCCACCGGTGTGTCATAGCTGTAAGGGATCAGCGGCCACAGCGTCCAACCCTTCTCAAACTCCGCGTGCTCAAAGGTGCCAGCATCGATCTGCTCAAGCATGTCTTCCGGCACGTCAAAACAGTCTTCGATCCCACCTGAGGCAATCAGACATTCCACCACCGGATCATTGTAAACCGCCTCGGTCTTGAAATCGCCGCCAAAGGTGGTCTCGGGATAAAAGTTGAAGATCGGCGTGTAGAACTCACCCTTGTAGTTGATCAGGATCGGTCGATCATTTGCGATAAATTCCGCAAACAGCGACACGCCAAAGGCCACACAGAAGATGATCAGCGACCAGAAGGCCCGGCGGTTGCGCTTGAAATTGTTCCAGCGCCGCTGGTTCAGAGGAGACAACGCCATCAGCCTTCCCTCTTCTCAAAGTCAATGCGGGGATCAACAAACACGTACATCAGGTCCGACAAGATACCGACCACAAGGCCAATCAAGCCAAACACAAACAACGTGCCAAAGATCACCGGATAGTCCCGTGCCACCGCAGCTTCAAAGCCAAGCCTGCCAAGCCCATCCAGCGAGAAGATCGTCTCGATCAAAACAGAGCCGCCAAAGAACACGCCAATGAACACCGCCGGGAAGCCCGCAATCACAATCAGCATGGCGTTGCGGAACACATGGCCGTAGAGCACCCGTTTTTCGGTCAACCCTTTGGCCCGCGCCGTCATCACGTAGTGCTTTTTGATCTCATCCAAAAAGCTGTTCTTGGTCAGCAGGGTCAGTGTGGCGAAGGCCGCAATGGTTGAGGCCAGCACCGGCAAGGTGATGTGCCAGAAGTAATCGAGCACTTTGCCAATCATCGTCAGGTCTTCAAAGTTATCTGAGGTTAACCCCCGTAGCGGGAAGATCTTCCAGTAGGACCCACCGGCAAACAGCACCAACAACATAATCGCAAACAGGAAGCCAGGTATGGCATAACCCACAATGATTGCGCCAGAAGTCCAGGTATCAAACGGCGTGCCATCCTTAACCGCCTTGCGAATGCCCAGCGGAATAGACACCGCATAAGCAATCAGCGTTGCCCAGAGCCCCAGCGTGATCGACACCGGCATCTTTTCCAGCACCAGGTCCACCACGCTGATTTTGCGGAAGTAACTTTCCCCAAAATCGAGCCGCATATAGTTGCCCATCATAGTCAGGAAGCGTTCCAAAGGCGGCTTGTCAAAGCCAAACTCTTTCTCCAGCTCTTCAATGAACTCTTTGGGCAACCCGCGCGCACCCAAGTATTCACTGTCAGAACCAAAGGTCTCCTCCGTCCCGACATCTTCATTGCCACCCGCAAAGCCCGAGAACACGTCGCCCTCACCTTGCATCTGCGCAATGACCTGCTCCACCGGGCCGCCGGGCACAAACTGAACCAAAGTGAAGTTGATGATCATGACCCCAAGCAGCGTTGGGATCACAAGCAACAGCCGTCGGAGGATATAAGCACCCACCGGATTACTTCCTCAGCGCGCCAGAGGCGATCAACGCCTCATGCTTGTCCTTGTTGTACCACCAGAAATCCAACACACCGACCGCATAGGGCGGCAGTTCCTCCGGCCGTTCAAACATATCAAAGTAAGATACCCAGGTTTCCGGCACATAACCGGCATGGGCTATCACGCGTTCATAGCGCAACGCACGATCCAGAGCCATCAAAGCAGTCTCTTCATCCTCACGTGACTTGGTGTCGAGCACCGCATCAATGATCGCATCCACCATTGGGCTGCGCAGCGCGGATGGGTTGTACGAGGACACTTCTGCGGTCTCGGAGCCAAACAACTGCTTCAAACCGGTTCCTGCGGCAGAGAAGGTCAAAATCCGCGTGTGGATCAGGTCATAATCCTTGTCGAGGAACCGCTGCTGGCCTTGTGCACTGTCCACCTTGTCCGCTTTCACGGCAATGCCCCAGTTCGCCAGTGTTTTAACATAGCTCTCAATCGTGGCCAGACGGGTTTCATCCCAAGTGGAAATCACCAGGAAGTCCAACGACATCTGCTTGCCGTCACCGTCTACCATTTGACCCGCGTCGTTGACAGTCCAACCGGCTTTTTCAAAGAGCTTCAGCGCCGCGCGCTTGTTGCGCCGATCAATGGGGTTGGAGGCGTTGGAGGTGTGCGGCATGACCACTTCTTCGGTCAGCATCTCCGGCGGGATCACATCACCCAGCGATTGTAACAATGCCAATTCGTCGCCTTCGGGCACACCCTTGGCTTCCCAATCCTGCCCTTCAACAAAAGAGTTTCGCTGCGTGGTCAGGCTGTATTGCAACGACTCCCGCGTCCACTCAAAGTTAAACGCCAGCGACAGCGCATGACGTACATCGCGGTTGTCCAGAGGCGCCCGCAAAGTGTTGAAGATCACGCCGCTGTTGTTGGGCGCCGTGCCATCCGGCAACGCCTCTTTCTTCACGGTGCCGTTCTGAATGCCCGGGAAATCATACCCCGTCGCCCAGCGCTTGGTGGAGCCTTCGGAGCGGAATGTGAACTCCCCCGCCTTGAACGCCTCAAACTCTGCCGTCGCGTCGGAGAAATACTCAATTCGCACCTTGTCGAAGTTGAAACGCCCGATATTGGCCGGGTGGTCCCAGCCCCAGTAGTTCGGGTTGCGCACATATTCGACGTAGCGGTTAAACTCATAATCGCCAACTTGGTAAGGTCCGGACGCCATTGGCGACAGGATCGACGGCTCGTCCAGTCTTTCGCCGGTTTCTTGATACCAAGCCTCTGAGAAAATCGGCGTACCGCCCACCTGGCTCACCAGGGAGCGCCGCGAAATGCCATCCGCAAAGGTGTATTTGATGGTGTGATCGTCGATTACCTCGACACCGGTGATACGCTCGCTTACGGAACGGGCATAAGAGCGAATACCCTGCTCAAGGAACAGGTTATGTGTGAAGGCCGCGTCTTGTGCCCGCAAAGGCGAGCCATCGCGGAACACAACATCGTCGCGCATGTGGAAGACGCACCATTCTTTGCTCTTCGGATACTCAACTTCTTTCGCAATCAGGCAATAGCTGTCTGTGATCGAATCCGCTGGCGCACCGCCACCCCAAGGCGCTTCGGCAAACATGGCTTCAGCCACCACGCCGGAATACCCTTCCGGATTGCCACGCCAGGCAAACCGGTTGAACCCGTCAAACGACCCGCGCGAACTGATCGTTATGGTCCCACCTTTCGGCGCGTTGGGGTTCACATAGTCAAAATGGGGAAAATCCGCCGGGTACTGCAAATCGCCAAAGAAAGAGTAACCGTGTGAGCGGATGATCTCGTCCTCATTGGCCCAGGCCATGCCTGCACCCAATCCGGCACCAATCGACAAAGCACTCCCACCCATCAATCGCAGCGCCCCGCGGCGATCAAACATTGGCCCGGCAATTTTGATTGTCTTTTCTTTCATTTGGCCCCTCCTGCGCCCGCGCGCTTGTCAGCGGAATACTTCCTTTCAAGCTAAAGGCGGTGGGCAACAACATTCAAGTTCGGAATGTATCAACAGGCCGTGATTCCGCTCAGCGGAGGCAAATTCTTGCTTTTCTTAACACTTTCAAGGCTCTGAACCTCTGGGAGACACCGACAAGCCAACAACTAACGCGCCGCAAAACCGGCATTTCATCACGTTCTGGAATGGAGGGAGATTGGGTGAGAGGCTGGACAACGACCCAAGCGGGGCTCGTTACGGCTGCTTCCTTCCGGATCTGACCGGGTTGGCGAGGCGCTCGCCCGCGCCAACCTCTCAAGAGGCGATATAGGCTGATTGCTGCGGAGATGCAAGCCGACCTGCTCAAATGCCCCCGAAGTTTTCAAAGCTGTTCCATGTCCAGTTCAAAGCGCGCGAATCCGCCATCAACCTCGCCCAGTGCCCGCATCGGCAGCGCCGCAAGATCTACATAGGCCGCCGCGCCCGGACCGGTATCAAACAGAGCCTTCACGCCCGGCATACTGTGCAATCGCCATGTCGCCAGCGTCTCGTCACGCCGTCCAGAAGTCTCCGCGATGTGCTTTGCCAGTACATCCCGCACCCGCGCAGGCGCAATCTCGACGACGTGCCCCTGTGCAACCGCCGGAAAATTACCACCACCGCCACCACGGTAGTCATTGGTGACCAGCAGAAACTCCTGCTCCGGCGCAATCTGCAGCCCGCGCCAACAGATATTGCCCACCCGCCGCGCCTGCGAATTGATCAGACTGCCATCCATTGCATAACGTGCCGGCTGGGACAGATCGACCGTATACGACAGCCCGTAAATGGCCTCCCGATTATAGGTTGGCGTATCCCTGTCGTAGAGAAACTGTCCCGTTTCTCCCACAAACAACTGATTGTAGACAGCACACCCCTTCTCAAGCCACTCCACCACATCGCGCCCACAGGTCCGGATCACGCTGACATGATTGGAATAAGGTTGCATGTCCGCAATCACCCGCGCCGACACCGCGCCCCGTGCCACATCGATATAATGATAGGGGCCAGCCCGTCCGCCGCACTTCAACGGCGCCACGGAAGCTATGAGCGGCATGGTTTCCAACCCACTGCCTGCCAAAGCCCGTCGCGCAAAAGCGAGCTTCGCCTCTGCCACCAGTCGAGACGCGCAATCATCTTTCACCATCGAAAAGTAGCTGGTCACCGGCCCCGCCACCTCACCAATGGTGCGCCGCATATAACGCAGAGTCTGCTGATGCGCGCCGTCTACCGCAGTGACGATCGCCGGCGATTCCACTGGCGCCGCCTTAACTTCGGCACGCAGGTCATGCACCCGCACCTCGTGGTCTGCCACACGCCACCCATCGCCGTCTTGGACCAGCGCCAAATCAATCTGCCCCACGTGGTTGGCATAAACCCCGGGCATCACCGCAGGGGTCCCATGCAGCGTACCACGCACAGGGTCTACCGCCTCACTCACACCAAAGCTTGGCGAGGGAAACACCCGATGCACATGCCCGGCCACCACCGCATCCACACCGTCCAATCCGGCCAGCGGCACCGCTACATTTTCGGTTTCCTCAGCATGTCCGTCATCCCGGATGCCACTATGGGCCAGCGCCACAATCACGTCCGCGCCCTGCCGTCGCAACTCCGCCACCTGCCGCCGCGCAGCCGCCATCATGTCCTCGGCCACCAGACGCCCGGCAATACGCAACGCGTCCCAGGTCACCACCTGTGGCGGCAAAACCGAAAACACGCCAATTTGCAACTCATGTAAATTGCCGCGCTGATCTGCGACTTTGCGAGGCAACACCACATGTGGCCGCCACAAATCCGCATACACCGACGCATCCCGATCCCGGCTCAAATGCAAGTTGGCGCACAGAACTGGCGACCGCAGCGCCTTCAACGCTGCTTGCACGTCCTCGGCGGGCATATTGAACTCGTGGTTGCCCAATCCAATCGCATCATAGCCAAGCGCATTCATCGCGGCGACAACCGGATTGTCCGCGCCAACGCCTGCGCCGCCCTCATAAGGGTCGGCGATCGCCGCGCCCTCAAGGAAATCGCCATTGTCAAATACCAGCGTCGCCGGAACCTCTGCTCGCGCAGCCGCAATCACAGAGGCCGCCCGCGCCAACGATCCCAGCTCTGTCGCGCTGTCCTTGCTGTAATCGTAGTCCAGCAACGTGGCATGCACATCACTGGTCGCCATGATGCGCAGAGCAACACGCGCTCCATCAGCCCCTTTCAGGCGTGTATTTGACACAACAGTTCCTTAGGTTCATTCCGGCGCCTAGAGGGGACAAAATCCACGTCACCACAGCACAGAGGCCGCCCCTAGTCAGGCCCAGTGTGCGCACTTTTAGAATGATTGCAAATCACAAACTACCGCCGCAACGCTCCGTCACCACATACGCACAACCTGTCTAAATGCGATGGGAGATGTGATTGCAGCCCGCCGCGCAACGTGCCACCTCTGTGCCAACAGGAGAGCACTATGCGACACGCCGAAACCGTTACCTTCGGGGGCTCCGCCCTCAACCGCGCCGCCGAAATCCGTGGGGAAGACGCCAACGCCCGCGTTACACATCCCGACAGCCGCAGCATCGTCCTCTGGCGCGGCAAGCCGCTGTTTTGTGGGGAAAACTGCGACCAATTGGTCTACCTCCCGACCAGTCACCCGCTGTTTGAAGAGGCCAAGGAGCCGCCGGTCCCGCCCATTTTTCTGGGCCTCTCAGAGGACGGCAGCGCGCTCTACGCCCATGACATTTCCGCCTGGACACCACCGGAACTGGACGAGGCCCAACTCCAGCAATTCTTTGACCCAACGCACCAGCATCACCCGATGCTGCCGGCTGATCACCTGTTTGCTGAGTTACGTGGCGTCATGGCCCACCTCAATCCCCGCGACGCCGAACTGGCGGCCACCGCGCGCTCGATATTTGCCTGGCATCGCTCACACCGTTTCTGCTCCAACTGCGGCGACGAGAGCCGCATGGCCCAGTCCGGCTGGCAGCGCGATTGCCCCGCCTGCAACACCTCCCACTTCCCCCGCACCGATCCGGTGGTGATCATGCTCATCACCAAAGGCAACAAAGTGCTGATGGGCCGCTCTCCCGGATGGCCGGAAGGCATGTACTCACTGCTTGCAGGGTTTGTGGAACCAGGCGAAACACTCGAAGCTGCGGTCCGTCGTGAGGTCTTTGAAGAGGCCGGCGTCCGCGTCGGCGCTGTATCCTACCTCGCCAGCCAACCCTGGCCATTTCCCTCGTCCCTGATGTTTGGCTGCGCCGGTAAAGCGCTGGACGACACCATCACGCTGGATCCCAATGAAATTGAGGACGCGCTCTGGATCAGTCGCGAAGACATGCTCACTGTGTTTTCCGGCCAACACCCAACACTGAAACCTGCGCGCAAAGGCGCCATTGCCCACTTCCTCCTGCGGAACTGGCTTGCGGACAGGCTCGAATAACGCGACTATTACCGCAAAATAACAGCAGACGCAGAGGCACCATGGAACTCACCGGCAGAGAAGACGTCGACATCCCAATTGCACAGGCATTTGATTTGCTGACGGATGTTGAAGTGTACGAACGCTCCGCCCTGCGTCGCGGCGCAGAGGTCACCCGCGTTGACTCTCTGGCCCGCCCCGGCGTGGGCGCAAAATGGGAAGTCGGCTTCCAGTTTCGAGGCAAAGCCCGGGAGTTGGATCTGGAAATGACCGGATTTGACGCTCCCAACGAGGTTGAGATGAAAGCCATCCTGCAAGGGCTGGAAACCGACATCAAGATCGAACTTGTCGCATTGTCGCGCACCCGCACCCGCATCCAGTTCTGGTCGGGCATGCGCGCAAACAGCCTCTCTGCCCGTCTGCTTCTGCAATCTCTGAAACTGGCCCGCAGCTCGCTGAACAAGCGCATGGCCAAACGCATGGCCACCATGCGCGACGATCTGGAAGACCGCTATTCGCGCATGGCGTAGGGCCTTTTAGTGATTTAAAGCTGTTGCGCCCAAAACACTTCAGCACCACACTCTCAAAAGTTGAGTGTGAGTGAAGGTGCGATGTCGGCGTCAAACTACAAGCCAATCTGGCACACTGCCTTGGAATATGCGCCGTCCGCAGCTTTCCTCGCAGCATTCATGCTCTCAGACGACTTACGTATTGCAGGCTGGAGCGGAGCAGGCTGTGCGCTTCTAAACTGTTTCGCTTACGCGCGGCGCACTGTTTCACCGCACAGTCTGTTCTTGGGTATAAACCTTTACTTATTGATGATCACGCCGGTCATCGAAGGACTGTACGCCGCTAACTGCGCTAGCTGGGCATCGGCCTTAAGTGAATGCGCGCGGCCTTTGGTGTTTCTGTCCATCTTCCTGACGGGGAGCGTTTTGTCCTTGCGCGCACCAACGGGATTTCTCTTGGCGCCACAGGTCGACGACACGGCGGTAAAAAGAACAAACACTCTGCTGCTCATCGCGAGCGGTACAGCCGCAGCTTGGGCTCTAGTGTACGACCACAACGCTGCGCTGCAATTGGCAGTGCCTATGACACTCCTGTTCGCACTTCATCGCACACTCAAATCGCGCGCAGGCCAACAGCCTACCGAACCGCGTCCCGTTCCGCAGGATACACGCCCAGAATAGACACATTGGTTGTGAAATATCGAAGTTCATCCATCGCCAACTGCACGGAGCGATCCTCTGGATGGCCTTCGATGTCCGCATAAAACTGCGTCGCGGTGAAGCTGCCGTTGACCATATAGCTTTCCAGCTTGGTCATGTTGATCCCATTGGTGGCAAAGCCACCCATCGCCTTGTACAGCGCCGCCGGGATGTTACGCACCTCAAAAACAAAAGTTGTCATCATCTTATGATCTGTGCGACGGGCATAGTCCGGCTCGCGCGACATGATCAGGAAGCGCGTCGTGTTGTGGCCGTGGTCTTCCACGTCGCGCGCCAACACGTCCAACCCGTAAATCTCCGCCGCCAGTTCAGACGCCAGCACCCCTTCGTTGCGCGTCTTATGGTCCGCCAATTCCCGCGCGGCACCTGCGCTGTCAGCCGCAGGATAGCCCTTCATGCCATGCGTTTTCAGGAAGGTGGCCGACTGTGGCAACAACACCAAATGCGCCCGCACCGTGTCGATCTCATCCATTGGCACACCGGGTAAGCCCATCAGGCTGATGCGCACCCGCACAAAGGCCTCGTCGATGATGTGCAGTCCGCTTTCTGGCAACAACCGGTGAATGTCCGCAACACGCCCATAGGTCGAGTTCTCGATTGGCAACATGGCCAGATCCGCCTGACCACTTTTCACCGCGTCAATCACCTCCTCAAAGGTGCGGCACGGCATCGCCTCCATCTCCGGCCGCGCTTTGCGACAAGCTTCGTGAGAGTAAGCGCCTGCTTCCCCCTGAAAGGCGATACGGTTGGTCTTTTGGTCCATCTTGCCCCTTTTCTCCCCCAAATTTGCAGAAGTTTCCGCAATGGGGGCGTTTGGTCGCGGTAACTATACCTTGCGTTCGCTTAGGGGAAGCGGATAGATAGCCGACAAACGCCACGATATGGAAACGTAGCATGTTCGACACGATGACAATGACCAAAGTGGTAGGGGCTCTCTGCGGCTCCCTACTGGTATTTCTGCTTGGCGGCTGGGCCGCCGAATCCCTTTATCATACCGGCCCTAAAGGCCATGGGGATGATCACGCCAAACAGGCTTACGTGATTGAAGTGGAAGGCGGCGACGACGCTGGTGCCGCAGAAGAAGAAGGTCCATCGTTGGAAGAACTGCTGGCGGCCGCTGACGTGGACAAAGGTGCCAAAGTCTTCAGCAAATGTAAAGCCTGCCATAAGCTGGATGACGGCGCCAACGGCACCGGCCCACACCTCTATGGTGTTGTGGACCGCGCGGTGGATTCTGTTCCCGGCTTTAACTACTCCGGCGCTCTGATTGCGGTGGCGGACACATGGTCCAATGAAAACCTCGACGGTTTCCTGGCCAACCCAAAAAGCTTTGCCCCCGGCACCAAGATGTCCTTCTCCGGTCTGAAAAAGGCCAAGGACCGCGCCAACCTGATTGCCTACCTGGCGACCATCGGCGGCTAAGCCTTACTGGCTTTGAGAATTTGGAAAGACCGCAGCATAGCCTGCGGTCTTTTTCTTTTGGTCTTCTGCCTAGGCTTGTGTGAGCACGCCGTCTGTGGCCCAGACCATCTGCGCATCGGTCTCTACCGCACAGGGCCGCACCGCACGCAACCGCTGCAACGCCTCCTCTGCAGCCATCCCTGTCTCAATCATCAGCCGCAGCATCAACATCCCGGATCGTCCACACCCACCGCGACAATGCACCAGAACACGCCCGCCCGCCCGCAACTGCTGCCCTACCTGCTCTGACACACCGGCCCACTGCGCCTGCATATCATCCTCCGGCACGCCAAAATCGCGAATCGAAAAATGCACCCAGCAGATGGCGGCATCCCGCAAAGCGCCCGGCAGCGCCTCAGCCCCAAAGGTCTGCATTTCTTCAGTCTCTGTCGCGCTCACCACTAGGGTTGCGCCCCACTGGGCGATTGCATCCACATCGGCTTGCAAATCGCCTTCCGCACCAGGCACAGGCGCCAACGCCAAGTGGCCATTTCCAACGGACACCGCAAAAACCTCATACCCCATTTCATCCCCCTTATTCCTAGACGCCAACGGCGCATTTGCGGCGCGCATCCTGCGCCTGCTCCCTGCTTATCCGGTGGACGCGCCGCCTCCGCCCGCTTAACCTGCGCCAGACCACGGACAGGGGCCAGCCGAATCTGCGTCCCCGCAACTTTCAGGACGGCCATGACTGACACTCCCGACACCGCCTATCAGGTTCTCGCGCGCAAATACCGCCCCGAAACCTTTGCGGATCTTGTCGGGCAGGACGCCATGGTGCGCACTCTTAAAAACGCCTTTGAGGCGGACCGCATTGCGCAGGCTTTTGTCATGACCGGTATCCGCGGCACCGGCAAAACCACCACCGCGCGGATCATCGCCAAAGGCATGAACTGCATCGGCCCGGATGGCGGCTCCGGCCCAACCACCGAGCCTTGCGGCGTCTGTGAACACTGCACCGCCATCATGGAAGGGCGCCACGTCGACGTGATGGAGATGGACGCCGCCTCGCGCACCGGTGTGAACGACATCCGCGAAATCATCGACTCTGTGCACTACCGGGCGGCTTCGGCACGCTACAAGATCTACATCATCGATGAGGTGCACATGCTCTCCACCAGCGCGTTCAACGCGCTGCTCAAGACGCTGGAAGAGCCCCCCGCCCACGTGAAATTCATCTTCGCCACCACCGAGATCCGCAAAGTCCCCGTGACCGTGCTGTCTCGTTGCCAACGGTTTGACCTGCGCCGGATCGAGCCCGAAGACATGATCGGCATGCTCAGCCGCATCGCCACTTCTGAGGGCGCGGAGATCGCCGACGATGCACTAGCGCTGATCACTCGTGCTGCCGAGGGCTCGGCACGGGACGCAACCTCGCTCTTGGACCAAGCCATCTCCCACGGCGCTGGCGAAACCACTGCCGATCAGGTCCGCGCCATGCTGGGGTTGGCCGACCGTGGCCGCGTGCTCGATCTGTTCGACATGATCTTGCGCGGCGACGCCGGTGGCGCGCTCAACGAGCTCTCCGCGCAATACGCCGCCGGGGCTGATCCCATGGCCATCCTGCGCGACTTGGCCGAGATCACCCATTGGGTCTCTGTGGTGAAGATCACGCCAGAAGCCGCAGAAGACCCCACCGTTAGCCCCGATGAACGCGCCCGGGGTCAGGCCATGGCCACAGACCTGCCGATGCGCGTGCTCACCCGCATGTGGCAAATGCTGCTAAAGGCGCTCGAAGAAGTGGCCGCGGCCCCCAACGCGATGATGGCCGCCGAAATGGCGATCATTCGCCTCACACACGTCGCCGACCTGCCCAGTCCCGAAGAGCTGGTGCGCAAACTTCAAGACACGCCCCCTCCCCCAACGCCCCCCAACGGCGGTGGCGGCTATGGCGGTGGGCCGGGCGCCGGCAGCCCCAATGCCCAGGGCGGCCCGATGGGCGGCGGCAATGGCCCTATGCATGGCGCGCCAACAGCCCACGCCGGCGGCGGCACCGTGACAGCGCTGGCCGTGCAAAACGACCAAGCGCTGGCCAAATACCCCACCTTTGAACATGTTGTCGAACTGGTGCGTCAACGCCGAGACGGCGTGCTGCGCGTGCATGTCGAAGAATACGTGCGCCTCGCCAACTATCAGCCGGGCCGCATCGAGTTTGAACCCGCTCCGGGCGCACCGAAAGACCTAGCCCAAAAACTCGGCAGTCAGCTGCAACGCTGGACCGGCACCCGCTGGGCGGTGATTCTGGTGAACGAAGGCGGCGCGCCTTCCATCGCCGAAGTCCGCGATGCCGCCGAAAACGAAATGCGCGAACAGGCGCTTGGCCACCCTCTGGTGCAGGCCGTGATGGAAGCGTTTCCGAAATCCAAAATAACCGACATTAAGTCCAGGCAAGAGATCGCCAATGAAGTGATGGCTGAAGCTCTCCCAGAAGTCGAAGACGAATGGGACCCATTTGAAAGTGACTAACCAAATAATCAATTGTAATTCTGGTATTTCCAAAATCCTTTTGTCAGCACTGCTTTTCTTATCCGTAGCCGGAGCACAAAAAGTATTGGCGCAAGACACTCAGACAGCCGGTTTTGACCGCGTTAAGATCGCCAAGCTCGTCCAATCAAACACTCGCGACTATTTCTTATCGGTCGCATCTGAGAACCCAGAAGTTTCGTTGAAGTACATTTCTAAGGCGACACTTCAGAAAATTTCAGAAGAGAAGTTTCTCGGGTTCCAGACAGCCCTAATAGATAAGGGCCTAGACTTCGCCGCTCTCCGCCCCTTGGCCGTCAAATACTACGAAAACCCAAAAGATCAAACTCCCGGCATGTATGCCGCGATAGATTTTTCCAGCCCGTCAAATGCCACTGCTTACGCTTGTGGTTTCGTCGTCTGGCGCTTGCAACCTGGGCCGCCGCGTATCAACCGAGTGGAAATTGCATTTCTCCCAGAGCATGTTCTTACAATGCTGGACCGGGCGCAGTTCAAATCTTGGACTGAGAAAGCAAAATGCCGTCGCGCCATCAGCCCTAGTGTGCTGCCTTCGTCTTGAGCTGTAGTGGGTCTCTCTTGTAACCAAAGGCCGCGGCTCGTATCTACACTTCCAATAGAAACTTAGGAGAGACCCAATGCTCAAAGGACTCGGCAATCTCGGCGACATGGCCGGCATGATGAAAAAAGCCCAGGAAATGCAGACCCGCATGACCGACATGCAGGACGAGCTGCACAACATCATGGTGGTTGGCGAAAGCGGCGCCGGTCTGGTGAAAGCCACCGCCTCTGCCAAAGGCGAGCTGAAAGCACTGGACATCGATCCGTCGATCTTCAACGGCGACGACAAGGAAGTGGTCGAAGACCTGATCCTCGCGGCCATCAAAGACGCGCAAACCAAGGCCAGCGACCGCGCGCAAGAAGAGCTTGGCAAAATTACCTCCGAGCTGGGTCTGCCAGCGGACATGAAACTGCCGTTCTAAGAGACGTGTGTTCCGGGTTGGTTCTTGCTATAGTCCAGCAAAAGCCATGCCAGAAAAGGCCCGGACATGAGCAGTTCCGAAATTGATACATTGATAGAGATGATGGCCAAGCTGCCCGGGCTTGGCCCCCGCTCTGCCCGGCGCGCGGTGTTGCATTTGATCCGCAAACGCGCGTTGTTGCTCACCCCGCTATCTGACGCCATGTTGCAGGTCGCCGCCACCGCGCGCGAATGCCTGAACTGCGGCAACGTGGGCACCTCTGACATCTGCGATATCTGCGCTTCTGAGAAACGCGCCACCGGCGTACTCTGCGTGGTCGAAGACGTTGCCGACCTCTGGGCCATGGAACGTGCCCAAGTGTTTGACGGCCGCTACCACGTGCTGGGCGGCACACTCTCCGCTCTGGAAGGCGTTGGCCCCGAGGAGCTCTCCATCCCGCGTCTGATGGACCGTGTGGTGAGTGAGAACATCACCGAGGTCATCCTCGCCCTCAATGCCACCGTGGATGGCCAAACCACGGCGCACTACATCGCCGACCAATTGGAAGACCAAGTACGCCTGACGTCCCTGGCCCAGGGCGTGCCGGTTGGCGGCGAGTTGGACTACCTGGACGAAGGCACCATCAGCGCCGCCCTGAGCGCTCGTAAAACACTCTGACACACCGCCAAAAGAAAAGGCCGCGCTGACACAGCAGCACGGCCTCAATTCTTGGTTTTCGCAGCGCTTAGCGCGGCTGCTCTTCTTCGTCGCCACCTGGCAGGTTGAAGAAGCTGTCCGCATCCGCGAACTCGTCATCAGACCGGGTATCGCTTTCGTCTTCGTCGTCATCCGCCAGCGAGAAGGCTTCCAGTCCTTCAATTGCAGAAGGCATCTTCGGCTCGGCTTCCATCTCCAGCGACTGCTCAGTGGACACCAGTTTACGGCGCTCATCGTCGGTCATCACAACGCCTTCAGCAGCGCGCTTCGCAGCGGCCTTCTGAACGGCTGTATCGAGCTCGGACTGCTTACACAGACCCAGAGCCACCGGATCAATTGGCTGAATGTTGGCGATGTTCCAGTGCGTGCGCTCACGGATCGCCTGAATGGTTGGCTTGGTGGTGCCGACCAGCTTGCTGATCTGACCGTCAGACAGCTCCGGGTGGAACTTCACCAGCCACAGGATCGACGCCGGGCGGTCCTGACGCTTGGACAGCGGCGTGTAACGCGGACCACGGCGCTTTTCTTCGCCGGACGCCGCTGCGTTGAACTTCAGCTTCATCTTGTGCAGCGGGTTGTTTTCCGCCGTGTCAATTTCGGACTGAACCAGCTGGTTGTTGGCCACCGGGTCAAAGCCCTTCACGCCCGCAGCCACATCACCATCTGCGATGCCCTGAATTTCCAGCTCGTGCATGCCAACAAAATCCGCGATCTGTTTGAAGCTGATCGTGGTGTTGTCCACCAGCCAGACGGCGGTGGCTTTCGGGTGCAGCAGCTTGGCCATATCTCTACTCCTTACGACGTTTTTCCCCGGTAAAAGATACAGATTTCCCGTCGTCTGACTTTTGTCAGACGGCACCGATGGTCTGGTGCGGGTTTCCGTTGTAGGGGAACTTGAGCCCGATATAGTGCGGCTGAACAAAAAAGGAAAGAGTGAATGCGTTCATTGCTGGGTATGGCCCTTGCCCTGTTGGTTTCTGGGCAGGCAATTGCCGACGGCGATAAAGCCGGTGAGTTTGACTATTACGTGCTCGCGCTGAGCTGGTCGCCAAACTGGTGCGCCATCGAAGGTGACGCCAAAGGCAGCCCGCAATGTGACGACAGCGAAGACTTCGGCTGGATCATGCACGGCCTCTGGCCACAGTACCACCGCGGCTGGCCGGATCACTGCACCACAGCAGAGCGCAACCCACCCCGCCATGTCACCAATTCCATGGCGGACATCATGGGCACGTCCGGATTGGCCTGGTACCAGTGGAAGAAGCACGGCACCTGTTCCGGCCTGTCCGGCGAAGATTACTTCACCACCGCGCGCAAAGCTTATGAGAGCATCACGCGTCCGGCCGTATTCCGCAAACTGGACAAAACCGTGAAACTGCCTGCCTCGGTGGTGGAGGACGCCTTCCTAAAGGCCAACCCACAGCTTGAACCCGACATGCTGACCATCACCTGTCGCGACAGCTTCATTCAAGAAGCCCGCGTGTGCCTCTCCAAAGACCTGGAACCCGTGCCTTGCGGTCGCGACGTGATCAAAGACTGCACGCTGCCCAACGCGCGCTTTGACCCCGTCCGTTAAGCCTTAGACCTTATTGATGCGCAGAGCGCCATTGCGGGCCTCTGCGCATTTTTGTGCGGAAAACGCGGCGCTGGCTGCACTGGTGTTCACAGCTTTCACCGTGCCCGCGCTCCGGCGCATGTAAAACGGCACGAAGCCTTCTGCGATGCCAGACCGCGCCATGGCATTCATCTCGCCACAATAGACCCGATCGCCATTGCTCAGCGCCATAATTTCGAAGTTCTGGAACCGCGCCTCCCCCGGCAATTCGGTCTGAACCGCAAGTTGGTTTTTGGCCCAAAACACCTCTCCCGGCTCCAACGGCGCGGATTTGGTTGACACTTTGGTGGTGCCGCCGGAACAGCCGGTCGCGGCTGCGATCACCAGAAAAATTGCCACTTTATGCATACCTAAACTCCCAGGACGTGCCTCTGTTGGCCAAAGAAACACCACGAGAATGCGGCTGAAAGGCGGCAGAAATGCAGAAAACCCGGCCCATTCAGGACCGGGTTTTCTTAAACTTGTTCAGACAGTCAGCAGGCTTAGTGCAGCTTGGCGTCTACTTCAGAGATACCAGCATCGATCAGCTTGTTGGCTTGCGCCGCTGTCATTTGCTGGGAAATCACGTCACGAGCTGCACCGATGGCGACAACAACCGCCTGATCGCGTACTTCCTTGACGGCCGCGGCTTCTGCCGAGGCAATCTGATCTTCCGCTGCGGCCAGACGGCGCGCGATGGAAGCTTCCAGATCGACTTTCGCCTGATCAGCCGCCGCCTGAGCTTCGCTTTTCGCTTGCTCTACGATGCGGGCAGCTTGCTCCTGCACTTCTTTCTGTTTGCGCTCATAAGACGCCAGAACCGTCTGGGCTTCCTCACGCAGGGCGCGGGCTTCGTCCAGTTCGGATTTGATGTCGTCTGCACGCTTGTCCAGCAGGCCAGCCAGAATGGATGGCACTTTGAAGTACAGCAGGATCGCAACAAACAGGATGAAACCCAATGTCACGATGAAGTCGGTGTTGCGCAGCGAGAAGAACGGGCCGCTTGCGGCCAGCGCCGGGGTGGCGCTCAGCGCCATGACAGCTGCAACTGTGGTCAGTTTACGCATATGTCTTAGCCCTTCATCTGCGCATCAACGGCTTTCGCCACATCTGCGTCTTCGGCTTTGCCACCCAGGGTGGACACCAGTTCAGCAGTGGTCGCGTTGGCCACGTCTTTGATGCTTTCCAGCGCACCGGCACGGATCTCGGCAATCGCCTTCTCCGACTCGGCAGCCTTCGCTGCAATTTCTGCGTCCGCCTTTTCGGTGGCCGCGTTCAGATCAGCCTGGATTTCCGCTTTGGCTGCGGCAACAATGTTTGCTGCTTCAGCTTTGGCGTCGGCGAGGGCTTTGTTGTAAGCCTCTTCCGCTTCCACGGCCTTCGCCTTCAGCTCTTCAGCTGCGGCGATGTCATTTGTAATGGTCCCCTGACGCTCCGCCAGAACTGCGGCAATGCGCGGCAGCGCGATGCGCGACAGGACGAAGTAGATCACAACAAGTGTGACCAGAAGCCAGAAAATCTGGTTACCCCAGCTTGAGAAATCAAGCTGTGGCATGCCCGATGCAGAGGCGGCCTCTGCTGCGTGGCCTGCGGCGTCAGTCGTTTTGGTCGCCATGTCGTCCTCCTGGGAACTTCCGTTGGGTTACGGGCGGGGCGCAAGCAAGTGCGCCCGCACCCGCACGTAAGGATGGTTCCGTAGGCTTAGACGGCGAACATCAGCAGCAGAGCAACCAGGAACGAGAAGATGCCCAGTGCTTCCGCAAACGCGATGCCGATGAAGAGAGTTGCAGTCTGGGAAGCAGCTGCGGATGGGTTGCGCAGTGCGCCTGCCAGGAAGTTGGCTGCAACGTTACCAACACCCAGTGCTGCGATGCCAGTACCCAAGCCTGCGATGCCTGCGCCGATGTGTGCGAGTTGACCTTCCATTGGTATATCTCCTTACGATTGGAAGTTAATAGGTATGTGTGAGAGTTCGGACCTTAGTGGGAAGGATGCAGCGCATCTTTCAGATACACACAGGTCAGAATGGTAAAGACGTAGGCCTGGATGAAGGCCACCAGGACCTCAAGGCCGTACATTGCGGTGATCGCGACGATGGACACCGGGCTGACCACAGCAATCGCGGCGAAGCCTGCGAAAACCTTGATCACGGCGTGGCCCGCCATAACGTTACCTGCAAGACGAATGCTATGGCTTACTGGACGTACGAAGTAGGAAATCACTTCGATGATCGCCAGCACAGGACGCAGTGCCAGAGGCGCGCTGGACACCCAGAACAGGCCCAGGAAGGCCGCGCCGTTTTTCACGAAGCCGACAACAGTCACGGTCACGAACACCAGCAGAGCCAGACCGATGGTCACAGCGAAGTGCGAGGTGGTGGTGAAGGACATTGGCAGCAGGCCAAGGAAGTTCGCCATCACGATGAACATGAACAGGGTCATGATATAGGGGAAGAACTTCACAGCGTCTTTGCCGGCCACGTCTTCCACCATCTTGTAGATGAAGCCATAGGCCAACTCGCCGATGGACTGACCACGGCTTGGGATGATCGCGCGACGGCGGGTGCCGACAACCATCATCGCCACAACGGCGATCACGGCCAGCGCCATCCACAGGGTCACGTTGGTGATGGTGAACAGGCCAATGTGGTCACCGCCAAACAGCGGTTTTACCAGAAACTGGTCCATTGGGTGGAATTCCAGACCGCCTTGTTCCGCGCCGTGTGCTTCGCTTGCCACGTTCAATCCCTCTCGTCTCTCTCAGCGGCATCCGCCGCTTGTTTCTCTTCGATCTCTTTGGCGCTGTGCAGCATCGTTTTGATGCCTGCCGCCAGACCGAGCATTGTAAACAGCACCAGAAAGATCGGGATCGTCCCGAACAGGCTGTCCAGCCCGTATCCGATGCCAAATCCGATCCCAAGACCGGAAACCATTTCGATCACCATGCGCCAGGCCAGATTGGCTGCCGAATAGTGTTCATCAGCGCGGGGCTTTGGGTCCTGGGCCTTCTTGGCCGCTGCGATCCGGTCCTCCAGACGTTTCATCTGGTCTTTGTGGTCGGTCTCGCTCACGCGCAATTTACCCCTTGCTAACGTTGGCGCATTGCTACGGTGCAGCACGGCCTGAGTCAATCCGTGAATCGGTGCCGCGACAATTCACGTAAGGCATTGAAAATAAATACTAGTGACGCCATACTCACTAAAACAACGCAGACCAATTGTAGGCCATCGCCCCGCATCGCGACCGTTTGGCGATATTCAACGAATTGGTTGATCTTTGCTGCCTTGCTTCTCTGGCACACCTTTCACAAGCACCACTCGAGCACGACTTGCAAAAGCTCCACGCACTGTGAAAGGTTCGCGACAAAGGGTAGAGCTATCACTCTGCAACAAGCCAAACACTCCAAGACAGGGAACTTTAAGTTGGCGCATGAAAAAGTCTGGGATTCGTGTTTTCTTATGGACGCATCAATCGTCGCACATGTGACTTTGCATCTTCCCGGATCTGACGAGCATCCAGATCCTCTGGCGCACTCGGTAGATTTCGCAAAACGCTACAGCTATGTTTTGCCCGCTAACTTACTCGAATCTCGACCAGACATTACCACCGAAGAATATCCAGACTACATGTACTACACCTATCAAGACGCGCAGCAGCAGCTGTCTAATTCGAAAGACGTCTTCGAGGCAAAAGACGGGCTGCTTGTCGTGAGTGGTGCCATGCATGACCTTCTTCAGAAATGCAATCTTGGTGTTACTCGGTTACACGAGGTACCTTTGAGGCAACATGACCAAAGGACCCCAGTCGAGGGACGTTGGTACTTCCTGCACATCCGCGAAAATCGAAACTGCCTGATCCCCGAAAAATCAACCGGGGTTGAGCCTTCAATGATTGCAAACCAATGGTATGTAAAACCAGACATCTGGAGCGACGATCCAAATGAGGCGTTTCAGCTCTGTATCGATCCAACAGCGGCGGCAGACTTGGATCTATGGCGCGACAACCGGGCGGAACGCGTCGTCTTTTTCTCCGACCGTCTGAAAGAAGCCATCGAAAGAGCGGGGCTCAGCTTCAAAAGCGGAAATGATTTTCGCGCCTGCAAGGTTGTTTGATCCAACTGGGCATAGAGCCTTCGATGCAAAAATCATTGCCGATCACAACTCAACGATTTGGTTGATCTTCGCTTAACAGCTGTGATCCGGCGCAATCCCAACGTCCTGCCCACGCAGGATCCGCCAGTTGCGTTTGATCAGGTTTTTCCAGATCAGCGTTGGCAGACCACGGAAGAAATCCGACGTCGCCCCCTTGCCTCCGCGAAACAGCGTCCGCAACGCCACCCAGGGCGGCACCGGTTTGAACAGCGCCTTTGCCACTGCTGGCTGCCCGACGCTGATCTGCGCAAGCGCGCGCTCCACCGCCTTGGGATTGTTCCAATCGGTGAACCACAACACACAGCCCTTCTGGTTGATGATGAACACGGAGTTCGGGTAGCCGCCAAAGGCCTGATGCGCCGTGCCGTTCTCGTCATCAATCAGGATCAACCGCCCTTCCGCATCTTCTCGCAACGCGATCGCGCAGTCTGTCTTGTCCTGCTGGGAAGTATGCGCCGGAATCTTTGCGCCAGGATGCGCTTCCCGCACATAAAGAACGCGAAAATCACAGTTGGCATACTGCGCCCGCAACCGCGCCATGCCCTCGCGGCGTCCTTGGAACAATGGACAGGTCAGGCTGCCCATTTCCAGCACAAGGAAGTCCCCCTCAAAATCCAACAGCCGCTGGTCAATCCAATCCGCCGTTTGCAGCGTGAAGTCCGGTGCCTTATCGCCCGGCATCGGCCCCGCAAAGCGGTCCAGATCGTACGCTTCGGTTTTGAACTCGGTGTAATTGTAATCAGACATCATCGTTTCCTTTCAATGAGGCATCGCTGAGGTTCTCAAACATCCGTTGCAACACAGAAGCGGCAACGCGCTGCTCCTCAGCACTGATCCCGACACTGACTTGCGCAATCAACTGATCCGCCAAGGCGCTCATCTGCGACAGAGCCGCGCGCCCTTCCCCGGTCAGCTCCAAGTTCAACCGCCGCCGGTCCTTTGCATCCGGCGTACGTTGAACCCAGCCCTTGCCCACCAACTTGTCGGCAAGGCGCGACACCGTTGTGCGATCCCGCAGCGTCGCCGCACTCAACGCGGTTGTCGGCTGCGGGCCCGCCGCCAAAAACCGCAAAGACGCCCAGTCCTCTGCTGTCGCCGCGAGGCCGTTGTCTTCAAACCTTGTGGTCAGTTCTTTCCGAGCCGCGAAGCCCAATCGATTGACCCAGTAAAGCGGGAGTGTGTCAGGTGCTTTCATATATGTGTATTTAGCACCTATTGCTAAATGCACGCAATGACGTGATTGTCGCACCTCATTGACCCCACCGGCTCTCACCCGCTAGGCAGGGCGCATGTCAAACACTCTGGACACCGTCTTCTCTGCCCTCGCCGACCCAACACGGCGCGAAATTCTCAATATGTTGCTTGAGGATGATATGGCTGTGACCGATGTGGCGGAGCCGTTTGACATATCCCTTGCCGCCATTTCCAAGCACCTGATGATTCTCACCAAGGCCGGTTTGATCTCTCAGGAAAAGCGCGGTCGGGTAAAATGGTGCAAACTGGAGCCAGACGCGCTGCGTGCCGCTTCCGTCTGGATGCAGGGCTTTGGCCAATTTGAGCCCGTCAATCTGGATGCCTTTGAACGGTTCCTGGAAACCGAGCTTACGCCGCCACCTGGCGCAGACACGCCCGAATAAACTTCGCCGCAGAGCGGTAGTGCGACGAGGCAGCCGCCTCGGCCCAGCGCCCGGTGGTCCAGTTGTTGTTGCCACCCTTCATCGGCTTGCCATAGAGCGCCTCTTGGTCCAGCCCGTCAATCAAGCGATGCCAGCGCAAATGCGCGGCTTCAAACTCGGCTTTGGCTGTGCTCCAATCCACATCCTGATGCTTGGCCAACAGATCCGCGTTGTACGCTTTAAGCTGGTTCCACTTATACCCCGGCGCCGGAAAAGCCACGGGCTTGCCCGCTTGCCCATCGGCATACCAACCCAAAAACAGATCAATCCAATGCGCCCGATGCACCAACACATCGCGCATACTCCAATTGTCTTCATACTGAAGAAGCGCTGTGTCCGCTGGCACCGTTTCTATAACTTTTTGGAGCTTAGAGAATTCCTTGTCGGCAATGGCCAACAAATCCTCTTTTGTCGTGGCTGCAGGCATATCAATCCTCCCGCGTCAGGATAGCCTCCTACGCACAGCTTGTCTTTGACGCGTGTCATAGCGCGGTCAAAAACTCTTACCCCTCATTTTCCAGCAGCATCCAAAGCGCGACACAAGTCAGGCCAATCCCAACCAGCACAAAGCCACTGGGCGCCCCATGCCCCAGACCAATCTCCCACAGGATCACCCAACTGGGCACCAGATAGGTGTAGGCCATGACTTTGGCACTGGGCAGATGCAGCGTCGCAAACTGCAACAACACAAAGGTGGCTGCAGAAGCAAACACCGCCAGATAGACAATTGTCCCCCAGACCAGCGGTTCCAGCGCCAACCAGTCCGTCGTCCACAGGTCGCGCCATCCCACCCCGGTCAGGATCACTAAGCCCGCGATCAACGTGCCAAAGGTGAAAACCACCGGCGCCTCACCGCGATTCAGCTTGCGCACCATCGGCGTATAAAGCGCGTGTAACATGCAGCCCCAGAAATAGTAGATTTCCCCCTGCCCAACCTCAAACCGCAGAAACGCCTGCCAATCCGCCCGGAAAATCACCCACAACGCGCCGACAGCGCCAATACCCAGCGCAACAAACATGCGTTTGGTGGTGATCTGGCGCAGCAACACCCAACCAAAGCCTGCCGACATCAACGGTGTCAGTGTGAAAACGGCAGCCGTGCTCACCGGATGGGCCGTTTTTAGCCCCTCAAACATCAGCACAAAGTAACCGGCAAACAGCCCCCCTAGGATCAAGTACCGCCAGGGCGCCCGCCACGCAGAGGCCGGCAATCCCTTGGTCGCCAACGCCGCCACGCCAATCACCCCGGCCGCGATCAGAAACCGCACCGCATTAAGCGCCGCAGGCTCCACCTCATTGGCGCTCATCGATCCAAGCGAAAACGAGCCGGCCACCAAAGCGGAGAACAGCAACATGGCCAAATGGCCGCGAAGATGGAGGTTCATCGTGGGGCGGTCCAATCCTGCGCGCGCTCCTTCAGGAACGCCAAGAACGTCTGCACTTTAATGGTGCGGTGCAAATCTACGTGGGTGATCAAGCGCACATTGATGTCCCATTCCGGCTTGGGGGCCATCACCTGCTGCATCGGCTCGGTTGCCTCCACATCCCAAACCGGCAGGAACCCCAGCCCAGCCCCAGACCGAATAGCCGCCGCAATCGCCCGATCCGACGTTGAGCGGAACACGACGTTTTCCCGCGGCACGTGGGTTTTGAGCCAACGATAAAATGGCGCGCGGCTGTCGGGATTGTCATGCCCCGCAAAGCGGTGGTTCACCAAATCCGCCTCATCTTTGGGCGCACCATGCTGGGCAATATAGCTGTCCGCGCCATAAAGCCCGGCCGGCAACTGCGCCAGTTTTTGCACGACATTGTCTGGCTGCACCTCACCATCGCCAGCACGAATGGCCACATGCGCCTCACCATATTCCAACCGGAATACGCGATCCCCGGTCAGAAACCGCACCAGCAAACCCGGATGCGCCGCCTGAAAATCCGCCAGAATCGGCGCCACCAACGGGGCAAACCCGCCAAGCGCCGTCACTACCAGCTCGCCGGAGACATCCGCACCGCGTCCCTTAATGCGTCCTTCGAGCTGACCAAACTGATCGTCGGTGGTCTGCGCCACCCGCATCAGGTCTTCACCCGCCTCCGTGGCCGTATAGCCCCGGGCATGACGCTGAAACAGTTTCACCCCCAGCTGAGCTTCCAACGCATCAATGTGCCGGATCACCGTCGCATGGTGCACGCCCAGCACCTCTGCGGCGCCGCTCACCGTCCCCTGCCGCGCCACCTGAAACGCTGTGCGCACCTCATCCCAGTTTTTCATATCCCAACCTCAAAAACCATTTTGTGCATTTTCAAACACTACATGCGCATTAGTTGCGATTGTGTGTGAAATTGCAATAGCCCATCTTCCACTCAATCACAGACGCAACCCCTCACGGACACAAAGACATGACACACACCGTTCTGCACATCGACACCTCCGCCCGCTTCACCGACTCCGCCTCCCGCGCTGCCTCCGCCGCACTCGTGACAGAGCAAAACGCCAGCCACGTGATCCGCCGTGATCTCTCCGAAACCACGCTGCCATTCCTGGATGAAGGCTTTGCCCAAGCCACCTTCACCCCACCAGAAGCCCGCACCGAGGCTCAGAAGGAAGCGCTCGCAACATCCGACACTCTGGTGGCCGAACTGCAAGCCGCCGACACCCTTGTCATCGGCGTCGCCATGTACAACTTCTCCATCCCGGCCAGCCTCAAGGCCTGGATCGACCAGATCGCCCGCGCCGGTGTGACCTTCGCCTATACCGAGACCGGCCCCAAAGGCCTACTGGAGGGCAAAAAGGCGGTTATCACCATCGCCTCCGGCGGCACAGAGGTGGGCTCCTACATCGACTTTGCCTCGGGCTACCTGCGCTTTGTGCTGGGCTTTGTCGGCATCACCGATGTGACCATCCTCAACAAAGACGGCGCCGAAGTGGCCGCGAAGGCCGCCTAAGCTTCTTCTTGCCAAAAATATCCTGGGGGAGTCACATCCACGATGTGACGGGGGCAACGCCCCCTACCCCAGCTCCAGCATCTCAGGCGCCACGCCAAGGCGCTCAAAAAACACCCAAAGATCGCTGACATCCATCGCCACCGTGCGATCATTCACCAGCGGATGCATGTAAATCTTGTCGGCCTCTTTCACGGCTGCATCAATAAAGAACCGCACGCCCGCCTCGGCCCCATTGATCATCGCCAAAGGCGTCACCGCACCGGGCCGCACGCCTAGGTTCTGCAACAACCGATCAGCCGACCCAAACGACAATCCGCCCACGCCCAACTGTTTGCCCAAGGCCTTCAGATCGATCTCCCGATCCTGCTCCAGCGTCACCAGATAATTGCGCTTCTTCTTGTCCCGCAGATACAGGTTCTTGACGCGAAACGCCGCCTCGCCGGGCACCTCCATCGCCGCCTCAACCGCCTTGGCATCCTCCACCGTGCGCAGCGGCACATGTTCATGCAGCACGTACCCCAGCCCCCAGTCTTTCAGCTGCGCCAAAAGCGGATCCGAACTCACCGGCAACGTGTCCTGAAACTCAGATGATGCGTCCATTGGTTTTGCTGCCTTTGTTGTACCTGCCTAGCTTGATCGATCACGCATTCCATTTCTTTGCAACCCGGTGCCCACTAAACCCTTGAATTTTTCGCAACCTCAATGCGAACACTACACCTATGAGAGTGACCCATAATTCCTCTGAAGGTTTGAGCTTTGAAGCTGGCCCGTCCTGGAGCGCCCTTCCAGTTTGCGGCTTTTGGTTCGCGATGGTCTGGCTATTTGACAAAAGCCTCTTCGACGAACGGTCTCTTACTTTCTACTGTTTTGCTTTCGCTTTTTCAGCAGTAGGTGTGCACGGTATCTATGGCGCTCTGCAACACAAGACACTGTCTCTAAACCCAAGTCCCGGCAAAGTTACCCTGCGGAGGAGAACGCTGCTTGGCGTACGAGAAGAAGAATACCCTTTAGCGGACCTTAAGGCTGCGAAGTTTTCAAGAAAGGAAACTGAGGACGGTAGGCGATTTCTTCTTCATTTGTGTTTTTACAACCAATCTCCTGCCTACCTTCGTCTTGCGCTCAGTGGCGCAGAAGAAAAACTGCACGAAGAGATCACCACAACCATCAACACCTGGCTCGCAAACCACGTGCCTGTTGACTCTCCACCCCCACAGGCGTAAACGCGCAGCACTTCCGGGAGTCCGTCAAACTTCCGGTCCCTTGGCCTATGTGCCGGGATCGCCCCCCCGTCAGCGAGTTTCGCCCACGGGGGACATTGGCGTTTGGGCGGCTCATCCCTATGTTTGGGCCAGATTTGAAACGGTGATAAGGAGCCGGTAGCGATGTTTGAAAATCTAAGCGAACGCCTCTCTGGTGTCTTTGACCGCCTGACCAAACAAGGTGCGCTGTCGGAGGACGACGTAAAAACCGCCCTGCGCGAGGTGCGCGTTGCCCTTCTGGAAGCTGACGTCTCGCTGCCCGTCGCCCGCGACTTTGTCAAAGCCGTACAGGAAAAAGCCACCGGTCAGGCTGTCACCAAATCCGTGACCCCGGGCCAGCAGGTTGTGAAAATCGTCCACGACGCGCTGAAAGACGTGCTCGCAGGGGACGAAAACGCCGAACCCGGCACGCTCAAAATCGACAGCCCGCCCGCGCCGATCCTGATGGTGGGTCTGCAGGGCTCTGGTAAGACCACCACCACCGGTAAGCTTGCCAAGCGCCTGACCGAGAAAGACGGCAAGCGCGTGCTGATGGCCTCGCTCGACATCTACCGCCCGGCCGCGATGCAGCAGTTGCAGGTGCTGGGCACCCAGATCGGCGTCGACACCCTGCCAATTGTGCCGGGTGAGTCCGCCGTACAGATCGCCAAACGCGCCAAGCAACAGGCGACCCTGGGCGGCTATGACGTCTACATGCTCGACACCGCCGGTCGTTTGCAGATCGACGAAGTCCTGATGAAAGAGGTCGAGGACGTGCGCGACGTGGTCAATCCACGCGAAACGCTTCTCGTGGTTGACGGCCTCACCGGTCAAGTCGCTGTGGAAGTGGCCGAAGAGTTTGACGGCAAAATCGGCATCTCCGGCGTGGTCCTGACCCGTATGGACGGTGACGGCCGTGGCGGTGCCGCGCTCTCGATGCGCGCCGTGACCGGCAAGCCCATCAAATACGTCGGCCTCGGCGAAAAGATGGACGCGCTCGAAACCTTCGAGGCCGACCGGATCGCAGGCCGTATCCTGGGCATGGGCGACATCGTTGCTCTGGTTGAGAAAGCTCAGGAAACCATCGAGGCCGAGCAAGCCGAGAAGATGATGAAGCGCTTCCAAAAAGGCCGCTTCAACATGAACGACATGAAAATGCAGCTCGAGCAGATGCAGAAAATGGGTGGCATGGAAGGCATGATGGGCATGCTGCCTGGCATGGCCAAAATGGCCAAAGGCGTTCAGGACGCTGGCTTTGACGACAAGATGATCTTGCGTCAGATCGCCATGATCCAGTCCATGACCAAAAAGGAACGCGCCAACCCGCAACTCCTGCAAGCCTCCCGCAAAAAGCGGATCGCCAAAGGCTCCGGCATGGAGGTCTCCGACCTCAACAAACTTCTGAAAATGCAGCGCCAGATGGCCGACATGATGAAGAAGATGGGCAAAATGGGCAAAGGCGGCATGCTGAAACAGGCCATGAAAGGCATGGTTGGCAAAGGCGGCGCGGACATGGCCAACATGGACCCGACCCAAATGGACCCAAAACAGCTTGAAGCCGCAGCCAAAGCGCTTGGCGGCAAAGGCGGCCTGCCCGGTGGACTTGGCGGCCTCGGTGGCATGGGTGGCGGCATGGGCTTGCCGTCCGGCCTCTCCGGATTCGGGAAAAAGAAATAATGATCACCTGCACCCTCACATATGAGATCGACCCAAATCAGGTCGCGGCCTTTGAGGCCTACGCCAAGGTGTGGATTGGTCTGGTCAACCAGATGGGCGGCACCCATCACGGCTATTGGCTGCCATCTGAGGGGGCCAATGACGTGGCCTATGCGATGTTCTCTTACCCATCTCTGGCGGCCTATGAAGCGTATCGTGCGGCGTCGATGCAAGATGAAGAGTGCCAAAAAGCCTTTGCTTTTGCACAGAAAACCGGCTGCATCCGCCGCTACGACCGCACCTTCACACGGCCGGTGCTCGACGCCGCACCCGTCGAGGCATTGGACGCGTTCTGATGGCCCTGCACACCACATATCCCTGGGAGGCTCCTGCCACCGGACCTGCCGCCGCACAGGCGACGCAGATGGAAATGTGTGTGCCCACACTTGAGACGCCACGACTGTCGTTGCGCCCGATGCGCCTGTCGGATTTCTCCACCTTCCACGCCATTCTTTCCAGCGAACGTGCGGTCTTTATGGACGGCCCGATTGACCGAGAAGAAGCCTGGGCCGAGTTCACCCAATGTGTGAGCGGCTGGATGCTGCGCGGTGTTGGCTACTTCGCCATCGTGAAAGGCGACACCGGTGCCATTCTGGGCTTTGTGGGTCTGGGCATGGAGTTTGGCGACCAGGAGCATGAACTGGGCTACTTTCTCACCGAAGACGCCGAAGGCTTTGGCTACGCGACAGAGGCCGCCGAGGCCGTGCGCGATTTTGGTTTGGGCCAGATGGAACTGCCATCCTTGGTCAGCTACATCGACCTGCCCAACACGCAATCTGCCGCCGTCGCCGAACGCCTCGGTGCCAAACGCGATGCGAATGCCGAAGCCATGTTTGACGAGCCGGTTCAGGTCTGGCGTCACCAGCTGGAGGCCTACGCATGATGCGCTATAAGATCCCCCAGCTTGAAACCGAGCGCCTGATCCTGCGCGAGCACCGTGAAGACGACATCGCCGCCGAGATCGCCTTTTACGCCACCGATGCCTCTCAATTTGTGGGCGGCCCCAAATCCCCGGAAGACACCTGGCGCTACATCTCCATGATGATGGGGCATTGGGCGTTGCGCGGGTTTGGCTTTTGGGCGTTGGAAGACAAAGACACAGGCACCTACCAAGGCCGTGTTGGCCTGTGGTATCCACATGGCTGGCGTGAACGCGAAATCGGCTGGATTCTGATGCCATCCGCCACTGGCAAAGGCTATGCGACTGAGGCGGCACAAGCCGCACGGGCTCACGCCTATGACGTTTTGGGCTGGGAGACGGCCATCTCTCAAATCGCGGTAACAAACCACGCCTCCAAAGCAGTGGCCAAACGTTTGGGCGCGGTGATGGAAGAGACCTATGACGCTGGCGACGCTTATGGCGAAATAGAGGTCTGGCGTCATCCAGCCCCTGCCGACCTGGTCAATGGCGGTATGGAGGCCTACGCATGAGCCTCGCCCTGAACATCCCCGTGATCGAAACTGAGCGCCTGCGCCTGCGCAGCCACCGCGAAGACGACCTTGATGTGATCGCGGATTTCTTTGCCGATGACCGCAGCGCTTTTGTTGGCGGCCCCAAAGACCGCGCCGAAAGCTGGCGTGTGATTTCTGGCGCTCTGGGTCATTGGGCCCTGCGCGGCTACGGCATGTGGTTGGTGGCTGACAAAGCAACCGACGCGCCGATTGGCGGCGTTGGCTTCCTCAACCCGGAAGGTTGGGACGAAGCGGAACTTGGCTGGCACGTCTTCAACGGCCACGAAGGCAAAGGCTACGCTTACGAGGCGGCCGCCGCAGCCAAATCTTATGGTGCCGAACATTTCGGCATCCCCGCCCCGATCAGCTACATCGCACCAGCGAACACCCGCTCCGTTGCCTTGGCCACACGCCTTGGCGCCACTTACGAGCGTGACGGCGAAGTTCTTGGAAACGCGTGCCACATCTACCGCCACAGCAAAGCGGAGGCCGCCTGATGCCCACCAAAACCATTCCAATCCTTGAAACCAAACGTCTGGTCCTGCGCGGGCCGGAACCTGAGGATTACCCAAACTTCAAGGCCACCTTCGCCTCCTACCGCTCCCACTTCATGGGCGGTCCGCTGAATGCCTATGAGACCTGGATGCTTTATGCGGCCGAAATCGGCCACTGGAACATCCGCGGCTACGGCATGTGGATGATCCACGACAAAGAGACCGACGAAACGCTCGGCATGGCCGGTGGCTGGTTCCCCGCCAAATGGCCGGAGCGTGAAATCGCCTGGATCATCTGGCCCGACAAAGCTGGCCACGGCTACGCGCTGGAAGCCACCCATGCGGTGCGCCGCTATTTCTACAACGAGCTCGGCTGGGACGGGGCTGTGTCCTACATCGACCCGAAAAACCTCGACTCGATCCGCCTGGCCGAGCGCCTCGGCGCCGTGAAAGACAAATCCGCACCATCGGTGGACGGGCATGACGTGGTCTATCGCCACCCTGCACCCGACGCGCTGGCCTCCTCTCAGATTGGCGACGCCATCGAGATG
The DNA here is from genome assembly GCF_022448905.1 of Shimia sp. Lineage (GTDB taxonomy): Bacteria > Pseudomonadota > Alphaproteobacteria > Rhodobacterales > Rhodobacteraceae > Shimia. The sequence goes on along the minus strand of NZ_JAKVCW010000001.1, from coordinate 69,754 downwards.
GAAATCAGCCACTACGCCGACCCGATGTTCAAACCGAAAGGCTACGCTCTTGACTGACGACACCCAACGCGCCGCCGACTTGTTGAAGGGCTACCGCGACAGCATCGACCGCCTCGACGCGATCCTCGTCTACACCTTGGGCGAGCGGTTCAAAGCCACGCAGGCTGTTGGCAAGCTCAAAGCCGAACACGACCTTCCCCCGTCCGATCCGGATCGCGAAGCGAAACAGATCGCACGTCTTGAAGATCTTGCGAAGAAGGCCGATCTGGACCCTGAATTCGCCAAGAATTTCCTGAATTTCATCATTGCTGAGGTCATTCAGCACCACAAGAAACATCAGGAATAACAAACTGTTGAGCAGGGCTGCCCCTGTTCTTCGACACCAACCCGCACCGCACTGGTGCAACACTCACGCACCCCGGTGCACACGCCATATTAGGAGATAACACCATGGCTATGAAAATTCGTCTCGCCCGCGGCGGTTCCAAAAAGCGTCCTTTCTACCGTGTCGTAGCAGCGGACTCCCGCATGCCACGTGACGGCCGCTTCATCGAGAAGCTGGGCACCTACAACCCACTGCTGCCAAAAGACAGCGAAGAGCGCGTGAAGCTGAACATGGAACGCGTTCAGTACTGGCTGGACCAGGGCGCACAGCCGTCTGACCGTGTGTCCCGCTTCCTGGAAGCTGCCGGTGTTGTCGCCAAGAAAGAGCGCAACAACCCTAAGAAAGCCGAGCCAGGCCAGAAAGCCAAGGACCGCGCAGAAGAGAAAGCTGCAAAAGCAGCCGAAGCCGCTGAAGCAGCAGCTGAAGAGTAAGACGGACAGTCCCGGAATGACCGAATTCACATCTGAGTTCCGGGACGATCTGCAACGGCTCATGCAGTGGCGGCGCGATGTGCGCCGCTTCCGCACCGATCCGGTGGACGAGGCACTTCTTAAGGAGTGCCTCGACACGTTTCTACTGGCCCCCTCTGTGGGACTGTCAGAGCCCTGGCGCGTGATCCGCGTGGAAAGCGATCAAGCCCGCGCCGCCGCGCTCAAAAACTACGAAGCCGCCAATGCCGAGGCCCTGAAAGGCTATGACGGCGACCGCGCAGCCCTTTACGCAAATCTCAAACTCTCCGGCATGCAGGAATCGCCTGTGCAACTGGCGATCTACTGCGATGACGCCACCGCCAAAGGCCAAGGTCTTGGTGCGGCGACCATGCCCGAAATGCGCCGCTATTCCGTGGTTGGTGCGATCACCCAATTCTGGCTCACCGCCCGCAGTTTTGGGCTGGGCGTTGGCTGGGTCTCCATCCTGGACCCCGCGCAACTCAACCGCGATCTGGATGTGCCCTCCGAGTGGTCATTGGTTGCCTACCTCTGCGTTGGCTGGCCCGAAGAGCTCTCTGACACACCCGAGCTGGCCAAAGCTGGCTGGGAAAACCGGGATAACACGTTGCCCATTCAGTCGCGCTGATTTTGGACCGGGCAAAGCCCGGGCCGCGCCCGACCCTCCCCACGGGATGGCGCTTTCAGCACCCACCCAGGGTCAGGCGCGCCCCTCCTCGAGATTCGCTCCCTTGCACCTCCGCCCGCAATCGGAGAAAACAAACGCAAGCAATGCAAAGGCCGCCCCATGAGCGACACCCCCTCTGAACTCATCTGCGTTGGCGCCATTGGTGGCGCCTATGGCGTACACGGCGAAGTCCGCCTCAAAAGTTTCACCGCCGAGGCCGACGCCCTCGAAGACTATGCCCCGCTGCTGACCGAAGACGGCGCTTTTGAGTTTGACATCGCCATCACAAGATCCATCAAAAACGGCCTCGCCGCGCGGCTTTCCGGCATCGCAACCAAAGAGCAAGCCGACGCGCTCAAAGGCGTGAAGCTCTTTGTCCCACGCGATCGCCTGCCGGAAACTGAGGACGATGAATATTACTACACAGATCTCGTGGGCCTTGAGGTGCGTGACACCGGCGGCAACGTGCTAGGTAAAGTGAAAAACGTGCTCAACCACGGCGCTGCGGACCTCTTAGAAGTCCTGCCCCCAAAAACCTCGGAAACCGTGTTTCTGCCTTTCACCCTAGCCAATGTCCCCACCGTGGACATCTCCGCAGGCCGCATCATCGCCGATCCCCCCGAAGGCTTGTTTGACTGACCCTATGCGCCTCTTGTTCCACACCGGCTTTCACAAAACCGGCACCACCAGCTTGCAATATGGCCTGCAACGCAATCGCAAACAGCTAGAGCCGCACCTGCGCATCGTGCTCTATGACGATGTGACCGCCTCGGTGAACGCCGCGCGTGACTTTTCCGCCGACCGCACCCCTGAGAAACTGCGCCGCTTTTGCAAACGCCTGAATACGTTTCTGAAAACGCTCGATCCTACGGACCCGCGCCCCGTCGCAATCAGCTCTGAGGATTTCTGTGGCCATATGCCCGGCCGCGCAGGGCTTACCAGCTACACCGCCGCCCCAATCCTGATGCGCGCGCTCACCATGACCACGCTGGAAACCCTCGGTCCCGGCACCGACTTGTCGCTGATGCTGTCCCTGCGCAATCCAGACAGCTGGCTCAAAAGTTGCTATGCTCAGCATTTGCGGGTGATCCGCATGACCGATCCGTGGGAGGTCTATGCCAGAGCTTATGCCGAATCCGCTGACCTCACCGCCATCGCAGACCGTGTCGAAGCCCAAATTGGCACCGTGCCGCTCATCCGCGCACCACTTGAGGACAGCAAGGCCCACCCGCTTGGCCCCATGGCGCCCTTTTTGGCCGCCTTCGATCTGCCGCAAGACGTACTGGACAACCTGAAGATTCCGGAACAGGCCAACCCCAAAGATCCGCAGGAATTGCAGGACCTCTACTTAGAAGCCAATCAATCTGACCTGCCAGACATTGAGGTGCGCGACGCCAAAGTGGCCGCCCGTAGGGTCTGGATGGAAAACGTCTACCAGGGCTAATGGCCCCTGTTTTCACTGGACCTATAGGATGTTTTAGGCCACAGACCAGCGCAACCCCGTGATCACGCAAAGGCCCACCCGTGTCTGACAAACCCAAATCCCATGGCCGCCTGTCCATCTCCGCCTCGCTCAAACCGCGCGAGCTGATCACACACAATCCGCGCCTCGCCAAAGTCTGGTCCGCGCGCATCATCACCCTGTTTCCCGATGCCTTCCCCGGCGTCTTGGGCGAAAGCCTCACCGGCAAAGCGCTCAAAGATGGCAAGTGGCAGATCGAGACCACCAACCTGCGCGACTTCGGCCTGACCAAACACCGCAATGTGGACGACACGCCTGCTGGCGGCGGCGCGGGCATGGTGCTGCGCCCGGATGTGCTTGGCCCCGCAATTGAGCACACCATGCGCGGCGCACGTGGCAACTGGCCATTGGTCTACCTCTCCCCGCGCGGGCGTCGGTTTGACCAAAAAATGGCCCGCGCTTGGTCACAGGCGGACGGCATCACCATGCTTTGCGGCCGCTTTGAAGGCGTCGATCAGCGCGTGCTGGACCACTACAACATTCAAGAAGTCAGCCTCGGCGACTTTGTCCTCACCGGCGGCGAAATTGCCGCGCAAGCCATGATCGACGCCACCGTGCGCCTGCTGCCGTCTGTGCTCGGCAACGCCGACAGCATCGAAGATGAAAGCCACTCCAACGGCTTGCTAGAGCACCCGCAATACACCAAACCCGCCGAGTGGCAGGGGCACAAAATCCCGGATGTGCTGATGTCCGGCCACCACGCCAACATCGAAAAATGGCGCCACGAGATGGCCGAGGAGATCACCAGGACCCGCCGCCCAGACATGTGGGCCGCTTATGAGGCCGACGAAGACAGGTAACCAAATCCTTGCGCCCCGGCCCCAGTCCATGTTTTTGTTCGCGCATAGTAATTTTGCACAGGGACCACAGACATGGCCGCCAAATTCGAGCTCTACACCGACAAAGCTGGTGAATTCCGTTTCCGCCTGAAAGCAGGCAACGGCGAAAACATCCTCGCTTCCGAAGGCTACAAACAGAAAGCCAGCTGTGAAAACGGCATCGAGTCCGTGAAAAAGAACGCTGGCGAAGACGCGCGCTACGAGCGCAAGGAAACCGCTTCCGGCAAATTCATGTTCAACCTGAAAGCCACCAATGGTCAGGTGATCGGGACATCGCAGAGCTACACCAGCGCCTCTGGTCGCGACAACGGCATTGAAAGCGTCATGCGCAACGCGCCGGATGCCGCAGTGGTCGAAATCGAAGACTAACACCTCAAAGAGGTGCCAGCTGGCCTGGCACCTCACGCCAGACCTTTTTGGGTCATCGTTTCAAATCCAGACGGCACCTCCAGCCATTCCGGCGTCGGCACCTGCACCTCTTCCCCATTCAGAGAGATTTACCGCTTTGTTCGCACGCCTTTGCCGTATTGCGCTGCTCAGTCTTGCGCTGCCCGCCGCTTCCGCACATTCCGACGAAATACAGATACCGGGACCATCTGGCCCTCTGGGTGCGGAACTGCTCGCCGCCGAAAACGCCCGCGATCTTGTGATTACAATTCCCGGATCTGGGCCCATCGACAGAGACGGCAACGCGCCCAATATGGGGCTGGCCTCTGACGTCTACAAACTTCTCTCAGAAGCGCTTTACGCAAAAGCCGTGTCCAGTTTGCGCATCGACAAACGCGGTTTCTTCAGCAGCGCCGCCGCGATCGACGATCCAACCGACGTGACAATCGCAGCCTATGCTGAGGACGTACGCAACTGGATCAAATGGGCCGCACCACAAGCAGAGTGCGTCTGGCTGGCTGGGCATTCCGAAGGAGGGCTGGTGTCTTTGGCCGCGGCACAGGAGCCGATTGAGGGGCTCTGCGGGGTGATCCTACTGGCTGCTCCCGGACGGCCGATTGGCACCCTTATGAAAGAGCAATTCGCAAATAACCCTTATAATGCGCCGATTCTTGAGGACCTAAACAACATTGTGACCACCTTAGAAACGGGATCTGAGGTCCCTCAAATGGACATTCCCGGCCCGGTGCGCACGCTGTTTTCCCCAGGCGTACAGCGGTTTATGATTGACCTCTTCACATACGATCCAGCCCAGCTTGCCGCCACGTGGTCAGGTCCAACTCTCATCTTACAAGGCGATGCAGACGTGCAAGTCACGCCGGTAGATGCCGCTCTACTGACTGCGAACTTGCCCAACGCCACCTCCGCTGCTTTGCCAAACGGCACGCACACTCTCAAACTTGACGTGCCAGGGTCCCCGTTTTCCACCTACACAAACCCTGCGCTTCCCCTGCATCCGGAGTTGGTTGACCACATTGTTGACTTTCTGAGCGCGCATCGCCCCTGATACGCAGGCCGATTATCGGCCCTCTCGCCACCGCACCCAGGCTTCCGGAGTGCCTCGAAACACGTTGATGTCCACCTTGCCTGCGATCCCGGGCACCAGACCGGTGCCTGTGTATTGCCAGAACGTCCAGCGCGCACCGGGATAGACCTTTTGCGGATGCCCTGCGACCGAACGCAGCCAGAACTCCGTGCCGCCAAGGGTGCCAATTCCGGTGTCCTGGAAAAAATCCACGGTGGTGTAAACAATCGGCCGCCGCCCATAGTGCGCTTCCAAAATCGACAGGAACTTGCGCGCCTCGCTGCGCACTTTGCTACCGCTGGGCCGTAACCGGCATGTGCGCGACTGCGGTGTCCACTCCATGTCCAAAACATGCGGCAATGGCGCGCCACGCGGCACGTTCTTAATGAACCAGGCCGCCTGCTCCTCGGCTGGGCGACAGAAATAATAGTAGTGATAGCCGCCCCACGGGATGCCCGCATTGGCCGCCCCGGCGCGATGTGTATCAAACAGCGGGTCCGCCAGATCCCCGCCCTCCGTGGCTTTAAGAAACGCAAAACTGACTCCAGCCCGCTGCGCCTCCTGCCAGTTGATGCTGGTCTGCCAGCGCGACACATCAATACCATGCACCGGATAGGTCTCCGGAGGCCGCCGGTCCCATTCATGCGGATCTGCATCGCCAAATGTCGGATAGGTCACCACCTGTGCCGCCAAAGCCCGCACCCGCGCGGCCTCTTCCGCGGCTGCTTGCTGCGCTGCCTGCGCCGCTGGATCATCCGGCCCCGACCGGCCACAGCTCGCCACCACCAACAACGCCAACAAACCTGTCTTGAAAACCCGCATCTCACACCTGACCAAACCACTGCGCCCCCTCAGTAAACCGAGAGAGCGCCGCGTTTGGCAAGCAAAGCTTTCCTCAAAAGCGATGCCCCGCCTATGCTGCCTTTTTCGCCGCCAAAAACGCCTCTTTGGCCTGATGCCCCTTCAAGGCTGGCAGGCCAATCGCATGGACACTCAGCACGCCCAATTTGTTGAGCGCCGCAAACACCAGTGCATCCATGAACCAGGCCATAGGTGTGCCTAGACTGCCCCAGAACGCAGGCAGCTCAGCAAAACCTGCAAACAGGTAATGGCCCGTGGCTGCATGAACCGCCAGCCCAATCCAGAACCCGGCGCAGTAGGGACAGCGCCACTGCTCATAAAGCGTCTGCAAGGGGTGTGGCAGCAGCTTGAGAGCGCGGTTAAACCACGCGCCCCAGTGTGGCAGGTGTTCCCAAAACAGCTGATGTATCGCGATCCCCAACAAGAGGTTTTCTATCGTCATGATCGTCTCCTTTATTTAGTTTGCCTAACTTACTTTTTATACCGTACTTCAGACCGACCGCCCCTCCGCCCTACAGGCTCAGGGTGTCACCGATCTCGTCGTTTATCTGTGTCGCAATCTGCTCATAGACCCGCGCGCCCCGGGCCAGTTTCACCTGCCCCTCCGGTGTCAGCACGATGTGCTGTGCCCGCGCGTCCATCATGCATTGAAACCGCGTCACCCAGCCCCGTGTCTCCAGCTTAGAGATCATCGTGCTTGCGCTGGCCTTGGTGACCCCAAGCGCGTCAACGATGTCCTGCAAATGCTGGCCGTGTTTGTCCTCATAGCGCTGGAGGTCCGCCTGTTCCTGAACCGCACTCAGATACTCAAACTCGCTGAAGCTCAGCTCCAGATCCCGCGCCGCCTTGGCCCAGGCCCGATGACAGGCTTGGTGTACCTTCTGTAGTTTTTTGGCGAGGTCTGACATGCGAATCCAATATAATTCGCCAAGCTAACTATTCTATTCCCCTTCCACTGTCAAACCCCTTGCACGCTTGGCTCATCTGCCCTAAACACCGCCTGTCCGCGGCTCTCATGAGTCGTTCGGGCCTGCTGTGCATTGCATGGGGCTTGGGTTTCTTCGCTCAAAACCGCAACAAAGCAGCAGAGGAAGACAAGAAAAGACGACCTGACCCTCTGGCGGGCGCTTCGCGCGGACCCGGAAGAAGACCAAGAGTTCTGAGGTGCATCAAACCTTTGTGGGCCAAACCACAAGCATTATAGGAGATGATCCAATGGATCTGATCGCACAGCTCGAAGCGGAGCAGATTGCTGCGCTGGGGAAAGACATCCCCGATTTCAAAGCCGGTGACACCATCCGTGTTGGCTTTAAAGTGACCGAAGGGTCCCGCACCCGTGTGCAGAACTACGAAGGCGTCTGCATCAGCCGCAAAAACGGCTCCGGCATCGCTGGCTCGTTCACTGTTCGCAAAATTTCCTTCGGCGAAGGCGTGGAGCGTGTGTTCCCGCTGCACTCCACCAACATCGACAGCATCACTGTTGTGCGTCGTGGTCGTGTCCGTCGCGCGAAGCTGTACTACCTGCGCTCCCGTCGTGGTAAGTCCGCGCGTATCGCAGAAGACACCAACTACAAGCCCAAAAAAGCGTAAGGAGTGGTCTCATGAAAAAAGATACCCATCCCGATTACCACTTCATCGACGTGAAAATGACCGATGGCACCATCATCAAGATGCGTTCCACCTACGGCAACGAAGGCGACACTCTGGCGCTCGACGTGGACCCATCCGTGCACCCAGCATGGAACGGTGGCTCCACCCGTCTGATGGACGCCGGTGGCCGCGTGTCCAAGTTCAAAAAGAAATACGAAGGCCTGGGCTTCTAAGCTTAGCTGCATTCGTTTCAGAAACGCCGCCTCCCTCGGGGCGGCGTTTTTTGTTGGGAGCGGGCCCGCGGTTAAGCTTCCACCGTCTCCGGCACTGCGCGCCTCGCCCGATACCTTGCATAGAGGAACATCCCAAACCCGGCGCTGGTCTCCAGGATTTCCTCCATCTCTACCGCCAGATGTTTGAACCCCAGCACATGCGCATCAATCATCATCGCGACGGCCACCGCCAAACAGGCGACAACGCCAAGACTGTCCTCTGCATCCCAGCGCCAGGAAAACCTGCGCGCCATGTGGTAAATGCCCCACAGCGCCAGTCCAACAAGCACCAGCAACAGCGCCAGATGCGCCACTTTGCCGAGACCCAGCACCTCTTTGGGCACAATCCGCAGGAACTCGATCAGGTCATGCGCCCCGTCGATTTTCACCCCGCCCACACTTGGCTCGACAAAGCCAAAAATCCGCTCGCCAAAGCTGATCTCATCCAGTGCTGCCAGCAGGCACAATGCTCCAACGGCAATATCCTTAGTGGTGCGCGGACTAACACGCAGCAAAAGCACAAAGGCGGCAGCGGCAAAGAACAGGAACGAAGCCCATTCAATCCACTGGTCTTCGTTCATCCAAAAACCACGCCATGCCGGAAAAACCGCCCAGGCAACCACCAAACTCAGAAAGAAAACCGCCAGCGCGATGTGATGCCTGATCAACCTCGTCATGTGTTCTCAATGCCCTGCTCTGTCTAAGCCCCCACGGCGTCTTTACAGGCCTGCTGCTCGTGCAAGCCAGTCTGCAAGGCGAACCGAAGACCTGTCAACGCTTTAGGCCGCCGCCACACGCCCTCCCCGCGTGCGCAGCAAAATCATGCCCATGATGGCAATGTTCAGCGCATTCCAGGCAATGCCATTCACAAAGGCCAGCTCATAGCTGCCGCTCACGTCGTAGATCCAGCCCGACATCCAGCCGCCCAGCGCCATGCCCAAAATGGTCGCCATCATCACAAAACCGACCCGGCTTCCGGCCTCCTTGGCAGGCATATACTCCCGCACGACCAGCGCATAGGCTGGCACAATTCCGCCCTGCGCCAATCCGAAAGCCAGACTGACCAGATACAGCGGCACCAGCCCATCAAACGGCAGAAACAGGAACAGCGCCCCCATCTGCAACACTGAGCCAATCAACAGCGTCAGCACGCCGCCCAGCTTATCCGCCACCAACCCGCTGATCAGGCGGCTGACCACGCCGCCCATCAACATCAGCGCCAGCATCTCCGCGCCCACGGCCGCACCATAGCCAAGGTCCACGCAAAAGCTCACGATATGCACCTGCGGCATGCTCATCGCCACGCAACAGCCAATCCCCGCCAGCCCCAAGATCCACATCAACGGCGCCGGCTTGAACGGCGCCCCCGCCTGCCGCGCCTGCGCCGCGCTGTCCTGTGCTGCCAAAGCCTCGGCAGGCACCTTAGGGCGCAGCAGGAAAGCCAGAGGCGCCACCGCCACAACGGTCATCACGGCCAGCACCACAAACACCGCGCGCCAGCCATGTGTGCTCAACACGCCACTCAGTAAAACCGGCCAGATCGCGCCGGACAGGTAATTGCCACTGGCCGCAATCGCCACTGCAATCCCGCGCCGCTTCTGAAACCACAGCGACACATCCGCGATCAGCGGCCCAAAGCCCACCGCCGTGGCAAATCCCAAAAACAGATGCACAAACGAGAGCATCAGCACCGAGCCACTTAACGCCGCCGCCCCATAGCTCACTGCACTGAGCACCGCCGCGCCGATGAGCGCCTTGGTCACGCCCCAGCGATCCACTGCCTGCCCAATGGCAAAATTGCCCAACGCAAAGCCAATCATGGTCAGCACATAGGGCAGCGAGGCATCCGCCCGATCGATGCCAAACTCCTCCTGCACCGCAGGCATCACCACAATCACCGCCCACATGCCGACATTGGCAAACACGCCAATCAACAAAGTGATGGCGAGGCGGATCCAGCTGTAGCGGCTATCAAGAACGGGATGTGTCATGGCGCCACGCTAGGGCGCACACGCGCAGGTGTATAGGGCCAGACTGCCAAGTGCCTCCAGCCACGCCACACCGTCATTTTGCGAAATCCGGGTTCCGTGCCACACTCAGGCTTTTGAGTGAAAGGTTTTACGATGGCTCTGTTTTTCTCGCGCCGGACATACAACGCGCAAAAGAAGAAATTTACCGACAACCCCGCCGCCCTCACCCGCTATGTCTCGATCACCGAAGAAAGGGGCAACGGCGCGGTGCGCAAAGGCGACATACTACCCAAGGCAGATTGGCTCAAACTGGTGCAGCAGGCCGGCGGGACCAAAGACATCCTGATCTATGTGCACGGGTTCAACACCTCACAAAAGGACATGCTCGACCGTCTGGGAAAAATTGAAACCGGTGTAAAAGCCCACGGTTTTCAGGGCGCGGTGATTGCCTATGACTGGCCAAGCGACGGCACGGTGCTCGCCTACAACGCGGACCGCAGTGATGCCAAAAAGACCGCCCCGCATCTTGTGGAAGACGGCATCTTGCCGCTGCTGGCTCTCACGCCGCGCCCCAAAATCCACCTCATCGCCCACTCCATGGGCGGGCTGGTTGTGTTGCGCGGCTTCTCCGACTTTGGCGATTCCGTCGGCCACTGGGGCATTGATCAGGTCATGTTCTGTTCTGCGGACATCGACGCCACATGGCTGGAAAAAGGCGCCTGGGGCGGGCTGGTGCTGGATGAACGCAGCAAACGCTTCACCAACTACTACAGCGGACGAGACCGCGTCCTTGCCCTAGCCGGCGGGCTGATCAACGGCGGCCGCGAGCGCGCGGGCCACGTTGGCATGCCGTCTCCCGTCACCAAAGGCCACTGGGACATCTACTGCAACGAACAATACAAAAAGCACGTGCCCGACGCACAGCAAACCATGGTCTATTCCCACCGCTGGTGGTTTGACAACGACGGCTTCTACAAAGACCTCGCCCTCACCATGGCGGGCAAAGACGCCAAAACCATGCCCACGCGCCGCCCTACCAATCAAGCTGATCTGGCGCTGCTGACTTGACCCAACCGGGCGGTGCTTTTACGCGCCGCCCACCTGCTGATGCACCTCAATCACATTGCCCTCAGGATCCTGAAAAAACACCTGATGCCACTCTTTGGCAAAAGCCGTGCCGTAATCCGAATAGGGCACGCCATTTTCCTCCAGCACTTTCAGAAACGCCGGCAGATCATCGGTGCGAAAGGCAATATGCCCACGATCCACCGGATTGATCACCTGCCCGTTTACAAAGGCCACATCCAGCCGCCGCTCCGCCAGATGCATCTGCATATCCCCATCGGTGGCAAAGCGGATCTGCCCGTCATACCCACTCTCGCTGTCCGCCTCCGTGCGCGGGAATTCCTCTTGCGGAATATCGTCCAGCCCCAACACTTTGGTGTAGAAGTCATGCAGCCGATCCACATCTTTGGAGACAAAGTTGATGTGGTGAAATTCGAGTTTCATGGGCGGCTCCTGTACGGCGTTTTTTTGCATAGAAGCAAAGGCTTGCAACATATGCAAGCCCGGCGAGCGCCCCGTCACAATCTATTGGTAAGCGTTACACCCCACTCCGATGCGGCTTGCACCTCATCAACAACGGGAACACCGTAGTTTCGTGGCCGCCACTTCTCACCATTGAAGTTCTTCCAAGAGTTTTGCTCTTCGGCCCAGGTGTGTAGTTGCGTTTCACAAGCCAAACGCAGTGCGCCATCCTCCAGCCTCGGATCCGTTGACAAAACAAAAGTCTCTAACCCCAGATCGCCCCAGTCTCGGGCATGGTCGGCCAGCGGTCCACGCCTTTGAGCACGACTTCCTGTGCCTACCTTCATACTGCGCATCCAACCGGCATGCCCCTTGTGCCGACTATGGATGTTTTTGGAAATACCAATGCGAATGCCACGTACGGGCCAGATCACCTCACAATAGACCCCATGGGATTTAGGAAGGGCATCAGCGGGGCTCCGTCCTTGCGTCCAATTCATATCGAAAAAAATGTCTTCAATAACCATAAAACAACTCACTTCACCAATTGCGTCAGCACAGTTAGCGAAATGATGGGGCCGCAAATTGGTCACTATGAGACAATTTCAGGGTTGCCTTCTAGTGTGTTCCCCTGATCTCTAACCAACAAAAACACAAATGGGTTACAATAACGCAGTCCACTCTACCCAGTCTGCCCCGCCAAACCAAACAGCAACACCCGAGTGTTCGCCGCCAGCCACTCTTCTGCATAGGCCTCGTCGTTGAGCACGGTCTTGCCGTCCCCCTTCATAGTAGCCGCATACATTATCTGGTTGCCAAGCCGATCCAACACCATGCCGGTGATCAACTCCACCTCCAGCTCCGCATCCACAAAGCCCGCCTCCTGCGCCGCGCGCAAATAGGCTGCGAAGCCTTCGTGATAGCGTGCGCCGCCCACAAACCCGCGGTTTTCCCGCACCAGAATGCGAAACACCGGCGCCTGCGCAATCAACGCCCGGAAGGTCTCAGAGATAAACATCTCCAGACGCAGGCGCATTTCCTCGGCCGTCTTCGGCGGTTTGGAAATCAGCCGCAGCGGCACATCAAATGTTGCGGCGGTGAACTCATCAATGATGGCGTTGAACAACCCCTCTTTGTTGCCAAAGTAGTGGTGGATCATTGTCGAGCTGGCATCCGCCGCCTTGCAAATTTCACGCACCGAGGCCCCGGCATAACCGCGCTCCGCAAACAGCGTTTTACCCGCGTCAATCAAGCGCGCCTTGATGGATGTGTCCTGCATATGACCTCCCATTCCCGCGCGCCTGACGCACGGCTCAGGCCGCCAAAGCCGCCTCGGATTTGATTTTTTCTACCTTCCTCGGATGCGGTTGGCCAGTCTCCACAAAGTGCTGAATTTCCTCAAGACTGCGGATAATTCCGGCGTCCATGCTGTTGGTCAGCATCCGGCGCATCGGTTTGGCAAACCACTTTGGCGTCGCCTCTCCGATCCAGGTCACCTCACAGGTCGCATCACTGATCGCCCGTACGGTCACGGTCGAGGTATAGCCCTTCATTGGCATCGCCTTGGGTCCATGGTGAAGGGTCACATCGACACAGATGGTCATCGCCTCGGGATCAAACTTGGTCAGCACCTCCTCCTGATACATCGGCGCAAATTTCTGCACCAAATAGGAGTTGCGACCCTTGGCGGGTGCCCCCGGCAACGCAGGTCCTTCAATGGCCTCGGCCCGCGGGATCGCCGCCATCCAGCGGTCCACGGCGACAAACTCATCCCCAATCAGGTTCCACGCCGCAGAGGCTGGGGCTTTCACAGTTACGGAATTGATAGACGGCATGACGCGACCTTTCGTTTGCAAAACATTATCTAACAATCGTTAGATATGATCGATAATTTGATAAGTCAACTGAGTCGTTCAATGTCCCAAACGCACAGCACAGGGCCCTGCCCAACGGCAGCCCCTGCATAGATCACATGTAAACTTAGATTGCGCGGCGCCGACCTGCGCCCATCACGTCAGCCTTTGGAGGCCTCAGCGGTCTGAACCACCTGCTGCTGAAACGGCGGCTCGCCAAAGCTCTTGAACTCACCGGTGTCCGAGTTGAACGCCCACCGCGCCACCAACAACTGATATTCCTTGTCATAGAGGTTGGGCTCTTGCTCATCCTCTACGACCCGTGTGCGCCAAGACCCCTGCACGCGGGTTGGCACATAGACGTCCTTACGGGTTGGCGCCTTGTAGCCCTTGGGAATGCGGTAGTTGGCATTCTCCCACTTCCGCTTGAGCAACGCCACCAGTTCCGCCGCCTCCCGCTTACGGCGGCCCGCAAAAATCACATTGATCTCCACATCGTTTTGTACCAGCCCCTTGATGATCACATCGTCACGGGAGTTTTTGGAAAACTTCGGAATCAGATTCACCACCAACTCGGTTGGCGGTTTTTTGAACAACCCGCCATCCTCATAGGCGGGTGTGATCAGTGATGGGTTTTCGATGCGTTTCTTCAAAGTCCTGGTCCGCTGCTGCGTGGGGCCGATGCCCGTTCGTGCTGCGCCAATAGTCTTCCAAACGCCTTAACAATTTGTTGGCGGCAGAGGCAGATCGCCGCAGTTTTCTGTGCGCAAATGCGCGAGCTGCGCGATGAGCCTCTCCAAATCGCCACCGTCGCAAAACAGTCGCGATACCGACGCAATACCGACGTGAAAATCGAGGCCTTTACTGCCCCAACGCCTGCCCCAGATCTGCGATCAAATCATCCGCATTTTCCGCCCCAACCGAGATCCGCAACAGCGTTTCTGGAATGCCGGTGTGCGGCTCAATCGTGTGGCGATGTTCCACCAGGCTCTCAACCCCGCCCAGCGACGTGGCACGATGGAAAAGCTTCATCTTCCCAGCCACTTGCAGTGCCGTTTCTTTGTCACCCTTCACAAGGAAAGACATCAGGAACCCAGCCCCGCCGGGCATCTGCGCCTTGGCCAGCTCATGCTGCGGATGGCTGTCCAAGCCAGGGAACAGCACACTGTCCACCTTCGGGTGATCCTCTAAAAAACGCGCTATTTTCATAGCGTTATCCACCATGCGCTCCACCCGCAACGCCATCGTGCGCATCCCACGCAACAGCAACCAAGCCTCAAACGGTCCCATAACAGCACCCGCACTGGCCCGGTCCACTTCGATCTCTTCCCAGACCGGTGTGACCTCTTTTGTGACCAAAACGCCACCCAACACATCCGAGTGCCCGTTGATCACTTTTGTGGTGGAGTGCATCACAATATCTGCACCTAGTTTCAATGGGTTGGTCAGGATCGGCGACGCCGCCGTGCTGTCCACCGCCAAGAGTGCCCCACAGCTCTCCGCCGCCTGTTTCGCGGCCGCCACATCGGTCACCTTCAGCCACGGGTTGGACGGCGTTTCCACCCAAACCACATTGGCCGGTCCCTTGGCGCAAACATCGGCCAGCGCCCCGACGTCACTTGCGTCCACCTCATCGATAACAATCTGACGACGCTCACAAAATTCCCGGATCCACTTGGTGGTGTTCCAGTAAATGCCACTCTGCACAATCACCCGCCCCCCGGTTGGCACGGTGCGAAACAGCGCCGCTATGGCCGCCATGCCAGACGGGAACAACAACGCCGCCGCACCGCCCTCCAGCTGCGCCAAAACCGCTTCGGCCTGCCGCGCAACATCATTGTGCGGACGGGCATAAATGTTGTTTTCGTTCAGAGGGTTGTAGTTCTCATCCCGCGCAAAGGTGGTTGCCGGTTGGATTGGCGGCACAACGCCCCCGCTTTGCTGATCAATCGCCCCTCCAGCCTGAGCCAACAAGGTTTCCGGCAACATGTCTTTGAAATCCATCTTCTTCCCCTTCGCGTCTTTGCGCGCACAAGACCGCAGCACTGCGAAACTTGCAACCCCAGCGCACGCCCGTGTAGGAGGTCATCATGACCCGCGTGATACTCTTCAACAAACCCTTCGATGTGCTGTCGCAATTCACCGACAAAGGTCTCGCAGGCAGCAAGCGCCGCACCCTGTCGGACTTCATTGACGTGCCAAAAGTCTATCCGGCAGGCCGACTGGACCGTGACAGCGAGGGGTTGATGGTCCTGACAGACGACGGAAAGTTACAGGCCCGTATAGCCGACCCGCGCCACAAAATGGCGAAGACCTACTGGGTACAGGTCGAAGGCACGCCGGATGACACCGCCCTTGAAGCCCTACGCAAAGGCGTGACGCTGAAAGACGGCCTCACCAAGCCCGCCAAGGCGCAAGTCATTGATGAGCCAGATAATCTCTGGCCGCGCACACCGCCAATCCGTGTCCGAAAGTCGATCCCGGACACATGGATTTCCCTCACCATACGCGAAGGCCGCAACCGCCAGGTCCGCCGGATGACCGCCGCTGTGGGGCACCCAACTCTGCGACTAATTCGAGCACAGATTGGCGAATGGCGGCTGGATGGATTGGAAAGTGGCGCTTGGCGCGACGCATAGCAACGCAATCACTTTTCCTGTGGATAATCACAACATATAGTAGACACCAACAAACCCGCGCCGTAAGAGCCGCGGCACTGAAACACGAGCAGGGACATCGGGCATGGCACATATCATTGTGGTCGGAAACGAGAAGGGCGGCGCAGGCAAATCCACCCTGTCGATGCACATCGCCACCGCGCTGGCACGCATGGGCCACAAGGTGGGCGGCATTGACCTCGACCTCCGCCAGAAGAGCTTTGGCAGCTACGTCGCCAACCGGCGGAAATTCCTGCAGAAAAACGGCCTCGACCTGCCCAGCCCAGATTACCATGACCTGCCGGAAGTGGATCAAAGCGCGCTGCAGCCGGGTGAAAACATCTATGACCACCGCCTCTCGGCTGCGGTCTCTATGCTGGAGCCGAACAACGACTTTATCTTAATCGACTGCCCTGGCTCCCACACCCGGTTGAGCCAAGTAGCGCACTCTTTGGCCGACACGCTGGTTACCCCACTGAACGACAGCTTTGTCGACTTTGACCTGCTGGCAAAAATCGACGCCGACGGCGAGAAAATCCTCGGCCCATCGGTCTATTCCGAAATGGTCTGGAACGCCCGCCAACTGCGTGCGCAGGCTGGCCTTAAGCCGATCGATTGGATTGTCATGCGCAACCGCATGGGCGCGCAGCAGATGGTCAACAAAGAGAAAATGGGCAAAGCGCTGGACCGTTTGGCCAAACGCATCGGCTTCCGCGTCGCGCCCGGCTTCAACGAACGGGTGGTCTTCCGCGAACTCTTCCCGCGTGGCCTGACCCTTCTGGACCTACGCGATATTGGCGTGAAACAGCTCAACATCTCCAACGTGGCCGCCCGTCAGGAATTGCGCGAACTTGTCAAAGCGCTGAACCTGCCCGGGGTCTCCGTCGACTTCTAAACCATGACCGCGCGCGGCCAAGCCACACAGCCCCCCGCGCGTCCAACGCGCCTGATGACCATGGCCGCCCTTGTGGTGGCCGAGTTACTGCTGGTCATCCTGACCTATCAAGTCATGGCCTCCATCGAGTGCCGCCAAACCGAGATCGAAGCCGCCTGTCGCGCGCTGCGCTCCATGACCGCACGTGGCTTGGCTGTCATGACTGTGATGGCGCTCTATTTCTGGCTGCGCCCCGCCGCCTACCGCGCTCTGGCTGACCGCGCGATAGCAGCACCCGGCCACCAGGTCTGGATGCTGTTCCACCTAACAGGGCTTGTGCTGATCTTCCTGCCGCTACCGCTTTTTGGCACCGCCGAAATCTCCCGCGCCTTCACGCCCACTCTTGTTTTGCTAACCTCTGGCGGCCTGCTCACGGCGCTCGGCGCGGTGTTCTGGGTCACACCACTCGCCGCCTGGCGCGACTGGATGCGCAACGACAGCTACCTGTTGCCCTTGGCCTTGTTCATTGGCTTTTTGGTGCCCGACCTCGCAGACCTGATGCGCCCGCTCTGGGAGTGGAGCACCCTAAGCAGCCTGACGTTCTTCCTGGTTTTCCTGGTGTTGACCCTCACCGGTTTTGACGTGGGTGTGCACCCGCCGACCTATGAAATTGGCGTCGAAGGTTTCTGGGTGCAGATCGCCAGCCAATGTTCCGGCGTCGAAGGTATCGCGCTCATCACCATTTTTATGGGCTTTTACGCCGCCCTCATGCGCCCGGACCTGCGCCAGAAACGCTTCTGGCTTATCCTCGTCCCACTCGCCGTGCTCGCCAGCTGGCTCTTCAACATCCTGCGCATCGCCATCCTGATCATCATTGGTGTCCGTGTCTCACCAGAGCACGCTCTCAATGGGTTCCACTCTTATGCGGGCTGGCTGATGTTCACAGCATTGGCCTTGCTCATCGTCCTGATCGCCCACCGCGCCCAATGGCTGCACCGCTCACCACTGCCCCAACACAGCGCAACAACACTCCGCCAAGATACGCTTGCCGCAAAGATCGTGCCGTTCATCGTGATGATGCTGTCCGGCGTGTTTGTTTCCGCCTTCTGGCCGGATCCTGCCGCCGGCTATCCCGTCCGCGCTCTGCTCATGGCTTTGGCGCTGCTGGTCTTCTTGCCGGCCATCCGCGCCCTCTGGAGCCGCCCATCACTCGAAAGCCTCGCAGTCGGCCTCGCCGTTGGCGTCCTCTGGATTGTCACGGCCCCCTCCCAAGAGCTGCCCGCCACCGACGCACCTTCGCTCTTTTGGATCACAACCCGCCTACTTGGCACCATCCTGTTGGTGCCTCTCATCGAAGAGCTGTTCTTCCGAGGCTACCTCCTGCGCCGCCTGCACAGAGACACGCTGGTCTGGACCATCCTGGCCGTCGCCATCTCCAGTCTGCTCTTTGGCCTGATGCATGACCGCTTTCTGGCGGGCACCTTGGCCGGCGTGGCCTTTGGCTTGCTCTACCTGCGTCGCGCAGAGACCTCGGACGCCATCGCCGCACATATCGTGGCCAATGCCACAATCGCTCTGGCAGCCCTACTGACAGCAAAATGGGCGCTCATCTGAGCGCCCATCCAATTGTCCTCAGCCTGTTGAGACTGGCTTAATTTTGTTTTTGACGACGACGGCGCAGTTCCCAAGCCAGCGCCAAGGTCGCGAGCACGGCGGCCACAGCCAACAGGCCAGCCCCCGCATCAATTTCCGGTACAGCGTTTGAGCCGCCACCAGTGTTGCCACCGCCGTTTCCGCCGCCGCCCCACCAGCGCCACCACCAGCCGCGCCACCCGCCGACATTCTGAGCAAACGCCGCAGGTGCGCTCAACATCAGAGTGGTTGCGGCCAATACCGCAGCATTTGCTTTGTTCAAAAGACCCATAAGAAAACTCCCGGACCTATCCATTTGTATTGGTCTTAAATTGCCATACCGGACTGGGATCACTCAAGCGATTTACCATAAATTTGAGAGATTTAAGAAAATCCGACTTCAATTGTCCCCGACCTAAATACAATCAAACAGCACCACAAAAACTGTCCACAACTCAATGAGAAACACGCGCGAATCACATCGAGGTATCGCGACACCTTCAACTGCGCCCCGCCAGCTTAAGCAACATGCATTTCAGCACCTGCACCTCAGCCTCATTCAACTGCGCCAATAGCCTGCCTTCATACGCCTGCGCCACCTCGCGCAGGTCGCGATAAACTTTCTCTCCCGCAGGCGTCAGCTCCAGCCACTCCACCCGACGATCTTCCTCACTCCGCGCCCGTTTTACCAAACGCCGATCCGCCAACCGCTGCACCGCGCGACTGACCTTTGTCTTGTGTACTTTGCCCTTGGCCCCAATTTCCGTCGCCGTCAGCCGTCCAAAAATCCCAAGGTGAAACAGCACCCGCCATTCGCTGCGCAACAGCCCGTAGCGATCCTTGTAGACCTTCTGAAACCCCAGACTGGCCTCCTCCGCCGCCTGATTGAGCAGATAAGGCAAAAACGCCTGCAAATCGAAATCATCAGCTTTTGTCATTTTCTGCGCGTCCTCCTGCTTGTTAGTTACAAAATCAACTATTACCAACGCAACCAAATTCGAAACTCAGGAGCGCGACATGACCAAGCACACAGTTCCGACCCGCATGCAGAAGGCCCCGTCCATGGCTGGCCCGCATGAGGACTACATGCCCGGCTTTGGCAACGATTATGAAACCGAGGCCCTGCCCGGCGCCCTGCCGCAAGGCATGAACAGCCCGCAAAAATGCAACTACGGCCTGTATGGAGAGCAGCTATCCGGCACCGCCTTCACAGCCGAAAACGTGGAGCGCACCTGGTGCTACCGCCTGCGCCCTTCGGTGAAACACAACGGCCGTTACCAGAAAATCGACGTTCCATACTGGCAATCTGCGCCCAACGTCGATCCAGACCTCGGCAGCCTCGGCCAATACCGCTGGGACCCGGTGCCCCACACCGAAGAGACGCTGACTTGGATCACCGGCATGCGCACCATGACCACGGCGGGTGATGTGAACACTCAGGTCGGCATGGCCAGCCACATCTACCTCGTGAACACCTCCATGGAAGACGAATACTTCTTCTCTGCCGACTCCGAACTGTTGGTGGTGCCCCAAGAAGGTGTGCTGCGCTTCTCCACGGAACTGGGCATCATTGATCTGGAACCCAAAGAGATCGCCATCCTGCCGCGTGGCCTGGTGTACCGTGTAGAAGTGCTCGAAGGTCCCGCGCGCGGCTTTGTATGCGAAAACTACGGCCAGAAATTTGACCTGCCAGGGCGCGGCCCAATTGGCGCCAACTGCATGGCCAACCCGCGTGACTTCAAGGCCCCGGTGGCCGCTTATGAAGATCGCGAAGTACCGTCCTCCGTGACCGTGAAATGGTGTGGCCAGTTCCACCGCACCAACATCGATCAGTCCCCGCTGGATGTGGTCGCCTGGCATGGCAACTACGCGCCGGTGAAATACGACCTGCGCACCTATTGCCCGGTTGGCGCGATCCTGTTTGACCACCCTGACCCCTCGATCTTCACCGTGCTGACCGCGCCGTCTGGCGTGCCGGGCACCGCCAACATCGACTTTGTGCTGTTCCGCGAGCGCTGGATGGTGGCCGAAGACACCTTCCGCCCGCCGTGGTACCACAAGAACATCATGTCCGAGCTGATGGGCAACATCTACGGCCAATATGACGCCAAACCGCAGGGCTTTGTCCCCGGCGGCATGAGCCTGCACAATATGATGATGCCGCATGGCCCGGACAAAAATGCCTTTGAAGGCGCGTCCAACTCGAACCTTGGCCCGGACAAGCTCGACAACACCATGTCGTTCATGTTCGAAACCCGCTTCCCGCAGCACATCACCAAATTTGCCGCCAAGGACGCCCCGGTGCAGGACGATTATATCGACTGCTGGGTGGACATCGAAAAGAAATTCGACGGCACCCCAGGCAAGAAGTAAGCTCACGTTGATGGGGGCTTTGCCCCCGTCACAGCACACTGTGACTCCCCCAGGATATTTCTGGAATGAGAAAATCATGGGGGCGTCAGATGAATATCAGGAAGACCTATGCGCGCGAACCAAGTCACCCTTCTGGGCACCAAAGGCGGCCCGGCCATCCGGCCCGGCACCCGTATGCCAACCTCCATTCTGGTTGAGATAGATGGGCAGACCATCCTTGTAGACGCTGGTCTGGGCGTGAGCCGCGGCTTGTGTGATGCGGGCGTGGCTCTAACTGATCTGGACGCCATCCTGATCACCCATTTGCACTCCGATCACTATCTGGAATTGGGTCCACTGCTGCACACCGCCTGGACCGCCGGATTGAGCAATCCCATCCCGATTTATGGTCCGGAAGGGCTGGACCACTACTGGACTGGGTTCCTCAACGCCATGTCCTTTGATGTGGAACTACGCCTGCGCGACGAAGGCCGCCCCGCACTAGAACCACTGGCTAAAATCCATGTACTTAAGCCCGGTCAGATGGACCTCGGCCCGCTGAAAGTCAAAACGCTGCGCAACGCACATCCACCCATCACCGACAGCTACGCCCTGCGGTTTGATGGCGCGCAGCACAGCGTTGTGCTCTCCGGCGACACCGCGCCAATTGCCGAAATGATTGATCTCGCCAAAGGCGCCGACCTTCTGGTGCATGAAGCGATGTTGTCGGCCGGCATCGACGCACTCTGCGCTCGGGTGGGCAATGGCGACGACCGTCTGCGTATCCATCTGGAACGCAGCCATACCCCCGCCGCCGAAGCCGGGCGCATCGCCACCGAGGCGGGCGTCAAACAGCTTGCCCTCAACCACCTCGTCCCCTGTGACGATCCAAACTTCACCGAGACCCATTGGCAGGAAGAAACCTCCCGCACCTGGTCCGGCCCTCTGTTCATCGGCACCGACGGGATGTCTCTCCCGCTCGACTGACCGCCACAAAAGGAAACGCGCATGTCTTTGTTAAAATCCTGGGTCACAAGCGCCAATGACGCTGCCTGCCCCTTCCCACTCAACAACCTGCCTTATGGTGTCTTCTCCGTAGACGACGGCGAGATGCGCTGCGGCACCGCCATCGGCGACCGCATCATCGACCTGACCGGCCTGGAAGAAGCAGGCACCCTGCGCGCCGATCCCGACGCAGACGTTCTGGACGCACCGTTCTGGAACGACTTTATGGAGTTGGGGCCGCAAGTCTGGGCCGACTACCGAGCCAAACTACAGGCCATGCTGGCCGAGGATGCCTCGGAAGAGACCCAAGAGGCGCTGACCTACTATTCCCTGCCTATGGCCGACGCCACGCTGCACATGCCATTTGCGGTCAGCGAATACACCGATTTCTACGCCGGTCGGAACCATGCCTTCAACGTCGGCACCATGTTCCGTGGCCCGGAAAACGCGCTGCCGCCGAACTGGCTGCACATCCCGATTGGCTACAATGGTCGGGCGTCTTCCGTGGTGGTGTCCGGCACGGATATCCGCCGCCCTTGGGGGCAGTTGAAGTCCCCGGACCATGACATGCCTGCCTTCCTGCCATCGCGCCGCTTTGACATCGAGTTGGAGATGGGCGCCATCGTTGGCCAGTTTTCCCAACGTCCGGTGACCGTGCAGGAAGCGGACGACATGATCTTTGGCTACGTGCTGCTCAACGACTGGTCGGCGCGGGACATCCAGGCCTGGGAATACCAACCGCTTGGCCCGTTTCAGGCCAAAGCCACCGCCACCTCGATCTCCCCGTGGATCGTCACCAAGGCCGCGCTGGAACCGTTCCGCACCAACACGCCAGAGCGGGACTTTGAGCTGCTGGATCACCTGAAAGACGTCGGCCCGATGCTCTATGACATCGACCTGTCTGTCACCATGGCGCCAGAAGGCAAAGCGCCAACCGAGATCGCCCGCACCAACTACGATCAGATGTATTACTCCGCCGCGCAACAGCTGGCGCATCACAGCACGTCTGGCTGCCCGATGAACGTCGGTGATCTCTTGGGCTCCGGCACCATTTCCGGCCCGACAAAGCCCGAGCGCGGCAGCCTTTTGGAGCTCAGCTGGGGCGGAAAAGAGCCGCTGACCCTTGATAGTGGCGAGACCCGTACCTTCATTGAAGATGGAGACACGCTCACCCTCCAAGGCGCGGCCAAAGGGGACGGGTACACCATCGGATTTGGCGACTGTACCGGCACGCTTTTGCCTGCGCTTTCGGACCCTTTCGAAGGGTAACGCCCATGGCCACCGCCCCCCGCTACGTCGGATATATCGCACAGAGTCTGGACGGCTACATCGCCACCCCGGATGGCGGGGTGGGCTGGCTTGACCCTTTCAATGCCGCGCTCGCGGAATGCAACTGCGAAGACGCGGGCGGCTACAATGCCTTTATCGATGAGGTGGATGCGGTTCTGATGGGCCGCGCCACTTACCGACAGGTGCTGGGCTGGGGCTGGCCCTATGGCGACCGAGCGGGCTACGTGCTGACTCACCACCACGACTACAAAGGCGACCACATCACCGCCGCTGGCCCCATCGACGGGCTGAGGGCTGCAATTGAGGCCAATGGCCACCAAAAGGTCTGGATCATGGGCGGCGGCGAAACCCAACGCGCCGCATTGGATGTGGGTATGTTTGACGAGATTTCGGTCTTTGTCATGCCCACCATTTTGGGCGACGGCTTGCCCTGTTTTGCCAAAGGCGCGCAGCAAAACCTGACCCTCAAAAAGTCGAGCCAAAAACCCGGTGGCATCCTGCAACTGGACTACGACATCGCCGGCCCACCAGCTGAGGCCACCTAAACCCCACTTGGCACAAGGGCGGCTGCCGCCTAAGCAGGTCTTATTCAAAGAAACCAACAGGACAGACCCTTTTGAAACACATCGCCCTTGCCGCCCTCCTCTCTCTCAGCCTGTCCTCCGCACAGGCCCAAACCGCCGCTGAGCTGGCCAAGACCTACGTGAACATGCCCGAAGTGCAGCAGATGATGACGGACATGTTTTCTCCTGAAAGCATGGCGGCACAGGTTGTGGCTTCCATGCCCCCTGGCGTCACGCTGTCAGAGGCACAACAGGCCGCCATTGGCGAGTTGATGTCCGGCGAAATGGCCACTCTGCGGCCAAAACTCGAAGAGCTGATGGAAGCCACAACCGCCGAGATCTTCACCTCTGAGGAAATCGACGCGCTGATTACCTTCTACAGCTCCGAGCACGGCGCCGCGATTATGGGCAAAATGGGCCCGATGATGCAGCAAGTCATGGGCGCGCTCGCGCCAGACATGCAGGAGATGCAAGGCCGTATCACACCGCAACTTCTTGAAATCATGAGCTCCGAGTACTGAATTATGGCGGAGTTTCTCACCGGTTGCACCCATTTCGGACATGGGCAAATCTTGAAGAAAGCCAACCGGCCGTTTGCCTCTGTCGACGAGATGGACGCAATGCTGATCGCCAACTGGAACGCCGTGGTTGGCAAAGACGACACGGTCTATCACCTGGGTGATTTTGCCTGGCCAAGAGACCGCCCCCGGGAACCGTATCTCGCACAACTCAACGGCAAAATAATCTGCCTCAATGGCAACCGCGACGAAGCCGATTGGGGCCGCGATCTGATCACGCTCAAACGCAACGACCGCGAGATCGTGCTGTTTCACTACCCGATTGAGGAATGGAACGGCTGGTGGCGCGGCACGTTACACTTCCATTGCCACACCCACGACACCGCATTCCACAGCGCCCCGCGCCGCGGCAATGTCGGCGTCGAAGCCCACAATTACACGCCCATCCGTCTCGACTGGGCGATTGACCAACTGCTGCAAAAGGACCGCTGACCATGGCCAAAGCCTTCGCCTCCCAAGGGGACATGACCGAGAAAAACATCTCTTTCACCGAAGTTGGAGACGGCCTTTATGCCTTCACCGCCGAAGGCGACCCGAACTCCGGCGTGATCATCGGCGATGACAGCGTGATGATTGTCGAAGCCCAGGCCACGCCGCGCTTGGCCAATAAAGTCATCGAATGTGTGCGCTCCGTCACCGACAAGCCAATCTCCCATGTGGTGCTGACCCACTACCACGCCGTACGCGTGCTGGGTGCGTCGGCCTATGGCGCGGATCAAATCATCATGGGCGACGCCGCCCGGGCCATGGTGGTGGAACGTGGTCAGGAAGACTGGGACAGCGAGTTCCAACGCTTCCCCCGCCTGTTTGAAGGCCACGAAAGCATCCCCGGCCTGACCTACCCCACCACCACATTCAGCGACGACATGACCGTCTATCTCGGCAACCGCCGCATTGACCTCATGCATCTGGGCCGCGCCCACACCGCTGGCGACATCGTCATCCATGTGCCCGACCAGAACGTCATGTTCACCGGCGACATCGTTGAATACCACTCCGCCTGCTATTGCGGCGACGGACATTTCTCCGACTGGGGCGACACGCTCGACAACATCGCCGCCTTCGACGTGGACGCCATTGCCCCTGGCCGCGGCGACGCGCTGGTGGGCAAAGAGATGGTCAACGACGCGATCGAAAACACCCGCGACTTTGTCGAAAGCACCTACCGTCCCGCCGCCAAGGTTGCGGCCCGCGGCGGCACCCTGAAAGAAGCCTGGGACGCGGTGCGCGCGGAATGTGACCCGAAGTTCGCAGACTACGCGATTTACGAGCACTGCCTGCCCTTCAACGTCGCCCGGGCCTATGACGAAGCCCGTGGCATCGACACACCGCGCATCTGGACCGCCCAGCGCGATCTGGAAATGTGGGAGGCATTGCAAGGGTAGATGGCTGCGATGGAGATCATCTTCGCTTTGTTCTTTTGCGGAACGGTCTTGTTTGGGGCTTTGAGCATCGTTTCAATGGCGCTCCTATCGATGCGAGCTGCAGATGAAACCGAAGGGTTCAGCCTGTTTGTGCGTCCCTACAGCGCAAAACAAATGCAACAATCCAGCGCTGCTATGGAAACGATGCACCGTCTTGAAAAAGGAACCAAGCTTGGGCGGTTCGCCAACACATCTATGGCAATGATGACACTCTTTGGCTTTCTGATGTGCGCGACGGCTGCGTTAGATTTCGGCATCTCCAAGTACCTCGGCCAAGCCTCAGCGATCTTCAGCAGTGACAACATTGAGACTGGTCAAGAATGAACGAACTCCGCCATCCGCCTGCGCCACAAAACCCCTCGTCCTTGATCTATGTCGTGGCGCGCTGCCCCTTCGCGCGCCACGCTACCCCTAACAAACGCGCCTGTCTTTGGGAGGAGGAGCCCCATGAGCAAGATTTTTGACGTCCCGCTCTACGCCTACACGCGCAGTCCGGATCAAGACGCAGCAACGCCCGTACGCCACCCAGTTGTGATCATCGGCGCGGGCCCTGTAGGTCTCGCCACCGCAATTGACCTGGCACAGCAAGGCATCAAAACCGTCATTCTGGATGACAATGACCGCGTGTCCTTTGGCTCCCGCGCCATCTGTTTTGCCAAACGACCGCTGGAAATCATGGACCGCCTCGGCTGTGGTGAACGCCTGGTGGAACGCGGCGTGCAATGGGACACCGGCAAGGTCTTCTTTGACACCCGTCAGGTTTATGAGTTCAGCCTGACTGAAGAAGAGGGCCACAAGAACCCCGCCTTCATCAATCTGCAGCAATACACTTTTGAACAAGTCCTGGTCGAGCGCATCCGCGAGATGCAGGCCGACGGCGCGCCCATCGAAATTCGCGGCCGCAACAAAGTCGAAGCCATTGGCCAACATGAAGATCACGTCAAACTCGAGGTGGAAACCCCCGAAGGCAGCTATACCTTAGAAGCTGAGTGGCTGGTCGCTTGTGATGGTGCCAACTCCCCGACCCGCCGGATGTTGGGGCTGGATTTTGACGGGCAAGTCTTTGAGGACAACTTCCTGATCGCCGATGTGGTGATGAAAGCGGACTTCCCGTCCGAGCGCTGGTTCTGGTTTGATCCGCCCTTCAACCGGGGTCAATCCGCCCTGCTGCACAAACAGCCCGACAACGTCTGGCGCATCGATCTACAATTGGGCCGCGATATCGACAAGGAGCGCGAGAAGCGTCCGGAAAATGTCATGACCCGCCTCAAAGCGATGCTGGGCGACGAGGCCGAGTTCGACCTCGAATGGGTCTCCATCTACACCTTCCAATGCTGCCGCATGGAGCGGTTTCGCCACGGTCGCACCCTCTTTGCCGGCGATTCCGCGCACCAAGTCTCCCCTTTTGGCGCCCGTGGTGCCAACTCCGGCCTGCAAGACGCCGACAACATCGCGTGGAAATTAAAACTGGTGCTCGACGGCAAAGCGCCTGAAACCCTGATGGACAGCTACAACACCGAGCGAGCTTATGGTGCGGATGAAAATATCCTCAACTCCACCCGCTCCACCGAGTTCATCACCCCCAAGTCCGAGATGAGCCGTATCCTACGTGATGCCGTGCTGGACCTCTCCGCGCATCACGCCTTTGCGCAGCCACTGGTCAACTCGGGCCGCCTGTCCGTGCCCTGCACCTATGACGGCAGCATGCTCAACTCCGCGGACGCCCTCGCCGCGCCGGACCTCACGCGCCCCGGCAGCCCCTGCCCGGACGCCCCTCTCGGTGAGGATCACCTGCTGAGTAAACTCGGCAATGACTTCACCCTGCTGACCATCGACGCCGATGCGCCGGACAGCTTTGAGGAAGATGGCGTCACTGCCACCCGCCTTGCGCTGTCGGTGCGCGATGACCCGACGCTCACACTCAAACGGCAGTACCTCGGCGATGCCCCCGCTGGCGTCTACCTGATCCGCCCGGACCAACACGTCGCCGCCCGCCGCGAAGCCTTTGACGAGCCCCATTTCCGCGCTGCCCTACGCCGCGCCACCGGCAAGGAGTGATCTGATGTCTGACAACCTGATCCTGAGCCCCAATCTGGACCACGCCGATGGCTTCTTTGACGCCCTCGCCCGCGCCCATGATGGTCTTGAAAAATCCAGCAGCGACGCGCTCAACGCGCGGCTGATCTTCCTGCTCGCCAATCACATCGGCGACAATGAGGTCCTAGACGAAGCCCTCAAAGCCGCGCAAACCAGCGGCCACCAGCGATGAGCCGCCCGACATGAACACAGTGCTCTACGACTACTGGCGCTCCTCTGCGAGCTATCGCGTGCGCATCGCGCTACATCTTGCGGACGAGCCCTTCAAACGCGTGGCCGTGGACCTGCTCGAAGGCGACCACCGCGCGCCAGACCATCTGGCGCGCAACCCGCAAGGTCTGGTCCCGGTGCTCGACATTGACGGCCACCGTTTCACGCAATCTTTGGCCATTCTCGACTATCTCAACGACACCCGTGCGCTTGACCTGCTGCCTGACGACCCAGCTCAGCGTGCACAGGTCCGCGCCTTGGCGCAGAGCATCGCCGTCGACCTGCACCCTGTGTGCAATCTCTCCGTCGTGCGCCACGCCACGTCCAATGACGAGAACAAACCCGCCGCAATACGCGAGTGGATGCAGCATTTCATCCGCCCCGGGCTGGAGGCCTTTGACACGCTGTTGGAAACTTTTGCCCAAGAGCCGTTTTGTTGCGGGAATACGCTCTCACTGGCGGACCTCTGCCTAATGCCGCAACTCTACAACGCCCATCGTTGGGGCGTAGACTTCTCTGATCTCCCGCGCTTGCACGCCATCAAAACTGCCTGCGCGGTACATCCCGCTTTCATCGCAGCACATCCGGATCAGATCCGCCCCGCCCAGGCCAATCCTTAGAGGTCAATCTCGTTGAGATCATTGAGCAGCTCCAAAAGCTGCTCATAGCGTTCCGTGCCGAGGTGATCACGCAGTTTCCCCGCATAGCTCTTGGCCGCGGGAATGTTGTCGGCAATCAAGCGACAGCCCTCGGAGGTGGCTTTGATCACCTGCCGACGCCCGTCCTGCTCATCGCGCGTGCGCGTGATGTAGCCCTTTTCCTCAAGCTTCTGCAAAATCCGCGTCAGGCTCGGCAGCAACAGCACCGCGCGATCCGCAATTGTGGTCGGATCCATCGGGCCTTCTTCCACCAAAACCCGCACCACACGCCATTGCTGTTCGGTGACCCCCGCATTGGCGAGCAATAATCGCGCCGGTTTCATCACCTTCTCTCTGGCGCGCAGAAGCGCGATAGGAAGCGACTGAGATGTATCGGGAATATTGGTCTTGCCTGTCATCTCACCTTCATGCACTGGAATATTTCAAAAGGCAATTTCTTTGCCGCACGAAACCCTACGTTACAATGCAAAAACGGCTGTCCTCAGCCTCTGAAATAGCCCGCCGGATTGGTCTGGTTTCCCCAAGCCACCCACCTACGTAATTTCCCCGAATTGACCCTTTTTGCCACCGCCACCTACCATGAGCACAATCGCCGCAATCCAATTTGCGGTTGAGTTCAGGGAGGAAAACTCATGAAGAAATGGCTCATCTCGAGCGCGATTTCTGCTTTGGCACTGACCAGCGCCGCATCCGCAGACATCAAAATCGCCCACGTTTACGGCAAAACCGGCCCGTTTGAGGCCTACGCCAAGCAGTCCCATGACGGCCTGATGCTCGGTCTGGAGTACGCCACCGGCGGCACCATGGAGATCAACGGCGAGAAAATCGTTGTAATCGAGAAAGACACCCAGCTGAAGCCAGACAACGGCAAAGCCCTGCTCGAAGAAGCTTATGGCGATGACGAAGTTGACCTCGCCGTGGGTCCCGTCAGCTCCGGCGTGGCACTCGCCATGCTGCCTGTGGCCGAAGAATATGAAAAGCTGCTGATCGTTGAACCGGCCGTGGCCGACAGCATCACCGGCGCCAACTACAACCGCTACATCTTCCGCACCGGACGCAACAGCTCGCAAGACGCCGTGGCCAACGCAATTGCGCTCGCAGGTGAAGACGTGCACATCGCCACCTTGGCACAAGACTACGCTTTTGGCCGCGACGGCATCGCCGCGTTCCGCGAGGCATTGGAAGGTCAGGGCCAGGGCATCGCGCATGAGGAATACGTGCCTACCGACACCACCGACTTCACCGCGGCGGCAGAGCGTATCTTCACTGCGATGAAAGACCTCGAAGGCGACAAAAAACTCTTCATCATCTGGGCCGGTGGCGGCAACCCGATGGGCAAAATCCAAGCGATGGACCCCTCCCGCTTTGGCGTTGAAATCGCCACGGGCGGCAACATCCTGGCGGCCATGAAGGCTTACAAGGATTTCCCGGGTCTCGAAGGTGCGACCTACTACTACTACGAAATCCCGAAGAACGACGTGAACGACTGGCTGGTGAAAACCCACCAGGAGCGCTTTGGCACCCCGCCTGATTTCTTCACCGCCGGTGGCATGTCCGCAGGCATCGCCGTTGTTGAGGCGATCAAAAAGGCCGGCAGCACTGACACCGAAGAACTGATCACCGCCATGGAAGGTATGGAGTGGGAAACCCCCAAAGGCACCATGAAGTTCCGCGCCGAAGATCACCAGGCGATGCAGACCATGTACCACTTCAAGATCAAAGTGGACGACAACGTCGAATGGGCCATCCCTGAACTGGTGCGCGAGCTGAAGCTCGAAGACCTGCCAATCCCGGTCCGCAACTAAGACCTGTTTATTTCCCTCGATGGCTGGCTCCGGATTTTATGCCGGGGCCAGCCGCTTCCCCAGACCACACTCACTGGGTTTCAAACCATGTCCCATCCCATTCTGGAAACCACCGACCTGACCGTGCGCTTTGGCGGCCATGTCGCGGTGGACCACATCTCCTGCAGCTTCAACGCTGGCGAGCTGACCGCGATTGTCGGCCCCAACGGCGCAGGCAAAACCACCTATTTCAATCTGATCTCCGGTCAGATTCCCGTCTCCGAAGGCCGTGTGAAACTTGGCGGCAGCGACATCACCCGCATGTCCGTCGCCCAGCGCACCCACCGCGGCATCGGCCGTGCCTTTCAGCTCACCAACCTGTTTCCCAACCTGTCGGTGCTGGAAAACGTGCGGCTTGTGGTGCAGTCCAAGGCTGGTCGCGGCTTTAACGTCCTCTCCATGGCGGACAGCCACGCCGAATTGACTGGCCCGGCCTATGATATTCTCGAGCGCATCCGCATGACCGATCAAGCGGATCAGGTTGTGTCTGAACTCTCTCATGGCGACCAACGCAAACTCGAGGTCGCGCTGCTGATCGCGCTCGACCCACTGGTTTATATGTTTGACGAACCCACCGCCGGCATGAGCGTGGACGAAGCCCCGGTGGTTCTCGATCTCATTGCAGACCTCAAAACCCGCAAAGACCGCGCCATTCTGTTGGTGGAGCACAAGATGGACGTGATCCGCACCCTCGCGGACCGCATCATCGTATTGCACAACGGAGCGCTGGCCGCAGACGGCGACCCCGTCGAAGTTATGGCCTCTGACGTGGTGCAAGAAGCCTACATGGGCCGTGATCTCGAGGAGGCGCTCGCCAATGTCTGATCCCATCCTGAAACTCGACGGCGTCTTCACCAACATCGCGCAGTATCACATCCTGCAAGGGGTTGAACTGACTGTGCCACGCGGCGAAGTCACCATGCTTCTCGGTCGCAACGGAGTGGGCAAAACCACCACCCTGCGCACCATCATCGGCCATTGGCGCGCCCATCAGGGCAGCGTCACGTTTGACGGTCAGAACATCACAAAACTGCCGACGCCAGCCATTGCCCGCGCAGGCATTGGCTTTGTGCCAGAAGACATGGGCATCTTTGCCGACCTGACCGTGGAGGAAAACATGATCCTCGCCGCTGTCTCCGGCGCAATTGATGACGCCCGCCTGCAGTGGCTGTTCACAGTTTTCCCGGCACTGGAAACCTTCTGGAAAAAAGACGCGGGCACGCTCTCCGGGGGGCAAAAGCAGATGCTGTCCATCGCCCGCGCCATGATCGAAGAGCGCGCGCTG
Source organism: Shimia sp. (assembly GCF_022448905.1). Taxonomy (GTDB): domain Bacteria; phylum Pseudomonadota; class Alphaproteobacteria; order Rhodobacterales; family Rhodobacteraceae; genus Shimia. Next base: position 37,878 of record NZ_JAKVCW010000001.1, on the reverse strand, counting down.
TATCTGATCGATGAGCCCACCAAGGGCCTCGCCCCCGCGATCATCACCACAATGGCCCGCGCCATCAAGGAACTGAAAGACCAAGGCGCCTCTATCCTGTTGGTGGAGCAAAACTTTGCGGTTGCCAAAGCCCTTGGCGACACTGCCAACGTCATGGATGACGGTCGCGTGGTCTGGTCCGGCCCAATGTCCGAACTAGCCACAAACGCCGACCTACAAGAGCGCCTAATGGGCCTCAGCATGGAGGCGCACTGATGTCCCCGAACACACCTAATCTGGAGGTCCGCCCATGAGCGCCGCCCCCGAACATGCGCCCACGATGGCGAAGATGTCGCTGACTGAGCGGCTTGCACCCCATGCCCCCATCCTTCTGGTGATTGCGTTGATCCTCGCTGGCCTTGTCGCCATTCCTGCCACCTCCAGCTGGCTTACGCTCACAGTCTCGGGCCTCGCCATGGGCATGATGATCTTCATCATGGCCTCAGGCCTGACACTGGTCTTCGGCCTGATGGACGTAATCAACTTTGGCCACGGCGCTTTTGTTTCCGTCGGGGCTTTTGTTGGCGTCTCTTTCCTGCTCCTGCTGGAGCACATGACCGGAGCACCGAACCTGCTCTGGAACCTGACCGCGCTCATGGTCGCGATTGTTGGCGCTATGGCTGCCACTGGCGTCATGGGCTGGGCCTTTGAGCGGGTCATCGTGAAGCCGGTCTATGGTCACCATCTCAAACAGATCCTTGTTACAATGGGCGGCCTGATCGTGGTTGAACAACTCATCATCGTGCTCTGGGGACCGGAAGAGATTTACATCACCCGCCCCGAAGCCCTCAAAGGCGCGATCACCTTCGCCGGAGCAGCACTAGAGAAATACCGGCTTGTGGCTGTAGGCATCGGCCTCGTGGTCTTCCTCGCCATGCGCTGGACGCTGCGCCGCACCAAGATCGGCCTGATCGTGCGCGCCGGCGTGGAAAACGGCGAGATGGTGCAGGCCCTTGGCTACAACCTCCGCATGGTCTTCATCGGCGTCTTTGTCGCCGGCTCCGCCCTTGCCGGTCTCGGCGGCGTGCTCTGGGGCCTCTACCAGGAAGTCATCACCGCCCACATGGGCAACCAGACCATGATCCTTGTGTTCATCGTAGTGATCATCGGCGGGCTGGGCTCGGTCGAAGGCTGCTTTATCGGCGCGCTTATGGTCGGCCTGATGCAGAACTACGTGGCCTTCCTGGAACCCAAAGCGGCCCTGATCTCCAACATCGCCCTGATGGTGGCGATCCTGATGTGGCGCCCAACGGGCATGATCCCCGTGGTAAAGGCGAAATAGACATGCTGAAGACCCTTGTTTCCGGCGACACCCCACGCTCGCCCATCCTTCTGGCGATCCTAATTGTGATCCTGATCTGCCTCGCCTTTGCCCCCTTCCTATTCCCCGGCGTGCGCTCAGTCGACACCGCCGCCCGCATCTGCATCTTCATTGTGCTGGTGGCCTCTTATGACCTGCTGCTGGGCTACGGCGGTATCGTCAGCTTCGCCCACACCATGTTCTTTGGCCTTGGTGCCTATGGCGTCGCCTTGGCCAGTACAGACATGGGCCGCGGTTTTGACGCCCTGCTGGTTGGTTCGGTGGCCGGTGCCGGTTTGGCTGCGCTCCTCGCGCTGGTGATCGGCCTGTTTTCCCTACGCGTCCGCGCCATCTTCTTTGCCATGATCACGCTTGCGGTGGCTTCCGCCGTGGCCGTGTTGGTCAGCCAGCTCTCCACCCTAACGGGCGGCGAAGATGGCCTGTCCTTCAAAATCCCTCGAGCGCTCGGCCCAGCTTTCAAGTTCATGGACGGCGAACTCTTCGGCGTGAAGGCCAACGGTAAACTGCTGAAGTACTACCTCGTCTTCATCTCCTGCTTTGTGCTCTTCCTGCTGATGCTACGTGTGGTGAACTCGCCCTTTGGCCGCGTTCTGCAAGCCATCCGCGAAAACGACTTCCGCGCTGAGGCCATCGGCTATCGCGTGGTGCATTATCGCGTCGCCGCCACCTGCCTTTCCGCCGCCATCGCCGCCCTCGCCGGTGCGCTCTACGCCGTCTGGCTGCGCTACGTCGGCCCGGACACCACGCTCTCCATGGAAATCATGATCGATATCCTCTTGATGGTGGTGATCGGCGGTATGGGCACCATGTACGGGGCCGTCATCGGCGCGACCCTGTTTGTGCTGGCGCAAAACTACCTGCAAAACGTACTCAGCCTTGCGGGCGAAAGTGTCGCCACGCTGCCGCTGCTCCCAGACCTGTTGAACGCAGACCGCTGGCTGCTGTGGCTTGGCGTGCTCTTCATCCTGTCGGTCTATTTCTTCCCCACCGGCATCGTCGGCCGCTTGCGCGGGAAATAACCGATCAGGCGGCCTGCGCGCGCAAGTTGCGGGCCGCCAGCGCATAGCCACCTGACGCGCCATCGACAAAATGCATATGCGACCGCTCCACGGGCGAGGGCACGATGCACGTCATCATCGCGGCATCCTGCACATGCACCCCATACCGGATCACGCCGCGCGCATGGGCTTTCTGCAAGATCGCCTCGATTTGCACCTGCGTGTCCGCGCCACAATCCAGCGTCATTTTTAAGCCGTCATCGAACTTCTGATAGTCGGTGTTGCGCGCCACATCGACCTTGTAATCCACCGGATCAAACCGCCCCAGACGTATTTCTGAGCGCAGCAAGGCCCAGGCAAACGCACTGCCCAAAAGCAGCTTGGCCTTGCGCCACCACATGGCTCCTTTGGGGACAACCCGCGCCTCCAACTCCAGGCCCGGCGGTGGAAACTGCGCCCTAGGCCCCAATGGCGGCACCGGATGCCCTTGGCGTTTCGCCTTGTCTGCCACCGAAATCACGTCCCGCGCCACCTGCGCAAAATCGGCCTCACGCGCCCCCGCCTGCGGCACGATCACCAAAGACAGGATTGCCCCCTGCGTGGCTTCGATATTGGCCCAGCGACAACTTAGCCCCGTCAAATCCGGCCCCTCAGTAACTGTGCTGACGGGTAAGGAGACTTCGCCAGCCTTCATACGCGCCTCAAGCCAGGCCATCCCACCACCAGAGAAGCTTGCATAATCGACGCCATCCGAAGGCGCATACCGCGCCACGCGCACATCGTGCCCCGCCCCGCGCACTTCGGCCACGGTTGCTGTCGCCACGCGCAGCTGCAACCCATACTCCGCCTGCGCCCAACGCCGCACCGCATCCAGCGCGGCCTCAGCATCGTCGCGCTGTTCCGGCCAAACAGCAAACTGCGCCCCGTCTCCGCCAAACACATAAGGCAATGCCTGCATCTGCGCCGCATTGAGTTGTGCCGAGATCACCGCCGCACCCACCAGGTTCACAGCCTTATATCGCCCCTTCGCAATTTCCTCGGTGGAGCCAACGATATCAGCCACCCCGACAATCCATTCATCTGGCAAGCGCACATAGCGCATAGGTTCAGCCAAGCGATCAAACTCGGTGATGCGCGCAATGTTCTCGTAAAACGCCGGACCAGACATCAGGTCGGTGTGAGGTGGAATGACGTGGGGCAAGTAATGAAGGCTCATGGCTAAACGGTCCAAAACCGGTGGCGGAATACCTGATATACGTGCGCCATCCGCAAAAGATCAGGATGTTTCATGCAGCTCACAGAGTTGTGGGCAACGGTGTTCAGCCGCCAGCAAAAATCACCTCTTGCCTTCGCCGAAGACATACTATCCTGTCGCCTTTGGAAATGGGGAGGTAGTTAACATGCGCATCGATTTGGTTCTCTTGTGTCTGGCCTATGTGCTGAGCCAGTTTTTCCGGGCCTTCCTTGCCGTGCTCACCCAAGTGCTGGAGACAGATGTCGGTGCGACGCCCGCCGATCTGGCGTTTGCCAGCGGCCTCTGGTTCCTGGTTTTTGCCGCCATGCAAATCCCGGTTGGTGCAGCGTTGGATCGCGTCGGACCACGTCGCACCTCCGCGGTGTTGTTGTTGATTGGAGGCGGTGGCGGCTCCGCCCTCTTCGCCATGGCCACAACACCGCTGCACATCACCGTCGCCATGGGACTGATTGGTGTCGGCTGCGCCCCGGTACTGATGGCCAGCTACTTCATCTTCGCCCGCATGTACGCTCCAGCTCGCTTTGCCACATTGGCCGCCCTGATGTTGGGTTTTGGCTCTGTCGGCAACCTGATCGCCGCCTACCCGACCGCCTGGGCCGCCGAAACCATCGGCTGGCGCGCCACGCTCTGGGTCCTCGCCGCAATCAGTTCCAGCATCGCTGTTGGCCTCTGGGCGCTAGTGCAAGATCCCCCCAAAGCCAACGGCACCGAAAAAGGCTCCGTGCTAGACCTTCTGAAAATCCCGGCGCTTTGGCTGCTCTTCCCGCTGATGTTTGTAAACTACATGCCCGCCGCAGGCATCCGGGGCCTCTGGATCGGCCCCTACCTGTCCGACGTCTTCACACTCACCACCAGCGAAATTGGCCAGGCCACACTGGTCATGGGCGTGGCCATGATCTGTGGCACTTTCTGTTATGGCCCCGCCGATCGCATCTTTGGCACCCGCAAATGGGTCATCATCTGCGGCAGCGTCATCGGCGCCACCGCCCTCACAGGCCTTGCCGTGTTCACAGACACAAGCGCCTTCCGCTCGATCCTGTTGATGTCCGTCGTTGGCTTCTGTGGCGCCGCCTTCCCAGTCCTGATCGCCCACGCCCGCAGCTTCTTCCCAGCCCATCTGACGGGGCGCGGCGTGACCCTGATGAACCTCTTTGGCATCGGCGGTGTCGGGGTCATGCAGTTTGGCTCCGGCAAATTGCACAACGCCATCGCCCCCACCGATTCCCTGTTGGCCTATCAGGCGCTCTTTGGCCTCATGGCACTCTGTGTCTTTGCCGGCGCGCTGATCTACTGCTTCTCCCAAGACCGGATGGATTGATCAAAATCCACGCCTTTTCAGCATTCATCGCAAACCGGAATGACCCCCTTCAGCAATTTCCGGCCACCCACCCCTTTTTTCTTGAGGAAAACAAGGCTAAGAGAGCGCGTCGTTAGAAATGGAGACCTCAGATGGGTTATCGCATCGTCGTCGCTGGTGCCACAGGCAACGTGGGCCGCGAAATGCTGAACATTCTGGAGGAACGTCAGTTCCCAGTGGATGAGATTGCTGTTTTGGCAAGCCGCCGCAGCCAGGGCACCGAGGTCACCTTCGCCGACAAAACCCTGAAGATTCAGGACATTGAACAATTCGACTTCGCAGGTTGGGACATGGCGCTCTTCGCCATCGGCTCTGAAGCCACCAAGAAGTTCGCCCCCATCGCAGCGGCGGCCAATTGTGTCGTGATCGACAACAGCTCGCTCTATCGCTACGACCCCGACGTGCCGCTGATCGTGCCAGAGTGCAACGCTGACGCGATCCACGGCTACTCCAAGAAAAACATCATCGCCAACCCGAACTGCTCCACCGCGCAGATGGTTGTGGCGCTGAAGCCGCTGCATGACCGCGCCAAAATCAAGCGCGTTGTCGTGTCCACCTACCAGTCCGTGTCCGGCTCCGGCAAAGACGCAATGGACGAGCTCTGGGATCAGACTAAAGCGGTCTATAACCCAACCTCTGATGTGCCGCCAAAAGTCTACACCAAAGAGATCGCGTTCAACGTGATCCCGCACATCGACGTGTTCATGGAAGACGGCTCCACCAAAGAAGAGTGGAAGATGGTTGCCGAGACCAAGAAGATCGTCGATCCGGCGATCAAAGTCACCGCCACCTGCGTGCGCGTGCCTGTGTTTGTCGGCCACTCCGAGTCGATCAACATCGAATTCGAAGAGTTCCTGGACGAAGACGAAGCCCGTGACATCCTGCGCGAAAGCCCAGGCATCATGGTGATCGACAAGCGCGAAGACGGCGGTTACGTGACTCCCAAAGAATGTGTGGGCGACTTCGCCACCTTCATCTCCCGCATCCGTCAGGACAGCACATTGGACAACGGCCTGAACCTCTGGTGCGTGTCCGACAACCTGCGCAAAGGCGCGGCACTGAACGCAGTCCAGATTGCGGAGACCCTGGGCCGCGAAGTGCTCAAGAAGGGCTAAGCCCTTTCACATGACGAATTTCAAAGGGCGTCCTTACAGGCGCCCTTTTTCATGCCCGACGTCTTACGCATGTCCGGCAACTCCCCGCCCAACGACCAAACATACGCAAAGCTGACTTGCCTCCGCGCGCCCCGCGTGTTCGTCTTTCATCAAACAAAACCACAGGTGATTGATGAAACACGCGATTTTAGCCACTGCCCTTGTCCCGCTGGCCACACCGCTTTGGGCCGACGACATCCGCCTCAACGCCCCGGTCACCGCGGCCACGCTTTATTCCGAAGGCGCCACCCTCACGCGCGCGGTACCTTTTAGTGCCCCCGCTGGCACCCACGATCTGCTGATCACCAACCTGCCCGAAAGCCTTGACCCGATGTCCGTCCGTGTGGCCCTCGATGGGGCCCAGCTTGGCGCTGTGACCGTGCGCCACGAGCGGGTGTACCCGCACCAGCAAGAAGACAGCCCCGAGCTCGCGGCGGCAAAATCCGAGCTCGAATTGCTCGAAAACGACTGGCAGGAAGCCAGCGACAGCCACGCCGACGTGATGATGACCGCCGAGGTCGCCCGCGCGCGCCTCGCCTATCTATCCACCCTGCAAGGCCCCTCGGAAACCGCCGCCTCACCGGATGTGCTGAAAGAAACCATGGCGTTGATTGGCCGCGAAACCCTCGCTGCCCACCGCGATATTGCCTCGGCAGAACGCGAAGCGCGTCAGTATGAAAAACAACTCGAAGAGCTGCGCCAACCGCTGGAGGACGCCCGCCAATTGGTCGGGGCGCTGACCCCCACCGAGAGCGACAATGCCATGCTGGCGATCTCGATCGCGACCGAGGCCGCCACCGAAGGCACTCTCACGCTCACCCACCTCACACAGTTCGCCCGCTGGTTGCCCGCCTATGACGTACACCTCAACAACACCGACACGCCGCAACTCAGCATCGAACGCGGCGCTTTTGTGAGCCAGTTCACCGACGAGGACTGGACCGACGTTGCTATTACCCTCTCCACCAGCCGCCCGGATGGGCAATCCGAACCCAGCGGTCTGTCCCCCTGGCGCCGCCATATCGAAAAAGAACAGCCCGCCCTCGCCAAAACCAACGCGGGCCGCCTCGCCGAGATGGATCTGCGCGAGTCGGCCGCGCCTATGGCGGAGCCCGTACTGATCGCGGAGGAAGCCTCTTACAGCTTTGGTGACGGCATCAACGCCACATACGCCTACCCAACGCCAGTTTCTGTGTCGTCCGCCTCCGACGCCCTGCACCTGGCGCTGGGAACCTTGGACCTGACGCCCGAAACCTACGCTTTTGCCAACCCGATGCGTGACGAGACCGCCTTCCTCATGGCCGAAGCCACTAACGACGGTGGCGAGTTGATCCTGCCCAGCTTTGAGGCCAACTTTTTCCTCAACGGCACCTACATTGGCCAACAGGAAATGCCCCTGATAGCGGAGGGCGACGACATCGACTTCTCCTTTGGCCCGATCAACGGCCTGCGCCTGAGCAACAAGGTCACCAACAAGGTCACCGGCGACAAAGGTGTGCTGACCACCCGCAACGAGCAGAGCGAAACCCGTGTGCTGACCGCCGAGAACCTCACCGGCCGCGCTTGGGACCTGCGCCTGTTAGGCCGCGTGCCCTATAGCGAGCAACAGGATCTCGAGATCACCCATCAGGCCACGCCTGCGCCGACAGAAACCAACTACGAAGACCAACGCGGTATTCTTATGTGGCAACGAGAATTGGCTGTTGGCGAAAGCTTTGATGTGAAGCTGTCCCACACCTTGCAATGGCCTTCGGAAATGGTCCTGCGCTAACAAATTTCGGAAACACCCTGTTTCCAAAGGCACCCACCCCAAGCGCCGCGACAGTCCCCACTGGCGCGGCGCTTTCTCGTTCCCATCGCCAAACACCGCCCCCTGCAGGTCTCAAAAAACACCTTTAAAACAACGAAAATGCGACACCACCGCCCTCATCTCAGAGGCGAACCAGGCACATCCACGAATCTCCTAACCCTAAGCAATTGAACGCTATTTAGCTGTAATTCTACGGATTTTAGACCGCCCTAGAAACCATTTGAGAAGGTTTGGCGGTCATTGATGTGTCTAACCGTTTGGGTGAAACGGACAAAACTTAGGGTGAGACATGTCACAAGTGGCAAAGCTAATAATGAGCGAACAGGCCGTCGTCGATCAGGACGAATTGGCCCGCGTCTTTATACGAATGAATCCGGATGAGGCCGAAGAGACCTTTCTGGGGTTGGTCAAATCGCTGACCGATCATCTGGCGATGGGCGAGCACCATCTGAACGCCAGCAACCTGTCGGAACTGGCGGACACCATGTCCCTGGTCGAACTGATCGCCGGTCGCCTCTGCATGACCGCGCTATCACAGGTTGCCGGTGATGTGGTGGCTTGCTGTGATCGCGGCGACCACGTGGCCCTTTCGGCCACACATGCCCGCCTAATCCGCGTTGGGGAAGGCGCTTTGCGTGAAATCTGGGATCTGAAGCGCACCTACATCTGATCGGTGCGCCAATCCGCTTGCAGGGGGCGCACCAACCGTTAGGCTGGAGATCAAACAGCTTACGTCCGGTCAGAAAGGTGCGCCATGTCCCTCACATTTGCTTCCGCCGAAGGCGGCCCGTCCATCCCATTGCATGTGGTGGACAGCGACAGCTATGAGGCCTGGCGTGACGCCCAAACCCAATCCGCCCGCACCTTCCTGATCGCCACCGGTTTCAAGCCCGCCATCGGCAAATCCATTCTGATCCCGGATGCCTCCGGCGCGCCGGTGATGGCTGTCGCAGGCTTCGGCACGCCGCAAACCCGCGCCCGGGGCCGCTTTGCCCTGGCCGCCGCCGCTGCCACTCTGCCCGCAGGCACCTACGCGCTGGTTGGCGCCCTGCCCGCTGGCGATCTGGAAACCGAGGCCCTCGGCTGGCTGCTCGCGCAATATGCCTTTGACCGCTACGCCAAATCCTCTGGCGCCACCGCCCAACTGATCTGCCCGCCCGGCGTGGACGCCGCCAAAGTAGAGGCCATTGCCGCGGGAGAGGCCCTCACCCGCGATCTGATCAACACACCCGCCTCTGACATGGGCCCGCAAGAGCTCGAAGACGCCACCCGTGCCTTGGCCCTGAACTACGGCGCAATCTGCACCGTGACCAAAGGCACTGCGCTTCTGGAACAGAACTTCCCGATGATCCACGCAGTGGGCCGTGCCGCCGCCGAGCACCGCGCCCCGCGCCTGATCGACATGCGCTGGGGCAGCGAAGGCCCCACGCTCACACTGGTGGGCAAAGGTGTCTGTTTCGACACCGGCGGGTTGAACCTCAAACCCGGCGGCTCCATGGCGCTGATGAAGAAAGACATGGGCGGCTCCGCCACCGTGCTGGGCCTCGCTCAAATGATCATGGCGCTCAATCTACCGCTGCAACTGCGCGTCCTGATCCCTGCGGTGGAAAACGCGGTTTCCGGCGACAGCTTCCGCCCCGGCGACATCCTCACCGCCCGCAATGGCCTCTCCGTGGAAATCAACAACACCGACGCCGAGGGCCGCCTTGTGCTGGCCGACGCATTGGCCCTGGGGTCAGAAGACACCCCCGATATGATCCTCTCCATGGCAACCCTCACCGGCGCCGCCCGTGTCGCGGTCGGTCCCGACCTCTCGCCCTACTACACCGATGATACTGGCTTTGTCTCCGCACTGGAAACTGCCGCCACCGAGGTCTCAGACCCGGTTTGGCGCATGCCGTTCTGGGAACCTTATGAGAAGATGATCGAACCCGGCATCGCTGATCTGGACAACGCCCCCTCTGGCGGCTTTGCGGGCTCCATCACCGCCGCACTCTTCCTGCGCCGCTTTGCCAAAGACCAACGCTACGCCCATTTTGACATCTACGGCTGGAACCCAACCCCGTCGCCAGCTCGCCCGAAAGGCGGCGTTGGCATGGGCGCCCGCGCCATCCTCGCGGCCCTGCCCGAGGTTCTGTCACTCTGATGGATAAGCGTCTGACCCCCAGCACCGGCAAAGTCGCCGCCGCCTTCCTGCGCGGCCAAGTCACCGCCGACCGCTTTGTTGAGCCCACCCCCTACCGCGTCGCCATGGTGGTCACCGACCTGCTCTCCGGCCCGCAAGGCACCCGCGAACGCCAGCTCCTGCGCGGCGAAGTTGTCAATGTGGTGCACACACAAAACGGCATGGCCTTTGGCTATGCCGAGAAAGATGGCTACGTCGGCTGGGTCGACATCGGCGACCTTCTCAGCCACCCAAAACAGACACCCACCCACAGCATCGCCGCCGCCCGCAGCTACGCCAAAACCACCCCAGGCCTGAAAACCATGGGTCATGTCACCCCGCTATCGTTCGGCACTCGCCTTGTGGTGCTCTCGCAAGAGGACAACTGGGCCCGTATCGCCTGGGACGGCGGCCAGGTCACCCGCGACCTCTATGTCCCCAGCCAGCACCTTGCACCCATCGATCACGTCGAAAGCGACGCCGCCACGGTTGCCGAACGCCTGATCGGAGCGCCCTACCTTTGGGGCGGCAATTCTTCTTTTGGCATCGACTGTTCCGGCCTTGTGCAAGCGGCACTCTTGGCTACAGGCACCCCCTGCCCCGGCGACAGCGACCTGCAAGAGGCCGCCTTTCCAGATGCAACCGGCCCCTACCAGCGCGGCGACCTGCTGTTCTGGAAAGGCCATGTCGCCATGGTCACCGATCCCAACACAATGATCCACGCCAACGCGCATCACATGGCCGTGGCGTATGAGCCCATCGCCGCAGCCATCACTCGTATTGAGGCCCAAGGCGACGGTCCGGTCACCTCCCACAAACGACCCATCTTAGGAGCCTCCACATGAGCAGCGGTTTCTTCCAACCCGTGTCTGGCATGGACCTGCCCCGCTTTGCTGGCGTGCCCTCTTTCATGCGCCTACCCGTCATGGATCTGGACCATGACCGCATCGCCGATGTGGATGTTGGCCTGATCGGCGTACCCTGGGACAGCGGCACCACCAACCGCCCGGGCCCGCGCCATGGCCCGCGCCAACTGCGCGACGCCTCCACCATGATCCGCGCCCAAAATGGCGCCACCGGCGTACGCCCCTTTGATCTGATCAACTGCGCCGACCTTGGTGATGTGGGCCCCAACCCCGCTGACATCCACGACAGCATGGAGCGCATCACCGCCTTCTATGACGACGTTCTGGCGCAAAACATCACGCCCCTCACCGCAGGCGGCGACCACCTCACTTCTCTGCCGATCCTGCGCTCCCTCGCGAAGGACAGCCCCGTCGGCATGGTGCATTTTGACAGCCACACAGACCTCTACCACAGCTATTTTGGCGGCACGATGTACACCCACGGCACACCTTTCCGCCGCGCGGTGGAGGAAGGCCTGCTTGATCCCAAGCGTTTCGTGCAAATTGGCATCCGCGGCAGCACCTACGATGACGAGGACACGGATTTTGCCAAATCCGTCGGCATCCGCGTGATCCGCATCGAAGAGTTTTTCGCGAGAGGACTTGAAGACGTCATGGCCGAGGCCCGCGAGATTGTGGGCGCAGAGCCCACTTACGTCAGCTACGACATCGACTTTGTGGACCCCACCTTCGCGCCGGGCACCGGCACACCCGAAGTTGGCGGCCCCAACAGCTTCCAAGCCCTGGAAGTGGTGCGCCACCTAAACGGCCTCAACATCATTGGCGCCGACATGGTCGAGGTCTCTCCCCCGTTTGACAGCTCCGGCGGCACCGCCTTCCTGGGTGTTTCGGTGATGTTTGAACTGCTCTGCGTGATGGCCACCCACCTCTCACCAGAGTGACCCCACATTCTCAGTCCCCAAATATCCCGGGGATGAATTGGCAAAGCCAAGAAGGGGCTGGCCCCTTCCCTTGCGCTGCGTCAGCCCAGCTCCAGCGTGCTCACGGCAAAATATCCGCCTGACGCGTCGCCAACCGGCACCGACGCGCCGCGATACATCCGCGCGGTGGCAAACCCCGGCGTCAGGTTCAGCGACTGACACAGCGCCTTCAACGACGCCGAGGTGTCTGGCACATCCAGCGTCACCGGGCCGCCCATCGTCGCGGCCACATGCGCAATCAACGCCTGAGCGTGCTCTTCGCCCTGCGCCCAAAGCGGGCCAATCTTTACACCCTCACGACAGCGCCGTGCGGTGCAAAATCCTGCAACTCCATTCGCAACCTGCATGATCCAGGTCTGACGGCTCTCCACTGGTGCAAACCACGCAGCAAGATACGCAGGCTTACGCACACCAGACGCCGCCGCCTCTAGGTCAATCAATGTGGCGACATCCTCCGGCGCCGCCTCTCGGACGCGATCACTCTCCCGCGCGACAACCTCGCCCGTAAACCGCGTCGTGGCGCTGAACAGTTCAAACCCCGAAGCGGCATAATTGTCCTGCTGATCCGGCACACCGTCCAAGCCCACCACACGCGCACCAGCATGTTGGAGCGCATGTTCCCACAGCCCATAACCAATGCCCTGCCCGCGAAACGCAGGCCGCGCGATATACAATCCAAGAAAGGCAAAATTCTCGGTGTGGGTCACCACCGAAATCGCCGCTGCCAACTGGCCATCCACCGTCGCCACAAAGAACCCCTCCGGATCGGCCTGCCAAAACGCGGCCGCATCCTCTAACCCAGGGTTCCAGCCCTCTTCGGCCGCCCACTCCAGAATGATGGACAGCTCCTTCAACGTTGCCCTGCGAAACTCTGTGGTCTGGCGCAATCCCACCCGCTCACTCCACTGCACGGATCAGCTTTCGCTCCAGCACCCGCAACACAGTTTTCAGGTCGTGCCCACGCTTGAGCACCTGCCCGTCCATGCCAATCACCGCATAAAGCCCTTGCTTGTTACGCAGCTTCGGCCGTTTTTCGATGCGATACAGCGGGTTTTCCGCCGCCCGGCGAAACACCGAAAACACCGCCACTTCCCGCAAGCTGGAAATCCCGTAGTCACGCCACTCGCCTGCAGCGACCATCCGTCCATAAAGCCCCAAAATAACCGACAGTTCGGTGCGATGAAACGCCACCTGCTCAGGCGGCTTCTGGGGCGGGTGCAATCTGCTGGGAGGTTGGGCATTCATACCTTCAGCCTTGCGCCATTCCGCACCAAAAGCAAGCCCAACATACCGCTCCCACGCCGTTAACCACGCCCCATTTTGGTCACAGATTTTTCCGCAAAACGCCTTGGTGCCTTCCTTTTGTCGCCGCAACTGCCCGCCATCTTACCCTCATAGCGAAAACGAAACGCTACCTTCGGCGGCGCGGCACTATTGCCCCCACCCAGTCTGTGCCGCCGAGGGGCACTTTTCTTTTTACCCGCTAGAGCCGCCCCTTTCGGGGCGGTTTTCTTTTGCGCCTAGACCAGTTGAAACTGTCCGGTTTCCTGATAGGCCCACCACAATGCAAAGGTGCGGCGCTCCGGCAGCACAAACCGCGCCATGTCAATTTCCTCAGGCGCAACAAAATCAATCGCCACGGTTTCACGCTGGTCGGGCATCACCGCCTTTTGCGCCAGAAATCCATGCACCAAAAGCGAGACGCTCTGGATTTGATCCCCGTTCGGGTAGGTATGGCTTTCGATCTCTGGATCAGACGACAGACCAAAAACCGTTACATCTCTGATCGTCGCGTTGGCCTCTTCCTTGGCTTCGCGATGCACCACATCGAGTAGGGTCTCCCCAAGCTCCATACTGCCGCCGGGCAGCCCCCAAAGCCCGTCATCCGCCCGCTGGATGATCAAAAACCTTCCCTTGTCATCTTCAATAAGCACCCGACCGCCAACGGCGATGAGCGGCCGACTCCCGACTTGCGCTCGCAATTGTCCCAAATAGCTGTCTTGAAATGTCATATGCCTGTCCCAATACCCGTGGATCACTTGTCAACGCCTTGTGGCCAACCTAGGCCAGTTCGCCGCTCACGCAAAGCTGCCCTGACAAAACCAGCCCGCCGACATTTGCCCACCATGGGCAAAATAGAGCCACAGCCGTTCGCCATTCTTGCAGGTCACCCGCCAGTAATCGCGTACACCGCTGCGCCACTCCGGCTCATCCAGCCACCACTCCGGCGCAATCCGCTCCGGCCCGCGCGCATCCGCCACCGCCATATCGCGCCCGCGCCACCGGAACACCTCCGGCAAGCGCGGCACCTCCGGCGCGTGCACCGGCTCTGGTCGCCACAACAGCAAAGGCCGTTTCAACACGCTCTCTGGCCAGGCCTGCTCCCAGGGCTCTGACCAGGCGGCGTGCAATATCTGCGCGGTTTTCTCTGGGATATGACTGGACGCCGGATGCCGTCGGGTGATCTGTTCCAGCCCCACCCGCGCGCCAATCCGGCCAATCAGATCCTCCAAGGCCTGGCCCTGGCTCAGCCGCTTCTCTGCCGCCTGCCGCGCCTCCAGATGCCCCGCCGTGTGGCGCGCATGCAGCGTTTCCACCCGCACCGCCTCCAGTCGCAGCATATCAATGCCAAAGCCCGCATCGATGTCGGTCAGCTTCATCCGCAACAACGGCCGCACCCGCTCGGGATCATCGGTGGCCCGCGCCAGCCCCACCTCGACGCTCTGCATGGTCTGATCGGTGCGAAACACCTGCAACCGCACGACGCGAAGACCTTTGGACTTTTTCTTCAGCCGCTCACACAGCGGCCCCAACACCTTGTCCACCGCCGCCGCCACATCCTCTTCCAGCCCAATCGGGTCCGGCAGGCTCATGCGCACCGCGTAAAACGTCTCCGGCGGCGCTGGGTTCACCGGCTCCGGCACCGCGCCCAGCGCCTGATCCAGCCGCAACACCAGCCATTTGCCAAACCGCCGCGCCAGCCCCGCCCGCGGCTGCCCGGTCAAATCGCCAATCCGCCGCAGCCCCAGCCGCGCCAGCTCCGCCTGCGTATCGCTATCCAGCCGCAACGCCGCCACCGGCAGCGCCGCCAGCGCACTGTGGGTTTGCCCCGGCGGCGCAATCCGTCCCACGTCCACCTTGCCGCCCGCAGCAGGCGGGGCCGCGCCGCCCCGGGTCCAATGCCGCCGCTTCACCGCCCGCGACCGCGTCGCCGGGGCCTCCTGATCAATGTCATCCCCGCTGCGATGCGTCCCACTGGCAAGCTGCGGCCCTGGCTGCCTCCCAAACCGCGCCAAGGCCCAGGCCGCCCCCAAGGTATCCGCCAGCCCGGCCCGCACCGTCAGCTGCAAATCCGCGCAGTCCTCCCCCACCCGCTCCAACACGCCCTCTTCACCGCCAAACAGATGGGTGCTGCCGGTCACATCCAGCACCAGCGCATCCTCTTCCGTGGCTGCCACCCAGGGTGAGTACTTCCCCGCCCAGCGCGTCAGCACTTTCATAAACCCCTGCTCCGCCTGCACATTCCGCAACCGCGTGATCAAATGTGGACACATCGCCTGCGCATCGCGCAAAGGCTGCCCCAATGTGAGGCCCTCCCGCTCCGCCTGCTCCGACAACGAGCAAATCACCTGCATCTGTCCCGTATCCCGCAGCACCGCCAAAGGTGCATCAAAGGTGCCCCGCTCCATACGGATCAGGCGCTCGGCCCCCAAACGCGGGAACCACAGGGAAAGAATGCGACGGTTCGGCATAGGCAGCACACGGAACAGAATCGTGATATTTGTTCACTTTATGTTCCCATATTTTCCACTTGATTCCCAGCCCCGCCATGGGCTGCATAGAGGCAGCCAACCAAAGGAGCCAAAATGCGCCGCCACCTTTTGATCGCCGCCGCTTTGTTGATCACCACTTCGGCCCACGCCCACAACGGTGTGAAAGACCCCGAAGTCATGGCCCGCATGATGGCGATGGAAAAAATTGGCGCGGCTTTCAAAACTCTGGTCAGCATGGCGAAACAGGAAGTCCCCCTGCATCAAGCCAAAGCCCGCATGGCGCGCGACACCATTGTGATGGAATCCGGCAAAATCAACGCCTTGTTTGAAAACCCGGCCACCGACCCCAAAACCGAGGCCTTACCAGCAATCTGGGACAACTGGGCGGACTTTTCGGCAAAATCTGACGATCTCACCAAAGCCGCGAAAGCGCTGGATTTCAAAGACCGCGCCGCGCTGGCAAGTACGCTGGGCGGGGTTGGGCTGGCCTGCAAAGCCTGCCACAAGCCCTACCGCCAGAAAAAGAAATAGCCCGACCAAAGGCCGGGCCATGCCATCGCCTAGCTCAGCGGCTTAACCGCAGCTGACTTTCAAAATCTTACCAGCTTCATCATGCACCACGTTCAGACGGTTCTCGTGGAAATCCATGGTGGCTGGCGAGTTCTCGGCCATCACCCGCACCATCTCCGGCACGGTCACGCCCTCAAGCGCACTCTTGTCCTGCCCCACCAGGAACTCAAACGTCGCCGGATCACAGGTGGTGCTGCCTTTTGCTTCCGCCACGTCTTCCCCTTTACACGCTGTCAAAGCCGCCAGCCCTACAAAGCCCGCCGCTGCCAAAACCACAAACCGCATAATCTTACTCCTTGTCGCAAATATACAAATTTGCTTCGTCCCCGCCGTGCCAACCACGAGGGGCCTTCGCTATGTTCCCAATAAGGTTGCAATGATAGAGCGTTTCAACCACGCTCCAAAACAAACTGGGAGGATAGGCAAAATGATGCGCACGAAAGCCGCCGTCGCTTTGGAAGCCGGCAAGCCATTGGAAATCATGGAAGTGAACCTCGAAGGCCCCAAGGCAGGCGAAGTTCTCATTGAAATCAAGGCCACAGGCCTGTGCCACACCGACGAATTCACCCGCTCCGGCGCCGACCCGGAGGGTCTGTTCCCGTCCATTCTGGGCCACGAAGGCGCAGGCGTTGTGGTGGAATGTGGCGAAGGCGTCACCACGCTCAAGCCGGGTGATCACGTGATCCCGCTCTACACGCCAGAATGCCGCGAATGCCATTCCTGCCTATCCGGTAAAACCAACCTCTGCACCGCCATCCGTGGCACGCAAGGTCAGGGACTGATGCCCGACGGCACCACCCGTTTCTCCATGCTCGATGGCACGCCGATCTACCACTACATGGGCTGCTCGACCTTTGCGAACCACACGGTGATGCCGGAAATCGCGCTCGCAAAAGTGCGCGAAGACGCGCCCTTTGACAAAATCTGCTACATCGGCTGCGGTGTCACCACCGGCATCGGCGCGGTGATCAACACCGCTGGCGTGGAGATCGGCTCCTCTGCGGCGGTCTTCGGCCTCGGCGGCATTGGCCTCAACGTCATCCAGGGCCTGCGCATGGCCGGTGCCGACACCATCATCGGCGTCGACCTTAACGACGACAAAGCCGAGATGGCCAAGAAGTTTGGCATGACCCACTTTGTGAACCCCTCAAAACTGGGCGAGCAATCCGTCGTGGATGCCATCGTCGAGATCACCAAAACCGAAAAAGACCAGTTCGGCGGCGTGGACTACTCCTTTGACGCCACCGGCAACGTGCAGGTCATGCGTGACGCCCTGGAATGCTCCCACCGCGGTTGGGGCGTCAGCGTTATCATCGGCGTGGCCCCTGCCGGCGCCGAAATCTCCACCCGCCCGTTCCAGTTGGTCACCGGTCGCGTCTGGAAAGGCACGGCGTTCGGCGGTGCCAAGGGCCGCACCGACGTGCCCAAGTTTGTCGATTGGTACATGGACGGCAAAATCGAGATCGACCCGATGATCACCCACAAGCTGACCTTGGACGAAATCAACCACGGCTTTGACCTGATGCACGAAGGCAAATCCATTCGCGCGGTGGTGGAATACTGATCACCCGACAAAAGTCTTAAGAAACGCGCCTCACACGGGGCGCGTTTTCACTTGGTCAAACGGTCTGCCTATCACCGGACACCCCAACGTGCGCTGCAACGCGGCCACCAGCTCATCCACCGTTTCCGTGGTCACAAACAGGCCGCCAGTCTCATCCGCCAGACACCGCGCCACGGTGGTGTCAGTCAACGGATCTTGCTCCGGGTTGTTCCAGGCAAAGAAATCTACCTCGGCCCGGAAGCCAATCACATGCACCACCAAATCCCGTGCCGTTGCTCGAAACGCCTGTGCCATCTCACAAGGCCGCCCGCCACAGGTTTCATTGCCATCGGTCACCAGCACCACAACGCCGGGGCTGTTGCGGTAGTCCATCGCCTCTGCCGCCTGCTGCACCGCCGCTGTCAACGGCGTCAGCCCATCCGGTTGCAACCCATCAATCGCTGCAATCACCGGCTCGGCTGCGTTCTCAACCGGCCGAAATCGCAGATCCACATTTGCACAAGCCCCGCCCGCGCCGGGCCCATAAGTCATCAACCCAACCCGACGATAAGGCGCTATGTCCGGCATCGCCCGGCGGATCGCCTGCCGCGCCTCGACAATGCGGGTGTTGGGGCCGGTCTCAAAACTGATTTCCGCCATGGAGGTGGAGCCGTCAAACACCAGCATCGCGTCCGTCGCGCAGCTTCCTACCTGCGCCGAAGGAGCATAGGGGCCGCTCATCATCGCGACGGTTGCCGCCACTGTCAGTGCCAAAACCTGTTTCATGATGCCAGTCTGGCACCTCACCTGCCAAGCTGTCCAACGCGACCACGCTTTCTCCCCACAAGCGCGGTCACATTTCCGTCAATGACCCCTTCGACACACAGGGTATTCCAAAATATTCCACATCAGATTACCATACCGCCATACCAGTTACCCCAGGATACCCATGACCACCGACCACCACATCCCGCGCCCCTTAGAAGCCGAGCAAGTCGCCAGCCTGCTGAACCCCGATCCCTTGGTAGGCGAAAGCGCTGGGCTGTTCCTCGCAGCCCCACGGCGCACGGGCAAAAGCACCTTCCTACGCCGCGACCTCGCCCCGCTTCTGGAGCAGCAGGGCAAATGCGTGCTCTACGTGGACCTCTGGGCCGACCGCAGCTCTGATCCGGCCAAGCTGATCACTGCCTGCCTCGCCAAGGCGCTCAAGGACAACGACAGCTTGATCGCCAAATTACACCGCAATGTGCCCTTCACCTCCGTCGGCGCGCTGGGCTTTAGCGTGAACCTGAAGTCGGCGGGCCAATGGGAAGGCACCATCCCCGATGCGCTCCTACTGCTCTGTGAGGCCACGCAAAAAGACGTGGTGTTGATCATCGACGAGGCCCAGCAAAGCCTCGCCACTGAGGCGGGCAAAAACGCCATGTTCGCCCTCAAAGCCGCCCGCGACGCGGTGAATCAATCCGGCCTGCCCAACCGGCTTTATCTGGTGATGACCGGCTCCCACCGTGACAAACTCGCCGCGCTGATCCACGACCAGCAAGCCCCGTTCTTTGGCGCCCGCGTGCGCGATTTCCCGACATTGGGCAGCAGCTACAGCACCGCGCTCACGCACCGCATCAACGCCCGCCTCGCGCCCGCTGCCCAACTCACCGCCGCCACTGTGGGCGCGGTGTTTGACGACCTCGGCCGCCGTCCGGAAATCCTCACCGACTGCCTGCGCGACTTGATCCTGGAGCCCACCGCTGGCGACGAAGCCCTCCGCACCATCGCCTTGCGCAAAAAACACCAGATGCGCGAAGCCCTGCTGGCCGAAATCAGCACGCTCACCAAGCTACAACAGGCGCTGTTGCGCAAAATGGCCACCGAAGGCATCCGGTTCTCGCCCTACACCGACGCCACACGCCAAGCCCTCGCCGGTCCGGACCGGAAAGCCTACTCCAAAGGCGGCGTGCAAAAGGCGCTGGACGTTCTGCGCGACCGCGGCCTTGTTTGGCGGCCAAGTTTTGGCAACTACTTGCTGGAAAACGCCGACTTGGCCCAGGCACTGCGAGGGGAGTAGCGCGCCTATGGGGGGCTGGCCGCCCCAAGCTGCTTAAGCAAATCGCGCAGCACCTCAGTGTTGTCCGCACCAATCGCCTCTACGCATTGTGCCTCAATATCCCGGATTTGCCGCGCCGCCAAACCGCGCAGCTCCTGACCTTTGTCGGTCACAGACACCACCTTGTCCCGCTTGCTGCCCTCGGCAAGCGTCACCTGCAACACGCCGCGTTCCACCAACCGCGCCACCGCCTGCTGCGCCGCTTGTCGCGACATGCCCAACTCGCGATGCAACGCCGACAGTTTCAACGTCCGCCCCCGCAGCTGCCCAAACACCCGCATGTCAGAGTCTCGGATCGCCGCAAACTCGGTGGCTTGCCGCCCCCGATCCATTTCTGCATTCCACCGCCCCAACACGGTCATCATCAGCCCCTTGATATTGTCGGCAAGGAAGCGGTCATCTTTTTTATCAATCATGGTTGACAAATGGTCTTTCTATTTTCATTTATCAACCATAGTTGATGAATGATGGAGAGTTCAATGAACCGCCGCGACTTTCTCAAAACGTCCGGGGCAACCGCCTTGCTGGCAAGTGCTGGAACAAGCTTCGCACAATCCTCCCTGCGTCCACTCCCATTGATCCCCATGACCGACCTCACCACCGGCATAGAAGGCCGCCTTCCGCTGACACTGGCTGCGGCCACCCATGATTTTGGCAATGCGGCAGCGAGCGCCACCTACGGCATCAACAACAGCTACCTTGGCCCAGTCCTGCGGGTGAAACAGGGTCAAACCCTACCGTTTGACGTGCAAAACAGACTGCACGATGTCACCACATTGCACTGGCACGGCCTGCACATTCCCGGCGACGTGGATGGCGGACCTCATCAGGAAATCGCGCCGGGCGACACTTGGGCGCCGGACGTGCCCATTGTCCAACACGCGTCGATGAACTGGTTTCATTCCCACACCCACGGCAAGACCGCGCAACAAACCTACAAAGGCCTCGCAGGCGTGATGCTGGTCGAAGATGACGCCAGCCTCGCCGCGGATCTGCCCAAAACCTATGGCGTGGATGACTTCACCTTGGTGCTTCAGGACAAGATGTTCGCCGCTGATGGCACGCTCACCTACGACGTCAACGGCGCGGTCTTTGAGGACGGTTTTATTGGCGACACCTTGGTGGTCAACGGCACCATCGCCCCCGTTGCTCAAAACGTGCCCACCGGCCTCGTGCGCCTGCGCATCCTCAACGCTTGCAACGCCCAATTCCTCACGCTCTCGATGCAAACCGGCCCCATGCGTGTCATCGCCTCCGACGGCGGCTTTCTGGCGCGCACTGTGGAGACTGACAGCATCCTTATGTCCCCTGGGGAACGCTATGAGGTGCTCGTCGACCTGCGCACTGCAGAGAGTAACAGCCTGATGGTTGGCCTGGAACCCGAGGAAGGCCTGTTCAATTTCCTCGGCGGGCTGTTTGGCGGCGGAAACACCACCGCAACCGCCCTCACCCTGACGCGCACCTCGGACAAGGGATTTGACGGTGCCTTGCCCGATCAGCTTGCCAATCTGGCCCCGCCAGACCGCAGCCAAGCCTCCGTCACACGCGACTTCTCCTTGGAAATGGCCACCGGTGCCGACCTCGCTGCCTTGGCCGCCAACTGGGGCAATGTCTGCGGCGGCGGCGCAATGGCGATCAACGGCCAGCCAATGAACATGGACCGCATCGACGAAACTGTGCGCAAGGGCGACACAGAAATCTGGCGCATCACCGTAGACGACCAACTGCACCCATTCCACATCCACGGCTGCTCATTCCGCATCCTAACGCAAAACGACGCCCCGCCCCCGGCTTATGCCGCCGGATGGAAAGACATGGTGCACGTCGAAAACGGCGCCTCCGAAGTGCTTGTCAAATTTGACTACGAAGCCCCGGAAGACGCGCCCTACATGTACCATTGCCACATTCTCGAACATGAGGATTGCGGCATGATGGGCCAGTTCACCGTGACATAACCCACGCGTTTTCCAGATCACCCCGGCGTGTACCAGATCGGCGAGGTATAGGCCCGCTCGGTGGTGATCATGGGCACCGCCGCATCCATCTCCACCCCAAAGCGCTTGGCCTCATAGGCGGTCCAGCGCGGGGTGGGGATCTCAATCACCCGCACATAATAAAACGCAGACTGGTTGGCCTCAAAATCTGGGTCCTGCCAGGTGCCAATCAGCTCCGCCGCCCCAATGGTGTTGGTCCAAGTCGCATTGGCCACATCCACGGTATTGCCCACATCCGGCAACTTGCCGTCACCATCCAACGCACGGTCTCCGGCCCAGACGACATTATAGACCTTCTCCTGCGTCTCACCCTCTGCATCCAGCCAGCCTTTCACAATCTGTATGCGGTCCAGATTGCCCGACAGCGGGTCTTTCAATGCAGCCACCAGGAAGGTGGGCGCAGCGCCATCCTCAGAAACGGCCAGGTTTCCGCCCATGGGCACCCCCTTGGCGTATCCCGCATCTGCAGGCAGCCGGCTTTGCGCATCTGCCTCGGTAAACTCATACCCGCCAAAGAAGCGCACCAACATGCGTGACCCGGTGGTGGCGTAAGTCTCCTTGCGCATCATCGCGTCAAAGATCGCCGCGCGGGTGTTTTCCTTGGCCCAGACCGCACCAAGCCCGCCAGCAGCCTGCTTCCAGCCATAAATCGACAGATCTGGGTCCGGCGCCTCTATCACCACATGTTTCCAGCGCTGCGGCTCCGGCTCCACCCCGGAATGCTTGCCAAAGAAGTTGTCCTCTTGCGCCGTTGCCATCCCGGTATGGGCATCCGTCGCCCCCACCATGCCAAACTTAAACGGGTTTACGCCCAACTCTTGCTCGATCTTCAAACCTCGCTTGAGCGCCTCCCGCGCATATTCCCCCGCCAGCATGTCCGGTGTCTTGAGCTCCGTGCCATTCAGGTTGGATGCGTCCCAGGTGTCAAAGTCTGCAAACTCATCATCCGGGCTCAGGAACGGATGCGCCTCCCCATCACCTTTGATCTGCGTTGGTTCATAAATAGGTTCAAACCGTGCCCGCATCTCGGCAATCTCTTTGGTCAAGTCAGATCCGTCCCAGGCGTTCATCGAGAACATGCGCCCATTGGACAGGTTGCCATTGTGCGCAATCGCCAACACCTCACCACCCGTGCGTGCCTCATATTCTGCCAAATAGGCCCAGAGGTCTTCGGGGTTCTTACTGTCAAATTGCGAGAAGGGCCGCGTCTGATTGGCCCGCACGCTGTCATCGCGGAACAGCACATTGCGGTGCAGGTTGTTGGCCCCTTCAGTGGTGTACTCATACCCGATGATCGCGGAGAACACGCCCGGCTCGTTAAACTGATCCGCCAGCGCCGTGTAATTCTCCCAAGCATGTTTCACCGCCTTGGGGTTATCAATTGGCGGCACATCCCCGGACAGCGAGGCGACAATCTCCATCGCAGTTTCAAACGCAATTTGCGGATCACCCGCGGTGAGATTTTCGTACCATTCTTTACCGATGGGCGAGGACAAGATCTGCGCATCTCCCCCCAAAAGCTGGGGCATCAACCCATACATTTCCGCATGATCGGACACCACCAGCCAATCCAGCGGACGGGACAGCTTTGCCCGTAGCCCATGGGTGGTGGTCACCTCTTCCCCTCGGGCAAATCGAAACGCATCTTCCTGGGACAACCGCGTCATCGTCCCGGCATCAACCGAGACCATCGTGTGCAAATGGCTGTCGCCCCACAAAGGCACCTGTGGGAAGTTGCGTCCGGCGTAGGGCGAAAACCCATCCGGCGCCAGCACCACTTCAGTATCGGATTGTTCCGTGTTGAACTCCTGCGCCACCGCCGCAGTGCCCAGCGCAAGCGAAGACGCCGTAGCGGTCCCCATAAGTGACTTCAAAATCAAGTGAAACTTCCATTGGGCCTTATGCATGGCACCCTCCCGGCAACAGTTTAAACAAAGCTATTGGGAGCGCGCCGGGCCAAAATTCACGCCAAACGCGCAAGTCAATTACACAAAGCCTACCATAGATTGGCCTCGGTCCGTCAAATTTCGCAGATCTCTACGTTTGCCGCCGTGACATTTCAGACCCGTGCGCCGTAGCGCGCCATGAAGGTCGCCACCGCGCCATCCACCACATAGTCGATTTCTTCCTGGGCAAATTTGGTCTGCACGCCGGTCACTTGCCGCAAGAACAGTCCCGCTTTGCACAGCTCGGCAAACTGATCCGCCGCCAACGCAAAGTCATCCACTTCCAGCTCACCGCGCTCCTCGGCCATGTAGAAGAACTCGATCAGGCGGGTTTTCAAAATCCCCGGCCCGGTCTCATAAAACTGCCGCCCAATGTCGGGAAACCGCTCGCCTTCGGCCACGCAAACCCGAAACATATTGCGCCCGAAGTCCGACAGGATGATCGCCATCAAACCGCGCCCGACAATGCCCAGCACCTCTGGAACGGGCCGCGCCAGATCCACCTGCGCTTCAAGCCCCTCTGCCTGCAAAATGCACTCCCGCCTTGCCACTTCGGCAAACAGCATCCGCTTGTCCGGGAAATAGTTGTACAACGTCGCCTTAGAGACCCCGGCATTCTGCGCGATCACATCCATGCTCACGCTTTCAAAGCCGTGCGACATGAACAACGCCCGCGCGCTGTCCACCACCTGTGCAAATTTGCGACCCTTTTTCAGGATGGCCACGGTGTCAGTCATATATCTCTCATAGGCGTTATCCGGCCTCCCGGTGAGTGTAACGGGGACAATACACCGCGCGCTTCCGTCCCGGCAAGCACTTGCTCCTCACAAATCTGAAAGGTCTAAGAACACCGTTTGGGTGCTTGTGCACATCCCCCATCGAGACGCATTTCCACCTCGACTAGAAGCGGCACTTACTCCTCCATTTGCCAAGCCCCACAAACCTGCTAAGGCTGACGCATGTTGGCAATCTTTCTGAAAACGCTACCGTTTTTTGCAATCATCGGCCTGGGCTACTGGGCCGGGCGCACCCGCTTCTTTTCTGCGGAAGCCACAGCCTACCTCACCAAGTTTGTCTTCTACTTCGCCCTCTCGGCGATGCTTTTCCGGTTTTCCGCCAATCTCAGCCTCGCCGAGGTGCTCAACTGGCGCCTGATTGGCGGCTATCTGGTGGGCTGCCTCGCCATCTACGGCCTCGCCACGCTTGTGGCCATGCTGCGTAAACAGGATATCGCCACTGCCGCCGTCGAGGCCCAATGCGCCACCATTGGCAACGTCGGCTTCCTCGGCGTGCCCATGCTGACCCTCTTGATGGGGGCGGAGGCCATTGGCCCCGTGATGATGGTGCTGGCGGTGGATCTGATTGTCTTCTCCAGCCTGATTGTGATCCTGATCACCGGCAGCCGCGACGGGCGTATGCACATCGGCGTGCTCAAAACCGTCACCCTCGGCCTGCTGCGCAACCCGATGATTGTCGCCATCTCGCTGGGCTTTGTCTGGTCTGCGCTGGAAATCCCGATCCCAGACCCGATGAACGAATTTCTCGCCATCCTGGGCGGCGCGGCCACCCCCGGCGCGCTGTTTGCCATCGGCGCCTCACTGGCAGGCAAATCCGCCGAGCGGGTCGAAGTCGCGCTCTGGCTCACCTTTGCCAAACTGATCCTGCACCCGCTGTTTGTTGCCGTCGCCGTGTTGTGGCTCCTGCCGATCGACACCTATTCGGCCTCCGTGGTGATCGCCGCCGCCGCGCTCCCCGTGGCCGGAAACGTCTACATGTTGGCGCAACACTATGGCGTCGCGCCCCATCGCGCTTCTGCTGCAATCCTGTTCTCCACAGTCATATCCATCGCCACAGTCAGCGTTGTGATTGCATGGGTCTCCCAACTCTGACATCGTGAACGCCGACCCTTTTTGGCAGGAGGCCTTCCCATGGAGATCATCTCAGAAAACCGCGCCTTTGGCGGCACCCAAGGCGTGTACAGCCACAATTCGCACAGCACCCGCTGTGAGATGACCTTTGGTCTGTTCCTGCCAGAGGAAGCCCAAACCGGCC
Organism: Shimia sp.; assembly: GCF_022448905.1. GTDB lineage: Bacteria > Pseudomonadota > Alphaproteobacteria > Rhodobacterales > Rhodobacteraceae > Shimia. The sequence continues at coordinate 11,955 of NZ_JAKVCW010000001.1, read as the reverse complement.
CCGTGCCAGTGATCTGGTATCTGTCCGGGCTGACCTGCACCCATGAAAACGCCATGACCAAAGCCGGTGCACAGCAATGGGCCGCCGAACAAGGCGTGGCGCTGGTCTTCCCGGACACCTCGCCTCGGGGCGATGATGTGGCCGATGATCCGGCCTACGACCTTGGCAAAGGCGCAGGTTTCTACGTCAACGCCACCCAGAGCCCGTGGACGCCGCATTACAACATGTGGGATTACATCACCGAAGACCTGCCCTCGATGCTGCAGGAAAACTTCTCCGTCGACCTGAGCCGCCAATCAATTATGGGCCACTCCATGGGCGGCCACGGCGCGCTGACCATGGCCATGTCCCTGCCCGGTCGCTTCCGCTCCGTGTCAGCCTTTGCCCCGATCGCCAACCCCACCGCGTCGGACTGGGGTCGCAAACAGCTCACCGCCTATCTCGGCAATGACGAAGCCACCTGGGCCGCGCATGACGCCACGCTCTTGATGAAAGAAAACGGCTTTGACGGCCCTGTGCTGGTCGATGCCGGCACCAGCGACCAATTCATCGACCTGCTGCGCCCCGAAGCGCTGGCCGAAGCCGCCAATGCCCGCCGTCAGGAAGCCACCCTGCGCCTGCAAAAAGGCTATGACCACAGCTACTTCTTTGTCTCTACCTTCATGGAAGAGCACATCGCCTTCCATGCCGAAGCGCTCTATGCGGACTAAGAGAGACCTCTACCTATGACAGCCATCTACGTGGATGCCGATGCCTGCCCGGTGAAAGCCGAAGTCGAGCGCGTCGGCACCCGCCACAAAGTGAAAATCTACGTGGTCTCCAACGGCGGCTTGCGCCCGTCGCAAAACCCGCTGGTGGAAAACGTGATTGTGCCCGAAGGCCCCGATGTGGCTGACATGTGGATCGCCGACCGCGCCAAGACAGGCGACGTGGTCATCACCGGCGACATCCCTCTGGCAGCCAAATGTGTGGAAAGCGGCGCGCGCGTGCTCAAACACAACGGCGAGGCGCTGACAGCGGCGAACATCGGCAACGTGCTCGCCACCCGCGACCTCATGGCCGACCTGCGTGCCGCCGATCCTTTCCGCCAAGGCGGCGGCAAAGGCTTCACCAAAGCCGACCGGTCCCGTTTTTTGGATGCGCTCGAACGCGAGCTGCGCGCGGCCAAACGCTGATCGCCGCGCCAGTGGCACCTTCGGGAGCCTCCGGCAGGGATATTGGGGGAATGAGAAGCCGGAAAGGGCCGCGCTAGTTCCGCCCTTTGAGTTGCAGCTGACTCCACTTCAGTTGTTTTGGGGCAACGTCGCCGGGGGCCCATTCAATCAGTGAGCCATAATAGTCCCCGGGCTGTTTCTCCGGATGTTTGTCGCTCCAATGCACACAGTTGAACTGTATGCTGCAGCTGCGCCAATTGGCCTTGGAATTGCCGTCGCGATATCCATAGACACGGGTACGCGCCACGGAGCCACCGGTGCATTCGAAGTAGCGATGCCCCATGCCCCAATAGTTCCATTTGGATTTCAGGCGCATCACAATCCCGCGCCCGTCCTCCTGCTGCCAACTGCCCGCCATCACCTCATAAATGTCAAACACGCCATCGCGCGCCGTGTGTTGCAGTTCCTTCACGGCGCCGTTTTTGTAAAACACCAGATTTCCATTGCTGCTTGCGTGCAACCCGCTCTGCCACAAGGTGGTCGCCGTCCGCAAATACTCCGAGGCCGCCGGTTTCAACTGCCCTCCCATGGGGTTTAACCAACTGTCCTGCTGGCGTTGGGTCAGCTCTTTGTAGAACCCCGGACTGAAGTCCGCCCGATCCTCCGCCGCACAGAAGATATCTCCGTCTTTCGTATCCTCATGATAGTAGGACGTGCCGCCAGTATAGCTCGGCTCCGCCACTGCCGCCTGCGCTGTTGGTGCGGACTGTGGCATAGAAGTTTGGGGGGCTGGTGTCGCTGGCACCGATGAGGGCCGCGACAAAGCCGCCTCTCGCTCCAACGCCTCAATCGCCTTGCGGGAGCCTTTCAGACCCATCGTCATGGTTTTGAACTGATCCTGCGCGTAGCTGGCCTGGGTCTGATAGCGGAATTTCACCGTATTGCTGGACTTAAACGCCTCCAGCATTGGCGCTTGATTGCGCGCGGTAATCGGAATCCGCACCTGCGCGCTGTCGCCATAGTCCGTCAGACAACTCTGCCCGCCACAGCCATTCATATCGAGTTCGGTCTGTCGCCCACCGGCATGTTCCACCGACGCCCCCATAAGATGGATCATCGGATCGTCTGACACCCGGTAAAACCCGTAGTAATATTCCTGAAACTCTCGATCGTAACCAACCAGAACAGTGGCCACGAGGGCGCCGTTCTGCACCAGGTTCCAACCCGCCTCACCATCGCGATAGACCCAGCCGTCCGAGATCTTCACCAATTGCGGCGCAGGCGCGGCGGCATTGAGCGCATCCCCCAGCCGGTCGAGCATGTCCTGATCCGCCTCAAGGAACTGCGCCTCCTCCCAAAGCTGATCCGCCCGCGCGATATTGCGCTCCACATGCACACCTTCGGCAAAGTAAATGCCCAACTGCGCCGCCGCCTCGCCATAGCCCGCGCGCATCGCGGCCTCAAAATAATCAATCGCCAGATCAACGTTTTTGGCGATGCCCTGCCCCTGCATCAGCTTCACGCCTATGTTGTTCTGCGCCACCGGATAGCCTGCATCCGCCGCCTGCTTTTGCAGGTCTGCCACCGCTTCGATGTCATCGGCAAAAAACTGACACCGCTCCGTGGCAAACACCCAGGCCAGATCATTTTGCGCCACCGGGTGTTCTTCCATAATGGCCGCCTGCATCAACTCCCGAAACGCCCGCCCGTTGCCGTCACAGGCCTCATCCGACAGCTGGTTGAATTTCTCCCGCGCAGGCTGCCAGAACGCCCCCGCATCCTCCGCAAGCGCCATCCCCGCGCCGCTCATACAGCCTGCAAGACAAGCCGCAACTACCGCATATTTCATGTCATCCCCTTTGCGCAAAACAGTCCAAAAACACCGCAACGCCTGCCCCAGCGTAAGCCGAGACAGGCGTTTTTGGCAAAGAAAATAGCGTTTTGGCGCGTTACAGCAGGGTTTGCAGCAAATCGAAGCCCTTGCCCCAGCCGCTGTCCATATTGCCCATCATCTGCGCAAAACAGGCAATCTCGTCTTCCGTCGCATCCACTGGCACCTGCTCGAGCTTCACCTGACCACGCCCGTTCTGCTCGCTGAACGTCACCGTGGTCAAAAGCTTCTGCGGCCAGTTTGGCATCATCGGATTGGGCGCCTGTTCCCAGTTCTCATCGGTGCTGTGATGCAACCAGACAATCTTGTCGCCCTCAGCCACTTCTTGAAAGTCCATGCGACTATAGTCCGATTTTTCGCCCATGCGCATCTCATTGAGCCACCGCCCGCCGGGACGCAGGTCAAACTCGTGGATCACCGTCTCCACCCCCGGCCCATACCAGACCGACAGCAGCTTAGGGTCACTAAACGCCTGCCAAATCTGGCCCAACGTGCCTTCAAACGTGCGCTTGTACATATAGATCGGCAAATCACTCATCTTTCAAATCGTCCTTTTCGCTAGATTTTATGGTCTCAAGAAGCGCGTCCAACTGATCAAAACTGCCGGACCAGAAACGGCTGAATTGCTCCATCCAATCCACCGCCTCTTTCATCGGCGCCGCCTTCAAATAGGCCGGGCGGCTTTGTCCCACCTGCCCGCGCTCAATCAGCCCCGAGGCCTCCAACACCTTCAAATGTTTAGACACCGCTGGTTGGCTCATCTCAAACGGTTCCGCCAGGTCGCGCACATTGGCCTCGCCCTCACACAGCCGCGCCAAAATCGCGCGGCGGGTCGGGTCAGCCAATGCAGCAAAAACCGCGTTCAACTCAGGGCTTTCATAACCAATTAGTTTCATAACTCGATGGTTATGCATTGTATCTCTTCCGTCAACATCTTTAAACGCAATCAATTCAACGGCTTTTCCCGTGGAGGTCGTTTTTGACCTAGACCTCGCCGGCGAATCCCGCCCTTCTGCGCCCATGTCTCAGCCCCGCACAACTCTGCCTCTTGGCCCGCTCTCCGCCCTGATCGCGACCTTCTTTTTCGCCATCAACGACGCGGCAATCAAATTCCTCTCCGGCGACTACGCGCTGCACCAAATTGTGCTGACCCGCTCACTGATTGGATTGGCCATTCTGCTGATTGTGATCGTGCCATTCCAAGGCGGGCTCTCGGCCCTGCGCACCAAACGCCTCGGCATGCACGGCCTGCGCGGCCTCTGTGTGGTTTTTGCCAACACCACCTTCTTTCTCGGCCTGGCCGTGCTGCCACTGGCCGACGCCATGGCCGTGTTCTTCATCTCGCCTCTACTGATCACACTCTTTGGCGCCGTCTTGCTGGGAGAGATCATCGGCCCACGCCGCAAGGCCGCCGTCGCCGCGGGTATGATTGGCGTCCTAATCATGATCCGCCCTGGCGCCTCCGACTTCAATCTCGCGCTGTTGCTGCCCTTGGTCTCCGCCGTCGCCTATGCGCTTCTGCACGTGCTAACCCGCAAAATCGGCACCACCGACAGCGCCGCCACCATGGCCGTATTCATCCAGATCGTCTTTATTGTGGTCTCCGCCTGTGTCGGCCTGCTGCTCGGCCATGGGGCCTATGAAAACGCGGGCGGCGAGATGATCAGCTTTCTTTTGCGCGCCTGGCACTGGCCCGCCACCGCCGATTGGCCCATCCTGTTTCTACTCGGCTGCTCCATCGCCTTTGGCGGCTTCTTCATCTCCCAAGCCTACCGCGTGTCCGAGGCCAGTCTGATCGCCCCGCTGGAATATGCAGCCATGCCCATGGGCGTGCTGTTTGGCATCGTGATCTTTGGCGAATGGCCTGCGCCCACCACCTGGATCGGCATGACCCTTATCATTGGCGCTGGTCTGTTTGTGTTCTGGCGCGAAGCCAAAGTGGGCAGCGCGCCGGTGCCGGACCGTCCCCGCGTGCGCCGCTAAGCCCAGCCCAACGCATTCCCCACTTGCGTCCCAGCTTGCGCCCACTAAGGTCGGCGCAAACCATTCTTTCAGGGGCAAATTATGTTGCAAATTGACGCCGTGATTTTTGACATTGGCAATGTGTTGATCCAGTGGCAGCCGGAAAACTTCTACGACCGCACCGTCGGCGAAGCCCGCCGCAAAGCCTTCTTTGCCGACACCAACATCCATCACCACCATGAACAGATCGACGCCGGGGCCTCCCTGCCCGGCATGATCGAAAGCCTCGTGCCGCAGTATCCCGAGTATGAGGCCGAGTTGCGCATGTGGAACGACAATTGGAACGACCTGGCCGCCCCGGCCATTCCCCATTCCGTGCGCCTGCTCAATGCGCTGGTCGACAAAGGCGTGACCGTCTTCACCCTGACCAACTTTGGCCACGACAACTTCCCCCTGTCCCAAGCGGTCTATCCGTTTCTCAATCGCTTTGACCGCGAGTATGTCTCCGGCCGCCTGAAACTCATCAAGCCTGATCCGGCAATCTACGCCCATGTCGAGGAAGACTGCGGCATCGCGCCAAACCGCCTGTTGTTCACCGATGATCGCGCCCACAACATCGCAGCGGCTGCGGCACGCGGCTGGCAGACCCACCTGTTTGAACACCCACAGGGCTGGGCCGACCGCCTCGTTGCAGAAGGCCTGCTCACCGAGGAGGAAGCCAAATGACCACGATCATCTCCTTTGACGAGGGCGAGAAGAATATCAACTGGCTTGGGCTGACCGATGCGCTCGCCGCAGGCCACAGCCTGCCCAAAGCGGAAATCTCCGACAGCTTCCTCTACCGCGGCAAAGACACGCTGCTGCAGCGCCAAGCCTGGATCGACGGCCTTGGCATCGCGGTGAAATCTGCCACCGTCTTCCCGGACAACCCGTCTCAGGACGTGCCGATGATCCACGGCGCGGTCACGCTGTTTGACGATGCCCACGGCATCCTGTCCGCGCTGATCGACTTCCACTTGGTCACAAAATGGAAAACCGCTGGGGATAGCCTCTTGGCCGCCCGCCGCCTTGCCCGCCCGGGCAGCTCCAAAATCCTGATCGTCGGCGCAGGCACCGTGGGCCGCAATCTGCACGCCGCCTACTCCGCCGTCTTCCCTGACGCAGAATTCACGGTCTGGAACCGCACGCAGGCCAACGCCGAAAAAATGGCCGCCGAAATCGACGGCCTTAAGGTCGCGACCAATCTCGAACAGGCTTTCGGCGAGGCTGACATCGTGACCTCCGCCACCATGTCCACCGAACCCACCCTGCGCGGCGATTGGCTGCAACCGGGCCAGCACATCGACCTGATCGGTGCCTACCGCCCCGACATGCGCGAAATCGACAACACCGCCCTCAACCGCGCCAGCCTCTTTGTCGACAGCTACGACACCACGCTGGATCACATTGGCGAGTTGAAAATCCCGCTCGCCGAAGGCGTGATCACCCGCGAAGACGTGCTGGCGGATTACTACAGCCTCGACAAGTTCACCCGCACCTCGGACGATCAAATCACCCTGTTCAAAAACGGCGGCGGCGCGCACCTCGACCTGATGACCAGCCGCTACATTCTCGATCAGTGGCAAGCGGCACAGTCCTAAGCTCTTCTTAAAGCAAAGGCCGCTGCGATAACCCGCAACGGCCTTGAAATTTCCCTGCCTCTGCAAAACAGTCACGATACCGACGCAGTACCGACGTAGGTTTCGGTTGGTTAACGCAAGCGCTTCTTCTTGCTCAAAATATCCCGGGGGTGTGGGGGCTGGCCCCCACTTGCCCCTATGCGGCGACAGCCTCTGGCGTCCGATTTTCGCGGATCGGCAGGTGTACAATTGCACTGAACGCGCCCACGCCAACACCAACCCACCACACCAGTGTGTAGTCACCATACAGGTCGTACATCCGACCACCCAGCCACACGCCGAGGAAGCTGCCAAGCTGGTGGGAGAAGAACACAATCCCGTAAAGCGTGCCCATGTAGCGCAGCCCATAGAGATGCGCGACCAGACCGGAGGTCAGCGGCACGGTTGCCAGCCACAGCGAGCCCATCACCACAGAGAACACAATCACGCTCATCGGCGTAATCGGCATCAGAATAAAGACCGCTGCGGCTAATGTGCGCCCGGTGTAAATCCCTGCCAACAGGTACTTTTTCGGGAAGTGCTTGCCCGCCCAACCGGCCAGCAAGGTGCCGCCAATATTGGCCAGACCAATCAGCGAAATCGCCACTGCGCCCAGCGTAGACGTCGAAGTGATCCCCATATTTGCCAGCGTTGAGCCCGGCGCAATCGGCCCACACATCTCGGTGATCATCGCCGGGAAATGCGCGGTGACAAAGGCCAGTTGATAGCCACAGCTGAAGAAGCCCAGGAAGATCAACGTGTAAGACGGATCTTTAAAGGCCCGCTTCAGGATTTCGCCCATGCTCTCCTGCAGCTCTTCTTTGCTCGCCGCCGCTGGCGCCCGCATCGCGGGCAAAAGCAGCAGGACCGCCAAAATCGCAATCGCAAACACCACAAAAGTCTGCTGCCAGCTCATGAACGACAACATCCATTCCGCCATCGGCGCCCCAAACACCTGACCGGCTGATCCCGCCGCCGTGGCAATGGCCAAAGACATCGAGCGGTTCTCATCCGAACTCGCCCGGCCGACCACCGCAAGGATCACACCAAAGCCGGTGCCCGCGACACCAAATCCCACAAGGATTTCAAGCATCTGATGCGCTTCCGGCGTCACTGCGAAGGACGACAGCACCAGCCCCGCCGCATAGGTCAACGCACCCAGAATGATCGCTTTCCGGTCGCCAATCTTCTCGGCAATGGCCCCAAAAATCGGCTGCCCAATGCCCCAGGCCAGGTTCTGAATCGCAATCGCCAGCGAAAACTCACTGCGCAGCCAGCCAAACTCTTCGGCAATCGGGATCTGAAACACCCCAAAGCTCGCCCGAATGGCAAAGCTCACAAGGATGATGATACAGCCCACCATCAAAACCGGGGACATCAACGGGGTCTTGGCACTCATCATCTTGCTCCTGTTTGCGCAGGCGGATTCTGAACAAATGAAGCACCTAAGGTCAATTCAGCATTTGTTCACCCCCTCATAACAGTCTGTCATAGGGTCCGGCGTGGCCCTTTTCCTCACCGCTTCAATTGGCTAAGGGGTTTGTATGGATAGCTTGCCCGAGATTTACGCCGCCCGCGTGGCTGACGGAACCCTACACGCCGACGACGCCCAGGTCGCGGTGCTGCCGGAATTTGAACGCATCCGCAGTGATCTGGCCAAGCCTATGAAGAAAAGCTGGTTCCGCAAATCCACCCCAGAGCCGGTGCAGGGCCTCTATCTTTGGGGGGGTGTTGGACGCGGCAAATCCATGCTGATGGACTTGTTTGTCGACAGCCTTAACGTGCCCGTGCGCCGTGTACACTTTCACGCCTTTATGCAGGAAATCCACGAAGCCATGCACAAGGCTCGTTCCGAAGGTGTTGAGGACACAGTGCAACCCGTTGCCAAAGCTGTGGCGGCCAGCGTGCGCGTGCTGGCCTTTGATGAAATGCAGATCACCGACATCACCGACGCGATGATTGTCGGGCGCCTGTTTGAGCAACTGTTTGAGGCGGGTGTGGTGATTGTCACCACCTCCAACCGCATCCCGGATGATCTCTATAAAAACGGCCTCAACCGCCAGCTTTTTCTGCCTTTTATCGCCCTGATCAAAGAGCAGATGCGGGTCTGGGAAATGGTCAGCCCCACCGACTACCGCCAAAACCGCCTCGCCGGAAATCAGGTCTACTTTGTGCAGGCCGGGTCTGAGGCCCGCGCGCAAATCCGCGCCATTTGGGACGATCTCACCGGCGGTGCCGCCGAGCCGCTGGTGCTCACCGTAAAGGGCCGCGAAGTCACCCTGCCCGCCTACCGCAACGGCATTGGCCGCGCGAGCTTCTTTGATCTCTGCGGCAAGATGCTTGGCCCCGGCGACTATCTTGCGGTGGCCAATGCGGTGAAAGTGCTGATCCTTGAGGACATCCCCACGCTCAGCCGCAACAATTTCAACGAAGCCAAACGTTTCGTGACTCTGATTGACGCGCTCTATGAAGCCAAGGTCCGCTTGATCTGCTCCGCCGCCGCCGAGCCGGAAATGCTCTACCTTGAGGGCGAGGGCATCTTTGAGTTTGAACGCACCGCCTCCCGCCTGCGTGAAATGCAGGACGCCGAGTGGGGCAAAGACAGCTAGTCCTGCCCTCACACCAAACCACAAAACAAAAAGCCCCCGAAGGGGCTTTGAGACGTGTCCAAATCTTTGGGAAATGGCAGGGGCACCAGGGCTCGAACCCGGGACCTACGGTTTTGGAGACCGTCGCTCTACCAACTGAGCTATACCCCTAACGTGGGGTGTTTCGTAAGGCACCCTCGCGCCGGTGGCAAGAGGTAAAACGCGCAAAAATCGCAAGACTGGTCAGCTTTGAATTGCCCCTGTATGAGAGGTGCGCACTCAAGAGGTTTTGCCCCCATGTCGCTGAAGCAATCGCTCAATCGTTTGCGCAAAAACATCGCCAATAGCCCGCGTGTGAACCGCGCCGTGGAAGGCATGTTTGCCGCCTATGTACGATTCGCCTTCAAGACCTCCCGATTTGAGCGCACCGGCTGTGAAGAACTCGACGCCTGCCTCGCCCGCGGTGAGGCTGTGATCACCACAGTGTGGCACCAACGGCTGATTCTTGGCCCCTATATGGTCAACGCCCCCAAGGGCGCCCGCGTGGTTTCGCTCACCTCCGCCGCCCGTGCCGGACGGCTCGCCGGGCAAATCCTCGTGCGTCTGGGCTGGGAAACCATCCCAATGTCCAGCCACCAACGCCACGTGACCTTGTCCCGTGAAGTGCTCAAACGCCACCGCGAAGGCTGCTCGCTGGGTGTGGTGCCCGACGGCCCCCGCGGCCCTGCCCGCGTCGCCTCCACCGTGCCACTGATTTGGGCACGCTCCACCGGCGCGCGGGTGTTCACGCTGGCCTTCGCGCAAAAACGCGTCCTGCGCCTACCGACCTGGGACAAGCAAATGCTGCCCCTGCCGTTTTCGCGCGGGATCATCACCTGTCAGGAATGGACCGACGCGGTGCCACGCAAACCCACCGAAGACGAAACCGAAGCCCTGCGACTGAGCCTGCAACAATCGCTCGACGAGATCACCGATGCCGCTGATGCGGCACTGGGCAAGCCTTCAGAGAACCCCACCACATCAGCCTAGACTCATCTGGCACTGAGTGACGCCCCCGCATCGCCCCTTTTCGCCCCCTATGCGTACAAAGTGAGCTTTCGCTGCGGCTGTGCCAATGTCTGGTCCCGACTTTCAGGCAAGGTCAAACAGCAGGGAAAAGTCGTTTAAATTCCGCGATTCCATTTGCCGAGAATGAAATCACGCGGGTTGTCTGATCGCGCTTGGCCCACGAAAGACCTTCAAATCGGCTGAGGAACGCACGGCCAAGGCTGCCTGCCAGATGTGACCTGCGTTCACTCCAGTCCAGACACTCACGGCACAGCGTTGATTTGTTTTTGCGTAGTTCAGCTAAATCAATTCCGAGCTCTGTTACAAATGCTTGGCCGGAACGCGTTAGATGGAGGTCATCACCGTCAAAGACTAGATGGCCCTGCATAATCAAGCTGTCGAACATTTGCGTACCCAACTCTCCTGCAAGATGGTTGTAGCAGACGCGTGCCTGTCGCAACGCGGCGTCTTTTGGCCCGGTACGTTTGCGAAGACGGCCCGATCCCGCAGCTAACCCCATCAAGCCTTCCAAAACATGCGCAACGTCGTCATTTGCGAGAGAAAAATACTTGTGTCGACCTTGCTTGCGAGGACGCAACAAACCGCCTCCATCAAGTTTCGACAGATGAGAGCTGGCGGTCTGAATGGTAACGCCTGCCTCTTCTGCCAACTCGCTCACGGTCAAGGCTTTGCCGCCCATGAGCGCGGTCAGCATGTTGGCGCGGGCAGGGTCACCGATCAGCGCGGCGACATGTGCAATATCAGGACCTTCCTTCATAGTTCGACCCTAATCGAAGCATCTACTTGTCGCAATTAGGTAGACCGGAAAAAACAAACTGAAAGGATCCTTAAATGTTGACCTGCATCATTCGCTACCAAATTGACCCCACTAAAAAGGCTCAGTTTGAAGAGTATTCCCGCAACTGGGGGCAGGCGATCCCGCGCTGTGGCGCAGATCTGATCGGATATTATGCCCCCCATGAAGGGTCATCCACGCTCGCCTACGGGATCTACAATGTGAAAAGCCTCGCAGACTATGAAGCTTATAGGTCGCGATTGTCAGCAGACCCCATTGGCCGTGAGAACTACAAGTTTGCCCAGAAAGAGAAATTCCTGCTGCGTGAAGACAGAACATTCCTAAAGCTCGCTTCTGCGCCACACAATCCTGGTGTCGAAACGTGATCGCGGTCATTTTTGAAGTCGAACCGGCGGACGGGTGCAAAGGGGGATATCTCGACATCGCGTCCGAGATGCGTCCGATGCTGAATCAGATCGAGGGCTTCATCTCGGTTGAACGCTTCCAGAGCCTGACTGACCCACGCAAAATCTTGTCTCTTTCTTTCTTCGAAGATGAAGCAGCAATTGCTCGCTGGCGCAATTTGAATGAGCATCGCGGGGCGCAGGCAAGGGGGCGGGCCGCTGTGTTTGAGGACTACCGACTCCGCATCGCCAGCGTCATACGTGACTACGGTAAGTTCGACCGCGAGCAGGCCCCGTCCGACAGTCGCAAGGCGCACGCGAAATGAGTGCCCTGACTCGGTCGCTGCCGTTCCCGCATTGCGCATAATTGGCGTGTCTAGGCTCACCTCGCCCCCCACCCCAAAGCAAAAAGGCCGCCCATTGGGCGGCCTTTCCGTAGTCTGAACTGAAGAGGC